>JBKPSH010000065.1:0-27643 GCA_046734955.1 Acidobacteriota bacterium
CATTGAACATTGGCGAAGCCGGAGGAGCGCATGGAAGACGACAAGCCGGCTGAAGGCCGCTGGGAGCAGTTGAACAAGTGTCCTGAATGCGGCGAGGAGATGAAGCGCGATGCCGCGGTCGGCGAGCGGATCGGGCTGTTCTATCGCTGCTCCAAGCACGGACGATTCCGGTATTCATGGGATCACGACCGCCTCGAGCGCGAGTGAATGTCCGACCTGCTCAAACCTTCGTTGCAATCAATGTCTCGGCCGCTTCGATTCATCCCCGTCCTCGGCGCACTCATCGTTTCAGCCGCGCTGTCCGCGCGCACACCGATCCAGACCGGGCTCGTTGTGCTCGACAACGCGCGTGTCATTGATGGAAGCGGTCAGCCGCCGATCGAACGCGCTCGCGTCGTCATCGAAGGCGATCGCATTCGTCAGATTGGTCCATCCGCAGAAGTTCCATTGCCCCCACAGGGTGAAGTCATCGACCTGTCGGGGCGCACGATTGTTCCAGGTCTCATTGATCTTCACTTCCACATCGAGAACGATCCAAAACTCGCGCTGCGGCAGCTCAGTCATGGTGTCACCGCGTTCCGGGATCCTGGACAGTGGAACGAACGATTTGATGCGCTGCGCACGATGATTGCCACCGATCATTTGCCCGGGCCTCGCATCTTTACGACTGGCCCGCACATCGATGGTGAACATCCCGCGTACCCTGCCGACTCGGTAGTCGCGCGCGACGCCGAAGAGGCACGCCGGCTCGCCGAGCGGAATGTACGCCAGGGGGCGTCGGCGCTGAAAATCTACTTTCGGTTGCCGTTTGCCAGCGCCAAGGCGGTGATCGACGTGTGTCAGGCGCGGTCCATCCCGTGCACCGCTCACCTCGAAATCATCGACGCGCGCGAGCTGATCGAGGCTGGACTGAATGGAATTGAGCACATCACCTCGCTCGGCATAGGGCTCTTGCCGGAGGGGGACGCGGAGGCCTATCGGCAGGCGATTCTCGCCGACAACGACGCCCGCCGCGACGGCCGATACCGGATGTTCTCAACACTCGATCTCGATAGTCCCCAGGCACGGGCACTCTACTCGACGCTGGGCGATCGGCGTCCCTGGATTGATCCAACATTGGCAGTCTTCGAGCGCCGCGCTGATCGTCCAGTGCCTCCGACGTCACCTGAGTTGACCGCGACGAGGGTCGCGGGGTTCGCAAAGATGAAGGAGTTGACGCGGCGCGCCGGCGGCGCCGGAGCACGGCTGGTTATGGGTGGTCACTCGACGGTTCCGTTCGCCGACCGCGGTGAGGCGCCCTGGCGTGAACTGGAGCTTCTCGTCGAGAGTGGGCTGACGCCACTGGAAGCGATCACAGCAGCGACCGGAACGGCCGCAGCGTTTCTCTATCGAAGCGATGAACTGGGCACGCTGCGGCCGGGGCTGAAGGCGGATCTCGTCGTGCTCAATGGCGATCCGAGCCGCAACATTTCGGCTGTTCGCAACGTGAATCGCGTGATGGTTGGCGGCGTGTGGATCGACGTTGCTACGTATTCGCGGTACTGACCTTGCGCCGAAGGATCTTTTTCCCTTCCTCCAGTTCCGTGCGCTTTTGAGTGCTCAGCGTCGGAAAATCCAGATCCAGCCGTTCCAGCGCGTCAATGATGGCCGCAACGACGACGAGGCGTGCAAACCATTTGTGATTTGCTGGAATGGCGAACCACGGCGCATGCTTTGTCGCGGTGCGACGAATCGCCGTCTCGTACGCGTCCATGTAGTCATCCCATCGTTCCTGTTCGCGAAGATCCCCGAGCGAGAACTTCCACTGTTTCGTGGGATCGTTCACGCGATCCTCGAACCGTTTTGTTTGTTCCTTCCGCGAGATGTGGAGGAAGAACTTGCGGATGACGTAGCCGTTTCTGGAGAGATAGCGCTCGTGCGCGTTGATGTCCTCGTACCGCCGTTCGAATACATCCTTGCCGCCGGCGGATTGCGGCAGCTTCTCATTGGCAAGGATCTCGGGATGCACGCGAACAACGAGCACCTCTTCGTAGTACGAGCGATTGAAGATGCCGATCCGCCCACGCTCCGGCAACCGGCGAACCGTGCGCCAGAGATAATCATGATCGAGTTCCTCGGCAGACGGCTGCTTGAACGCGGACACCTCGCAGCCTTGCGGGTTCACACCCGACATGACGTGTTCGATGCAGCCATCCTTCCCGGCCGCATCCATCGCCTGGAAGATGAGGAGAACCCCCCACGCATCCTGTGCATAGAGCTTCTCCTGCAGCGAGCGGAGTCGATCGATGCCCTCTCTCAGAGCGGCCTTCGCCTCGTCCGGATCGGAATAGAGATCGCTGGTGTCGTCGGGATCAACGTTCTTCAGCCGAAAACGCGAGCCATCATCGATCAGATAGGGATGGACCAGACTACGGATCTTTTTCATGTGGGGATGCGGCGGCTATGGCACGCGCCAGTTCCAGCCGTACGACTTCGTACGGATCGCCGGTCTCGGGGAAGCTGACACGCGGCCCTGCGTCCGAGAACACGCGCGGCACGATTGCCTGCAGAGCCTTGTCAACCACCGCATTCAAACCGAGCTTTCGCGCCAGGGTCAAATACTGATGATCCTGTAACCCGCGGCGGAAGTTGGCGAGCTGAATTGTGGCGATTGGTCCGGCCACGCCGCGATCTTCTTCTGGATGCAGCCGTTCTTCTCCAGGATAGGCGAGCACCCCGTCTCCATGAATGTATCCGGCATCGTCTGGGGACCTGTTCGGTTGCTTGCGATTGTCGAACGTGATGCTGTTGGCCCAGACGTTCTGGTTCCGCTCACCCTGCTTCTGCGAATTGTGACGCCAGTGCACTGCATACCAATAAAAGTACACGCGCACATCATGCTTGAATGCTGCCCAGATGGTCGCGCGTGGGTCGGTCGCAGGGGCGTCGATCGTGATCGCACCGGCCGCGGGGCGTCCTCCGTTGTAGAACCAATACTCGCGACCGCGCGCCCGCTCGCTCGCGACGCGATCGAGTTGAAACAATTTGGGTCCCGCGCACCAGATGTCGATCGCGCTGTCGAGCGCTTCAACATATGCGTGGGTGACGAAGGTCGGCAGCGATCGTCCGGGGCCGGGATTTGAGTGAACGTTCTCGGCGAGAGACAGGATGTGCGGGTACTCAGCGGCGCGAGGCTCGTCGGGCATATAGAGGAACGTGATCGCGTGAGGCTGTCGTTCACGCAGAAACGTCATCCAGGCGTCGCTGCGAGCCCACGCCGACGCTCGTTCATCGAAATCGCGTCCAGGGCCGTAAAAGGTCCGCGGCGCAATCACATTTCCTTCGCCCTCGCCCGGGCCGGCATAGCCGTGGTCAGCCGTGAAGTCGGTTCCGGAGAAGCGCCCCAGGACCGGCGGGAGAGTCTGCTCGTTGTACGCCTGCACGAACTCGACGCGATTGCGATGGGCCAGCCGGTGATAGGCCGGATCGAGATTACGGCCGTGATACAGCTCCGGTTGATCGCTCGAATAGAAAAACATGGCGTGCATGCTGTTTTCGTCGGGCAGCGTGAAGTCGAACACTTCGAGCTCGATTGGCACTATTCTTCGCACACTGTCCGCGCGCACTTCGATGCTGCCTCGATACCGGCCCGGCTGTTGCTTTCGATCGATGTAGATCTCGATCCAGATTGCCTGATTTTGCGACGGCTGAACCGCGACCGGCATTCCCCCACTCCCGGCGCGGGCGTTCTCGGGCACGAGCTGCACCGGCTTCCAGCCGGTCGGATCCGGCGGAGCGGCCGGGCTGTCGCGCGCGTATACCCACGATGCATTTGACGGCGACGTCACCTCCATGTAGTGCTCGGTGAAGATCTGGATAGGCCGATCGACGTAGTCGGTCGGATCCGCGGCAGGGGCGCGATACACGATCCGATCGCGCGACGACTTTAATTCGGGAAGGCGGACGGAGAGCGTCTTGACGCCCCGCGCATCCGTCTCGACGATCAGTTGAAACGCGACGATCTCGTTGCGGGCACCGAATATGCGCGCGACGCGTCCGTCCCACGCGGAATTGCGGGCGGTGGCCGGATGATTCAGAGCGTCGCGCTCGACCTTCTCGCCGTCATTGACCACCCATACACGTCGGACAGCCGCGTCCGCGGTTGCGGGGCACATGATGGCAACCAGTGCGATGGCAATTAGTTCAGTGCGCATACTTCAATGCGGCGCGCGCGAGCGCGTGCGACAGGCTGCGATCTGGATAGGTGAAGACACGCCGAAGCGATTCACGGGCTTCGGCGTTCTTCCCGAGTGCTTCAAGCAGCACGCCACGCGCGTACTCAATCACCCCGGGATTGCTCGTGCCGGCGGACTCGAGGATGCCCGTCGCGTTCTCGACCGCGCGTTCGAGGCGCGCGCGTTCAGCCGCGGTTCTCGAACGACCGAGTCGCTGCCGTGCTGTGTCGGCCAGCGCAAGTGTCAGCGGCGGACCGTCAGCGGACAGGGGACGCGCGAGGCGCTCCCATCGCGTTCGTGCCTCCTCGCTTCGGCCGCACGCCGATTCGATCGCCGCGGCTTGCAACGACAGGGTGGGAGTGGCGACGACGTCGGCCAGTCCGCCCTTGCTGAACCCGAGCCCGGGCTGTTCGGTTGACAACGAATCGAAGATCTGCCGCGCCGCGTCGCAATGTTGCTGCTCCGAGGCCACGCGCGCCGATGTCAGTCGCACTTGCGCATACATCGTCCTGACATTGGTACCGCCTTCCTCGCGAGGGAAGAAGCGATCGTGAAACAGTCGTTCAGCGGCGGTGGCATCGCCCGCCTCCGCCAGCGCGAGAGCCGCCTTGAACACAAGCGACGCAGGCTTCTCGCTGTCGGGTGAGGGATATCGCGCGAGGGCGGTCGCTCGATCGCGCGCCGATGCGCCGCTCGCGCTGAGGACCGCATCGAGGGCAAGGTAGACGTCGACGTTGTCCCGATCGGCGGCGAGGCCTTCCTGCAGCACATGCCGCGCCTCGCCGTAATCGGATCGCTGGAGCAACGCAAGACCAAGATTTCGATGAAGCACAGGTGTCTGCGGCCGGACCCTTCGCACCTGTTGCCAACTATCGATGGCCGGCTGAACGAGGCCGCTCGACAGATACAGCGATCCGAGTAGGAACTGGGCCGTCGCGTCGGAAGGATTGGCTTTGACCGCCTCATCCAACACGGCGTATGACGACCGACGGCTTGGAAACACATAGCTAGTCGGAAGCGACCGCGCTTGGTCGAGGTCGGCCGTCGGGCTTGCGCCGGTCTGTGTGCGAACGTAACCACGATAGTAAGCAACGAGAGGAGATTGATCGGGGGGTACTGCTCCGGGTTCGCGCAGCGGCGCGTCGACATTGGGATATCGGCGCGTCAGCACATCCAGCGCATCATCCCATGCGCCGATCAATAGATACTGGTCGACAACATCCAGCACTCGATTCGCATCCGCCCCCAGGTGGGTCCACAAATCGGGATCGGGAGTTCCGAGGCGAGTGAGCTCGTACCTGATGAAGCTGCTCGTCGGATCGACGGTGTGTGCGTTCGCAGCGCGATCGCGTGCCTGATCGAGTCGTCGCGCACGTCGGAGGAGAGCGACTTCGAGCGCGGGTGCGATCGTGGCGCGAGGTGACTCGAGTGTCAGACCCTGAACCAGTTTCAGCGCCGCTTCTTGCTTGCCTTCGCGGGCCAACACTCGCGCGAGCTCAACTCCAGCGGCAAGCCGCATCGAACGGAACCGCTGCGACGACTCGAGATAGCGCTCGGCATCGGCGAATCGACCGGCACTCGCCAATGCGGACCCGAGGTAGTACTGAATCTCGAAGTCCGTCGTGTTCCTCGCGTTGGCTTGCTGGAGCCAGTCGAGACTTTCGGTCGACGCTGCCGAGCGCGAATCAGCCCACCCGAGCGTCACTGCCAGACGGCCTGCCGCTTTCAGCAACGCGAGATTGCCCGCATGGGAACCGACAGCCGCCTGGTAGCGAGCCATCGCCGTCTGACGACGGCCTTCGAGTTCGTCGACGCGTCCGCGTTCGAGGATGTCGTCGACTTCGAGCGTGCCGTGCGGCAACTGCACCCCGGGCTGCGGACCAACCTTCGCATCGGCTGCGGTTCGATCGAATTGGTTCTCGGTGTGCGACATCACCGGTTGACCATTTGCATCAGTGACCTCGATGCGCAGCGGAGTTGCCCCGGCGACGTCCCCTTCCCATCGCCATGTGTCGCGCGGAGATAGTGATACTTGCCGGTCGAAAGCGGACGCTGCCCCTTGAATCGCAATATGAGCGCCGGGCAGATCCCGCGTCACGTCGAGCGCCATGCGCGCATGTGCCGGTGCCGTCCGCTCCATGTGCAGGACCCCGTCAACATTGGCCCGTGTGATGCCGCCGAGATCGCGAACCGGCAGCCAGTATTCCGAAAAGCTGATGGTGTCCTGCGGCTCCAGAAACGCGTACGTCTCCTGGTTTCGAAACAGGCCCGCCTGCAGTTCGATGTACGCGCTGTCGTCATCAGAGAGCGCGGTGCGCCAATCCGCTGCATCGCGGTCGTGACCCCACGACCACACTTTGTGCGTCGGGAGTTCCGACGGAGAGGCGATGTGAACGGTGCCACTCTGCGTATGCGGATGGTAGACACCGACGAATGATTCGTTCGTACCGTAGGTGAACAACGATACCGGGCCATCCTCCTGATTTCGAATGACGCTCAGATCGCGCCCCTTCTCGTCGATTGGCCATTTTTCGATCCGGGTGAAGCCGTGCGTCGCCATCAGTTCGGTCGGATAGACGAGATGTGAATCATCCCAGACCTGCACGGCGCCATTGCTCCACCAGTAGTAACGGTGGCGAGCGCGGCTCGTGTTATAGAGGTCTACGTGCTGTTCGAGGACGGAGCGGCCGGGGTTCAATCGCAGTTCTACCCGCCACTGGCCGCCGTAAACCTGATCGACATTGCCGATAAAGATCGATCCGCTGCCATCGGCATTCTGAACCGTCGCGAAATCGACCGGCGACATCGACATCCAGTTGTGCGACACAGGAAAGTTGAACTCCACTCCGAACGCAGCCCACGCACCGCGGTACCCGATCAGGGCCTTCTTGATCGACGAGTTGGCGTAGAACATTTGATGGCCGCTGCGTTTGTCGACGCAGCTGTAGATGTGGCCGCCAAGGTCCGGCAGTACGGTCAGTCGCAGGTATTCGTTCTCCAGATTCAGCGTACGCCATGTCACTGACTCACGCCGATCCGTCAACGCTTCGCGGTTCGGATATGGATAGTTGAATCGTCCGTACGCAAACAAGTCGAACGGTGGGTTCGGATTTGCTGGACCTTCCAGGTATGTCGGAACCTGCAGTGTTGCTTGCCACACGCGAACTGGCGCAACCGGCACCGCAGAAATGACTGCCAGCGCGCATAGGAGCGCGCTGGCCAACATCATGCGCTTCATCTCAGGCGCCGGGCATCAGAACGTCGCTCTGATGCCCAAGCGTATGACTCGTCCAGGCGAGAATCCTTCTGCGTTTGCTATGGTATCGGCACCCAGGACACCTGTGCTGCCGTTGTTGGGATCACCGTCGATCAGGAACGACGTGAGATCGACGAATCCGCTGCCATACGCCGGGAAGAACTGCGGGTGGTTGAACGCGTTGTCCAGCAGCGCCGAGAACTGCAGCCGGAAATGGCCCTGCTGCACGAGGTCCTTGTAGATCGCGAAGTTCGCGACCCATGTTCCCGGCCCTTTCAGGCTGCCCTTCTTGGCGTTGCCGAGTTTTCCAGGCGCCGGGAGCGCATACGCAGCCTGATTGAAGAAGGCGTCGCGCGAGCCGCCACTGTTGGGATCGCCGATTTGATCGGGACGCCAACAATTTGCGAAACAATTGCCCAAGCCGTCCAGCGGCTTGCCGGTGTTCCACGGACTCGTCGTATAGAAGCCGCTGAAAAACGGAGTGAGGTTCTGGCCGCTCCGTGCCTGAACGATCGACGAGACAGTCCAGCCGCCGAACAGACTGTCGGCCCATTTTGCCATGTTCGCGCCGTGGGGCCGGCCGCGGCCCACGGGAATGTCCACGGTTGCGTTCGCGACGAGCCGATGCTTCACCACGTTCGGATCGGGACCGCGATCCTTTTCGATGTCATACGGATCGAATTGCACTGGCCCGATGGTGCTGTTGCCGGTATCCGGGGCATTGCTGTCGGAATGGGCGAGCGTGTACGCGGCGTTGAACGCCACGCCGTTCCGCCAGCGGCGATTCAACTCGAGCTGGCCCGAATGGAACTGGCCGCTGCCGGCGTTTGACACGATGTCCATGTAGTAGCCGTACTGGGGGAACGGCAGCCGCGCATAGTCCGCAGGGTCTTCAGGGTCGAAGGGGACCGTGCTGGCTTGCAGTGTGTTGTGGTCGCGATCGACTAGCAGCTTCCGCATCGTCGATCCGATGTAGCTGACACGCAGCCCCATCTGCCCCGGCAACTCGCGCTCGAGCGTCAGGTTGTACTGATAGATGTCGGGACTCTGGAGGTTCGGGTCGATTCCCTGATTACCGAAATCAGCGAGGTCCACGAACGGCGTGCCGCCGGAGAAGCCGTTGCGGAGTCCGCCACCGCGTCGCACGTTGCCGTAGCGAAACTCGTTGGTGGCGAGCAGGTCGCGAATGCCCTGAACCGCGACCGTCGGATGGAACAACCCGAAACCGCCACGGAGCACCGTCTTGTTACTCTGGTCGAGTCGCTGGGCGAAACCGACACGCGGACTGAAGTTGTTCTTGTCCGTGTTGACTAACGTCTCCGGCAGACCCGTCTGGTCGGCCGTTTCCGTGCGGTTGAGCGCGATGAGGCCAGGCGGCAGCAACGCCGCGATCTGCGCATTCGGCACGACGTGGTGGCCGCCGTCGACTGGCAAGAAGTTCGCGAGGGTCAGGCTCTTCTCGTGCCACGCCCCGACGACCTCGTACCGTACGCCCAAAAACATCGTCAGGCTCTTGTTGACCCGCCAATCGTCCTGGACGAAACCGGCGATGTCGTTGGAGTGACCATCGAGCGGGCCACGATTGCTGATGTGGTCAGACACGTCGGTGGGCAACCCAAGCAGAAAATCCGTGAAGGCGTTGCCGGTGGACGTACCGCGAAATCGGTAACGGCCGCGGTAATTCACGCCGAAGCCAAACCCGTCGCGGGCGGTGTTTTGGGTCCAGAGGCCGCCACCCTTCAGTGTGTGTCCCCCACTGACCCACGTGATGTTATCGCTGACCGAAAAGGCGTTCTGACGAAGCGTGCGATCCACGTTCCGTCCGGCGTCGGAGATGTTGGTCGGACGATTGGTTCCGGCCGTGAACTGAAACTGAGGGAACCCGCGACGGTCCGGTGCCAGGCTGGGCGCGTTCTCGATGCCGAGCCGGGCAGTCACATCGGCTGCCAGGAACGTGCTCTCGCGCCTCGAGTTGTCGTAGTTGTAGCCAGTCCGGAATTCATTGACGACCGTCGGAGAGAAGATTTTGGTCCAGCCCCCGATGATCGACGCCGTGTTGAGTTTGGTGTTCAGGGTCGGCATGTTCGTCAAGGCATTGCCGGCCTCGAAGGTGATGCCGTTCGGATTGCGGTTCTGATAGCTCCCGCGGAGGAATAGGGTGTCGTTCTTGCCCGCCTCGTGATCGATTCTGATGTCGCCGCGCTGGCGTTCGCGCGTCTCGGGGACAAACTTCTGGAAGACACCATATCCGTTCGCCAGCGTCCCCTGATTGGGCAGCGGATAGAAGAAGTCCATGATTGCCTTCGCCGCCGGATCGATCCGGCCGCTGGGAATCACCTTATCGGGGAAGGGAAGACCGGTGGTCGGATCATTAGGCGTGATCGCGGTGCCGCGGAAGTCACCGTTCCGCATTGCCGCTGTTGGAACGGTCGCGCGCCCACCACCGAATATCGACTTGTTGTTCGAGCCCTCGTAGTTCGCATAGAAGAACAATTTTCCGGTGATCAGCGGGCCGCCGATGCTGCCACCCCACCGGTGTTCGTGCGTGTCTGAGTTGGGATCGCCACGCTCGACGCCGGTGAGCGTCTGGTTGTAGGTCAGTGCGTTGAGGGCATCACTGTTGAAGTCGTAGAAGCTGGTCCCGTGGTAGGCGTTCGCGCCGCGCTTGGTCGTGACCACCACGCCCGCCAGACCACCGTACTCGGCACTGTAGGAGTTCGACAGTACGGTCATCTCAGAAATCGCGTCGAGGCCAGGAGCGGAGTTGCCGATGGTACCGAAGATTGCGTTCGTCGATGCCTGGCCGTCCTGAATGTACGAGACGCCGTAGGTCTTGCCGCCGAGAAATTGAATGTCGTCGGAGCCGCCGACCACGTTGGGGTTGAGAAGCAGGAACGACTGGATATCGCGGCTGTTGCGCGGGAGATCGTGGAGCTGCTGCTCGTCGAGACCGCGCGAAATGGCCTGGCTCTCGAGCGTGATGTTGTTGATCGCATCGGCCGCGACAGTAACCGTCTCGTTGATACCGCCGACCGCCAAGGTGACGTCCACCAGAGCGGTGCCGGCAGCACGCAGGACAACGCCCGTTCTCTCGAATTTCTTGAAGTTCGTCGTCACGACCTCAACCCGGTAAGTCCCGGGTTTGAGGTTTGTCGCTTCGTAGCGGCCCTCGGCATCGGTCTCGACCGCGCGGGGCACGTTGGTCGCCTCGTCCACGATCAACACCGCCGCGCCTGGTACGACACTGCCCTGGGGATCGACGACCGTCCCCCGGATGGTACCGAGGAACGACTGCGCTCCGGCTGGTGTGGTGATGGTGTAAGTCAGCAGGAACATGAAGAGCGCGAGAAATCCGCGTGCGATCCGTTGCATCGCTGGTATTGAGGTCCGGGAGTGCTTCGGCATCTTCCTCCTCTTCGACATCGCGTGACTCGAGCGCCCGGAAGGCACTGCCCTTCAGATCGCGCACGAGTTTCGATGAACATTGACTCTCTGCCCTGCCCAATGTCAACTGGTTGCTGACGAGTTAAGGGTTGAGCGGTCCTTCGTTTGCCGTTACGCTCGTCCCAGTCCTCCATGCGGTCTCTCATCGCGCGCGCGATCGCGCTCACGTTGCTCACGCTCGCCGTCGGCTGCCGTTCGCGCGGTTCGGAGTCCAGCGTAGCTGCGCCGTCGAGCCGGCCGAATGTGCTACTGGTTACGATTGATACGCTTCGCGCCGATCACGTCGGCATTTACGGATACCACGCGGCTGCCACCCCGACGATCGATGGCTTGGCGCGGCGGGGTGTCCGCTTCGAGACGGCGGTGGCTCATGCACCACTGACTGGACCTTCACATGCGTCCATCCTCACCGGCGAGACGCCGCTTGGGCATGGCTTTCGGAACAACAGCGGATTCATCCTGGCCCCGGAAGTGAAAACCGTTGCTCAGGATTTCCGGAACGGGGGCTATCACACCGCCGGGTTCGTCTCCGGGTTTCCGCTGGATCGGCGGTTTGGATTCGATCGCGGATTCGAGACGTATGACGACCACTTGCCCAAGGGGAATGATCGACGCCGGACACCTTATGTCGAACGGTTCGCGGATGCGACGACCGAGGCGGTGCTCCGCTGGCTCGCCACCACCATCCCGCAGCAGGCCCGGCAGCCGGTTCCCTGGTTTCTGTGGGTCCATTACTACGATCCGCACGCGCCCTACGAGCCACCGGCCGCAGACTTGGCCGATCGGTTCCGTCAATCGCCATACGACGGAGAGATCGGATTCGTCGACCGTCAGCTGGGGCGTCTGCTGCAGACGCTCGACGTCAGGGGCGAGACCAGTCGCACGATCGTGCTCGTCACGGCCGACCATGGCGAGAGCCTTGGCGAGCATGGCGAGGGCACGCACGGAATCTTTTTATACGACGCGACGCTTCGCGTTCCTTGGATCATGGCAGGTCCGGAGATCGCCGCGGGTCGTGTGTCGCGAACTATCGCCCGCTCCAGCGATGTGTTGCCGACGCTTCTCGACTATGCCGGGCTTCCTCAGCGCGGCGATGTCGATGGCCGCTCGCTTCGACGCGCCGCCGATGGAGAGCAAATGTCGGATGCTCCGGCTTACGCCGAGTCGCTCTACTCCGAGCTGGAGCTGGGGTGGGCGCCGCTGCATGCCTGGCGCACAGCTGGATTCAAGTTCATCAAGGCTCCGCGCCCGGAGCTATACGATCTGCAGAACGATCCCTCCGAGAAGACGAATCGCGCCACGGAGCAAGCGACGCGGGTCAGCGATTTGAGCAGCCAGCTCGAAGTGGCGCTGCGCCATCCGACGCCCTCGGCCCCGGCGCAATCGGTCGACGCCGAAACCGCCGATCGGCTGCGCGCGCTCGGCTATGTGAGTGGAGGGCACGCTGGAGGGCCGGCGGGCGCAGCGCTCCGCGATCCCAAAGATGGCGTTCGTTTTTTGCCGAGGCTGAATCGCGGCATGTCCGCGGCGCGGTCGGAGCCCGAGCTGGCCATACGCGAGCTGACCGCCGTGCTCGAGGAAGATCCTGGTCTGTTCATGGCCAGGCGCACACGGGCCGTTGCTTACGCTGCCGCAGGACGCCACGAGCTCGCCATCGCAGACCTGCGCGTGCTCGACAAAGAAGGCCAGCTCACACCCGAAGACGCGGTCGTACTCGGCGACAACCTGCGGGCCGCCGGCCGGCTGGAAGAAGCGGCCCTCATCCTTCAACGCGCCGAGCGCGAGAACCCGAGCTTCCCACAGCCCTTGATTTCCCTTGCCGCCGTCCGCATCGAGCAACGCAAGTACGATGAAGCCGCTGCAGCATGCGAGCGGGTCCTGAAGCTCGTCCCCGATCACATCGAAGCCCTCCGCCACCTGGGCGACCTCGCTCTGCTCCGCGAAGATCTCAACGCGGCCGCTGCCCGCTACGCTCGCATCCTGGAGATGGATGCCGGCGATGTGCCTGCCATGACCAAGCTCGGCGTCGTCCGCATGCGAAGCGGGCACTCAGACGAGGCGATGCGACTCTTTCACGACGCAATCGCGCGCGAACCAGAGAATGCCGAGGCACTGTTATATCTCGCGGGGGCGCTGGCATCGGCGGGACGTTCTGCGGACGCGTTGCCCTACTTCGAGCGAGCGCTCAAGGCTGACCCAGCCTCGACGATGGCGCTGAATGGATTGGGCCTGGCGCGACTTGATGTCGGCGATAGAGCGGGAGCGGCCGCAGCTTTCCGCCAGTCGTTGCGACTCGATCCCCAGCAAGCCGACGTCGCTCGCATGCTCTCCGAAATCCGTCAGGGCGTTAATCGCTGATCACTGATCGCTAATCGTGAATCACTGATCCATGGATCCACGGATCCGCGGATCAGTGATTTACGATTAGCGATCAGTGATTAGCGATTCATTGTTTCTTTGTGGCAGCAGCAACCCAGGTGTCGACAAGCGCCTGCGAGGAACCGCCGCGCGCTTTATACGTGTCAGCGAGTCGCAGCATGCGCTCGCGATCCTGCGTGACGCCTTCGATAGCCTGCCCGCTTTCGAACGCGTCGTAGAGGACGAGCACGCCAATCGCCAGCGCCGCCTCGTCGTCGGCCTTCTTCTCGATCAGCTCGTCGAGCGCCTGCAGCCCCTCGGCGCGTTGCCCGGAGAGCAGTGCGGCGACGGCGAAGCGTCGCTTCAATCCGAGATCCTCCGGCCACTTCTTCTGCGCGGCAGTGAGATCGCTAATCGCGAGATCGGACCGTCCCTGACGGAGCTGAGCATCGGCAAGCATGATGTGCAGGGCCGGGGAATCACCTTCTCGAATCAGCGCCGTTCGCCAGACGGCGGCCGCCTCCTTGTCGTTACCCCCCGCCGCATAACACGCGCCGAGGTAAATCATCGCCGCGTAAAAATCCGCCGAACCACGCATCGCCTTCTTGAACTCGATTGCGGCGGGATCCGGTTTGTTGTCATGCAGGAGCGTCAACCCTTTGAGAAACGGGCCGACCGGTCCATCTTTCGCGACCGACTCCGGAACCTCGAACCCTGTCAGTCCGGACGTCCTCGCGCGATCGAGAACCTGCTTGACCGCCGCCGATGACGCATCCGGTCTGGCAGCGACTCGATCGAGAAACGGTGTCAGAATTTCCGGTGCAAGCACCTGATCCATCGTGAAGCGAGGTGCTCCGGCAACTGGCAGCCGCATCGACGCTGTCGCGGGCGTGGACTTGGCTACAGCAACATTCGAGAATGCCGGAGCCGGGGGTGGTGCGTTGACGAGAGCTCGCGGCGCGCCAACGACCGAAATCCCTCGATGGAGTTCACCGATTTCCTCCGACGCGGATTTCACCCGTGCGCGGACGACATACGATCCCGCGGGAAGCATCCGCATGTCGGCGACGCCTTGCGCGATCACGGCGCCGTCGCGCGAACCGCGTGACAGAGCCGCGGGCGTTCGCACGAGGGCTGGTCCATCGGCGGTTGATGCGATTTCGAACTCGACGTTGGTTCCCTCGACGCGTGACGTCTCTCCTTCGAGGTCGAGTTCGACCGCGAGCCGTTCATTCTGATTGATCTTGTCGACCGCCAGATACGGAACGGATGCGGCACCTGCGGGAACTCGCACGAACATCGGCCCTCGCACCGAGAGTGAGCCGAGCCTTTCGTCGACGACGTCTGTCTGGTGATCCACCGAGCCGGTGCGCCCGGCGCTGTCCATTACGGCGACACGGACAATGTAGCTGCCTTTGGGAACGCCGATGTTGGTTGAGAACGGCAGCGTTTCTTCCGTGCCGTGCGCCAGCCCTATCTCTCCACCGGCGATCTTTTTGCCGTCGATATCGCTGACCAGCACGCGCATCGTGACATCACCCGGCTGAAGACGTGAGGCCTCGCCGGTGATCACGAGCTTCAGTTTGTTCGGATCGTCGAAGTCGGTCGCCAGATAATTCGTGACGCGCAGCGGAATCTCGGTCGCGACGACTGGACCTTCGAGCGCCAGCCCCATCCGCGCCGCCCAGTCACGATCCTCGTAGGTATGGACGTCAAAGGTGTCCCGCGCGCGAACCGTCATTCCGGCCCGGCTCACTTGAACTTTCATCCGCCGATCTTTCCCGTTCGCGTCAGTGGGATCCTTTTCGATGGCGAGCCGGTAGTAGCCGGACATCTCGCGCGCGAGGCGCTCGAATGCCGCCTCGGCGCCGATTTCGGCGCGGAACGAACCGCCACCGGTCATGGCCGCGAGTGTTTCAAGAGGACCCGAGTGAAGATAACTGTCGGCGAGTGGCGTGGACGTCATCAACCGGCGATCAGCTGAGAACGTCGAGGTCGGCACGTAGATCGTAAAGATGCGCGCGCCCACGGCCGCAGCGTCCGCTGCCACCATGGACAACGTTGAAATCTGATCGCGTTCATCCAGCGGCCATCCACCGGAGATCAGGATCACCGTCTTGTCGCCCTGCGCCTGTCCAAGCATGCTCAGGAACTGACGCAGTGCGGCAATGCTCGCCTGTGACGTCATGAGCGCGCTGCGCCACGTTGATTCCGCCTGCATCTGGATCTCGCGTGCGCACGAACTCACGCCAAACCCGCCGGACGTGCGAGCGCCGCCACCTCCGCCGCCACCGCCCCCACCACCGCCGCCGCCACCGGCAGGCGCCGGCGATGCGGGCGCCGGAGACGATCCGCCGCCGCCTCCGGAGTCGCCGCCCCCTCCACCGCCGCTCGGTGCTGGCGCCGGTGAAGGCGCTCCGCCGACGGATCCGGCAGATGGCACGGTGCCAAATCCACCTCCGCCCGAAGCGGCCGCGCTTCCGCATTCACGCTCGCCGACGGTACGAAGCGCAATCATGTTGCGGTTGCTGATGTCTCGCGCATCGGCCAGACTTCCATACTCCCAGCCCACGATCGGCCGCCCGAGCCCGGTCACACGCTGGAGTCCTGCCTGAACCCGATCGTGGGCCCAGGTAAATGAGACGTTCGGCCCAACTGGCAGCAGCATCAGTGCCGTTCGATCGGCGAACGTCAGATGCGAGAAGAACGCCGACGCCGAATTTGCGACGCGGCGCGCGCTGCCGAGATCGAGCGTGTTCTGATCGACGATGAACGCAAACATGCGGCCGCGACCGACGCCGTCGTTCGTGCTGATCGTCGCGCCCTCCACACGCGGTGCGGCAATTGCCTGTGCGGTCCGATCGAAGAACTCCGCCGTGACCACATGCCGTGGCTGACCCGCGACGGTAACCACGAAGTCCGCCGGCGTGAGGCCGCGCTGCGGCTGGCCCTGTTTGTCGACGACGCTGACGTCGACGGTGACGACCTCGACGCCGCTTCGGAACGACGGGATCTGATCCGCGCCCGGCTGCTGCGCCGAGAGCGATCGATCACCGACGGGATACAGGAACGCCGTCGTAACCGTAAGCGCAACAACGCAGCTGGCCCTCGACATGATTACCTCCCGGCGCGCTTTGGTGCGAGCGCGCGGTATCCATCACGTGCCCTGACTTCGTACTTTCCGTTCCTGATCCGGACCTTGATTGATCGCCAGCTGTTGTCCTGTTTCTGATTCGTCGACGCGTACGACAGGACATACTGGTTTGCGAGTTCCTCGACGATGTCGTCAAAAACGCGATTCAAATCCTGTGTTCGCTGCGGGAAGAACGCGCGCCCGCCGGTATCGCGCGCGTATTGCTCGAGCTTGAGTTTCAGGCCCGGGACGGTCGCGCCGCCGCCGAAGCCGACGGTGTAGAGCATCGCATCGCTGGCTTGCACGCGCGTCGTCGCCGACGCGCGCGACGTGATGCTGTTACGATCGTCGCCGTCGGAAAAGATCACGATCCCTTTGCGGCCGCCGTCGTGGCCGACGAGATCGATCGCGCTCACCGTCGCATCGTACAGTGACGTGCCTCCCCACGGTGTCAGCAGATCGACCGCCTCCTCGCGCGCCTTTTGATCCTTTTCTTTTTCCGCGGCGAGAAACATCGTGTCGTTGAATCCGATGATCGTGGCAGCGTCGCCGGGGCGCAGCTTCGACAGCAACTGTTTGACCGCCGCCTTGACGTCCTCGAGCGCGTGTTCCATGCTGCCGCTGACATCAATCGCCAGCACGAGATCCAGGGGCGCGTCCTCGCTCACCAGACTGGCAACCGATTGTTTGACACCATCCTCCGTGATTTCGAAGTCCTGCTGCTTCAGCCCGCGCACGAACTGCCCGCCGTGCGTGACGATGACGGGTACGAGAACCGCCTCGGTGCGGACCTGCTCGGTGTAGCCGACATCCTTCGTGTGCAGCTGGTCGACGAGTTTCGTTCCATCGGTGAGCGTCGCGACGACGCGAATGTGATGGACGCGCACGACCTCGCCCGGATCCGCGGTACAGACCAGTGGAGTCTTCTCGAGAGTACAGGCCAACCGGCCGTCCACGGTGAACATCACCGACCGGATCATGGCCCGTGCGGAGGCCGGTTCGATCGTGACCTCAATCCGCGTCGGACCAGTCATCGCCGTTTCGGTCGTCGGCGCGGCGATCCGCATCGTTGCGATCTGGCGGCCGCTGACGGCGATGCCGAGAGCGCACACGGCGGCCACGGCAGCCGAGACGATCCTCATCGCTTCTTTCCCGCGACGTCCATGGTCGTTCCAACCGGCGTGAAATCTTTGCCGATCGGTGCGTCAACCATTGGCACCAGCGGCCCGTCGGTGGTCAGCAGAGCGAGATACTGTTCCACGCGATCGGACTGCAGCGCCTGCACGAATTCCACAAGACCGCGGCGGTCGTCCTGATCGCGGCTGGTCGTCGAATTCACGAAATCGAGCGTCGCCGATGTCAGCACCGGCGCGAGGAGAGCGGCCGGCATATGCAGCTCGCTCAAGAGTTCAGCGAGGCGGAAGTTCAAATCTGGAAACGCGCTGGCGACCATCCCCGTATTCCAGCGTCCAGCAAACATCTCCCACGACCGCCCCCTGATCACGCGCAGACAGAGGCACCCGGTCCGGGAAGTGGCTGGTACGCCCCAGGCATCGAGATCGGCGAGACGCGCGTCGCCGATGCCAAGCCAGAAAAGTTCAGTCGGTGACAAGAAGGCGCCAGCTCGTGAGGGGTCGTGCGCGATCGTCCATGCGAGCAGCGTCCGGCGCTGCGGGCTCAAGGACACCGCGTCGGCAATCGCGGTGACGTCCGCCGGCGATTGAATCGCGCGATTCAGGCGTGCGCGTCCGTTGCGGATGGCTGACGCGATCGTGTCGCGGTCCTCGTCGGCGAGCGACTTCGGCTGCACGAGTGCCACCGCATCGATGAAGACGCGCCGATCGATCTCTCCAAGCATCGGCCGCACCGGTGGCGGTTTCATGGAAAGCCGCACGAGGGAAAAACGCGCCAGCGTGACATCCAGGCCGAGCAGCGAGCCAAATACTCGCCAGCGTTGCATCGCGTCGCTGCCCTCGGTCGCTTGCTGCCACGGGATTGCCCGGTTTCCGCCGGCGGGACGAAGGCCGAAATCGTGACGTGCGGCGGCCTCCGCGGCGGTCGGCGAAATGCCATCGAGAGGGCCCAACGCCGCGGCATACGTCCATTCCATCAGTCCCCGGGCGAGCAGATCGTCCGCAACGGCGCGCAACGCCGGAGCCAGTTTCGCCGCAGCGTTCAGATCGCCGGCCCGGGCGACACGCTGCAGCGAGTTGGCGGTTTCGCGATACGCAACCAGCATGTCGCCGGCAGACAATTCACTCTCTTCGGGCGTGTCCGAGCGTGAGATGCGGGCGAACGCCTGGGCATGCTGCTGAAGACTCTGGCGCGTCAGGCCGGCGCCGGCGAGTGCATCCGCGACCGAAAGGGCGGTGCGCGCCGACGACAGATAGGGGCGCGATGACTCGCCTTGCGCGCGCGTCACCCGAACGGCCTCCGCCCGTGGAAAGTCGACGCGGTAGCGAGTCCCCTCCCAGTCGAGCGTGAGCGGCGTGACGGCTTGCGGTCCCGAGAGGATGCGCAACGCATCCTCCTCGATCGGACCTCCGGCACTTTCGTAAAGCTCTTCAACCGACCCGTCTGCCGCGGGACCGCTCGGTCGCGATTTTCGCGTCGAGTCTGCGCCGGGATTCAGCCAGTTGCCCAGCCATTGCACCACGCGTCCTTCGTACTCTCCCCGGTCGCTGACAGGAATCGCGGACAGCGACGAAACCAGTTTTGTTGCCGTCTCGGCGCTGACGCTGCCTCGCGTTGCCGCCCCGGTGATCATGGCGAGCGCACCTTGATATTGTGCCAGCGCTCGATATGCGCGGCTCTCGTCGTCAATCGCGGTCAGTGCGACCGCCCGCCGCGCAGCGGCAGCGAACACCGCGAGATCAGCGACGCCCGCGCGCTCCAGCGTTGCGCTAAGCACGGGGTACGCGCCGGCTGCGCGAATCGCCTCGACTGCATCACGCGCGGTGTCCTTGGTGATGCCGGCCGCATATCGAGACGCGAAGAGCACCATCATGAAGTGCCGCCGGTACTCCGACGCGTCCCCCTTGAAGATCTGTTCGCACAGCCACGGGAAATCGGGTGGCTGGTCCCATGCAATCGTTGCGGCTGCTTCCTGCCGCGTCAATTTCGTCGCGGTCTGACGCACCTCGTTGAACGCAGTCGTCCACAATCCGCGAGTTCCGGGTAGCGTCACGGCACCGTCGCCACTCGGGTTCAATTCCGCAATCAGCAGCGCCGGATCGAAAGACGGACGAACGAACACCCGCTGCTCGAGCGCGCGTCCTACCCATAACCGCTCGAACACGGAATACAGATGACGAGTCGCGTCCACTCGTCGTCCGCCGTCGGGCAAATCAAGGGAGAACGCGAAGCGAATCTGCGGCGCGTTCAATTGAGCAATTGCACCGAAGAAGAACGCGAGCCGTCCCTCGTCGCCCGAGATCAACGAGCGGACAAACTCGTTCGCCTCCGCCGGTCGTCGGCCGACGAGCGCCTGCCACACCGGTTCGGCGGCAGCACCACCAGGAACCTGCACTACACCGGCCCTGATTCGAAGTCCGGGAGCGACGGTCACGAATGACGCCGCACGCCGCGAGAGGATGTCTGAGATCAGTCCTGGCTGATCGGCGATCCACGCGCGCGATTCGTCGTCGAGCGAGAGCAGGCCGGTATAAAGGAGCGCCGCGTTGCGGGTTCGAATGATCTGCGAGACGAGTGTGTCCGGCGTCGCTTGCTTGCGAAAGACGACGTCAATCCAGAAACTCGTCGAGAGCGGCAGGGGGATGGTTTCGGCCGGTTCGCGGCCGGCCTTCAATTGCGCGACGAGCGCCTCGAGCGCGGGTTCACGGGTGTCGGCCTTCACGCCAAAAGGCGTGTCGTAGATTCTGCGAATGAATTCGGGGAAGAACTGGGCGCGATCGGGATTCGCGCGATCCCCGATGGCCGCGAGCGCTCCGCGAAGCCCGCCGGGAAGCGGAACTTCCGACATCGTAGCAGTCGCCGACGGCACCTGCCCGCTGGCAGGGACAACGAGCACGGTCACGCCAAGAAAGACGGCGTGGAAAAGCGCAAAAAGTGCAGTACGCACGTGCCGCTCCGTAGGGCGCTATTCTGCTCCCGAAGGCAGAAAAAGCGAAGTGCAATCAGAGGCTCATCCGCAAATCCATTAAAAAGACCATTCAATTCCCAGAAGTGGTGCCACGCGATCGGCCAGACCCCGATCGCCGACATTGAAACGCATATTGAAATTGACCAGCAGACGCGAGGCGACGTTGGTTTTGAAGCCCAGGGACGCGTCGGTGACCCAGTAGGAATCCGTGGTGAATCGGATGTCCGGCAGGCTGGCACTCCCGGCGGAGCCCGTCGCGTTGAGGGTGTAAACGCTCAGACGCGGGGAGTTCAGCACCCGCTGCCCAAGCAGGTCGAACACCATGCTGAATCGCGGGTTGATCGCGAGGTCGGTCCCGGCGGCGTACTGGAATTGATCGGGCAGATCCGCCTTCGTCCCGGCGCGGACGTCGCCGGCGAGCACGCTCTCACCGTTCCACTGATAGGCGAGGTTTGCGTGCGGCGCGAATGGGCCATAGGCGGCCGACACGGCGGCGAACGGCCGGAAGCCCATGGCCCCGGCGCCGAGCAGATTCTGTTCGTCCCCGGTTGGCAGACGTACATCGACCCCGGCAGCCAGCGCCCGGCTGCCCTCGCGAATCATCGTTGTTTTCATGCGAAGGACGAGATCGCCGATGCCGCTGGCCGTACCTTCCGTGAAGTATTGGTTGGTGGATCCAAAGGTGCCGAGCGCCGCTGGATCGAGGAAGTAATGCACCCCAAGGTTCGATCCTGTGCCCAGTCGCAGAATCCTCGCATTCGACAACAGCCCAAGATGGGTCTTGATGAGCGGAACGGCGAGCGACAAATCGATACGGCTCGTCAGTCCATAGGTCAGCGCGCCGGCAAACTGGCTGACGTTGGCTTCGATCGTATTCGTTGTCGAGACGACGTCGGCGCGCCCGCCCCCTAACTCGAATGCGTCATGTCGAAAGACCGCCGGAATCGCCGCGAGTGACACGCCGTCGAGATGATCGAATGAAAAGAACTGGTTTGAAAATCCGAAGGCGAGACGTCCGTGACCGATCGTTTCGGCGCGATCCGACAGGATGGGACCGAAGCTGCGAGTCGATCGCACGAACGTGCCGGTCGCCGAGTCGAATTGATAGGTGAAGCCCGATGCGGGAGAGGGAAGAGGGATGGCGGTGAGTTGACCGGTCAGTGCGATGTTGACGAGGCGGAAGTCCGACTGGAACGCACTGTTGAAATGCGCCGCGTGCGTCCTCCCATCAAGCGTGACGTCGTCGCTGCTCAGCACGAGCCCGTTTGGCCCGTAGATGTCTTCGAACAGCGTCGCGAGCGACGTTGGCTTCGTCTGAGCGTTGGCGTCGGCCGCTGAGAGACACAACGCCAGCGCTACAATACCGGCAAGTCTTCGCATCGTTAGTCCTTTCGAAATACCCGGTCGGCTCAACGCCGTGGAACGAACCGGATTCGCTCGATCACCCAGGAATTGCCGGCGCGTTTCAATTCCATCGTCGCGTCCGATTGCGATCGCAGACGCTGGCCTTCCTTGACCACTTCGTAATGGCGAACGAATGTGACCGTCGCGGTGTCGTTCGACGCAGATACAGAAATGCGCGGATCGACGATGCCGACGCTGATGCTGGTGGCGCGGCGAAACTCATCGCGCAATGCTTCTTCCGGTAACGCCGGCCAGATTCGCTTCAACGCGTCGAGGCTGCGCGATTCGACGGCTGCTTTGTAACGAGCGAGGAGATCGGAAATGGCCGCCTCGCGCGCCGCCGCGAGCTCGGCAGCACTCGGCTGCGCCGGCGGTGCTGCGATGGTCGTCGTTGGCGCGACCGAAGTTGTTGGCGCCGTCGTCGGCGGTGGAACAGGCGTCGGAGGTGCTGCGCCTTCGGCCGGCGCTTGAGGGGTGCCGGATCCACGCGCGCCCTCATTTGATGCCGTCGATGCGGGGGCAGCCGGTAGAGTCGTCCGACCGGCGTCGACGGGTTTCTCCGGAGTGCTCTCCGCGCGCGCCGCGGCTGCACGGCGCGTCGTCTCGTTCTGTGCGGCGACCTCCGCTTTGCGGTACAGACGACTCGCGTCGTAGAACCTTACCGTCGCGTCGCCGAGCCGTCCCCCCGCGTACAGCCGCTCGGCCGCGCGCTCAGCGGTTGACGCCTCGGCATATTCGCCGGCGGCGAGCTTCTGCGCTCCGGCGCTGCGGGCGGCGGTCCGCGAATGCGCGACTTGCGCGCGTGCGTCATCGGCGCCGCGACCGCGAGAACGGGCGGCGCCGTCTTCCATGATCTGTCGCGCTTCCTTGTTGCCGGGGGCGATACTCAGCACCTCGCCTGCTGCGCTCGAGGCCTCCTGGTACTGTCCCGCCGCAAACAGCGAGCGCGCCTTCTGTATTCCTTGTTCCACCGCTGTCGCCGCCGCACGCGCGCGATCGCGCAGTTGCCGCGCGCTGTCATTTCCCGGATCGCGCGCGAGCACGGTGTCCGCGATGCGCGCCGCAGTTGCGAAGTCTTCCGCCTCGAACGCGGTGAGCGCGCTCTTCATAACTTCGGTGATCGGCGTAGCCGGAGGGGCAGGCGTCGCCGCCGCTGTTGTCGGTGGACTCGACGGAGTTCGCGACGAATTCCACATCGCGATCGCGGCAATCGCAAGTGCGAGCACGGCGATCGCGGGGAGCAAGTACGAGCGCAGGCCCGTGGGCGCCGGCGGGTTCGACGCGGGCGGACCCGATACCGGCGCACCGGTCCCGGGCAACGGCGTCGCTACAGGCGGCAGCGGGATTGGCGGCGTCACTTGAAACGGTTTGTCGGACGGCGTGCGGAGCTCGGTTGGTGCCGACCGTCCGCCGGCCGGAGAATCCATCCCGGCGAGCTGCTGTCGAAACAGCGAGAGCTCCAACAGCATCTCGCTCATGTGCTGATACCGCTCGTCGCGGGCTTTCGACAATGCCCGTTCAATGATTCGAACCAGATCACCTGGAATCGTCGGGTCGATCTGCTGCAGCGGCTCGGGGAATTCCTGCAGGATTTTGTAGAGCGTGGCGGCAAACGAGTCTGCGTCGAAGGCGCGCCGCCCGCTGAGCAGCTCGTAGAACACGACCGCCGACGAAAAGATATCCGCGCGATGATCGATCTTCTCGCCGCGGATCTGCTCGGGCGCCATGTAGTTGATGGTGCCCATCATCATGTTGCTGCGGGTGAGTTCCGAAGTCACCAGCCGCGCGAGGCCGAAGTCCAAAATCTTTACCGTGCCGGAATCGGTGATGAAGATGTTGGCCGGCTTGATGTCGCGGTGGACGACGCCGTGCACGTGCGCGAAGTCGAGCCCCTCGCAGATATCGATGGCAATGTCGACGCGCCGCCGCAGGCTCATTCGCTGTGGCGACTGCATCCGCGCGAGCAGATCCTGCCCCTGGAGATATTCCATCGCGAGGTACGGCTGTCCCTCGTGTTCTCCAAGGTCGTGGATCGTAATGATGTTCTTGTGAGAGAGCTGTCCAGCCGCGCGCGCCTCTCGGAAGAATCGTTCCCGCAGCTCCTCGTTCTGGTCGATCGTCGTCGCGATCACCTTGACCGCGACGATGCGCTGGAGGAGCGTGTCGCGCGCGCGATACACCGCTCCCATGCCGCCCTGGCCCAATTTTTCGATAAGTTCGTAGCGACCGATCGTTTGCATGCAGGGGGCGCCATGGAAAATCCCTGGCGAGAGGTAATCGGATGATAACAGTCGCCTCCGGCGCTCACAAGTGCCATCGGCGCCGAGGGATAGGGACGGGAGTACCGTGCACAAGGAAACGGAGTTGACACGAGGAAAGGGAGGGACCTCACCACAGAGATAGCAGAGGAAACAGAGAAGAAAGCCAAAGAATCTCTGTTATCTCTGTGGTGAATTCTTCTGGGAACTGCTCTCCGCTATCGCGGTCGCCTCAGTTCCCTCCGACAACGATCCCGAATGCGAGACAGATCAACGCATTGCCCGTGGCCATGAAGAAGTCGTCGGTCCCTCGCGGCGAGAAGAGTTCGATCAACGTGCTGGCAATGGCGATGACGACCGCCACACCGATCCATGTGGCCGGCAGGCCTTGACTGACGACGACCCACATACAAAAGACCAGCGCACCGACAAAGCCGGCCACCGTGCCGCCGATCGATTTGCGATTAACGTCGCCAATGCCGCGAACGCGCAGCTTCTGCTTTCCAAACAGTGCGCCGCCGATTTCTGCCATCGCGTCGGTGACTATGTACGCGCCCCAAATCAGCGCGAACACCGCCGCGAACTGGCTGGGTGGAAAGACTTCAGCAAGGCGACCGCCGAGCGGGACCATCACGAACTTGAATGCGGTCCACAAGGTGGTAATGAGCAGGCAGTTCGCGCGCGCGAGCACGCCGTCCATGACGCGCGATTGCGGACCGTAAAACGCGGCCGCGAGAAAGCCGTCGGCGTAATAGAACGTCAGGAACACCCAGCTCGTGAGCACCGCGTCGGCGAGATTGTCCTGGAGGAAAAGGGTTGCGAATCCTGGCGACTGTTCGACCGCCACGCGTTCGTACAGATAGAAGAACCCAGCCAGGGCGAGAGTAATGAATCGGCCGCGGCGACCGATCATGTCGACGATCCTGATGCGTCGTTCCGAGTAGCGCGAGGTGAACGACGCGACTTCGAACGGCGCGCGCATCCGCGACGAAAACGCCTGGCGACGCTCGTCCTTTGTGAAGCCGACGAAGTATTTCAGCAGGAGCGTCTTGACGCCGTACCAGATGAATCCCCAGATGACATAAAAGAAAAGGATGCCGCCGGCCACGCGCCCGACGACGTCGCGGCCCATCTCGTAGTGCTGAAAGATGCCGCCAGTGTGGTGGGTGAGGATCGCGAACAGCCAGAACCCAGTCAGCGCCGTGTTGAAAATGAGGGCGCCGCGAAACACGCGGTGCGCCGTGCGCAGGCGCGTGTCGACCGCCGAGGCTGCAGATTGTTCAACCGGAATGAGTGTGTCCATAGTCTAAAACGTGTGGCTTCCGCCTTGAGGCGGAAGATCCCCGGGATTCTAGTCTGGATACGCGTTTCGTGTGGCCGCGGTTCGGAAAGCCCATCCCTCCCGTACAATCGTCCGGCGCGGCCCGTGCTGTGGTTCGAGCAGGCAGCCGACGGAAACTGGACGCGACATGTTATAGACGATGCGTGGTCCGCTGCGCATGCATCGACACTCGCTGACATGGATGGTGATGGCCGCGTTGATTTCGTGACAGGAAAACGTGCGCAGATTCACAGCGATGCCGCTGCCGCCGAGCGAGACCGCCTCGGGATGTACTGGTACACCTTGCCGAACGGATCGTCGCAGCCTTTCATTCGCCACGTCATCGAGGAAGGCGGCTCGATGGGCGGCGGGCTTCAAATCGTCGCGGTCGACATCGACGGTGATGGCGATCTCGATATTGTGGCGAGTGGGAAGACCGGGCTTTATCTGGCGGAGAATCTCAGGGTGGCGCACGGGCTATAGGCCACGCCAATGTTGTTCATGAAAAAATCCATCGTCTCGATTGCGATCGCTCTCGCGATCGCGAGTCATCTCACCGCACAGCGGCTGGCGCCGGTCTATGTGACGCTGTGGTTCGACACCGAGGACTACATCCTGCCGCAGGATGACGATGCGACGAAGCGTCTTGCCGAGCTCCTGACGAATCTGGGTGTGCGCGCGACCTTCAAGGTTGTGGGCGAAAAAGCGCGTGTGCTCGAAGCGCGCGGCCGCAACGATGTCATTGCCGCGCTCAAACGCCACGACATCGGCTATCACAGCAACACACATAGCCAGCAGCCAACCATCGCCGTCTATCTGCAGCATGCCGGATGGGACGATGGACGCGCTGAGTTTTATCGACGCGAGGTTCAGGGGGCGAGAGACGTTGAGCGAATCTTCGGCGTGAAGCCAGTTGCATACGGTCAACCCGGGAGCGCATGGGCGCCCCAGACCTATCCGGCGCTGCGCGAGATGGGAATTGGCATGTACCTGGACGAAGCAGACCACGTCGGCATCGACGATCAGCCGTTCTATTTCGATGGGATGCTGAACGTGTTCAAGATGCGGTCGAACCTGGCGCGCATGAACCTGAGTGGCGGCACGAGTCTCGCCGACGGCAAAGCAAAATTCACGAAAGCCTACGATGCACTGCGCGCGAAAGGTGGTGGAACGATCAGCATCTACTATCACCCGAACGAGTGGGTGCACACCGAGTTCTGGGACGGAGTCAACTTCAGACGCGGCGCGAATCCTCCACGCGAAGAGTGGAGGCTGCCGGGTACGAGGCCGGCGGCCGAGACCGAGCGAGCATTCAATGATTTCGAGCAGTACCTGCGCTTCATGCAGGGGTTGCCGGGCGTTCGCTTTGTCACAGCCACCGAGCTGATGACGATTTACGACGACAAGGCGATGACGCGCGATTTCGGCCGAGATGATCTTGTCAAACTTGCGCGTGCCGCCGAAGATGAAATCACCTTCCAGCGATTGGATGGTTACGCGGTGTCCGCGGCTGACGCGTTTGCGCTCCTGACAGATGCGATGGCGGAGTTCAACCGCGCGCAGCAGTTGCCGTCGCAATCGAGAATCAAGCAGCTTTACGGTCCGTCGCGGACTTACCTGCCGCCGACCGGCGGGTCGCAATCGTCAACTTTCCAGTGGCGTGCGTTTGCCGACGCCACCCGCGACGCATGGGAGTTCTGTAAAACCAGCGGGCGAGTGCCGGACGAGGTCTGGATCGGCACCGAGAGTCTCTCACCCGCTGATTACCTCGCAACGCTTGCGCATACGTTTGCAGAGGTCGCGGCAACCGGGCGGCCGCCTGCAACTGTCGCTCGCCGGACAGGCCGGTTCACCGCCGACCACTATGTCGCCGAGGACTCTCTCGACTTATGGGGCTGGATCATCTTTCCGGAAGGGTTCCACGCGCCGCACATCATGGAGTTGGCGCGTCTGCAGGCGTGGACGCTCAAGCCGGCGATGTTGAATCGCTGATCTCTGATCCTGAATCCCTCATGGGTCAATGCCATTCCTAGTTGAAATTTGGTGACGCCCACCGTTCACGCCGCGTGTTCTTTGGTCGCGACCCGGGTCGCGCGCGCTAACGCGCGCTGTAGGTCCGGGAGTGCCTCAAAGTGTTTGACGCGATGAAGCCG
>JBKPSH010000066.1:0-37189 GCA_046734955.1 Acidobacteriota bacterium
ATGACCTCGAGACTGCAGCGATCGGCCACGCATACACGCTCGAGGTTTCATCACCCGGTCTCGACCGGCCCCTTCGGCACGAAGCAGATTACCGGAGATTTCAGGGACGACTGGCGAAACTGGTGACGAGCGAGCCGGTCGCAGGGCAGTCTGCGTTTGCCGGACGGCTGGCAGGCGTCGAGAACGGCGTGGTACTGCTCGAAGAAGGACGGAAGGTTCACCGCGTGCCGATCGCGCGCATCAAGCGCGCGCGGCTCGAAGTGGAATTTTAGAAGCTATCAGCTTTCAGCTGTCAGCGCAGCTGAAGACTCATAGCTGAACTTGGATAGCTGATTGCTGACAGCTGATAGCTGAAAAGATATGGCTACGATCAATCCGTTGCTCCAGCAGATCGACGCAATCGCGAAAGAGAAAGGCGTCGAGCCAGACATCATCATCAGCGCCGTGCAGGATGCGCTCGAAGCCGCGGCACGGAAGCGATACAAGAGCGAGGCGCTCCGCGCGCGGTTCAACACGGACAGCGGACAGCTCGAGCTGTACGCGGTCAAGAAGATCGTCGCCGAGGTTACCGACGCGTCGACGCAGATCTCGTTGGCGGAAGCGCAGCAGCTGTACGGGGACGAGGCTGAAGTCGACATGGAAATCGAGTTTCCACGTCCAACCGAGGACCTCGGACGGATTGCCGCGCAGACCGCCAAGCAGGTCATCTTTCAGAAGGTGCGCGAGGCTGAGCGCGAAAACGTCTACTCGGAATACAGCCAGCGCGTCGGCGAGGTCGTCAGCGGAATGGTCAAGCGCTTTGAGAATGGCGACATCATCGTCGAGCTCGGGCGCGTCGAGTCGCAGTTGCCGCGCAAGGAGCAATCGCGCGCGGAAAACTACACCGTTGGCGACCGAGTGCGCGCGGTCATCCGCGGCGTCAATCGCAGCGCGAAGGGGCCGCAGATCGTGTTGTCGCGTACCGATCCCGCGCTCCTCATCAAACTGTTCGAGCAGGAAGTGCCGGAGATTTACGACGGGACGGTCATGATTCGTGGCGCGGTCCGCGAAGCGGGCGATCGGGCCAAGGTGGCCGTCTATTCACGAGAGCGCGATGTCGATCCGGTCGGCGCGTGCGTCGGAATGAAGGGCACGCGCGTGCAGTCGATCATTCGCGAGCTTCGCGGGGAAAAGATCGACATCGTCGAGTGGTCGGAAGATCCGATCGTGTTTGTGACCAATGCGATCAGCCCGGCAAAAGTTCAGCGCGTGTCGATCGTCGATGATGCGGAGAAAGTGATGGAAGTGGTCGTCGAGGACAAGCAGTTGTCGCTGGCGATCGGCAAGAAAGGACAGAACGTAAGGCTCGCGGCCAAGCTGACGGGCTGGAAGATCGATATCAAGAGCGAAGAAGAGAAGCGGCGCGAGGTTGAAGCGCAGCTTGGCGGACTCGGCGAACCGCCGACGGCCGACGAGCCCTCCGAATCCGACGCGCCTCCGAATTCGCCGCCCGCGGCTGAAGCTGCGTCTGCGAGCGACGTTGATGTCGCCGCGCAGGCAGAAGAAGCGGGCGAAACGGCCGCAGTTGCGGCAGATGATTCGGATCGCACGCAGTAACAGCAACCTTCGAACACAAAGAACTGAATGGCAACAGTCCGGATTTACAAAGTCGCTGAGCTGCTGAACACCTCGAGCCAGGAAGTGATGGCGCTGCTGAAGCGCGACCACGGCATCGAAGTGAAGAGCGCATCGAGCACAATCGAAGAAGTCGTCGCACGGGAGTTCGTGTCGCGCATGGCGCGGCAGCGTGGACTCAATGTGCCGTCGAACGCTTCGTTCGCCGATACGCCGGCCGCCGCCAAAGGGAAGAAGCCGGTGGGCAAGGCACCCGAGCCGGCGAAGCCGGCAGCACCGTCGCTGCCACCGCCGCGTCTCGTCAAGTCGGCCAAACCGCCAGCGCCACCGATCGAACCAGCGGTGGTCCCGTCGCCGGCGCCGCCAGCAGCACCGGAGGCGGTGCTAGTACCAGCTCCGCCGCCACCCGTTGAAGTCGCGACGCCAGAGCCCGAGCCGGTTGCGGCACCAGTGGCCGAAGCGATCCCTGAGCCGCCGCCTGCGCCTGTTGCTCCACCGGTTCACGAGGAACCGGCGATTGCCGCGCAGCAGCCACCGTCAACATCAGCTGTGGAACCGACACCTGCTCCGGCAGCCGCGGCACCGCCGCCCGCACCCGCGGCACCGCGGCCACCGGTGCCGGCGCCGACAGGACGCGTCGTCCCACCGACGATTCGGCTGCGTGTTGAAGATCCACGCACAGGTCAGGCGCCTCCGGCGCCACCGAGACGCCCAGTGCTCGTAAGGCCGCCGACACCAACGCCATCACCGGCTTCACAGGCACCCACGGGCAATCTGAGTCGTCCCCCGGCCGCACAGCGCCCCGCGGCACCGGGGACAACCGCACGTCCGGCGGGACCACGGCCCGGCGGGCCGCTGCCTCCACGACCGGGAATGCCGATCGGTGGTCCGCGTCCGTTGCCCTCACAGCCAGTACGGCCGGCGACGCCGCCGCGCCCTGGAGCGCCGCCGGCGTATCGCCCGCCCATGCATCACCGTCCCGCGGCCCCGAGGCCCGGCGGTGCGGCGCGGCGCGAAGTCGTTCCGCGCGTGGCCACGCCGGCCCCGGCACAAATGGCCCCGCCTGCGGTCACGCGCACGATTACGCTCGCTGAAGGCATGACCGTCGCGGATCTCGCGACGAAGCTCGACGTCAAAGCGAAGGACGTGCTCAAGAAGCTGATGGATCGTCGGCTGATGATGACGATCAACAGCACCCTCGACGACGAAACGGCGGCGATGATCGCGAGGGAATTCGGCGCCGACGTCAAAATGCAGACGTTCGAAGAAGAGATGCTGCAGGTCGAAGCCGAAGACATCGATCCAGCCGATCTCGTCACGCGCGCACCAGTCGTCACCGTCATGGGTCACGTCGACCATGGCAAGACGACGCTTCTCGACGCGATTCGATCCGCGCGAGTAGCGGAGCGCGAAGCGGGCGGCATCACGCAGCACATCGGTGCGTATTCCGTCACCGTCAACGATCGAAACGTCGTGTTCCTCGATACGCCGGGCCATGAAGCATTCACGATGATGCGTGCCCGCGGCGCGCGGGTCACGGACGTGGTCATCCTCGTCGTAGCCGCGGACGACGGGGTCATGCCGCAGACACGTGAAGCCATCGATCACGCGAAGGCGGCAGGGGTTCCAATCCTGGTCGCGATCAACAAGATCGATAAGCCGAACGCGAACCCGGAACGGGTCAAGAAAGAGCTGTCTGATCTCGGACTCACACCCGAAGCCTGGGGCGGCTCGACCGTCATGGTGGAAGTCTCGGCAAAGAAGAAGGAGAACCTCGATCTTCTGCTCGAGATGATCCTGCTGGTCACCGAACTCAGCGAATTGAAAGCGAATCCGAAGCGCAACGCATCGGGCACGGTGCTCGAAGCCAAGCTCGATAAAGGACGCGGTCCGGTCGCGACAATCCTTGTGCAGGATGGAACACTTCGGGTTGGCGATACGTTCATTGCCGGAACCATCGTCGGCAAGGTCCGCGCCCTGATCGACGATCGCGGCCGGCAAATCAAGTCGGCGGGACCGGCGACTCCGGTTGAAGTGCTCGGTCTCGGAGGACTGCCGGCGCCGGGCGACGCGTTCCAGACGTTGACTGATGCGGCCAAGGCGCGCCAGATCGCGCTCTTCCGTCAGACGCAGGCCAAGGAGAAGGCGCTGGGCGGGAAGGGTACGCGTCTGACGCTCGAGTCACTGCAGCAGCAGATCGCTGAAGGCGACATGAAGGAGCTGCCGATCATCATCAAGGCCGACGTCCAGGGATCGGCCGAGGTGCTCGCCGACACGCTCACGAAGTTGAGCGACGAGAAGGTGAAGATCCGGATCATTCACAGCGGCGTCGGCGCGATCAACGAGTCCGACGTTCTGCTTGCGTCAGCATCGAATGCGATCATCATCGGCTTCAACGTTCGCCCGGACCGCAACGCCAGCGATGTCGCCGAGCGCGAGACGGTCGACATCCGCCAGCACTCGGTCATCTACAACGTGGTCGACGAGATGAAGAAAGCGATGGCGGGCCTCCTCGAACCGACGTTCAAGGAAGTTCGGATCGGAACGGCCGAAGTGCGCGACACGTTCAAGACGCCGAAGTTCGGCACGATTGCCGGCTGCATGGTGCTCGACGGCCGGATCACCCGCGCCGGAGATACCCAGGCGCGGCTGCTGCGCGACAACGTGGTCATCTACGAAGGCAAGATCGGCTCGCTTCGCCGGTTCAAAGACGACGTGTCGGAAGTCAAATCCGGCTTCGAGTGCGGCATCGGCTTCGAGCGGTATAACGACATCAAGGTCGGCGATCTCATTGAAGTCTTTGTCGTAGAGAGAGTGGCTGCGCCGGTATAAAAGGGACAAGGCAAAAGCCCCTTCCCTTTTGCCTTGTCCCTTGTCCCTTTTCCCTTTTATGGTGCAAGGCTCGAGAGCGTCCCGCGTCGGCGATCAGATACAGGCGGAGCTTGCGTCGCTGCTGACGCGCGACGTTCACGACCCGGGCATCGGATTCCTCACGATCACGCGGGTGAAGGTTTCGCCTGATTTGCAGCAGGCTCGCGTGTATTACACGTCGATCGGGGACGACAAGGCGAAGCGAGAGTCGGCGCGCGCGCTCGATCGCGCGACACCGTTCTTGCGCCGTCAGATCGGGCAGCGTGTGCGGTTGAAGCGAGTCCCCGAACTGACGTTCTTCTACGACGAGTCGATTGAACAGGGCGACCGCGTCGAACGAATTCTTCAGGAGCTCAAAATGGAACGGGCGTCGAGGCCCGATCCCGATGACGACATCCCGGGTCCGCGCGACGATGATCAATGAACGCGTAGATACCGCGGCCGCGGCGGTGCGACGAATCTGCGACGAAATACTCCGGCGGCAGCGCTTCCTGCTCACGTCTCATGCCAGGCCCGATGGCGATTCGATCGGTTCCCAGCTGGCGATGGCGTTCGCGCTCGACGCACTCGGCAAAAGCGTCCGCATTGTCAATGCGGATCCCGCACCCGACCACTACCAGGATTTTCCCGGCATGGATCGCATCGAGATCGCCACGCACGTGTCGCCGGATGTCGACGCGGTGATCGTCATGGAATGCAGCGAGCTGGGCCGCGCCGGGATCTCGGGGGTGGAGGGAGAATTCCTGATCAACATCGATCACCATGCGGGCAACAAGTTGTACGGCGCCGTCAACTGGCATGATGAATCGGCGGCGGCGTGCGGCGAGATGGTGTTCGATGTCATACGCGAGCTTCGCGTCCCGCTCAATCTCGAGATCGCGACCCACATCTACCTGGCAATCCTGACCGACACGGGATCATTTCATCATTCCAACATCACGCCGCGGACCTTCGACATCTGCCGCCAGACGGTTGAAGCGGGTGTGAATCCAGCGGCGATGGCACGGCGCGTGTTCGACAGCAACAGCTTTGGAAAACTGAAGCTGATCGGCGCGCTCCTCGATTCGATGCAGCTCGCCGACGAAGGACGGCTGGCGATCCTGCACCTGGACGAGGCGATGCTGTCGGCCTGCGGCTGCACTCACAACGACACGGAAGGCTTGATCAATCTGCCGCTCACTGCGCGCGAGATTCAGGCGGTCGTTTTCTTCAAGCTCGGGCCTAGTGGCGACGTCCGTGTCAGCATGCGATCGAAGTACGACGTCGACGTGCGCGCCGTCGCCGGACAATTCGGAGGCGGCGGCCACAAGAACGCCTCCGGTTTCACGGTCACCGAACCACTCGATCAGGTGCGGCCTCGGATCATTCAGCTCTTAGTCGACGCGATTGAGCATGGACTGAAAAGTAGACCCTGAAAATGCTGAATGCTGAATTCTGAATGCTGAATATTCATCGGCGAACATCCGGCAATCATTCAGCATTCAGCACTCAGAATTCAGAATTTCCGCGACCTCCCATGAACGGCGTTCTCGTGATCGACAAACCCGCCGGGCCGACCTCGCATGATGTCGTCGCGCGCGTGCGCAAGACACTCGGCACGCGGCGGATCGGTCACACGGGCACGCTGGATCCGCTCGCAACCGGGGTGCTGCCTCTGGTCATCGGAACGGCGACGAGGCTCGCATCTCTATTGAGCGGTGGCGAGAAGGAGTACGTCGCCGGCATTCGACTCGGCCTCGCCACCGAGACATACGATGCGTTCGGGCGTGACGGTGTGCCGTTGCCTCCGCCTGGAATCACTGCCACTGACGTGGAAGGTGCGCTCGAGGACTTCCGCGGAAGCTTCGAGCAGGTTCCTCCGCCATATTCAGCCAAGAAGATCGATGGCATCCGCGCATACAAACTCGCGCGCACACGCACACCAGTGCAGCCGTCAGCGGTTCGCGTCACTGTCCATCAACTCGCGATCGAACACTGCAGCGATGGACTTGTTGTGGTGCGCGTGCGCACATCGGCCGGGTTCTACGTTCGTTCTCTCGCCCACGATCTGGGACAGAAGCTCGGCTGCGGTGCACATCTCGAAACGCTGCGCCGGGTACGGGCTGGGGCGTTCGGCGAGCAGGACTCAGTCAGGTTGAGCGAGGTCGAGCGCGAGGGAGAGGATGCGGCGCGGCGGATCGTGCCGTTGGAGCAACTGCTCCCTGACATTCCCGCCGTCGTCCTGAGCGATCGAGATCGCGAGCGCGTCACACACGGGGCCGACGTCATGCCCGCCCCCAGCCGTGTCGAGGGGGCGGATGGAAGCCCACGATCAGTCGTGGGGGCAGACCTCACCCGCCGGCGGCTCTTCGATACGGCAGGACGCCTCATCGGGCTGGCGGAACTGCGGTCTGGCGGCTCTTTGCATCCGGTCATTGTTCTGGTGTAAAATGTTGAGTCGCTTGGAATTGTAAATTTCCAGCAAAGGGAAAAACGACGGCGGGCTGGAGCGGAGTTGCTGAAAACTCCGGCAATCTGGGCCGTACGTGGAGGAAAGCGTGGCGTTTACCAAAGATCGCAAGTCCGAACTCATCGGAACGTACAAAACTCACAATTCAGACACCGGTTCCCCCGAGGTGCAGGTCGCGCTCCTGAGCGAGCGCATCAATTACCTCACCGAACATTTCAAGACCCACGCGAAAGACCACCACTCGCGCCGCGGCCTTCTGAAGCTGGTCGGCCAGCGGCGACGTCTGCTGGACTACCTCAAACGCAAAGATACCGACCGCTACGCGGACCTGATCAAGCGGCTCGGAATCCGGAAGTAGCGTTGGGACGCGGTTTCAGGCTCTTCGAGCCATGCAGCACGGTTGCTGGCACAGGAGCCGCCACGGCCTTCTGATGCTTCCCTGAATACTGAGAAGCTGGCGCAGCTCACACGATAGAAAGACAGACATGCATACACGCGAAATCTCCGTAGGCCGGCAGACGATCTCGATTGAGACGGGACGGCTCGCCAAACAGGCGGACGGATCGGTCATCGTCCGATTGGGCGATACGATGGTCCTCGTCACCGCCTGCACCGCACCAACTCCCCGCGAGGGCATCGATTTTCTTCCACTCACCGTCGATTACAAGGAATACACCTACGCATCGGGCCGCATTCCTGGCGGGTTCTTCAAACGCGAAGGCAAGCCGACCGAGAAGGAAGTGCTGACCAGCCGATTGATCGACCGGCCGATCCGGCCAATCTTCCCCTCCGGCTGGCGGAACGAGACGCAGATCATTGCGCTCGTGCTGTCAGCCGATGCCGAGAACGATTCGGATGTGCTGGCGATAACTGGCGCGTCGGCGGCGCTGGCGCTGTCGAGCATTCCGTTCACTCGCACGATTGCCGGCGTTCGCGTCGGCCACGTCGACGGCGACTTCGTCATCAATCCAACCTTCGAACAGCGAAAGCGCAGCCGCATCGATCTGGTCGTCGCCGGCAGCAACGAAGGCATCGTGATGGTCGAAGCTGGGGCGAAGGAAGCGACCGAAGAGGAAATGGTCCAGGCGCTCGAGCACGCGCACGCGGCAATCAAGGACATCGTCGCGGGAATCGACGCACTCGCGCAGCAGGCGGGCCAGAAGAAGCAGCAAGCCGCCAAGAAGGAAATCGGCAAGGAGTTTTACCGCGAGGTCGAAGAAAAGGTTCTCGTGCCGCTCGCCGATGCGATGCGCATCCAGGACAAGCTCGAGAACTACGGCACCGTCGACCAGGTGCTCTCCGAGCTGATCGCGAGCATTCCCGAGGCAGAGGTCGAGCGCAAGGTTGAAGCGAAGGCGATCTTCAAGGAACTGAAAGAGAAGGTCCTGCGCGACGAAATCCTCGAGCGCGGAAAGCGCCTGGACGGACGCAAGTTCGACGAGATCCGATCGATCACGATCGAAGTCGGCGTTCTTCCGCGGGTGCATGGTTCAGCGGTGTTCACCCGTGGCGAAACACAAGCGCTCGTCACCGCGACGCTTGGGACGGCGGACGACCAGCAGAAGGTCGAGACCGTCGATGGCGAAACGTGGAAGCGTTTCATGCTCCACTACAATTTTCCGCCGTTCTCTGTCGGTGAAGTCGCATTCATGCGCGGCCCCGGCCGGCGCGAGATCGGGCACGGCGCTCTCGCCGAACGCGCGCTCGCCGCAATGATGCCCACAGAAGAGAAATTCCCCTACACTGTCCGCGTTGTCTCCGACATCCTCGAATCGAATGGGTCGTCGTCGATGGCCTCGGTGTGTGGCGGCTCGCTGTCGATGATGGACGCTGGTGTGCCATTGAAGGCGCCGGTCGCTGGCGTGGCAATGGGCCTGGTGATGAACGAGGAGAACGGCAAGTACGCCGTCCTGACCGATATTGCCGGCGCTGAAGATCACTACGGCGACATGGACTTCAAGGTCGCGGGCACGGGCGAAGGCATTACCGCCCTGCAGATGGACATCAAGGTGTCCGGCGTCACCATGGAGATCATGCGCAAGGCGCTGGCGCAGGCTCGGGAAGGACGCCTGTTCATCCTGCGCAAGATGCAGGAGACACTGTCGCAAGCGCGTGCAGATGTCTCGACTCACGCACCGCGGATCGTCACGATCCGGATCCCGGTGGACAAGATCCGCGACGTCATCGGTCCTGGCGGCAAGATGATTCGCAGCATCATCGAACGCACTGGTGTGAAGATCGATGTGGAGGACGATGGTCGCGTCAACGTCGCGTCGGCCGACGAAGCATCAGCAGCCAAGGCGATCGGGATCATTCAGGAACTCACCGCGACACCTGAACTCAATAAGACCTACATCGGCAAGGTCCAGCGGATCACGGATTTCGGCGCCTTTGTCGAGATCATGCCCGGACTCGACGGCCTTCTTCACGTATCAGAAATCGCGCACTACCGGGTCAAGGACGTCCGTGACGAGTTGAAGGAAGGGGACCAGGTGATGGTCAAAGTGATCAACATCGATCCCTCAGGCAAGATACGGCTGAGTCGTAAGGCTTTGCTCACCCCCGAGGAGAGTCAGGCGAAGGCTACCGAAAAGGCCGAAGGGCGCCGATAAGAGTCTTAACCCTTAACCTCAACCCTTCGTCGAACTCTGGGTCGAGGGCCTGCGAACATGGGGGCCCAATGATCAACGTCGCGCACCGGACCGTTGTCACGTCGCTGCTCGCCGGCGGTCTGCTTGTCGCTGGAGTATCTGCGTGGGCCGTCAAGCCGGCGGCCCAGGGGGCGGCGCGCGAGTTCACTATTACCGGGGACCAGTTTTCATTCAAACCGGTCCGCATCGAAGTCCAGAAGGATGATCTCGTGAAGATCACCTTCCAGGCGAAGGACATTCCGCACAGCTTCACCGTCGATCAATACCGTATCGCCAAACGCGCCAGTGCGGGCCAAACCGTGGTCTTCGAATTCCGTGCCGATCAAGTCGGTACACACCGCTTCTACTGCAACCTCACCATCGACGATCGCTGCAAGCGTATGGAAGGTGAGCTGGTCGTACGATAATGCCGATTGCCGATTGAGATTGCCGATTGCCGATTGAGCGCCTCGGCAAAATCATCACTCATCAATCCCAATCCGCAATCGCCAATCTCAATCCGCACTCCTCAATCCAGAAATCGGCATTCTTAAGTCCGCAATCCGCAGTCGACTGTGTTTTCTCCCGTAGCCAAAATACACCACGATTCCCAGGACCATCCACAGAATGAGCCGCTCCCACGTGGCTCGTGGAAGACCAAGCATCAGCGTCAGGCTGACCGCCGCTGACAACAACGGCAGGAGCGGCACCCATGGCATGCGGAAGGGCCGCGGCAGATCCGGACGAGTTCGTCTGAGCACGATGATGCCGAACGAGACGATGACGAACGCCATCAGCGTGCCGATGCTGACGAGCGAGCCGAGCGTGCCAATCGGCGTGAATCCGGCGGCTAACGCAACGACCACTCCAGTGACAAGCGTGGAGACATGTGGGGTGCGAAACCGCGGGTGCACGCGTCCTGCCCACGCGGGCAGGAGGCCGTCCTTCGCCATCGACAGGAAGATGCGCGGCTGCGCGAGCATCATCACCACCATCACCGAACTGAGCGCGGCGAGGCCTCCTACGGTGACCAATACCTTCACTACCGCCATCGTGCCGTGCCATGGCGTGCCCACTGATTTGTCGGCAGCGGCTTCGATCGTGAGCACCAGCGGCGCCGCCTGGTTCAACATCGTCTTGTAAGGAACCAGTCCCACCATCACGCCGGAGACAAGGACGAACAGCAGCGTGCAGATCGCCAGTGAGCCGAGAATGCCCCGCGGCATATCGCGCTGCGGGTTGCGCGCTTCCTGCGCCGACGTCGACACCGCGTCAAATCCGATGTAGGCGAAAAAAATGACGCCGGCACCGCGAAGGATTCCGCTCCATCCGTACTCACCAAACGTGCCGGTGTTGGGAGGTATGAAGGGATGCCAGTTCGCGCGGTCGATGAACACCGCGCCGGCGGCAATGACGATCAAAAGGACCGCGACCTTCGTGATCACGATCGCGCCGTTCACCGACGCCGCTTCACTGACGCCGACGATTAGCAACGCAGTGACCAGCACCGTGATGAGAATCGCAGGAACGTTGAGGACGGCGGTGACCGGGTCGCCTCCCGCAACCTGGACAACGGTGCCGGGTGCGGCACTCAGCGGCGCGGGAAATGAAAGACCAAGTTGTCCGAGGAGCGTGACCAGGATCCCGGACCAGCCGACCGCGACCGTTGCCGCGCCGAGTGCGTATTCGAGAATCAGGTCCCAGCCGATGACCCACGCGACGAACTCGCCAAGCGTGGCGTATGCGTAGGTGTAAGCCGACCCAGCGACGGGAACTGTCGACGCGAATTCTGAATAGCAGAACGCCGCCAGCACGCTGGTGACACCGGCAAGACCCATCGCGATAACGATCGCGGGGCCGGCGTTTGCGGCAGCCGCCTGGCCTGTGAGCACGAAGATTCCTGTGCCGATGATCGCTCCGACGCCGAGCATGACGAGCTGCCACACTCCCAGGACGCGTTTGAGTCCGCCGCTACCCTCTCCCAGTTGCTCGTCTGTTATCCGTTCGATCGATTTGGTGGCGAATATGGACATGCGGAAGCGTGGCCGGATGCGGCCCCGAGAGTCTTGAATGCGGGCTGAATGTGCCGCAGGAAACCTTTAAGTTGTTCTTAAGGCGGGATGAATAGAAAGGCCTGAGAAATCGGGCCTTTTTCGTCGTTAAGCGGGGCGCCCGCTAACAATCAGCTAACACGCGCGGCCAACCTAGACCCGGGTCACCAGTCTAGGACTCGGGCAGGAAGTCGGGGCGGACAAAGCCGAGGCCCGTCGATCAGTAGAGAACGCTCCCGGAAGCCGCGCCAACAAAACCCCAGTGGTTGCCCCTTGAGCGCCGGATTCGCGGACCGACGCGCATCGTAGCGGTGGGGCGGCCAAGAAAATTCGGGATTGGACGTTCCCCGGACAGCCGGGTCACTTCACCAGCGGCTCGTGGGTGAATCATTTTCTGGCCCGCCCTAGCCAGACAGGGCCGGGCACTCGACTCCATGGTGTCGATTTCTAGCCTTACCTTTTCGGCGTTGCAATCTACGTCACGGAGCCGCGCGCTTGACGCAAGAATGCTTGCCCTGTCAATCTCCCAAAAATGGCGACGTCCAGATTCGGCCTCGTGTTCCAGATCAAGGAACATCCTGTCATTGCGTCTGTTCTGGCTATCTTTAGTGCGATCGCCGGAAGCGCCGGTTTTTGGGCCTTCTTTTCATCTCGACCGCTTGGACAAGTAATCGCGGACGCAATCATTGGATTGGCGGGTGCATTGTCATTCAGGTCTACAACGGCCGTGATCTCGTTGCTGCTGTGTTTTGTATCTATTGGGACGATTGTTCTCGTCGCTGTTAACGCCGGCAGATTCAAGCGCGAATCAGAGCGATTGGCGGCTGCTCTCGCTGAAACGGAGCGACAGCTACACGCGTTGGATCGAAACTATCAAACGGTTGTAGCCGAACGAGACAGGGCGGTTGCCGCGCACAAAGACACAAAACACAATATTGCAGTGAAGGTTCTGCAGAAGTACTCAAAGCTGCAATCCACAGATAATAAGCAGACGTCGGTGACGGTGAGATTTGCCAATTATGGTCACGACCATGATTTGGCTCAACAGATCGAAGGGTTTTTCAAAGTGTACGCGAACTGGCCGGTGACTCTCGACGGGTCGAATAAACCAGCTTTGCCTCGGGCCGACCGATTCAAGGTTGTGTTCGATGTCGGATCGACCGCTCTGACATATTCGGAGGTGATGGTTGCAATCGCTGAACTGTTAGGTATGGAAGTTGGAAAGATCGAGTTCTCAGATCGCGACGATTCCCACAATCTGATTGTGATGGTGTTGCCATCGGTCGGCGCAGAACCGATGAGCGCGGAACCGGAACCGGAGAACGACGTCGGACACAGTAGCGCGTTCAAAGATTGAATCTTTCAGATGCTCAGCGTGGCCCATCCAAGAACTTTATGTTCGCTTGTTCTGCCCGCCGGCACTTGAGAGATAGTCGATCGTGCGCTGGCGCCAATCAGCAAGCTCTTGGCCTCTGTTCACGCGATACACGTCGAGATCAGCATCCGGGTCTCCGGCAGCGCGGTCCGCGATGATCTCGACCTCGTCTCCGTCAAGCAACTGAACTCGCAGCAATTCGTCCCCGACTGCGACGATCTCGGGCCAGTGGCGTTGCGTCAGTTCGAGAGAGCGGTCGCGCAGTTCCTGCTCCCGACCGGAAACCGCTCGGCCCCGAGACAAATCGGAAGACATGTTGTGGCGAGCTACGGATTAGTGCAGCTGCCGTCGCTGTAGAGCCAGCAACGAACACCACCGTGATGTGAGCACGCTCCACTGCCGGTTGCATCACTTCGCCAGCCGTCGGTGCAGATCGCCCCAACCCGATACCGCGAGGAGGGCGGTGGCGGTATGGGCGTGAGAGAGATATCAAAGCGCATGTCGGACGTAAGGTTGATGGTCCGAGTAGCGGACTGGAATGATGATGCCGTAACCGTGAGCGATACCGCACCTTCGCGCAGTGCGGGAAGGCTGTAGTCTCCGTTCCCATCCGTTGTGTCCGTTCGCGTGGTGCCCGCGCCGTCAGTGGCACGAACGGCGGCCCCCCCAACCGCCATCGACGTGGCTGCATCTGAGATCACCCCAGCCAATGTGAATGACTGCGGCTGGGGCGGCTCGTTTTTCGTCGTTGTTAGCGGGATGTCCCCGGCGCCGCCCCACGAGTAGCTGCTCCAGGTCGCCGTGCTCGAGTTGATGATGTACCACGTGCCCGTCGATGGACGAAAGACCCCGACGTCCGTCTTGCCGTCGCCGTCGTAGTCGCCCGGCACCGGCATGTCCCCGGCGCCGCCCCACGAGTAGCTGCTCCAGGTCGCCGTGCTCGAGTTGATGATGTACCACGTGCCCGTCGATGGACGAAAGACCCCGACGTCCGTCTTGCCGTCGCCGTCGTAGTCGACTCCTCCAGAGAAAATTCGTTGAGCATCTGCCTGTGCAATCTGGAGGGCGGCGGGAACGCGCGTCACGAGCTGCGCCGTCCCGCCCAACGGCAGCGCCAACAGTAAAGTCAGGATAGAAAGTCGCCGTCTCACGGCCGAAGCGCTGGCCGGGACCACGAGACGCGCAGCGAATCGGCCAAAAGTTCGCCCGTACTTCGTCTTCATGAACGTCTCCCTCGCCCTGTTTCGGTGCGCGCGTGCAGTCATTTGAACAGAAACCCGTTGGCGGTCAACATGACCGAGCGAGCCAGTTGTTGGCAATACCGGCCAGATTCGTTCTACCTCTGCCGTGACGCCGCGGAAGGCCGCAAACAGGGTTCGGAAGGACCGGCACAGAGACGAGCAGTGCGAGGATTAGTGTCATCACCGTCTTTTCCTTATTGCCTTGATGAGCCCGAGTTTCGACGCGCAACTGCGGATTGGAGATCTCATGCCCTTACTTGCGAACAGGTTTCGATCGCAGCAAGCACATGGTTTAAGGAACGCAGTACAAACCGACGGTGCTCGGCAAGGTGCGACGGACGGGCGTACCGGCGGACCCCACAGTGCGGATACGGGGGACACGTATTTGAGCCCGGTCGTGTCACCCGCGAGAATAGATCCGGAGCGCCGCGTGCGTCTGTTCAATAGCGCACATATTCGTTTGCAGGCGTCCGGCGAAATCAACGTCGAACGACGCCACACCCGCCGGTAAATCCGGCACGCCACGGAAGGACGCTTGGGCAAGCATCGCGAAGCTGAAAAGCTAACCCAGAATGGCTGGCTGGTTTCATAACGAGGAATGCCATGGGAAGTCTTGTTTTACTCATCGTTGTCGGAACCTCTATCTGGGTTCTGGTGGATGCCAAGTCCATCGGCATTGGAAGACGCCCGATAAACGGCGTCGTTGACTCTGGACCGTGGACATGGTTTTTTGGGATGCCTTCTGCTCTGGATTGTGGTGTTTCCCGTTTACCTTGCGAAGCGAGGCCGCTATAAGGGACGTGAGTCCGAACCGACTTCTGTGGTCCCGTCCAATCCCGCTCAGGGCCCGTTGTTGTCTGATCACTCAACTCGAACGCTTGTCGCAGCTCAAAGACAAAGGAATCATTTCTGAGGAAGAGTTCCTTCGCAAAAAGAAGGTGCTTCTCGCGTAGGTGTCCGAGCCGTGCACGTCCGTGTTGCGAGTCTCCTTTCGAGTTGCCATTTATGCCGAAGAGAAGAAGATCCTTCTGCTCTTGTTGGTTCTGACCATTGGCATCGCCATTTGGTCGCAGGTCACGATTTTTGTGGTTCAGCCGATATTAGGAGCGGCACCAGAAGGCCGAACGCTAGTCATCAGCCGATTGCACGGTACCAATTTCATCGACTCAGCAGACTCGATGTGCGAACGGATTCAGGGAAATGTGAATCTGCTGTGCCGTGGAATGGTGCTCGGACAAGTCGGCAAAAACGCGACCATTTATCTGCGGTTACCTTACTCCGAAACCTTGTATTCGATCTCAACCGGCGGCAAGAGTTACGACCGATAGCCGGGCCCGAAACGCAGTTGAGGATCTCGGCTTGCGATCTCGGTGGGCGCGTGCCCGCGCTGAATCACTCGTAGGCTATCAACGCGGGCTAGCTGCTCCGGCCGCACGCCCGCGACCGCGTGTGGTGTGTCGTGCGCTCGGGAACTAATCGCCGAACCGTTAACGCATACCGAAACGTCGCTAACGAACCGGTGTGACGCGGTCCATTTAGAAATCGTTGCGCGACATTTAGTAGTGCGCATCGCGCAAAGTTGCGTGACGAGTCGGTCGGCAATGCAACGAGACTGCGCAGCGCAAGAGCAATCGCCTTCTTGATAGGTCGCGCCCGCGGTAGCGAGAGATTGTGTGTCCGGCGTGGACAGATAAAACTGTGCAAATCGGATGGCGAATCCCAATAGGAAAGATTCGGAACAAAGCAAGGTCAAATAGGAGAGCACATGGCCCACGACTTGATGGTTCGGTGCGAGCGTCGCACTCAGTACAAGATAGATGGTCAATACCAGTGGAAGTGGAAAGAGGTGGCGGTTTCGGAGATGCCAGCTACCGAGCCAGCCGATTTGCGCTGTGTCCACTGCCACGGTGCGGTCCGACTTCACAGGCAGCAGGTTGATCACGGTCCTCAGGATCACGTGGAGCACCGCTCACGGCAGGACTCTGAGGGATGTCCGGGTGGACACTATTTTCTAGGCATCCAGCGAATGTCCTCGAATCCGATCGAGTAGGCGGTCAGACGAGGCAGACTCGAAGTCGCGTTTCAGCGTCGTGGCGCCTTTCTTCTTCGGGGCATCACCAGCCGGCGGCCCCCTAGGAACGTCATGGGATGACCCTCACGAAGATACGTCCTCGGCGCCGCCGCCGGCCCAGCCAGTTTGGACATCGCTGCGTTGCGTTACCCTGCGGTGTATAGGAACGGCACCTCTTTACGCTGCGCTTCGAGCCAGGTCCGAAAGCTCAACGGTGTGCACGGATCTCGCGGGTCCGTTGCGCGAGGGTCGCGCGGCACGAGCTGGTTGTCGCGCAACTCGAACACCGCCGCCGCATCGCTCACGATGTACTTGACGGCGCCCGCCCGCATGCCAGCGCTGATCGCCTCTTGCGTGGCGCGTTGCGCGAACTCCAGTTCGGCGTTGCGTCGTCGAAGTCGGGCGTCGTCAGACTCGCTCGACGTCAGTTGTTTGTCGCCGTTAATAAGCGACTGGCGAATCGCCTCGCTGATGTTGAACGCGTACACCTCGCCGTTCGAACGGCGGGCCGGAACGTAGACGTCTTCACTCATGGTTCACCTCTCTCACTGCGGAAGCGCAGCTCACAACGTGACCTCTTGTCGAGTGCCGACAAGAAAGGCCTTCTGCGGCTCGGGCGGGGTTGTCTCCTCGGTCATCACCTCCGGCGCTACGCCATCGACAATCTGCAAGGCGTTCGAATACAGGAATCGGTACGCGCGCGCCAGTTCGAGCTTCTCGGTCAGCACGGGACGATCACGCAGGACAATCGCCCGACGCGCCTCAGCGATCAGTTCAGCGCGCACCATGGGAAGCGGTGAGTCGCTGATCGCGTCGAGCACCTCCGACTCCACGCCGTCCACAGCAGCTGTTTTGACGCGTGCCTCCAGGCGGACGGGATCTTCGTTGCGCAGCAGGTCGCGAATCTCGCGCTGGCGAGCCGCCTGGACTGCATCCGTGACTCGCTTCGGTCCCATTCGCGAGTTGATCTCCGCGTCGACATCCTTCTCGACCTTGACCGCGGTCTCGTCAAGTGCTGTGACAAACGTTTCGCGCACGCGCCTCGCGGCCCGCACAATCGAAGCGCGGTCGTTTGGGTCGCGAAGGATGGTGCTCTCGACCGACGCAAACAACGTCGACAGGTTTTCGCGAACGGTGCTCTCGCGCTTAAGGAAGGCGTCGGCGAATTCCGGCAGGCGATTCACGATCTCGCGGTTGTACGGATCGAACAGCGCGGCCCAATCCTGCATTGCTTTTCTGTGCACGCCGCGTAGGTCTTGCATTGGGATGTTGGTTACGTTTGCCATGTGTGTGTTCTCCTTCGTTTTCAAAGCGTCTTCAATGTCCTCGTGCGCCTATCATCGGTCCTGGGCCAATGCCGAGAATCCGCCCGGTCGGAGCCGCCGCGCAAACGCCTTCAAGAAAAAGTTGAAGGCGTACATAGCTGCGCCGGATTTGTTGCAGTTTTCCATCGGTTTGTTGGGTGTCTACTGAACGTGAAACTAATCGGACGACGTGAAACGTTGGGCGTTTTCCGAAACGTCTATCGCGGCTTCGATGGCACGCGCGTCTTCGACCATACGAAGTACGCTTTGCGCGTGTTGTTGCAACTCGTCGTACGACATAGTCGAGAGGTCGGGCTCGTCAGCACGCGACACTTCGATGTGGAGTGGCGGCCGGCCCCATGCGTAACTCCATAAAACCGGCTCCATTGGTCCTAGCGTGCCGTTGCGTGCTCGCTCAAGTAGATTCTCCTGGTACTTCGGATCTTCGATGATGGCGCGAGCGCGGGCGCGTGCGGAGAGAGTTTTTAGATTCAGTGAACCTTTAGGTCGTCCCATATATGTACACCCTCGCGTTACTGCACCTCGGCGCGTGCTTCTTCCTCCGCTTCGCGCTCTATCTGCGCGAGCGCTGCACCGCCGAAGCCAGTGAACTTGTTGTACTCGTACCATCGTGGCCGCCGTGCGATAGCGAGCATTTCTGGATCGTGATGATGTGCGAACCAAAAGCGTTCCGAGAACCAGTGCAACAGCGACACGAGAGATAACCGATCTCTCGCGCTCAACGGCAACTCGCCGGCGGCGAAGGCACGGAGACGCGTTTCGCTGATGCCGCTGTATTCGCTCAGTTGTTTCACATCAGTGAGGCACTGATGGCACATCGCGTCGAGGTCGTGTTGTATGGCTAGGCGCAGCATATTTGTCCTTTCGGTTGTCGGTTCGCTCGTTTACTTCCCATACGTCCTTGCGTTAAAAACAAACAAACCTAAACAAACTATGTAACTAGTTAACTGGTCTTAATCAGTTAAACTAACCTCTCTCAAGATCCATGACGAAGTACGTACTCTTTAGTAGACGGCTTCCCACGAAATGTGGAGCGACGAACGGCAAAAGGCAAGACGTGAAAACGGCAACGATGCACGATGCACTGTGTCTTGCCTGGTCCCGTCTTCCTCTCGTCATATTCCTTTTGCGAAAATAGATAAATTCTCACTAGTTAGATTAGTTACACGTTATCTTCTGATTCTTCAGCGATTTACACGAATCGATGTAACGAATTAACGAATTACTGAATTAACGAATTACGGAGTCTTGGAGGACTTCCGGATGAACCCATACGCCGGCTTCTTCGTCGCGTCGTCAATCACGGTGCCGACTCTCCAACCGAGTCGTTTCATGGCCTGCGTGAGTCGCATGCTCGCTTTCTTGTCTTGCTTCGCGGGGTCGAGACCGATCCACGCCCAGATCTCGCGCCGCGGAATTCTTGTCTTATCTTGCGGAAGAAATCGCACTAACTCGTCTTCCATCGGATCTACGACAACTCGCTGTTCCTGATCGAGCGCGGCAACGGGCCAAAGGTCTTCGGGCAGGCGAATGCTCACGCCGCCGGCTTCGCGAAGGGCGGCCTCGGCCCATAGCTGGTCGCGATAGGCGGCTATCTCATCGACCTCGATTCGACTCGTCGCGACGGGCCAGAAGCGACGATTACCCGTGGTGTCCCGAAGATAGACGGAATCGTTTGTCGTCGCGGCCTGCACAAACTGCCGGGGCCGGTCAACGCGATGCCGTCCATAGGCTTGCCTCGCAGCGTCTTCGGCGCGGGAAAGAACGGATTTGATGTGCTCAATTTCTGCGCCGGACATCCCGGCGAGCTCAGGAATCTCTACAATCCACTTGCCCTCTGTTTGCTCGATGATCTCTTTGGCGGACATGCTGAGGCGAACGTTGTCGGTGAACCAGTTCGGAACGGGCAAGAGTGCCTGAAGGGCACTTGACTTTCCTGTACCCTGTTCGCCCTCACAGACGAGGATCTCGTCGAACCGACAGCCCGGCTGTCGTACTCGACGAACCGCAGCCATGAGCCAGAGAACGCCGACGACTCGAACGTACTCGTTGTCGGGCGCGCCAAGGAACGTCACGAGCCACTTGTCAATCCTACGAACTCCATCCCAGGCGAGAGTGCCGAGGTAGTCCCGGACGGCGTGGTATGAGTTAAGATGCGCCTCGTTCAAAATGACTTCGCGAAAGTACGACTGAGTCGGCTGTAACTTGAATTTCTCCTCTAACAGCAACCACAACCGACGTTCATTCACGTCATCCAGCGCTTCCATTCGCGACTTGTAGGTAAGGTAGACCCTGTTTGTGAACTCGTCATATGCGGCTCGGACGCCTAGTCGTTGCAAACCGAGACGGATATTGTGTTGAGAATGCGGATCAGGGACTATCCGCCAGCCCTTCGTCTGGATCATGTCGAATTCTGCTGAACATGACGGCAGTACCTGCGGTTGCGACACCAGCGGTACGGGCTCCAATTTCATGCCTGTCGCGGGAGTCGCCTTGTCGCGCGTACACGGAATCATCGTGAGCGACAGGCGCTCGGTATCTCCGTTCACACTGCGTTGGAGTAGTTGCTGATTGCTCATGCTCGTAGCGCGCGGTTGGCTGGCGGCATTTGTCACGACCTCACCGCCTGTTCATGAGCGTCGTTGAGCAAATGATTCGGCTCGGCGCGCATCAACATCATGTTCGCGCGCAAGATGCTCATTTGCTCGTGGTTGAGCGGACCACGTATTACGACGAAGATTCGCGAACCTCTCGTATACCGCCAGAGAGGTTGTTGCGGCGGTTGTTTCGGCGTGTGAGGCGCAGACGGTTGCGCTTCTGCCTTCGTGCGCTTCGCGATCAGCCTCGCAATGTACGGGTCCATTTGTCTTACACCTCACTCAATGCACGCGCTGCGGCGCGGCGCGTTGCTCAACATCATTTCTGACGCGAGTCGTCGGTAGCGCTCACGCAGTCGCTCTTTCAGACCGCGCTTACGCGCTTCGACCTGCTCGACGTGTTGTTCACATTCCACATCAATGTACTGACGTAGTCGTGGCGTGTTGCCGACGTGTGATGTGCTGCGCACAGCTACACCGTCGCCGCAGTGACTTGCAGGTCGCGAAAGAACGACTTCGGGACGAAGATCAACTTCCCGCACGTCTTTCCGTTGCTGGTGTAACGCGCTTTGCGGTCGTCTTTCTCCACGACTCTGCCGAACCGTTTATGCGGCATCTCGCCGCTGTGGATCATTTCGCGGACAGTCCAATAGGACACGCCGAGGCACACTGCTGCCTCGCGTAGCGTCATCCACTGCGGCAGCTCGTCGTACGGAGTGAGTGGTGTTACCTGCGGGCGAGCAGGTTTGTTGACAGGATTTTGCACGGTCGTCGAACCTTTCTCCCGACGGTGCACGCAAGTCGATTGTGGAGGTAACTGCTTTCGCGTGCACACCGGTTAGCCCAGTTCATCGTGCAACGCGACACGGAGTTAAGGTAGGACGTTCACTCCGCGCGTGGCGGCTCGGTCCCGCGACCTACCGCCTTGTGATGGGACGACCCTATCGGGAGTCCTAAGAGACCTTTATAGTATAAATTAAAATGAATTCGAGATCAACTAAATACTTCGTGACGGCATTAACTAAATCGACGTAATTCTTACCCGACCCTCACACGCACCCGCCTCGCGTCTTGACGCAAACCTACTACCCACAAACTATCGCCGCGTAGAAACGAACTACACGCGCTAAACACGCTAACCACGCGCCGTCGCGCCTGTTGTCTTCACTTCGTAGTTCGCTGATTGTGCCCCTATAGGAGGAGGCCACAACATGCGAAGCAACGACAACGACACAGAAATGCAAATGCAGCTCGCCGCTGGATTCTGGCGCGTATCGCGCGGTCTCGGCATGACAGGCCGAGAGTTGGAACTGGCAAGAGCGCTATTCCAATTAAACCGCAACTCTCGAGAGGTGGCGCGAATCAACGAACTGCGCGTGTGCAGCTGTTACAACGTCTCGGATTCATTGAGGAGTGAACAACATGGAATACAAAAAGCAAACGGCACGGTTCTTCGACGGCAAAAGCAACTTGCTCGAAATCATCACGAAGCAGATGAAAGCAGATAACGCGTTCCAGTGTGTCGCGTATCTGACGCCGAAGAATGGCAAGCGTCAGCGTGGGTGCGTAGGCGTATACACCGACGCAGAAGCAGCGCTACAACGCTACACCGCACTCTGCGCAGAAGCAGAAAAAGCAAAGTGGCAGCGCAAACTGGGTCAGCCGAAAGGCGTCTCCACGTTCGACTCGATACCGAAAGCAGCGGCGTAATGCGCAGCGACAAACAACGTCGCATCGTGCGCCTCGCACTTCGCGTGTTACAGGGAGAGTTGGACTATCACGGTTGGCGAGAGTTCAGCGAGGTGCATCGACGCGACGTGGAAGGCATCGATGAAAACGACATTCGACAATTCATCGAGAAGGTACAGGCACGACCACAGTAAGCGTCGCGCAACTACCATGCATGGCGGGTTGAAAATGCTTCACCGATGCCAGATGAGTGAAGCATTTTCGCTTTTAGACTTGCCAGATTAGTTTGCGCGCCTATATTCAGAATTTCACGAGGTAACTACAATGCGAGGATGGACAATAGAAACTAAGGTTAAGCGTGATTTGAAAAAGGGCCAGAAGTGCTATCGCATCGTTTTGTCACTTGGCAAAGGTCCAAATGGTCGACCGAGACAGAAATGGATCACTTTTCGCGGAACGAAGGCAGAAGCGGATGCTAAGCTCGCTGAGCTAGTTACCAGCGTTAACAAGAAAGAGTTCGTCGAGCCGTCGAAGCTAACTACTGGCGACTACGTAGACCATTGGCTCGATACGTCGGTGAAGCCGCCGCAGCGTGCGAAGGGCACGTACGACGCGTACGAATCGATCATTCGCAAACACATCAAACCGGCACTGGGTCACGTGCCGCTGCAACAGCTCACACCCTTACACATCGCGAAGTACTACTCCGAACTAAAGGCGGCGCAAGCGACGAAGTGCCTTCACCACGCTCTGCTAAGCCGTGCCTTCAAAGTCGCAGCGAAGAGCGGCGTGATGCATCAGAACGTTGCGGCTCGCGTGACGAACATACCAACGCAGCCGCACAACGAAGACGTGTTAAACAACGTCTGGTCAGCGGACGAAGCACGCAAGTTCCTCACGCAGGTTCAGCAACACGGTACTCCGCAGGACGCGGCGCTTTTCGCGCTCGCGCTGGACAGCGGTTGTCGAAAGCGCGAGCTGCTCGGTCTGCAATGGAAAGATCTGACCGGCGCTACGCTGCGCGTCGAGCGTCAGATCGCAAACGACTGGTCAGAGGACGCCGTGTTCGAACCGACGAAAACGCGACGTGGCCGGTCACTCGACCTGTCGTCTTACACAGTGAAGTTGCTTCTCGCACATAAACGTGAACAGGCAGAGCTGCGTCTGAAGAACGCCACGGTGTACAAGAACAACAATCTGATATTCGCACGCGAGTACGACTCGCTCGATTCTTCACACGCACTCGGCACGCCGCTCAGCGTCAAACGTGTCAACGATCAACTAGAACGGTTTTGCAAAGCAGCAGATGTGAAAATCATCACTCCGCACGGCCTCAGGCATTCATGCGCCACTCTGATGCTGTCCACGGGTGAACAGCCGCACGTCGTGCAGCGGCGGCTCGGGCATCGAAGCATCAGTATTACGCTCGGTATCTACGCACACGTGTTGCCATCGATGCAGGAAGAGGCGGCGCGAAAACTCGGGAACCTGCTCCACGGGTAGCGCGAAAACGGTTGGACGGCCGGTTTGTCTAGGCGACCTTCTAATAAACGCGCTGTTTGGGCTGTTTTGGTCTGTTTGAATCCAGTTTGGGCAGACCACGAAGCGGCCTGTGAAACTGCACTCGACTCCATCAGACCGCATCAGACCAAAATCCGATCATAGAAGTTGTTCTTAAGCCGGGATAACATCCGAACTTTGTGATGCTTCCGGCTGAACCTGCACTTGCCACACCGCCGCCGTTCACGGTCAGCTTCGGTCCGTTCACGTTCGACCGCGGCAATGGCCTGTTGCGGAAGGGCGTGCGCGAGATCCCGTTGCCACCGCGCGTGCTCGCCGTCCTTGATCTGCTCGTGTCACGGGCAAGCACCGTGGTGCCCAAGCAGGAGCTCATCGATACCGTGTGGAAGGACGCTTTTGTCACCGACACGTCGCTTGCCGAGGCGATCAGCGTTCTGCGTCAGGCTCTGGGAGACGATCCGCAGGCGCCGCAATACATTCAAACCGTGCATCGGCGCGGGTATCGATTCGTTGCCTCCGTTTCCGCGTTGGCCACGGCGCCGGTGCGGACCGGGCGCGCTGAATCCGCGGTCGCGCAATTCGATCGCCCGGCCGTCTCAATCGGCCGGCAGCTGGTGCCCTGGACGATTGCGTTCCTTTCGCTCATCCTCGCCGTCATCACGGTGTGGCAATACACGCATCTTCGCTCTCCCGAGGCACCCATCGTACGGCTGCGAATCGACCCCGCTGTGAGCACCGCGTTCGATCGACGCGCACCGGCTCTCGCGTTGTCGCCTGATGGTCACCTGCTCGCATGGTCGGCGTGCGATTCCGCATGTCGCCTTTACATCCGGCCACTCGACCAGCTCGACGCCCGCCCGATTGCCGGCACCGACGACGCGAGCGCGCCGTTCTTTTCGCCTGACGGGCGATGGATCGGTTTCTTTGCCGACGGCAAGCTGCGGAAGGTTGCGACCGCCGGCGGTATGCCGGTCGTCATCACCGACGCGGCGCAGCCGTTCGGCGCGGTATGGCTGACTGACGGGCACATCGTGTTTGCCGCCTCTCAGTACGGCGGGTTGATGCGGGTCAATGATGCCGGCGGGACGAGCGAGCAACTGACTGTGCCATCGGTGGGCGCCGGCGAAGTCCGCCACTGCTGGCCAGCACTTGCTCCGGGTGAACGCGCGCTGCTCTTCACTATCGCGACGTCTCCGCACGACGAGGCTCCGGCCCGAATCGGGCTGATGCCCCTTGGTCAGCGTAACGCGTGGCAAGCGATCATCGACAACGCCGATCGTGCGCAAACGGTTTCGCCGGACTACATCGCGTTCTCGCGCGGCAATGAGATTCATGCCGTCGCCTTCGATCGCGCGCGTCAGGCAGTTGCTGGATCGGATCAAGCGCTCATCGGCAGCGTCGCCCGCGCGCAGTTTGCGGTCTCGCGATCCGGTGCGATCGCGTACTCGGTCGCATCGGAGACGACGCGCCCGTCATTGACCTGGATACCCACAGGCGTTCCGGTCTCGCCGGATCTCGCGGCGCTTCAGGATCTCACGCTGACGCCGGATGGATCGCGGGTCGCCGGCATCAACGGCTCAGACATCTGGGTTGGAGACCTCGCGCGCGGAACCACAACCCGCTTGACGCACGGCGGCACAAATGTCACGCCGGTGTGGAACGGCGATGGCAGTGCGGTCTATTACGCGGCCGGAAGCGGGGGGTCGTTCGCGGTGTGGATGCGAGACAGCTCCGCGACGACGCCGGCGGAACCGGTATTCTCAGCCTCGGATCACCGTCACCACATCTTTCCGTCATCGATCTCGCGCGATGGACAGTTGATGGCGTACACCGAAAGCGGCGGCGCCACGCCTAGCGACGTCAAGGTCGTCAACGTCGCCAGCGGCGTAACGATCGCAACGATCGAAACGCCGTTCGACGAAACAAACGGTGTGCTGTCGCCCGACGGCAGGCTGCTCGCGTATCAATCCGATGAATCGGGACGCTGGGAAGTCTATGTGTTGAGGCTCGAAGATCGACAGCGGGTTCCGATCTCTTCTTCCGGCGGACGCGAACCGCGCTGGTCGGCTGACGGAAGCTGGCTCTTTTATCACGGTGAATCGGCAATGAGTGTCGCCATCGACGCCACCGGTCACCCGAGCGCCGCGCCTGCGGCGGTGCATACGCTTGACGGCCTCGAAATCGCGGGCGTCTCGCTTGCGAATCGAGTGCTCGGGCGTCGCTCTGGAGAATCGCCTTCACTGCACGCTGTGTTGACACTTGAATGGAATCGCGACCTGCAGCGTATTCTCGGTCCTCCCGCAGCCAGCCTTCCGCGGTAAACCGCTCACCTCATCGCCGCGTGGTGCGAATGCGGTCCAGCGCACTCGCCATGGATTTGACACGGTCCGGATAGGTGGACGCGACGTTGCGTGTCTCACCCGGATCCGTGCTCAAGTCATACAGCTGCGGCACGCTGTCGTTGCCCAACTCGGTATTGGTCTCTGGGTTGATCTTCCGCTTGTCATTCGGCTCGATGTACTTCCAGTTGTCCTGACGGAGCGACAGCGCGCCAGCTTCCTCGATGAGTTCCGTTCGGCCCGTCTTTGAATCCCCGAGCAACGCCGGCAGCACGTCGATGCTGTCGGAGAGATTCGGAGCGGCCGCCGCCGACGTGCCGCTCATCTTCGCCAGGGAGGCGAGAAGATCGATCTGGCACAGGAGAGCGCCGGACGTTCCCGGTGAGACATTGCCGGGCCAACGAACGATGAATGGCACGCGCGTGCCGCCTTCGAAGTTGCTGTACTTCCCTCCGCGCCACGGACCTGCCGGCTTATGGCTTCCAAGTTTCGACACCGCATCATCCTTATACCCGTCGTCGACAACCGGGCCGTTGTCGCTCGTAAAAATCACGAGCGTGTTGCGCGCCAGGTTCAGGCGATCGAGCCCGTTGAGAATCTCGCCGACCGACCAATCGGCTTCAGCGATGGCGTCGCCGCGGGGGCCCATTGAGGTCTTTCCGACAAAGCGCGGATGCGGCACTCGCGGCACATGCGGATCGTGCGTAGCGAAGTACAAGAAGAACGGCTGGTCCTTGTGCGATTCAATGAACGAGACCGCGTTTGACGTGAACACGTCGGCCATGTCTTCGTCCTTCCACAACGCCGCCTTTCCGCCGGTCATATAACCGATTCGGCTGATGCCGTTCACGATCGTCTGGTCGTGACCGTGGCTGGGATGCATCTTCAGCTGTTCAGGATGATCCTTTCCAGTTGGCCAATCCCCGATCGGTTTGCCGTAACTCACGCTGATCGGATCGGCGGTGTCACCGCGGACGGTACGACGATTCTGGATATAGATGGTCGGCACGCGATCTCCGGTGGCCGCCATGATGAAGGAATAGTCAAAGCCGAGGTCGTTCGGTCCCGGTGCGATATCACCATTCCAATCAGGTCCGCCCTGCGGCCCAAGCCCGAGATGCCACTTGCCAACGACACCGGTCGTGTAGCCGGCGCCTTTCAGCACGGACGCCAAAGTAGGTCGACCAGGGTCCACAATCAGCGCCGCATTCCCGGGAAGCACTCCGGTTCCAGGTTTACGCCACGCGTATTCGCCGGTGAGGAGCGCATAACGCGACGGCGTGCACGTCGCGGCCGAGGAATGCGCATCTGTGAAGCGCAGTCCCTCTTTCGCGAGGCGATCGATGTTCGGCGTTTGAATCGTGGTCGCTCCATACGCCGAGACGTCCCCGTAACCAAGATCGTCGGTCATGATGAGGACGATATTCGGCCTGTCTTGAGCGGCCGTGACGGTCGGCGAAAACAGCGCTGCAATGAACACCCAGGTACGGAAGCGCGTGAGGACCATGTCATCCATCCGTGTTAATCCGTGTTTTTCCGTGGCCCGTGTTAATCCGTGTTTTTCCGTGGCCCGTGTTAATCCGTGTTAATCCGCGGTTCTGCGGTGGTAATCACTTCGCGCACAATCGCCTGCGGCCGCTGATTGATGGTCAGGAACATGCGCCCGAGATACTCGCCAATCAAGCCGAGCATCACGAGCTGGGTGCCGGAAAAGATCAGAAACGCAGACATCAACCAGCCGAACCCGTAACCCGGACCGCGATTGACAAACCATAACCACAACACGGCAAAGAACGCGATAACACCTAACGCGGCGGTCGTCAGTCCTGCGAACGTCGCGAGTCGCAGAGGAAGCAGCGAGAAGTTGAGCCACGCGCTCAGCCAGAGACGAAGGAGCCGCCGCCACGTGTAGCCGCTCTGTCCCTGTCGACGCGGCTCGTGCTCGACGACGAGTGATTCAATGCGCTGCGTGACCTGCAGGAGCAGGCCGTCGATGTAGGGATACGGTCCGGCGTACGAGACGACCTGTTGCGCCGCAAACGCGCTCACACAGCGGAAGCTCGAAAGATAGAAACCCGGAGGCTTGTCCAGAGCCCAGTCGGTAAAGCGATTGGTGAGCCAGCTGCCGAAGTTGCGCCACCATGAGTGCTGCTTGATTTCATAGTGCCCGAAGACAACGTCGGCCCCGGTCTTTTTCGCGTGCTCCCAGAGGCGGACCGCTTCACCCGGCGGGTTCTGCCCGTCGTCGTCGAGATTGACGATGTGCGCACCGCGTGCGTGACGCCAGCCCGTCAGCACTGCGTTGTGCTCGCCAAAATTGCGCGCGTGATCGATGACGGTGAGTGGAACGCGCACGGTACGCGTCAGTTCTCGACAGACCTCCATCGTCCGATCCGTTCCACCGTCATTGACGAGAACGATCTCATGGCCGCCGGCGACGTGCAGTCCATCGATATCTCGCACGAGCGCAGAGATCGTGGCCGCGGCGTTATACATAGGGACGACAAAAGTGAGTGCCGGCTCAAAATTCACGGGACTCACAGGAAACTACGCGCCGCCTCGATACGCTGCGCAATTGGTGGATGGCTGTGAAACAGCCACAGAACGAGCCGCGACGGATGCTCCTCGGCAAGGTTCTGCGTGCCCAGCCTCTTCATCGCGGAGATGAACGCTGCGGGCTGCTTGGTCAGCGTAATCGCAAACCGATCGGCACGGCGCTCGTTTCTGCGCGATACCGCGTTGAGTATCGGTGTCGCGAGCACCATCACAGCGCCGCCAGCGAGCACCAGCACAGGCAGGCCAGCGATATCCTGGATGCCAGCCAGACCTAAGCCTTGCCACCCGAGAACCAGCGTTGCCGCACCTGCATACATTGCCAGGACGAGAAGCACCGACTCGGCGATAAAAGCGTTCCGTATATCGTGATGAACGTGGTGCGCAATTTCGTGGGCGAGAATCACTTCGATCTCGTCCTCGGAATACTCCGTCAGCAACGTATCCGACAGGAGGATTCGACGGGTCGCACCGGTGCCGACGAGTGCTGCATTCGCGCGCCGGCTCTTCTCCCCTAATCCCCACTCGTAGACGCCCAGTACCCGAACTCCGGCGCGGTTTGACAGCGACACCAGACGATCGCGTAGCGAGTCTCGCGCAAGCGGCGTGAATCGGAAAAACAATGGCAGCAGCAGGACCGGCGCCAGACGTGTCAGCCCGGCGATCGCGGCGATAAACACGGCGGCGGACACGAACCACCAAAAGGTGTCGGATGTCCGCATCGAAAGGTAAACCACTTCCGCGGCCCCGATGCTCAGCACAAGTCCGAGAGCCATCGCTTTCGCATGGTCGATGAGCCATCCACCCGCCGCTTCCTTCGACAGTCCGTACCGCCGCTCCAGCAGAAAGCCCTGGTAGAACGCGATTGGAAGTGTGAAGGCCTCATGAAGGGCCGCGACCATCACGACGTACAGCACAACAGCCAGGGCCGAGTACGAGACTGCATCCGTGTGTGACGGCCGCCGGGCGATTTCGGCAAGCGAGCTCGACAGCCCGGTAGCCAGGAGGACGACAAACACAGCGGTCGAGATGATCAACGACGCGGCCGCGGATCGTCGTTTGAGCCGGTGATAACGGGTGGATTTATCCTCGTTCAATCTCAGTTACCAGTTCCGGTTACCAGTTGCCAGTGTTGAGTCCGTGTGCAACTTATAACTGGAAACTGGAAACTGGGAACTGGAAACTTTCGTGCTAGTTCAATTGAACTGAGATCAGCTTCGACACGCCCGGCTCCTCCATCGTGACGCCGTAGAGCCGGTCGGCAATCTCCATGGTCTTGCGGTTGTGTGTGATCAGGATGAACTGCGTGTGCTCCTGCATGCCCTGCAGCATCTCGACGAAACGGCCGATGTTCGCGTCGTCGAGCGGCGCGTCGATTTCATCGAGCAGGCAGAAGGGACTCGGCCGGTATTTGAAGATCGCGAACATGAGCGCCATCGCGGTCAACGCCTTCTCGCCGCCCGACAGGAGCTGCACGCTCTGGAGCCGCTTGCCTGGAGGCTGCGCGATGATGTCGATGCCGCTCTCGAGCTGATCGCTTTCGTCGAGCAGCACCAGCCCGGCGCGACCACCGCCAAACAGCGTCGTGAACGTCTGCTCGAAGTTCTGGTTGATGGCAGCAAACGCTTCCCTGAAGCGCTCTTTCGTCGTCTTATCGATTCGACGAATCGCTTCACCCGTCGCGGCAATCGAATCGACCAGGTCTTTCCGCTGCGTCGTCAAGAACGCGTGGCGAGATTCAAGATCGTCAAACTGATCGATTGCCATCATGTTGACGGCGCCCATGCGCTCAATTTTCGCGCGCAGGTCGGCGACCATTTCGTCCGCAGTCATTGCGCGAGTCGGTGACGGCGACGGCGCGGGTTCAGCGTCCTCAACCGCGCTGCTTCCATCCCCTTCGACTTCCGCGGGTTCAGGCGCATCATCGACCGGCTGTGCCGTCGCGAGGACACCCTGCTGCTCGAGTTCGGCAACTTCAGCGGCGACTTCATCCAGCGACACCTGGACCGATTCGACACATGACGACGCGAGGTGTGCGAGGTCGGATTCGGCGGTCGCGCGTGTGACGTCGAGCTGAGCGACCTCGCCGCGCACGTGCTCGAGGGTCCGGCGCGCGTCGCGAATCGTGGCTTCGAGTCCTTCAAACGCGTCTCGCAACGACTGCGACGCTTCGTCCGCCGTCCGCACCCGATCACGCAGCTCGTCGAACGCGCGAAGACCGGCATCCAGCTTGGATTCCGACGACGCGATTCCTTCGACCAGTCCCGCCCGGCGTGCATCGTTCTTCTGCAGGTCGTCGCGGCGGGTCTGAACCCGAGTTTCCAGCTCGCGCGCGGATTCCTGCAGACGCTGGACCTCGATGGCGAGGGCGCCGGCACGTTCGACGAGTGCCGCGTGCGCGGCCTTCGCTTCGGAGGTCTTCGCGGCCTGAGCCTGCGTCGCTTCACGCGCCTCGAACAATCGCCGCTGCGCTGAATTCAACAAATCGTCGGCGGTCCGCTGCTCGGATTGGATCCGCTCGATCGAGGCGCGCGCTTCTTCGTGACGGCCATCCTGCGCGCGCAGTTCCTCTTCGGCGGTGCGTCGTTCGATCGCAATCTGCTCCTGCTTCCGTCGCACCCGTTCGATTGCGTCCACGGCGCTGCCGACCTGCAGTTCGAAGCCAAGACTCGACTTCTCCAACCGGTGCAGCTCCTCCTGAAGCGACAGGATCGACGACTCCGCGGTTGCAATCGCCACGTCCAGCGTTGCGATCTCGTCGCGGAGCCGCTCGATCGAAACCGCCTCGACGCCGGCTCGCTCGCGCAGCTCCTGGATCTCGCGCCGCGTCGTCAGGATTCCACGGGCTTCGGCGCGGGTCCCTCCCTCGATCACCTGCGCACCACGAAACACTTCCCCTTCGAGGGTCACAATCGGCGCTGTCGTCGCCTCGGCAGCACACCGCGCGGAATCGAAATCTCGCGCGATCGCGGTCGATACAACCGCGGCGCGTATCGCCCCCGCCGCCGGACCAGTAATCCGGACGACGTCGAGCAACGGGGTCAAGGAATCCGGCAACGCCGGCACCGCTGACGCTCCGAACGAAGCGTTGGCAACGAGAAACCCGACTCGGCCTGCGTCGTTGGTCCTGACGAACTCGAGGCCCGCGGCTGCAGCCGCATGCGATTCGACGACGACGTGCTGAAGTAAATCGCCGAGGCACGCTTCGACCGCACGTTCGTATCCTTTGTCGACATCGAGATAGTCCGCCACCGAGCCCATCTGGCCGACATCGCCATTCGATTCAGCCAGCACGCGACGCGCGGCATCACCGTACTCTGCTCGCGCCGCAGCCAGTTCTTCCAGCGACGCGAGACGGGCCTGCACGCCGGCGAGCTCGCGTTCGCGAGTCCGCAATTCGGCTAGCCGGGCATCGCGGTCGGTGCGCGCACCGGCGAGTTCCGATTCGCTCGCCGCTCGCTTCACGCGTAGCGTCTCGATGGTTTCCTGCGCGCGGCGCACGGCCGTTTCCGCCTCGACACGATCCTGTGCGGCACGTTCGGCCTCGATATCCAAATCACTTCGCTCGATGTCGAGATGGCTGATCTGCTCGGCAATCCGCGTCCGCGCCGCGGCCGCGTGGTCCATGGCATGGCGAAGCGCGGTTGCCGCATTGACGGCCGCGAACACCTCGCTGCGCGCCGCTTCGACGTCAGCTTCGAGTCCCTCGATATTCCGCTGGAGATCCGCATACACGGCCTCTTCCTCGCGGAGTGCTTCGGCTGCCGCATCGCGCTCGGTCAGCGCTCGTCCCGCTGCCTCGTTTCGGGCCTCTAACTCGATTCGTGCCGGTTCGCGGCGCGCGTCGAGCGCGCGAATCTCCGCATCAATGTCCGCTGCCGCCGCCGCGAGCGATTGAATCTGCTGCTTGTCGAATTCGATCTGCTGTTGCAGCCGTCCGATCTCCAATTCGTGCGCATGCGCCGCCTCACGTGCGGCGGTCGTACGGCTGTCGGCTTCAGTCAATTCCAGGCGAAGCCGTTCAAGCATCGCCTCGACTTCGGCAACGTGGGCGGCCGCCGCGGTTTCGCGCGCGCGTGCGTCTGCAAGCTGTGCGCGCGCAGCCTCGATCGCCTCACCGAGCACGCGGTAGCGCTGCGCAAACTGCACCTTTTCCCAGCGTCGCAGTTCCTCGCGGAACCGGCGATAGCGGCGCGCCTTCGCCGCCTGCCGTTTCAATGCGCCGCGCTGCTTTTCAACCTCGAAAACGATATCGTCGACGCGGGTCAGGTTCTGCTGCGCCGCCTCGAGCTTCAGTTCCGCGGCGCGGCGGCGGCTCTTGTACTTCGTCACACCCGCCGCTTCTTCGATCAGCTGTCGACGATCGGTGGGACGCGCACTGAGGATCTGGCCAATCTTTCCCTGCTCGATGACGGCATAGGCCTTGATGCCCAGCCCGGCATCCATCAGGAGATCCTGCACGTCGCGCAAGCGCACCGACTCGCCATCGATCAGGTATTCGCTCTCACCCGATCGATAGAGCCGCCGCATCACTTCCACGTCGCGCACCATGAGCGGCTCTTCTTCGATGGCAACAGCGCCGACTGTGGCCAGCTCGCCGGAACCTTCAACAAGCGCCTGTGTGCCGTTGCCGTTTCGCCCGGAGCTGCCGGGCACGCGAGTCGCGACGCCTCCCAGCTTTAACCGGACTTCGGCCGCGCCCGTCGGCTTCCTGGCATCGCTTCCGCCGAAGATCACGTCTTCCATTCGATCGCCGCGCAGGCTCTTGGCGCTTTGCTCGCCAAGCACCCACGTCAAGGCATCGACGACGTTGCTCTTGCCGCACCCGTTCGGTCCGACAATCGCCGTGACTCCATGATCGAAGGTCAGCTCTGATCGATCTGGAAAACTCTTGAAGCCGATGATCTCCAGGCGTTGAAGCCGCATGCCGTTACTTCCCTCCCAAGGCTCGAAAAAACAAAAGCCGCTCCGCGGGTCCTCGCGATGAGGCTCGACCCGGAAGCGGCTGGGTTCGCTTCAGTATTCCTGATTGCTGGAGACTGTGACGTAACGACAAAGACCGTGCGGTCGTGCCCACACCCCGCCCAAAGCGGGATGGCCCCTGAGCCCGACGAACGGCCGTCAGTCTAACAAGCCCCCATACCTAGGGGCAACACTAAACTACAACGCAAAATGTAGGGCCAAATGCCCTATCCTTGATCCGAGGGGCTTCGCCCCTCGGACTCCCCGGCACGCTCTCTCGCGAGCCGCTTCGCCGGCTCGCTCCGTTCGCGTGGCTCGCTGCGCTCGCTCGCGTCGTCTTTCGCAGCGCCTTGCCTCGCCGTAGCACCCGTTCGATCTACTGACCACCTCTGCTGCGGCTCGTCGACTTCGTGGCGGCGAGCTCGACCAAGTGCTCAGCCTCGGGGAACTGCGCCAGTGCAAACTGTGCCTGCGGATCCTTCGTGATCAGATTGCGTCGCGCTTCTTCCATGTTGAAGAGCGTCCGATCGATCTCGAAATGAATCATCGCGCGGATGAACGCGTCGTCCTTCGCAAAACTCTCGTCGTCGATCTTCACCTTGCGCGAGACAAGCATCGATTTGAAATCGGCGAGCATCTTGTCATCGACCGCGAAGCCGCGGGCGATGGGCTTCTTGTTCTTGTTGGCGTCGCTGAAACGTGTATCGCCTTCGGCGCGGAACTGATCGGCAAAGTTGGCGAACTCCTGACGAGCGGCCAGCAATCGGCCAAAGCGCGTCGGATTAAAACCTTCCATGCCCGCTCCAACGACGAACTTGTCCGGCTCGATGCCGCCGCCGCTGTAAACCTTTCGCCCGGCATCGGTCAACTTCAGGTCCGCAGCTTTGTGCTGACGCTCAGCCGAAGTCTGATCGCGAAGCGTATAGGTGAGATACTCGTCGAACGTGCCGTCCCATGGACGCTGAATCAATCGACCCGACGGGGTGTAATACCGTCCGGTCGTCACGGCAACACCCGCACCCTCGCTGATCGGATACACCGACTGCACGAGCGCCTTGCCGAACGTGGTTTCGCCGACAATGAGCGCGCGATCGTGATCCTGGAGCGCGCCACTCACGATCTCGGAAGCACTCGCGCTGTTGCGATTGACGAGGGTCACAATCGGCAGATGCGTATAGTCGCTTGCTTCAGTGGCGACGTAATTCTGATTGGCGTTGGGCACGCGGCCGCGCGTGTAGACGATCAGTTCGTTCTTCGGCAGGAACCGGTTGGCGATGCGAATCGCCTGATCCAACGCACCGCCGGGGTTTTCACGAAGGTCGAAAACCAGCTTCTTCATTCCGCTCGAGCTGAGCTTCTGCAGCGCGTCTCCCAGCTCGCGGTCTGACGTCTCGGTGAACTGATCCAGCTTGACGTAGCCGGTTTCCTTGTCGATCATGAACGCCGCCTGCACCGTCGTGATGTTGACTTCATCACGCACGACGTCCATGTTGATCAGGCCGTCGTAGCCGCGGCGCTTGATGCTGATGTTGACGAGCGTTCCCTTCGGCCCCTTCAGTTTCTTGACCGCCTGATCGGTCGTCCAACCCTTCATATCGAGATCGCCGACCTTCGAGAGAATGTCGCCGCGCCGCAGTCCCTTCTTGTACGCCGGTGAGCCTTCGAAGATCGACATCACCGTGATGTCGCCGTCAATGGCCTGGATGGTGATCCCGAGACCGTAGTAACGCCCTTCCTGGCGCTCGCGCATCTGCGCGTACGACTTCGGGTCGAAGAAACTGGAATGTGGATCGAGCGTGTGCAGCATTCCGTCGATCGCGCTGTAGATCAAACGATCCGACGGCACATCGTCGACATACTCCTTCTCGATGGCATCAATGGCGGATGTGAACACGCGATACTGCTGGCCGACTTCGTCCTGCCCGGCAAGCGCGCGGCTGCCGAATACACCACCGGCGATGGCCGACAAGGCGATCGCAAGAACTGCCACCGGGAAGAAGCGGGGAATTCGCATATTTGTCGATCGTAACAGAGGAAGTATTGATGCGGCAACGACTTCCGGGGGATAGGAAAGCCGTTCTCCTTGACCGCTTGGAAGGTTGGTTTCTATAATGCACAGAGGGACCACGGGTCCAAGCACGACCGGTCGTTAACTCTCAGATTTTCAAGGATTTCTACTATGTTGGGTTCTATCGGGATGCCCGAGCTGATCATCATCTTCGTGATCGCGCTCATTATCTTCGGGCCCCGAAAATTACCTGAGCTCGGCCGTTCGCTTGGCCGGAGCATCAACGAGTTCAAACGGGCTTCCAACGAGTTGAAGAACACGCTCGACGAAGAGATTCGTCTCGAGGAGCAGCGCGGTACGGAACGGCAGCGCGCGCCAGAGCCTGCGCGTCCCCAGGCAGTCGAGACGGCCCAGACGCACGAAGAACCGGAAACCGTCGCGCGGCGATCGTCAGGGACCATGGATTGATGGACCCGGCTCGGCAGCGGACGCAAGACTACCAACAGGCACGGACGTAACACGGGCCACGGATTAACACGACTAACCACGGAATAACGCGGAACGAATGGCGCTCGTGCCCTTCCCTGGTGCCGCCAAACCGGCGCCTGATGACGACGACGATCGACACATCCATCTGACCGACCCGGACGCCCTCGAGGACGCCGGCGCGAAGATGTCGTTTCTGGACCATCTCGATGAGCTCCGGAAACGACTGATCGCGTGCGTCTGGGGTCTCATCGGCGGCTGCGCCATCGCCTTCTTTTTCGTTCGGCGCATTCAGGATTTCATCTGGCTGCCGCTCTATCACGATCTGCAGAACGCCAGCGGCGTGAAGTTCATGTACACGTCAGGCTTCGAGCCCTTCATGTTGACCATGAAGATCGGCGCGCTCGCAGGACTGATGCTGGCGGTGCCGTACATCCTCTATCAACTGTGGCTGTTCATCGCCCCTGGACTCTACTCGCACGAGAAGAAGATGGCGGCGCCGTTCGTGATCTTCTGCACGGTATTTTTCGCCATGGGTGCGGCTTTTTCGCACTACGTGGCGTTTCCCTGGACGTGGAAATTTTTCCTCGGGTGGCAGACGGAATACATGGAGTTCCGTCCATCGATCGGCGAGGCGTTCGGACTCTACGTGAAGATGCTTCTCGGTTTTGGACTCATCTTCCAGATGCCGACGATCGTGTACTTCCTCGCCCGCTTGGGGCTCGTGACTGCGGGGTTCCTCGCCCGCCATACTAAGTACGCCGTTCTGATCATCTTCATCATCGCTGCCGTCATCAGCCCGGGCACCGACGTAGTCTCACAGTGCCTGATGGCAGGGCCCATGCTTGCCTTGTACGGTATAAGCATTTTCGTTGCGTGGGCCTTTGCCAAACCGCGCAGCGCCGAGTAACGGCGCGCACCCTGTCGTCCCGCCGCCGTTATCAGACTTTGGTCCCGTTGACGCTTGAAGTTCAAGTGTTACACTGGGTCACGCAGAGGTAGCTGGCGATGCAGATGAGAGTTGTCCATACCCTAGGCCTCACAGTTTTACTTTCCGCCATCGGCGCGTCGACGTTCGCACAGTCGACGACATCCGGTCAGGCAGCGCAGACCAGTCCACCGGCCGCAACATCCAGCACCACAGACACGCGTCCGGCAACGACAACCGTCAACGGGGATACTGGTTTGTGGTTCGTTCCCACTGGCGAGATTCTCCCGGCGAAGAAATACTCAGTCAGCGCGTACCGGGTGAACTTCGATCGCAACCAGGGGTTCACCGACGTCTCGGACTGGCCGGTAACGTTTGGGTTTGGGGTCGCGGATCGCGCCGAGATCTTTGGCGCGTGGACGCTGGTGCGCCGTATCGATCGCGACGTGCGGCCGTTGTTCGTCTCGACCGAACCGGTC
>JBKPSH010000067.1:0-44784 GCA_046734955.1 Acidobacteriota bacterium
GGCGAAAGCGTTCGCGAGATCCACAGCGGTCTCGCCGACATCACGCTCGCAGGAACTGTCGAGTACGACGTCGTCGTCATCGTTGGATCGCTCCACCTCACGAATACCGCAAAGATCGGCGGCAACGTGCTCGTCATCGGCGGAACGCTCACGATCGATTCGGGCGCGTCAGTGGCTCGCGACATGATCGTGGTTGGCGGAAACCTTGATGCACCCGCTGCATTCACTCCCGGCGGTGAACAGGTCGTCATTGGAACGATTGGAATCGCGCACGCCCTGCGAGGTCTCGTTCCATGGGTGACGCGTGGATTGCTGTACGGGCGACCGATCGTTCCCGACCTCTGGTGGATGTGGCCGATCATCGCCATCTTCCTGTTCGTTTACCTGATGGTGCACGCGCTGTTCAGCCGACACGTGGCTACGGTCGCCGACACGGTATCCGCCAGACCGCTCAGCTCGTTCCTGCTCGGCCTGCTGGCCCTCGTCCTGATCGTGCCGGCGATCGCGATCCTGGCGGCGACGGTGATCGGCATTCTCGTCGTACCGTTCGTTCTCTGCGCGATCCTCGTGGCGGCACTCATCGGCAAAGCGGGGGTCATGCGCGCGACCGGCCGCACGGTCCTGGCGGAAGACGAGGATGCGGGAAGGACTCGAGCGCTGGTCTCGGTGTTGATCGGTTTCGCGGTGCTCACAATCGCATACATGATCCCCGTGCTCGGATTCATCACCTGGGCGATCACCGGCGCGATCGGATTCGGGGGCGCGACAACCGCGTTTCGCGCGGCGTTACGGCGCGAGCAGCCGCCGCGCGTGCGAGCGCCGCTTCCGGTTGAACCGATTGCTGCGGCGGAACCGCGGCCGGCAGCGTCGCCGGAGCCCGCGTACGCGGCGCCGGTCGCTGCTTTCGTGCCTGACCCCGGCAGCGCGGCCGACGCAGCCGGCGGCGCCGCTCCGCCTCCGCTCTCAGTGCCGGGAGATCTCGCGGTCTACCCCAGAGCGGCATTTCTCGATCGGGTCGCGGCATTCGCCATCGACGCGATCCTCGTCGCCATCGCCGTAAATTTCCTGGATCTCGAACGGCATGACGGCGCGTTCCCGCTGCTGCTGCTCGCGTATCACGTCGCGTTCTGGGCGTGGCGCGGGACAACGCTCGGCGGCATCATCGTCGGACTGCGGGTCGTACGAGTTCAGGGCATCGATTTGCGTTTCGCCGATGCGCTCGTGCGCGGCCTGACCGCCGTGTTCTCGATCGCGGCGCTCGGGATTGGGTGTTTCTGGATGATCAACGATCCGGAAAAGCAGATGTGGCACGACAAGATCGCCGGAACGCTCGTGGTCAAGGTGCCACGCCATCTTGTCTTGCCATAGCTACAGCTTCATCCACCTCACCACATTCGGCCTGGTCGCGAGAAATCGCTCGAAGTCCGCGACCGAAATCGTGACGCTTGCTGTGTTCAAGTTCGGATGGAAGATCAGCTTCTCCGCTGAACGCAGATCCTGATCGACGATGACGCGGACTTCCTTCGATCCCGCGTGAAGTAATCCGAAGGGAGAGACCGAACCTGGCGTCACGCCGAGCGTGTCCATCAATCGCTCCGCTGATCCAAAGCTGAAGCGATCGTCGCCGATGATCTTTACCAGCTCACGGAGATCCGCCTGCTTGCTGATCTCGAGGATTACCAGATACTGACGGTTGCCCTTCTTGTTGCGCAGGAACAGGTTCTTGACCTGCGTCGCCTTGATCGGCCCCCAGTGCTCGGCCGCTTCTTCGCTCGTGTACACCGGCGGGTGCTCGTACCTTTCGTACGAAATGCCTATCGCCTCCAGTGCTTCGTAGACTTTCTCGGGTTGGCTCACGGTCGCATTTTACTTCTGACACAATACAGCGATGGTCACCCTGACCCAGCGTTTCGACGACGCCGTGCGATACGCGCGTGAGGTTCACTCGGGGCAAACACGCAAAGGCACGAACACACCGTACATCGCACATCTGCTCGGCGTTTCGTCGATCGTGCTGGACGATGGCGGGAATGAGGACGAAGCGATCGCAGCGCTGCTGCACGACGCCGCTGAGGACCACGGTGGCCGGCCGCGTCTCGAAGACATTCGCGCCCGCTTTGGCGACGCCGTCGCCAAAATCGTCGAGGATTGCACCGACGCGTGGGAAACGCCGAAGCGGCCGTGGGCCGAACGCAAGCGCGACTACGCGGAGCACGCACGCACGCTGCCGCCATCGAGTCTGCGCGTTTCGGTCGCCGACAAGGTGCATAACACCTACGCCATCCTTCGGGATTTGAGAAACGAGGGCGAGACGGTTTGGAATCGGTTCAACGCCGCGCCTGACGACGTGATCGCGTATTACCAATCGCTCGTGCGAGCCTACCACGAGGCGGGTGGGGGAAAACTCGTTGATGAACTCGATCGGATTGTTCGGGGCATAGAGCGAGAAATGGGCTACTAGTTGACTAAGCAGAAGGTTGCCGCGAATTCAACGGCGCGAGCGAAAGGAGCGAGCGCTGGCAGGCGCTGGGGGTGGACCCCAGCGCAAAGTAAGAAAAGCTGACACATTACATGCTGGTTTTCAGCTCGGTCAGTGCTGAGTCGATCAGCCCGAACCCCTCTCTCAATTCCCCCTCGGTGATACACAACGGCGGATTCGTGAAGAAGTTGTGCCACCGCACAAACGTATAGAGCCCAAGCTCGCGGAACCATGCGCCCAATCGCTTCATTTCAGGTGAGGTGCCGCCGAAAGGCGCGAGCGGCGTTTTGGTTTTCTGTTCGCGCACGAGTTCCACAATCCCAAACAGTCCGAGGTTCCGGTGCGCGCCGACGATGGGATGACGCCGCGCGAGATCTGTCAACAGATCGCGCATGACCGGACCAAGACGCTTCGCATTGCCGATCAAGTCATCCTCTTCGTACACGGCGATCGTGGCGAGCGCGGCTGCGCACGCCATGGGATGACTGTTATAGGTCAGGCCTCCCTGAAACACCCTGTCGCGAAAGTGGTCGGCGATCGGTCGTCTCATTCCGACGGCACCGAGCGGAAGGTACGCGCTGGTCAATCCCTTCGCCATCGTCATCAGGTCCGGGACAATGTTCCAGTGGTTGACAGCAAACCACTCTCCCGTGCGCCCGAATCCGGCCATGACCTCGTCGCAGACCATGAGGATTCCATGCTTCGTACAGAGATCGCGAACGGCTTGCAGATAGCCATCGGGTGGAACGATCACGCCGTTAGTGCCGGTGATGGTTTCGAGAAAGAACGCGGCGATCGATTGCGGGCCTTCGAGTTCGATGATTTCTTCGAGCATCGCCAACGATTTCTCGGTCGAGTCCCACCCGCGCTCGACGCCGTGATAGGGATCGAGCACGTGTATGACACCCGGGACTCCAGGTTCGGTGCTCCAGCGCCGGGGATCTCCGGTGAGTGCCATCGCGCCGTGCGTGCCGCCATGATATGAGCGGTAGCGCGCGAGGATCTTGTGGCGGCCGGTGTAGGCGCGCGCGATCTTCATCGCGTTCTCGTTGGCCTCGGCGCCGCCGTTGGTGAAGAAGAAGACATCGATGTCGCCAGGCGTGAGCGCGGCGAGCTTTGCCCCAAGCTTCGCGCGGGGTTCGGTGGCCATGAACGGGTTGGCATACACGAGCGCGTCGGCCTGTTCCTTGATCGCGCGAATGACGCGTTCGTCGCCGTGGCCGATGTTGACGCACATCAACTGACTGTTGAAGTCGATGTAGCGTTTCCCGTCCGGCGTCCAGAAGTACACGCCTTTCGCGCGCGCCATGGGGATCGGATCGACCGCACCCTGAGCGGACCATTCAAAGAACGTGTGCTTGCGGCAGAGATCGACGATTTCTGCCCCGGACATCGCCGATGAGGTGGTGGTCATGACTCAACCTGCTTCTCGGCCGGCGCATACCCCTCGGGCGCCTCGTGGCCGCCGAAGTACTCCTTCGAATCCGGCCGCCGGATTTTCGAATGCGTGACGATTCGGTCGCGGCGAAGACCGCGAATATCAGCGATCGATCGCCAGCCGTCGGCACGGTGACGATCGAGAAAGGACGTCAGCCCCGCATTCAATTTCTTGATGACGTTCGGGCCAATCGCGTGATCGAGCATTGCCGCCGTGCACACCTGCACCGTGCCGCAGCCAAGGAGAAAATAGTTCAGCGCATGCGCGAACTCGCCGATGCCGCCGATGCCGGAGAACTCCCGTTCCGGAAACGCCTGCGTCATCTGCGCGACCTTCGCCAGCGACAGCGGCAGGATTGCGGGGCCGCCGAGCCCACCGCTCGAGACCAGGCCGTCCACATTTACTTCGAACTCGAGCGTCTCGGGATCAATCAAGGGAATCGACGGGAACGTGTTCGACGAGGTGATGGCGTCGGCGCCACCGAGAAAGGAGGCTCTCGCTTCGGACACGATGTCGGTGGTCGACGGCGTGATCTTGCACCACACCGGAACCTTCGCGACTTCCTTGACGACCTGCGTCACGACTGAAATCAACCCTTCGTCCTTGCCGATGTTCGAGCCCATGTCCTTGCGGTCCATGTGCGGACACGACAGGTTCAATTCAAATGCATCCGCTCCAGCATCCTGGCACCCGGTCGCCAGTGTCTGCCAGTTACGCAGCTCACGGTCGTTACCGGAGCCGGCCATGATTGATGCCACCAGGATCCGATCCGGGTGCGCCTGCTTGATCCGCTCGATTCGCGGCAGCCACCAGTCGAGCGGCTTATCGGAGATGAGTTCCCAGTTCCACGACGAGTGAAGGGCCGAGTCCCGGCGCTTGTTCATCGAGAGGTGATACGAGTGCACGTCGGCGCGCAGGAATTTCGTTTTTGGCCCGGCGACGTTCGCCACTGGATGCAACCCGATCGTCTTGGTCACGACGCCGCCCCAACCGGCGTCGAACGCGCGCAGGATGTTGCTGTCGGACTCGGTCGGAGGGGCCGACGATAGCAGAAATGGATTCTGAAACCGCAGCCCCGTAAACGAAACCGACAGGTCGGCTGCCATGGACCCTCCGTATTTGCCGTGTTCGGAAACGCGGATTATACGTTTCTTGACACACTTTCCGTGCAGAAATACTGTTTCCGCCTTCGCTCCCTTCGGGAGCTACGGCGCGACAGGCTAACAGGAGCATCTCATGGCGCGGGTCGTACGGGGCGGACTGATTCAGGTCAAGGCAGACATTTCTCTCGACGGCACGGCCGACGACATCAAGCAGCGCATGCTCGAGAAGCATCTGCCGCTCATCGATGAGGCGGCTCGCCGCGGCGTTCAACTTCTCTGTCTGCAGGAACTCTTCAACGGTCCCTACTTCTGCGCTGAGCAGCAAGTACGTTGGTACGGCATGGTCGAGCACATTCCTGATGGCCCGACGATTCAAACCATGCAGGCGCTGGCCAAGAAACATGGGATGGTCATGGTCGTCCCGATTTACGAAGAAGAGATCACCGGCATCTACTACAACGCGGCCGCGGTCATCGATGCGGACGGCAAGTATCTCGGGAAGTACCGGAAGCATCACATCCCGCACGTGGCACCCGGCTTCTGGGAAAAGTTCTATTTCCGTCCCGGCAACCTTGGATACCCGGTGTTCAATACAGCCGCGGGAAAGATTGGGGTCTACATCTGCTACGACCGGCATTTCCCTGAAGGCGCGCGCATTCTCGGGCTCAACGGTGCCGAAATCGTGATGAACCCGTCGGCCACGGTCGCAGGGCTCTCTGAGTATCTGTGGAAGCTGGAACAACCTGCCCACGCCGTCGCAAACGGCTATTTCGTTGGCGCAATCAATCGCGTCGGCGTCGAAAAGCCGTGGAACATCGGCGAGTTCTACGGACAGAGTTATTTTTGCGATCCGCGCGGTCAGTTCATTGCCGTTGCCAGCCGCGATAAGGACGAACTCATCGTGGCGGACCTGGATCTCGGCATGATTCAGCAGGTTCGCAATACGTGGCAGTTCTACCGCGACCGTCGGCCGGAAACGTATGGCGCGATTACTGAGATATAGAAAGGGAAAGGGAAAGCGCCGTGGGGGTGGGCCCCACGCGCAGTGAGAAAAGCAGACACAGACCAGATGCGCACTCTCAAAAATTTCATCGGCGGCAAGTGGTGCGACTCGGCTGGTGGCCGCGTCAAGGATCTCAATCCCGCAGACGTGCACGATGTCGTCGCCGAAGCACCATCGTCGACCGCCGCCGAAGCCGCGCAGGCCTGTGATGCAGCCGCACGTGCCTTTCCTGGATGGCGTGAGACGCCCGCTCCGGTTCGCGGTCAGATTCTCTTCAAAGTCCAGCGGCGGATGGAGGAGCGGCGCCAGGAACTGGCCGAGGCGCTGACGCGGGAAGAAGGAAAAACAATTGCCGAGTCGCGAGGTGAAATCCAACGGGCCATCAACGTCGTCGAATTCTTCGCCGGTGAAGCAAGGCGGATCACCGGCGAAACGATCCCGTCGGAACTGCCGAACAATTTCTGTTTCACGCTGAAGCAACCGGTCGGTCCGGTCGCCATCATCACACCCTGGAATTTTCCGATCGCCATTCCGGTCTGGAAGATCGCTCCGGCGCTCGTGTCGGGCAACACCATCGTGTTCAAGCCTGCGACGCTGACGCCGTTGACGGCGGCGCTCATCGTCGAGATCTTCGACGAGTGTGGCTTGCCGCCGGGCGTGCTGAACCTGGTGTACGGCGGCGGGGGCGAGGTCGGCGACACGATCGTCCGCCACCCCGCGATTCTCGCCGTGTCATTCACCGGCTCGAACGACGTTGGCGTCGGCCTCTACGGCGCTGCCGCGGCACGCGGGATCAAGTGTCAGTGCGAGATGGGCGGGAAGAACCCGATCGTGATCCTGGGAGATGCGGATCTCGATCTCGCGGTCGAAAGCACGATCCAGGGAGCGTTCGGGTCGACCGGCCAGCGCTGCACCGCGACGAGCCGCGCCGTTGTCGTCGAAGACGTCGCCGACGAATTTGTCGACCGCCTTGCCGCGCGAGCGGCATCGCTCGTCGTCGGCAACGGACTGAATCCGCAGACCAATATCGGGCCATCAGTCGACGAGCGGCAACTCGAGACCGTGTTGAACTACGTGGAAGTCGGCCAACACGAAGGCGCTCGTCTGGTACGCGGCGGCGAACGCGTCAGGAATAATGGCCGCGAACGTGGATACTTCGTGGCGCCGGCGATTTTCGATCACGTCGACGCCAACATGCGGATCGCGCAAGAAGAGATCTTTGGGCCCGTGCTGTCGCTGATTCGGGTGGCCGATAACGAGTCCGCTCTCTCTGTTGCCAACAACGTTCGCTTCGGCCTTTCAGCCTCGGTCTATACCAATGACGTGGCGGCGATGTTCAAGTTCGTCGATCGACTGGACGCCGGCATTCTGCACGTCAACTCCCCCACCGTCGGCGGCGAAGCGCACGTGCCGTTCGGCGGAATGAAAGCCACGGGCGTCGGTCTTCGCGAAATGGGCCGCGTCGCGATCGACTTCTATACAGAGTTGAAGGTCGTCTACGTGGACTATACGGGGGGAGCCAGAAACGGAAATCTGTACTGAAATTGCTGATTGCTGATTGACGATTGCTGATTTACGCAGCCTTCAATCAGCATTCAGCAATCAACAATCAGAAATTTCAGAGCCACTCATGTCACTGTTGATCACAAATGGTCGAGTAATCACCGCCTCCGACGACTACGTTGCCGACGTGTACTGCAACGACGGCGTCATCGTCGCGATTGGCAAGAACCTGCCGTCACACCGCTTTCAGGCGGACCGCACGATTGATGCGTCAGGAAAGTACGTCATTCCTGGCGGCATCGACGTGCACACGCATCTGAACATGCCGTTTGGCGGGACAACTTCAGCCGACGACTTCGAGTCAGGCACCATTGCCGCCGCGTTCGGCGGCACAACGAGCATCGTCGATTTCGCGATTCAATACCGCGGCAAGACGATGAGGCATGCGCTCGACGACTGGCGGCAGCGAGCGGAGGGAAAGGCGGTTATCGACTACGGGTTCCACATGATCGTCACTGAGCTCGAGGATGCCGGACTCGGCGAGATGGATCGCATGGTCCGCGACGAAGGCATCACGAGCTTCAAGCTTTTCATGGCTTACCCCGGCGTGTTCATGGTTGACGATCAAACGATTTTTCGGGCGCTTCGCCGCACCGGCGAGAACGGTGGACTCGTCTGCATGCACGCCGAGAACGGCGGCGTCATCGACGAACTGGTGAAGGAAGCGCTGCGCAAGGGAGAAACGGCGCCGAAGTATCACGCGCTGACGAGACCGCCGACTGCCGAAGGTGAAGCCACTGGCCGGGCGATCGCGCTGGCCGAGATGGCGCGCGTCCCGATCTATATCGTGCACCTGTCAGCGGCACACGCGCTGAGGAAGGTCAAGCGCGCGCGCGACATGGGACTGCCTGCCTATGCCGAGACATGTCCGCAATACCTCTTTCTCTCGTACGACAACTACGAAGAACCGGGGTTCGACGGCGCCAAGTATGTGATGTCCCCTCCGCTCCGTGAAAAGTGGCACCAGGAGGCCTTGTGGAAGGGCCTCGCGAAGAATGATCTGCAGGTGATTTCAACCGACCACTGCCCGTTCTGCATGGCTGAGCAGAAGGAGCTCGGGCGCAGCGACTTCAGCAAGATCCCGAACGGCGCGCCTGGAATCGAGACACGCCTGACGCTGGTGCACGACGGTGGCGTCACACCCGGGCGCATTTCGATGAATCGTTTCGTCGAGCTTTGCTCGACAACGCCGGCACGGATGTTTGGTTTGTTTCCCCGCAAGGGCACAATCGCGATCGGCAGCGATGCCGACATCGTGATTTTCGATCCGAATGCGCCGACGACACTCAGCGCCAAAACGCTGCACATGAAGGTGGACTACAACCCGTACGAAGGACGCACCGTCAAGGGAACGCCGGTCGTCGTCATCAGCAACGGCCAGGTAGTCGTCGATGGCGATCGGTTTCTTGGCGAGAAAGGCGCGGGACGGTTTCTCCGTCGAGGACCCAGCCAGGCGCCAGCCGGGCTTTGACAGCAGGTGTAGGGCGCGGTCTCAGACCCACTCATTTCGCCACCATCAAATTGTTCTTCACCTCGAACACGCCATTGATCTCACGCGCCTTGAGGCCTGCAACTGTTTTGTCGCTTTCGCTGTCGACGACTCCTTCGAGCGAGACGCGCCCCTGTTTCACGATGATGTGAATCGGTGGCTGGCTCTGGAACCCATATCGGTCGAGCGCGGTGCTGTTGTAAATGTTCCGCGCCACGGCCAGCCGAATCGCATCGTCTGACGGCGACACCGGGAGTACCTCGATCTCGTTGATCACCTGCTCGACGCCTTCGATTCTTTTCACGCGGCGCTCGGCATCGGTCTTGAGCGTCGGCCGGGTAACCGCCCCCAGGAGCCGGACTGTCCCCTTTGGTTCAACTCGGTACGCGAGGAAGTCGAACACGGAGTAGTACGGCAGCATGAACAGCTCGCGTTCAACATCCGCTTCAACGCGAAGCGTCCGCGAGTCCTTCTGCTGAGCCAGAGCCTGCTGTGCTGGAGCGAACAAGGACAGAACCGCGGCCAGCGCGACGACAAGTGGGTACATCAGACGCCCCCTAAATATTCAAACATCTATCAGAATAGCGCCGAAAGGACTCCGCGGTTTGCCCGCCTGCTCAGTTTCATGGATCATCTCGTCGTAAGCCGTGGAGACTCTGTGAACCACACCACCATGCAGGTCGAGCGCACCGACGGTCGCGTTGAACTGGTCGACACATCGACGATCGCGCGCAGTTTCCTCTATAACGAAGACCTCGCACCTGTTCCGATCGCGCGGCGTAACTGGACCACCTACAATTTCGCCGCGCTCTGGATCAGCATGGCGCATTGCATTCCGACCTACATGCTTTCCGCCGGTCTGATGGCCGCCGGTATGAGCTGGTCGCAGGCACTCTTCACGGTCGCGCTGGGTAACACGATCGTCCTCATCCCCATCCTTCTCAACTCACATCCGGGCACGAAGTACGGGATTCCGTTTCCCGTGTTCGCACGCGCCGCGTACGGAACGATCGGCTCGAACCTTCCCGCGCTGATGCGAGCGATTGTTGCCTGCGGATGGTTCGGCATTCAGGCCTGGATCGGTGGCGAAGCCGTCAACACATTCTTCGCCAGCATCGTCCCGGGTTGGCAGGGACTGCTCGGCAACGGGTTCGGTGGCCACGCAACAACCGAGTGGCTTTCGTTTCTGATGTTCTGGAGCCTGAACGTCGCGATCGTCTATCGCGGGATGGACTTGCTGCGGAGAGTCGAGAACTGGGCGGCTCCATTCGTTCTCGTGATGACGGCGCTGCTGCTGGCGTGGGCCGTCACCGAGGCGAACGGATTCGGCCCGCTGCTCTCGCAGCCGGGCAAATATTCGTCGCTGCCGGAGTTTCTCCCGGTGTTCGTTCCCTCGCTCACCGCGATGATTGGTTTCTGGGCGACGTTGTCGCTCAACATGCCGGACTTCACACGGTTCGGGCGAAGTCAGCGCGAGCAGATCGCTGGCCAGGTTGTGGCGTTGCCAACCACGATGTTCGTGTTCGCCGCGATGGGGGTCCTGATTACAAGTGCGACGGCCATCATCTACCACGAGGTCATGTGGGATCCAATCAAGTTGATCGGCAGGTTCAGCAATCCGCTGGTGATTGCGGTCTCGATGTTCACCGCGGTTGTCGCGACACTGGCGGTCAATATCGCGGCAAACGTTGTCTCTCCGGCCAACGATTTCGCCAACGCATTTCCGCGCGTGATCAAGTTCAAGACCGGAGGGTTGATCACGGGAATCCTGGGAATTCTCATTCAGCCATGGCGCCTGCTCGCCGATCCTTCCGGCTATATCTACAGCTGGCTGCTCGGATACTCGGGAGGCCTTGGATCAATCGCGGGCGTGTTGATTGCGGATTACTGGATCGTTCGCAAAAGGCAACTGGCGCTCGAGGATCTGTACTTGCCGGATGGACAATACGGCCGCTGGAATGTCGCCGGCATTCTCGCGACGATCATCGGCTGCGCGCTCGCCTGGGGCGGTCTGGTCATTCCTCCGCTTCGGCCGCTCTACGATTACGCATGGTTTGTGGGCTTCTCGGTCGCCGCGGCCGCGTACGTGGCGCTTGAATCGCTAATCACTGATCACTGATCGCGAATCCCTAATCGTCGAATCCCTAATCGTCGAATCCCTAATCGTCGAATCCCTAATCTCGCTGAGTTCGGATCACGTCCAGGCTTTCCGTTTCCTTCCGCCTGAAGGCGGAAGCCACAATCGGCGATCCGCAATTTCAGTGCAATCCCCTATGTTTCACCATTCCGCCCTGAACATCGGCGAGCGCATGGGACGTGATGAACGCGCTCGCATCGAGAGCGCGAACGATGTTGTTCACCCGGCCCACTTCCAGTCTCGTGACGACGCAGTAGAGAATCTCCTGGTCCTCGAAACTGAGACCGCCACGGCCCTTGTAGACGGTCACGCCGCGACCGAGATTCGCCATGATTTGTGCCGCGATTTCGCCGCTCGCGCGCGAAACAATCGTGATCGCCGTATATTCCTCGATGCCATGAATGACGAAATCGAGGGTGCGCGCGGCCGCCACATACGTGAGGATCGAATACAGCGCCTTATCGACGCCGAGCAGGGACATGGCCACGAGAAACAGTGCGACGTTAAACAGCAGGATGACATCACCCACTTTGAAGAGATGGCTTTGCCGGCTGATTAACAGCGCGGCGATCTCCGTTCCATCAAGGACGGCTCCGCCGCGAACCGCCAGGCCTATTCCCGCGCCAAGAAAGAAGCCGCCAAACACGGCGGTCAGCACGAGATCTGGTGTCACATCGGGAAACGGCACGATCGCGAGAGCGATCGACAGGCCGCTTATCGCGAGCACACTGCGTAGCGCGAACGCTCCGCCAATCTGCCGGAATCCGAGAGCGACAAACGGAAGGTTGACGACCACGATCCAGATCGACAGCGGCGTGCCGGTCGCCATCGACACCAACATGGAAATGCCGGTGACACCGCCGTCGATGAAGTGGCTGGAAAGGAGGAAGCCCTTGATCCCCATGCTCGCTGAGAGGATCCCGAGCAGGATGAGCAGGCCACTCAGTGCCTCACGCGCGACTCGATTCACCGAGTCATCTTAATGCTTGTCCGCGCTCGTCTTGACGACACTCGGTTCCGGGATCTCGCTGCCCGTTTTACGCGGCCTGCTTGTCGATGCGGGCACGTACTGAGGCCAGTTCGCCAGCGATCGCGTGAAGTTCCTGCTCGGTCGCCTGGAGCTTCTCCCGTTCGGCGCGGACGAAGCGGCTGTACGGCGCGATGCTTTCGCGAATGCGATCGCCGCTTTTCTGGATCTCGCTGGCGAACTGTTCGTGCAGCGCATCCGAGAGCCGCTGACGGACGTCAGCGATTTTTCTTCGCATCTGTTCCTTCGCTCGCTCGCGTTTTGCCGGAAGAATGAAGAATCCGAGCGCGGCAATCACTGACGCCATGATGATGCCGGTGACGTCGGCTGCAGCCGTTGTCGCGGCAATGGTCACGATCGCGCCAAGCCCGACTCCGCCAGCGCTGACTGCCGCTGCCGCCGCAACCGCATTCCTCGCGTCGTCGGCAAGCTCTCTCGCTTCCTTGCGGCGATCGAAAGAATCGATCACCTTTTGCGACTCACGATTCACCGACTCGAGGAGACGGCTGCGATCGCTCAGAAAGCGGCCGGAGTCCGAATCGCCGACGATTCGATCGCGGTACTGCCGGCGCCGTTCGGCCAGGTGCCGGGTGACGTCCTGCCACTGGCGCAGATCCGCATCGACAAGCCAGTCGACGAGCTCGCTGACCTTGCGCTCGATCTCGCGAGGTGCCTCGCCGACGACGTGCTGCTCGAATCCCTGTTGAACGCGGCTGCGATTGAGGAGATCCATGACCCGGCCGATTCGCATGGTGTCGTCGAAGAACTCGTGACCACGCTTTTCCATCTCCAGCAGGATGCGATCGATATCGGAAATCCGGAACCCGAAGTCGCGCATCAGGTCGGCCTGATAGACGGCGAGCTGGCTCTCGACTTCATCCAGAGTGGCAAAGTCATCCTTCAAGAGTGCCGCGCGTTCTTTCACCGCGCGGGTGTGCCGCTCCGTCAGCGCGATGCCGACGCCGAGCGGGTTCAGCAGTTTGAGCCGGATGCGTCCAGGTGAATCAAGCGTTTCCCGGATGTAGCGCTCGAGCGCTTCGAAGCGGCTCGCTGCCCAGGCGGCAGGATCCCCTTGCTTTGCGCGCAGGGCGAGCCGGGCGCTGACCGGAAAGATCTCCGGACTGAAGCCAAGCAGCGTTCGCGCGTTGTCACCTACGAACGTGCGAATCTCTTCGATCTGTGCGCTGCTCTCGAGAATGTCAATCTTGTTAATGACGATGACGATCTTCTTGCCCCACCCGCGGACCTGTTCGAGAAATGCACGCTCCGTTTCTGTGAACGGCCGGTCGGCGGAGGTCACGAATAACACCAGATCCGATCGCGGAACGAACTCGGACGTGATCGCCTCGTGCTCGCGAATGATGGCGTTGGTGCCGGGGGTGTCGACGATGTGAATCTCGCGGAGAATCTCGGCCGGCGCGGTGATGACGTGCAGGTGCGCTTCTCGAACTTGTCGATCGAGAACGTCGCCGTATTGGAGCACGTTGATCTGCGCCGTTGTCGGCGTCACACCTTCAGCAGCGACCGTGGTGCCGACCAGGGCGTTGATGAAGGCGCTCTTTCCCGAATTGAACTCGCCAACGATGACAAGGAGGAACAGCTCATCGAGTTGTTCAATCGAGCGATCGAGTGCCTGCTGATGTTCGGCAGCAGCGTCGAAGCGAACCAGGGCGGTGCGCAGGCGTGCAAGAACCCGGCGCTCTTCTCCGACTAGCTCATCCTCGCCGCCGGACAGGATTTTCCGTAGCATCCGCCCGACGGAAGTGCATTTTCTGTTCCGAGCGGTTCGCGGTTCCCTATCGGCTGCTGGCTACTGGCTGCCGGTGACTGGCGGAATCGTCGCGGTGCCAATCAGTGTGCGGCGCGTGATTCTCGACGAGCCAGCCGTACACGAGGCGCCCGTAACTCTGCCAGCGCATCTGTTTGCGCTCGAAAAAAGGAGTCAACGCACGTTGGAGCGCCGGGAGTCGATAAAAGGGAACGCCCGGAAAGTAGTGATGCTCGAGGTGGTAGTTCGAGTTCAGAAAGGCGAAGTCCCAGAACCAGTGGCCTTTCATCAACGTTCCCCACTTTGCCGGATCGGTGGGGTCGATGTCGTAGTGCTGCCCAAGACGGTTCAGCGTGAATGCAATGGGAAAGATGAAAAACACGGGGATGATGCTGGTGCGAAGCGCGGTATAGAAGCCGAAGAAATACCAGAGCAGCGCGAGGGCCGTCAGGTGAGCGGCGATTGACACCTTCCGCTCCCAGCCAATTCGGTGCTGCAGTTCTTCAGGGTAGGTCGACGATTCGCGGCGCGCCGCCCGGAAATAGATCGGAAACAACGCCGGCGTGCAGTAGAGCAACTTGTACCAGCGCTTGTTTACTTTCGGAGATAGATGGTGACGCTTTGGATCGTCTTCGTCTGAGCCGAGCTCGGCATGGTGGTCCAGGTGCCATCTGGTGAACTGGCTAGCGGAAATTCCGCTTGGGACTGCGTACAGCAGCCCAAGTATTCGTTCAGCAACCGGACGCCGTCGTTCAAAAATCGTGTGGTGCACGACCTCGTGCAGGAGGATCGTGAAATCGAAAATCGTCAGCCCCTGGACGACCGCGAGCGGCAGCCAGATTAGCGGATTTTCGAACCGAATCAGTCCCCAGGTGGTGACCGCCAAGATGGCAAATTGTCGAGCTGCCACGACGAAGTGCCGCCACGCAGTCTTCCGGTGCAACTCGCGCATCTGGTCGCGAGAGATAGCTGCGCCCAGCTCAGCTCGGAGCGCAACCGCGTGCTGGGAGTAATAGTGTGACTTCACGGGTATTGTTTAATTTTAGCCGGGATCCGTTGCGCGGGATCCGGGGTCCGTTCTTTCTCACTTGTAGCTTCCGCCTTTAGTCGGAAGACGGATCCGACATCCCGGAATCCGGATCCCGACAAGCATTCATTCCGGGTTCGGGTTTGTCAGCTTCACCCGAGTCAGGGCCACCCCCACCAGCACCGCCGAAGCCCCGAGAATCTTCCTGACGCCGAGCGGCTCATGAAGGAAGATCGCCGCCGCGGCCATCGCAAACACGGGCACCAGATTCGAATAGACGGACGTTCGCGCGCTTCCGATCTCTCGCACCGCCGCGTACCAAATCGTGTACGAGAGACACAGGGCGAACACCGCGGAATACACCATCACGCTCCATGTTGCGATCGTGACGCGGTCCCAAGCGACCGCGCGAATGTGAGGAAGGACGGCGGGCAGATACAACACGGTTCCGATTGCCATCGAGATACCGGTAACCGCGAGCGGCGAATGGCGCGTCATTAACGGGCGTGATCCAAGTGTGTAGATCGCCCAGCAACAAACTGCACCGAAGACCATCAGATCGCCCACCGATGTTGTCCCACCGACGCGCACACCCGGACCGACGACGATGTAGATACCGGCAAGCGAGAGAATCGCACCCGCCCAGTGGACGACGCCCACGGGCTCTTCGCCGAGCGCCGCACTCATGAATGCAATGAGCACCGGCGCAAACGAGGACATCAGTGCAGCGTTGGCGACGCTCGTTCGCGCCAGTCCGCCGACGAACGAGTATTGATAGAGAGTTGTGCCGACAATCGCGAGTCCCACGAGCGCGAGAACGTCTCGTCGCGCCATCCGTGAGGGCGTATACAGCACACTTGCGAGCGAGGATTCAGTCCGACGACTGCGAGGCCACGTGCGAATGATCGTCATCGCAAAGACGAACACCGTCGACGACACAATCAGACGGACTGCGTTGAATGCCTGCGGATCGATCTGTGAGAAGGCATTCTTCACGATCGCGTAATTCGTTCCCCAGATCACACTCATGAGGAGTAACAGCGCGTCGATTCGTCGGATGTGCAACACAGTGAATGCTCAATGTTCAATGCTCAATGTTCAATGTGCGATCGACAACGCAAAAAAACGCCACGCGAGCACCGGGGTGCAAATGTCGATGCATCCCCTGTGGCCCACGTGGCGTTGATAGGATTACCCGTACGCTTCCGTGTTAATCCGTGTTCTTCCGTGGCCCGTGTTCTTCGGTGGCGTGTTCTTCCGTGGTCCGTGTTCTTCCGTGGTCCTAGCCGCTGAACGGCTTGAAGAAGAACAGCAGGAACGAAATCAGCAGCACGTAAATGACGAGGGATTCGATCAGGACGAGACCCAGGATGAGTGCGCCTCGCACGTCGCCAGCGGCGCCGGGGTTCCGCGAGATGGCTTCCGCCGCCGCGCTGACCGCCTTGCCCTGACCGAGCGCCGCGAGTCCTGCCGCGATCCCGAGCGCAAACCCGGCGGTAATGATCGACCATTTGGCGATCTCGAGGTTCAACGAGGAGGCCCCCTCGGCCGGAGCCTGCGCGAACACGGGGGCAAAAACACCGCCCGCAACGACCAGTACGACTGTCAGGACGAAACGTTTACTCACGACCCAAGCCTCCTCTGAAATCTCGTGCACAACGCTAAACAAAATGGAACGAAGAATGATGACAAACGATGATTACGCGGCCGCGGGCGCCTGGTGCCCGCTCGGCGCATCGTGACCATGTGCATCCTCATGATGCTCGACCGCCACTGCTCCCTGCAGATAGATGATCGAGAGCAACACGAAGATAAATGCCTGCAACGCTCCCGTGATCAAGCCGAGGAACATCATTGGAAGCGGAACAAGGAACGGAATGAGCGTAAACAGGATGAGGATGACCATCTCCTCGCCGAAGATGTTGCCGAACAGGCGCAGCGACAACGACAAGACGCGCGAGAGATGGCTGATGATTTCGATGAAGAACATCAACGGCGCCATCGCCACCGGCGACCCGGGAGGCATGGCGAAGTGCTTGAGGTAATTGAACACCCCATTCTCCTTCACGCCGTGGAAGTGATAGTAGACCCACGTCGTGATCGCACAGCCAAGCGTGACGTTGATGCTGCTGGTCGGTGCCATGAGACCCGGGATCAGTCCCATGTAGTTGCCGAACAGAATGAAGATGCCGAACGTCGCAATCAGCGGCAGGTAGGCGCGGCCCTTCGGCCCAATCCATTCCTCCAGAAGGTTCAGGACCGCCGTCAACGCATCCTCGAACACAATCTGCAGCTTGCCGGGGTTTTCGACACTCAGACGCGAACGAATGATGAGAGACAGCACGGTGAGCACCACAAAGATGATCATCACCATCACGAGATAGTTCGGGATGACGATCCCGTGCTTCGCCTTGATGTGAAAGCCAAGCGCTTCGAGGATCGCCTTGACGGGCGGACCTAGAACGGCATTGACCACATCCACAATCCAGAGCGGGTGTTCCAGCTTCTCCATTCAGCTCGGTCGACAGAGATGCCGCGCGGTTACGTGCGCGGCGACGGATCCTTCATGATGAGGAGGCGGACGGCTTCAACCGCCACGGCCGCCACTATCGAGGATGCTCCGGCCAGCAGCCCCAGCGGGGGCAGGCGCAAACGAGCAATCATAACGTACGCGCCAAAACCGAGTAAAGCGTACCGCAGCGTCAATTTCGTGACCGTCCAGCGAAGCGCGGGACGGCGCGGCGGGGCATCCGACGCGACCAGGCGATCGACGAGTGCGACCACGCCCGACTGAATCGCAAGATAACTCACTGCCGCGATCAGCCCGCCGCCGATCACCGCGAAGGCCGATCGCAGTGGCGACGACGACACGGCCAAAGCAATCGCCGTCATCAATGCGCACACGATCACCGCCGTGCGGCCGACACGTCGCAGCAGAGGATCGGCTTCCACGCGCTGTTATTTGAGGACGCGTCCAGCGGTCCGATAGACATTCCGAATGCCCGCTGCAACACCGATAGCGAAGAACACGAGGAACATCCAGGGCGCCGTTCCAAGGAGTTTGTCCAGATACCAGCCGAGACCCGCCCCGATTGCGATCGCCAGAACGAACGAGAAGCCGACGGTGATGAGCGGGCCAATTGTCCGCATCGAGTCGGCCATCGACGCCGACGCACGCTTCTGAGGCGGCTTCTCGTCCATGCTTCGCACCAAGTCACCAATTCACGGATTCACCAATTCACCAATTGCCTATGTGCCTGGCGTCTTGTTCGGCGCAGCGGATCCATCGGTGCACGGCGCGTCGACGATGAGTCCTGGCGGAGCCTTCGGAACCTCCACCGGCGCCGCCGGCTTGTTGCAATCCTCGGCAGCCTTCGTCGTCAGCGCTCGTACGGTCAAAACGCCAAGCAGGATAACGATAGTAATCGTCGCGGCATACAGAAAGTACCGCACGGCGGGTGAACGCGGTTGTCGCTCGCGCCACAGTTCGATCAGCTGCATTGCTGGCCTTATAACACACTCAAATCACCTCTGCTTAAGAAACAACAACTCCCTTTGTACCAATAATTTTGGGTGAGGCCGTTTTCTTGACGCTCTCTGCGCGCCATGCCTATACTCGACATGAAGAGGGACAAAATGACCCATGCGATTCGAGCGCTCGCGTTAGCTGCGCTGGTCGCCTTTGCTCCAGTTTCCCCGCAACAGGAACCTCGACCGTCAGCCGCAAGCGATGCCCGCACGCGCGATGTTTACGTCAGCGTGCTGGACTCGAAAGAGGCGCCGGTCACTGGACTGACGGCCGCGGACTTCACCGTCAAGGAGGATGGTGCGGCTCGCGAAGTGCTTCGCGCCGGACCAGCGACGACACCGCTCCAGGTGATTCTGCTGGTCGACGACAGTGAGGCCTTGACCCCTGCTCTCCAGCCGATGCGCGAAGGACTGACGAAGTTCGTCGACAAGATGCAGGGACACGGGGAGATCGGGATTGTGACGGTCGGCGAACGTGCGACCTCCCTCGTGCCATCGACGACCGATGTCAATGCGCTCAAGCGCGGCATCACGCGGATTTTTGCGCGCTCCGGAGCCGGAGCCTACATGCTCGACGGGATCCAGGAAGTCAGCCAGGGATTTGAGAAGCGAAAGGCCGAGCGCCCGGTTATCGTTGCGCTCACGATGGAGGGGGTCGAGTTCAGCAATCTGCAGTACGACACCGTTCTCAAATCGCTGGATGCCGGCGGTGCCGCACTGCACGTGCTGTCCATCGGCAGTCCCAACCGATCGATGTCCGACGAGTGGCGTAATCTCAATATGGTGATCGCCGAAGGAACCAAGAACACGGGCGGACGCCGCGACCAGGTGCTCGCGATTTCCGGAATTCCGGAGGCGCTGCTACGAGTGGCGGATGAACTCACCAATCAGTACGTCGTCACGTATGGGCGGCCGGAGAGACTTATACCGCCTGAAAAAATTCAGGTCATGGTGTCAAAACCTGGGGTGACGGTTCGCGCGCGCACCAAGGTGGGCGAAAAATGACGACGCGCCGGATCATCATTCTCGCCTTGTCGATCGTCGGTGCGACGACGATTGCAGCTGCCGCGCAGCAAGGGCGATTTCGATCCGGCATCGAGCTGGTGTCGTTGAACGTCACCGTCACTGACGGCGCAAAATACGTCACCGGGCTCGCGCAAGAGGACTTCGAGGTCTTCGAAGACGGCGCCAAGCAGAACCTGAGCTTTTTCTCGCAGATCCAGCAGCCGATCGCGCTGGCGATTCTTCTCGACACCAGCAACAGCATGGAAGAGAAGCTCGCCACGGCCCAGGAAGCGGCGATTGGTTTCGTGCGGCGCATGAAAAAAGACGACGTGATCGAGGTGGTCGAATTCAACAGCCAGGTGCGCGTGCCGCAGCCATTCACCCACGACGTCAACGCGCTCGAGCGGGCGATCCGTCAGACGAGCGTCAACGGCTCGACATCGCTCTACAACGCGATCTACGTGTCGCTGCGCGCTCTCAAAGACGAACGCGCGAAGAACGCCGAGGAGATCCGCCGCCAGGCGATCATCGTGTTGTCCGACGGCGACGATACGTCGAGCGTCATCGAATACGACGACGTGCTCGATCTTGCGAAACGATCGGAGACAGCAATCTACGCCATCGGGCTGCGGCAGCAGGAATCGGGACGCGGCAAGTTCAAGGAAGCAGAGTTCGTCCTGCGCCAGCTCTCGCAGGAAACCGGCGGCCGCGTGTTCTTCCCGACCTCGGTCGCCGAGCTGCCGAAAATCTACGAACAGATCTCGGACGAGTTGGCGAGCCAGTACACGATGGCGTACTCCTCAAAGAACCCGATGCGGAACGGTGCGTGGCGCCGTATCGATGTGCGGGTCAACAAACCGGGACTGACCGCGCGAACGCGACGCGGATATTACGGACCGTCCGGCCAATAGGCGATGCATCTCCTGCCGCTTCTGCTCTATGCCGCCGCTGCTGCCGCTTACATTGCACATTTCGCGTGGCGCGATCCGCGCGTCGGACGGCTGGCGACGGGGCTGCTGGCGGGCGGCGTGCTCGCGCACACCTTTCTCATCGGCATGCAGACGGTGCAGGCAGGTCACGCACCGCTCGTTGGCACGAGCGCCGCGATCTCCGCATTTGTGTGGCTGCTTGGACTGTCGTATCTCTACATCGAGCTGACCGCCGACGAACGATCGATGGGGATGTTCGTCTCGGTATTGCTCGTCGGCCTGGATATCATCCCCGCGCTCGACCCGGCTGTGACGCCGCGCCCGCCGGTGCTGCAGAGTCCGCTGTTCACCATTCACGTGATGTCGCTGCTCTTCGCTTATGCGAGTTTCGCGCTCGCATGTGTCCTCGGCGTTACGTATGCGCTGCTGTTCAAGGAAATAAAAGCCAAGCAGCTTGGATTCTTTTATGCGCGGCTGCCGCCGCTGGCTTCGCTCGACCTCATGAACAGCCGAGCGATCACCGTTGGATGGGCGTTTCTGACGATTGGCGTTCTGGTCGGTGCCATCTGGGCGTGGCAGGTCAAGGGCTCACCCGCTCCGGATCCGCGCGTGCAGGCGATGTCGCTTGCCGATCCAAAGATCCTGGTGGCGCTGGTGTCGTGGGGGATTTACTCGTTCGCGCTGCTGGCGAGGAAAGCAGCCGGCTGGAGCGGCCGGCGAGCGGCGTATCTGTCCGGGATCGCGTTCGCGGTTGTGCTCCTCAATTTCGTGCTCGTCGGGTACTTTCTCACCGCGAGCCATAACTTCTAATACATCACCTGATGCGCCTCTTTGCCGTCGGATTGAGTCACCGCACAGCACCCGTCGAACTACGGGAGACGGTGGACTTCGCGCGCAAGGGGCTCGAACACGCGCTCGCCGACTTGTCGTCGCGCGGCGCCGGTCGTGAAATCGTCGTCTTATCGACCTGCAATCGTGCGGAGATCTACGCGGTCGGCGACACGGACGAGAGTGCCGAGCAGGTGGGCCGATTTTTCAGTGATTACCACGAGATTCCGCACGACCGCGTCCGCGAACACCTCTACATCCATCGCGGCGCGGAGGCAGCACGGCATCTCTTCCGCGTCGCTGCCGGCCTCGACTCGCTGGTCGTTGGCGAACCGCAGATCCTCGGTCAGGTGAAGGCGGCGTACGCTATCGCCAGCGACGGGCAGTTCACCGCCGCGTTAACCAACCGTCTCTTTCATTCTGCGTTCACGGTCGGCAAACGCGTCCGGTCCGAGACAGGGCTCGGCGAAGGGGCGGTGTCGGTCAGTTACGCGGCCATCGCACTCGCGAAGAAAATCTTCGGCGATCTGAAGGGACGAGCGGTCCTGATCCTCGGCGCCGGCGAAATGGCGAAGCTGACCGGCATCCACTTGCACGCACAACACGTCAGGCAGATCGCCATTGCCAGTCGCACGCTGTCAACGGCGCAGAATCTGGCAGCGCGGCTCGATGGTGTCGCGGTCGCGTGGGAACGCATCGATCAGGCGCTGTCGGCGGCCGACATCGTCGTCACCGCCACCGGTGCGTCTGAACCCGTGTTGACGCGTAGCCGTGTCGACGAGGCAATGCGTCATCGCCGCAACCGTCCATTGTTCGTGATCGACATCGCGGTCCCGCGCGATGTCGATCCGGCCGTCGGACAGCTCGATCAGGTGTTCCTCTACAACATTGACGATCTCCGTACGATCGTCCAGGAAAACCTGGCCCGCCGCGGCGCGGAACTGGCGCGTGCCGAAGCGATCGTCGACGAGGAGGTTGCGAAGTACACGGCGTGGATGCAGTCGCGCGAGATCGTGCCGACGGTCGTCGCGCTGCGCCAGCGTTTCGAAGCGATTCGCCGAGCAGAACTCGAACGGCTCGAGCCGAAGCTTGCCGGTCTGCCGCCCGATGCGAGAGCGCGGGTTGACGAAGTGACGCGGCTGATCGTCGAGAAACTGCTCTTGACGCCGACCGAACAACTGAAGGCGGTCAGCGACGAGGCAATGATCGTCGCGTATGCAGACGCGCTGAATCGGCTGTTCAGTCTCGCGCAAGACAAGGAACGAGGTGAACTCGAGTCCGAGGTGTCGTCGTGAAGCCGCGGCGGATCGGTACCCGAGGCAGCGCGCTCGCCTTGTGGCAGGCGAAGACCGTGGCGGCGCGCCTGGAGGAGCGCGGCACGTCCACCGAAATCGTGGTGATAAAAACCGGTGGCGATCGCTTGCAGGAAGCGCCACTCTCCGAGGCCGGCGGCAAACGCCTCTTCGTGAAGGAACTCGAGGATGCGCTTCTTTCAGCGGAGATCGATCTCGCGGTTCACAGCGCCAAGGACATGTCGGCAGTGTTGCCGGATGGTTTGACGATCGCGGCCGTCCTTCCGCGCGAAGATCCGCGTGACGCGCTGGTTCTCACCAGAGATACGACCGTCGTGACCTTCGAGGCCGCGCTGTCACACATCGGAGAGATGCCGACGATCGCGACTGGCAGCATCCGCCGTGTCGCGCAACTCAGCGCGGTTCTTCCGCATGCGCGCTTCGCTCCGATCCGCGGAAATGTCGACACCCGGCTTCGCAAGCTCGACGCTGGAGAGTACGAGGCACTGGTGCTCGCCGCCGCCGGATTGAAGCGTCTGGGGCTCGAACCGCGCATCTCAGCCGCAATTCCTCTGGATGTCTGCATTCCGGCGCCCGGACAGGGTATCGTGGCGATTGAGATCCGCGATGACGATCGCGAAACGCGAGACGTCGTGGAACCCATCGCTAACGATGAGGCAGCGCGGTCGCTCGCGTCCGAGCGCGCCGTTGTCACCGCGCTTGGCGGAGGTTGCCAGCTACCTCTTGGTGCCATCGCCGTGCACGACCGTGATAGCCTCTCGGTTCACGCGGTCGTTGCCTCGCCCGACGGCCGTCACGCAATTCGCCGGACGGTAAAAGGCGCGACGCACCAGGCCACAGCGCTGGGTGAGAAACTTGCCGCCGAGCTCGTGGCCGCCGGTGCAGCGGAGATCCTGTCGGCGGTCAGAAACGACGTGACGCAATGAAACAGCCGTGCGTCTATCTCGTCGGCGCGGGTCCCGGCGATCCAACGCTTATCAGCGTCAGAGGACAGCGCTACCTCGAGGCGGCCGACGTCGTCATCTACGATCACCGCGTGCACGCACGGCTCTTGCGCGGCGCCCGTCCTGACGCCGAACGGATCGATGTCGGGCCGGCTGCGCCAAAGCCACTGGAGCAGGACGCGATCTGTTTTCTTCTCGCGGAAAAGGCGCGCGACGGTAAAACCGTCGTGCGGTTGAAGTGGGGCGATCCATTTGTGTTCGACAGCGGCGGAAAAGAAGCGCTGTTTCTTCACGAACACGGCGTGCCATTCGAAGTCGTCCCGGGGATTCCAGTGTCGATCGGTGGCACGGCGTACGCCGGAATTCCTGTGACCTATCCGGAGGCCGGAGACGTCCTCACCGTCGTTCGCGGCTACGAACACGAATCCAACATCACGTCAAACGCGGAATGGCAGGGACTCGCGGGGATTGCCGGTTCAATCGTGTGCTACGCCGGGAAGCGGCAGGTTCAGGCAATGAGTGAAGCGCTGATTTTGCATGGCCGTCCGCCGGATGAATCAGCAGCGCTCATTTACGATGCCACGCTCCCGTCGCAGCGCACCGTCGAGGCAACGCTCGAAACGATTGGCTCAGTCGCCGATGCGGATCAACCGGGCCTGATGGTGGTCGGCGCGGTCGCGGGGCTGCGTTCTCATCTCCGCTGGTTCGACAACCGTCCGTTGTCCGGACGCCGCATCGTCGTCACCCGCTCACGCGAACAGGCGACCGAGTTGATTGACATGCTCGAAGAGCGCGGCGCTGAGGCCATTCCGGCGCACGCGATTCGCATTACCTCCGCCGAGGATCCTGCACCACTCGAAGAGGCTTGCAGGAGCGCGGGATCATTCGATTGGATCATCTTCGCGAGCGCCAACGCCGTCGACTATTTCATGCGCGGTCTTCTTGCCAACAGTGACGTCCGCGACTTACACGGCGTGCGCCTGTGCACGGTGGGACCGTCAACGGCGTCGCGTCTCCAGCGTTACGGCATTCGCGTCGATCTCACGCCGGCGGAGTTTCGCGCCGACTCGCTCGTCGACGCGCTGAAGGCATCCGGGAACCTCAACGGGCAACGCATCCTCATTCCACGCGCGAATATCGCGCGCGACCGACTGGCGGAGGAGCTTCGTGACGCGGGCGCCGAGGTCGTCGACGTCATCGCCTATCGAACGGTGCCCGGAGGGACTGAACGCACCGGCGAATACGATGTTTATCGCCTCCTTCTCGATCGTCAGATCGATGCGGTCACATTTGCGAGCGCATCCGCCGTCCGCAATTTCGTCACGATGATCGGAGAGGAACAGGCAGCCGACCTGCTGAAGGCCACTGTCGTGGCGTCAATCGGACCGGTCACCGCCGAAGCCGCACAACAGCTCGGGCTTCACACGACGGTGATGCCCAAGCGATATACGATTCCCGATCTCGTCGACGCACTGGTCGAACATTTCAGCCTCCCGGTTCGGACATCATGACTAGCAAGACCAATCACACCGAAACCTCACGCAACTCGCACCTGAGCGGCACGTACACGGCTGTGGATTTGCTGCGCCGGCGCCCGAGACGTCTGCGGCGGTCGGCAGCCATGCGGGCGCTGGTGCGCGAAACACGGCTGTCGCCCGACAACTTCATCTATCCGTTATTTGTTTGCCCTGATAAAGGACAGCGGCGCGAAGTCAGTTCCATGCCGGGCGTGTTCCAACTGTCGGTGGACGAAGCGGTCAAAGAGGCTGCCGCAGCGAAGAACGACGGCATTCCGGGCGTTCTCCTTTTTGGCTTACCCGATGAGAAAGACATTGTCGGATCTACGGCCTACGATCCTGAAGGACCAGTGCAGTCCGCCGTCCGCGCGATAAAGCAGGAAGTGCCCGGCCTGCTCGTCGTCACCGACGTGTGCCTCTGCGAATACACCTCGCATGGTCACTGCGGCATCATCGTCGACGACGAGATCGCGAATGATGTGACGGTCGAACAGCTCGCGCGCGCCGCACTGTCGCATGCGGTCGCCGGCGCCGACGTCGTCGCGCCGTCGGACATGATGGACGGCCGCGTCGGACGCATTCGCGCCGCACTCGACGACGCAGGGTTTACGCAGACGGCGATCATGTCGTACGCCGCGAAGTATTGTTCGGCGTTCTATGGGCCATTCCGCGAGGCGGCTGACTCGGCACCGGCGTTCGGCGACCGACGATCGCATCAGATGGATCCGGCAAATGTCGAAGAAGCCATCCGCGAGGTCGCGCTCGACATTGAAGAGGGCGCGGACATCGTCATGGTCAAGCCTGCGCTCTCGTATCTCGATGTCATCGCGCGAGTGAAGGCAGAGTTCGGGTATCCAACCGCCGCGTATCACGTGAGCGGCGAGTACGCGATGCTGAAAGCTGCGGCGCGAAACGGATGGATCGATGAGCCGCGGGCGATGATGGAGACACTGACGTCGATCCGTCGCGCGGGAGCGGACATCATCATCACGTACTATGCGCGCGAAGCAGCTCGGGCGCTAGGCTGACAATCGGCATTTTCAGTGGCACTCATACATAGCCACCTAGGAGGCAAACATGCGAAGGATCGCTGCGGTGCTCTTCATTCTGGTTGCCATGCTGACGGTCGGTGCATATGCGGCGGCCAAGACCTACCAGTTCACCGGGATCGTCAAGACGGTTGAGGGTGACACCTTCACTGTTCAAAAGAGCGCGTCCGAAACGTGGGAGTTCACCAAGGATGCGTCAACGAAGGGAACGGTCAAGGTAGGCGACAAGGTCACCGTTCACTACAAGATGATCGCAACCGATGTTGAAGCCAGCGCCGCGGCGCCGGCCAAGAAGAAGTAGGCAAGGCCGGGCGTGCACTATCTGCTCATCTACGACGCCGTTCCTGATTACGTGGAGCGGCGGACGGCGTTCAGGAACGAGCATCTGTCGCTGGCATGGGACGCCCATGCGCGCGGAGAGCTCGTCCTGGGCGGCGCGCTCGACGATCCGGTCGACGGCGCGATTCTGCTCTTTCAGGGTGACTCGCCGGCGGCAGCGGAGGCGTTCGCGAGGCGCGATCCGTACGTGCGCAATGGTCTCGTCACCCGCTGGCGCGTGCGCACGTGGAAGACTGTCGTCGGCAACGACGCCGCGACGCCCGTTCGCCTTGAGGGGGTCAGACCGGGGTCAGACGGCGTTTGACCCCTCAAAGCGACCGCAGGGCGTCGAGCGGCGCGATCCGCGATGCCCGCCGCGCCGGGACATAGCACGCGGCAATCGCGACGACCAGGAGGAACGCCGGGATCAGCACAAACGTCAACGGATCGATCGCGCTGACATCGAATAAGAACTGCCTCAAAAGACGACCCAGGATCGCCGCTCCGCCAAGGCCGATCGCAAGTCCGATGGCCACCAATCGAGCTCCATCCGCGAGGATCATCCGGACGACATCTCGACCCTTCGCACCCAGCGCCACACGCACTCCGATTTCGCGTGTCCGGTGAGATACGTCATACACCATCACGGCATAGAGCCCGAGCGACGCGAGCGCCAGCGCGACCAGGCCGAGAATGGCTGCCGCAACCGCGGCGACTCGTGACGGCAGAATCCAGAGCCGAAGCAGCGAATCGAGCGGCGTCACGCTGAAGCGGACGTCGCGGTCGAGGACGGACGACCGCTGTCTCAGGACGCCCACGAGTGCGCTCGTGTCGCCACCCGTGCGCACGATCACGTGCAGGTCGCGTTGATCGGCGAGTCCCTGCGGCAGGTAGAGCGACATCTCCTTGTCGCGCCAAATCGTGGCGTTGGTCGTGTCCCGGACAACACCAACGACGGTGAGTGGCACGGGTATCGAGGCAACATCCAGTTTGCGCCCTATCGGATCGATCCCCGGCCAGAACTGCGCGGCAAGTCCTTCGCTGACGATCACCGCCGGTGCCCCGTCCCGATCCTCGCCATCCGAGAAAGTCCGGCCCCTTGTGATCGCGATGTCGAGCGTCTCGAAATAGGTGCGCGACACCGACGTCGTCGTGCACGTGATCTGTTCCGCGTGACCTTCAGGCCACGCCGCAGCCCGCCGAACACCTCCGTGTAAAGGCACGTGCGACGTCAGCGCCACTGGTCCATGCGCTGCGGATGCGGCGGTCGCCGCCAGCTCGCGATTGAACTCGCGCGCGCGTTCGGCGGTGTAACCCTGACGCCGCAGGTCATACTCAGTGAAGAGGACGTCGGCCGTTCGGAAACCAACATCGAGCGACTGCACGTGTTGCAATCCGCGTGTGAGCAATCCGGCTCCAACGAGCAGAACTACGCACACTGCCACTTGCAGGACAACCAGTGCGTTGCGCAGTCGTCCCGGACGCAATCGCAATCCGATCATCGCGCCATCGTCATGAAGTGACGAAGCGATGCGCGGCGACGATGACTGGAGTGCCGGCGCGAGGCCAGCCAGCAGGCCGGCTGCGAGCGCGAGGCAGACCGTGTAGGCGAAGACTCGCAAGTCGGGCGACAGGTCGAGCACGACGGATCCCCATTCAGCCGGTACGTAGGAGACTCCGATCGGGTACAGGAGATCCAGGGTCCAGGTCGCGAGCAGCAATCCGAGAGCGCCGCCGGCGAGACTGAGGATGGTGCTTTCGGTCATCAAATGGCGGACGACTCGCCACCGCGTCGCGCCGATGGCAAGACGAACGGCGATTTCGCGCTGACGACCGGTCGTCCGCGCGAGAACCAGGTTGCCCACGTTCGCACATGCGATCGCGAGAACAAGTGCGACGATTGAGAGCACGAGAATGATGACAGGCCAGATACCTGGATCGAGTGTGAAGAACGTGCCCGGAATGACAGTCACCGCGGCCGGTCGATCGCGACCGGGATACTCCGTCGCCAGATAGCGAGCCGTAGCCGAGAGGGCGTTGGCGGCAGCGTCGCCTGACGCATTCGCCTTGAGGCGGCCGACAACGAGCAGCCACTCTGCCGATCGATTGTTCAGCAGATCGTCTGGTGGAAGGACGGTTCGCTGCGCCGAAGTCATGACCCATACGTCCGGGGAGAGTGGTTCGGTGCCGCTAAAGCGAGCCGGGCCTACGCCGACGATCGTGAACGAGCGATGATTGATGACAATGGATCTGCCGAGGATCGCTGGATCGGAGGCGAAGCGGGTGCGCCACAACGAATGGCTGATCACAGTAATCGCCTCGTCTGTGGCGCGTTCATCGGCCGGCCCGAACAGTCGTCCGAAGGATGGCTCCAAGCCAAGCAGCGTGAAGTAGTTTGGCGCCACGACGTAAGCGATGCGGTCCTCCGCTTCGCCATCAAGCTGCATGGTGACGCTTGCCGGAATGTAGGCGGTGACGTCGTCGAACATCGACGCTGCCTTTCGATAATCGACGTAGTCGCGGTACGAGAAAAGATTGTGACGATGCCCATGCGCGTCGACCGGATACAGCCGAACGACTCGCTCAGCGTCGCGAACCGGCATTGGGCGGAGCGCCAGCGAATTCAAGAGTGTAAAGGCGATCGTGTTGACGGCTATTCCGATGCCGAGGGTGATGATCACCGACAGGGCAAACAATGGCGATCGGCGCAGCGTGCGAAGTGCGTATCGAATGTCCTGGATCACAATCGCCCCCGGGCGGGGGGGCAGGCACCCCGCCTTCGACCTCTTCAGCTCCCGCACTCGGATGCAGCCAGATGCATGCCGAGTGAAAATGGTCGGCACTTCAATAAGTTACATGTCCAACGTGACGCGCGCATGTTCGCGGGCGGCTCGCTGAATCCCGAAAGCGCACACTCGTATCGGTCTTGACCCCGGTCCGACCCCCGTCTGACCCCTGTGTTATCGTCGCCGGATGGCCCTCAAGAAACGTTCGCGTTCTCCGCGTTCCGAGCAGCTCTTCGCTGCCGCCTCGCGCATTCTTCCTGGCGGAGTTGACAGTCCTGTCCGCGCGTTCAAGTCGGTCGGCGCAACCCCGGTCTTCATCATGCGCGGACGTGGCGCGCAGATCGAGGATGCCGACGGGAGAAGCTATATCGATTACGTCATGTCATGGGGTCCGCTGATTCACGGCCATGCGCCACGCGGACTTTTGAAAGCGCTCACGACTGTTGCGACACGCGGCACCAGCTTCGGAGCTCCCACTGAACTCGAAACCCGCCTCGCCCAGCGCGTGGCGATGCTGATGCCGTCGATGGAGCGGGTGCGGTTCGTCAGCTCTGGAACCGAAGCGACGATGAGCGCGATTCGCGTCGCGCGCGCAGCGACCAAGCGCGACAAGATCATCAAGTTCGCTGGTTGCTATCACGGTCACGCGGATCCGTTTCTCGTCGCGGCTGGCTCCGGTGCAACAACGCTTGGAGTGCCGACCAGTCCGGGCGTGCCCGCGGCCGCGGCAGCCGATACGCTCGTTGCGCGCTACAACGATCTCGAATCGGTTCGCGAACTCGCGCGCCAGTATCCAGGACAGATCGCTGCGCTGATCGTCGAGCCCATCGCGGGTAACATGGGACTCGTGCCTCCGGCGGATGGTTTTCTTCGCGGGCTGAGAAGCCTGTGCGATCGGGAGGACATGCTGCTGGTGTTCGACGAAGTTATCTCAGGATTCAGAGCGTCGGCGGGTGGAGCGCAACGGCTGTACGAGGTCCGGCCTGATCTCACGTGCCTCGGCAAGATCATCGGCGGCGGATTGCCCGTCGGCGCATACGGTGGGCGCATTGCTTTGATGGATCTCGTGGCGCCGGCCGGACCTGTCTACCAGGCCGGAACGCTCTCCGGCAATCCATTGGCGATGACGGCTGGTCTCTGGTCCCTCGAACAACTGTCGCCGCGTTTGTACAAACACCTCGCGAAGCTCGGTGCGCAGTTGGCGCACGGGCTCGCTGAGGCCGCCCGCGCGGCGAACGTATCGCTTCAAGTGAACGCGTTTGGATCGCTGTTGACGCCTTTTTTTACCGATCGCCCGGTTAACGACTATGACTCGGCGTTGGCGTCGGACACGGGGGCTTACGGACGCTTCTTTCGAGGAATGTTGGCGCGGGGGATTTATCCCCCACCATCGCAATTCGAGGCGTGGTTTCTGTCAGGCGCGCACACCCCGCGCCACGTCGATCAAACGATCAAAGCGGCGCGGGATGCGATGAAAGAACTGTAGAGTGACGTCACCTGATGTTCGGCGGTGAATCCAGCCGGACGCGAAGAATGGTGTTCGCGGGTACGACGACGTCCTTGCCTTCGGTCGCCGCGATGGTGCCGCCGGCGCCGATCAGCACGCCGATGAGCGCGCCCTTCGCGCCACCGATGATGCCGCCGATGATCGCGCCGACACCCGCGCCGGCACCGATCTTGCCGACTTCGCCCTTGATCCCTTCGCTTTCAAGGGCCTGCGTCACGGTGCCGCGAATCGGATAAGCGCGCCCCCGGACGGCGATCTGATCGAACGCCAGGGTAAGACTGCCTTTTCGTTCCGTCCGGGTCGCCTTCGTCACCGAGCTGACAACTCCGCGCAGCCTGGATCCGGCCGGGATTAAGACCTCCTCGCCGCGGTAGAGATCGGCGACCGTTGTGGCCTCGAAGCGCTGTTCGACCTGCGCCGTCTCGGACGACAATTCGGTCTCGAGACGCGCGTCAATCTCCTGACCGGATGGGATCACGCCATTCGCTGACGTTCTCGATCCGCTCTGGTCCGGACGCGTCCGGTCGTCAACGACGCCGCCGCTCACGCCACCGGACGTTCCCGTCGGTCGCCGTCGCGTTCCGTAATCCGTGCTCGCTGAATCTGGTGCGTTCGCGCGCGCCTGCGAGCGGACGTCGTCTATGCGGTTCTGCAGATCGGTGTACTCGCTTCGGCTGACCAACCCTTCTTTGCGCAACTTGACCTTCAGGTACACAACCTCGTCTCGAAGATCATTGATGTCGCCTTGAAGGCGTGACGAGGCGTCCTGGCTTCCGCGCATCCGCGACACATCGTTGCTCGCGTCGTCCACCTGATCCTGTAGCCGCTGGATGTCAGACGTTGTCACATTCTGCGCAGCCGCAGGCTGTGCGAGCGACAGACACAAAACCGCAGCCGATAACAGGCTTAATGCGTTGAATCTCAATCGATACATTGGTTCTCCCCTTGCCGCTCAGCCGGCCCCGTTCCCGCGAGGCTCAGCATTCGGCGAACTCTCACGGGTTTGGCTGCAAAACCGAAGCCTGCGTTCCGGGTGCTATGATCGTGAGGTTCCGATGGCACTGCTGAAGTTGCACAGAACGGTCGGCGTCCGGGTTGGATCCGTCCAGGTCGGCGGTGGTGCGCCCGTTATCGTTCAGTCGATGACGATGACGGATACGGCTGACGCGAAGGGGACAGCTCAGCAGTGCATCGAGCTAGCGGAAGCGGGATCTGAAATGGTGCGCGTGACGGTCAATGTACCGGAAGCCGCGCAGGCGGTTCCTGAGATCAAGCAGCGGATGCTCGACGCCGGTGTTACGGCGCCGCTCATCGGCGACTTTCACTACAACGGCCATCTCCTCTTGACGCGTTATCCGGATTGCGCCAACGCGCTGGACAAATACCGGATCAATCCGGGGAACGTCGGGACGGGTAAGCGGCGCGACGAGCAGTTTGCGACGATTTGCGGCGTTGCGCGCGATCGAAATAAGCCAGTACGAATCGGCGTCAACGGCGGGTCGCTCAACCAGGAGCTCGTGCTCGCGAAGATGCAGGAAAACACCGATCGCGATCGCGGACTGAGTTCAGAAGAAATCATCAACGAGTGCATGGTGTTGTCGGCCCTGCAGTCGACGGAGCTCGCACTCGAGAGCGGTCTGAGAAAAGATCAGATCATCATTTCGTGCAAAACGTCGCGGCCTCGTGATCTCATCGCAGTCTATCGCGATCTCGCGGAAAAAACCGATCAGCCGCTGCACCTTGGTCTTACCGAGGCCGGCATGGGCATCAAGGGGCTCGTCTGGTCAGCGGCGGCAATGGGCGTGTTGCTCAACCAGGGCATTGGCGACACGATCCGCGTCTCCCTGACTCCACGGCCAGGCGGTGATCGCCGCGAGGAAGTTTATGCCGCGTGCGAGTTGCTACAGTCCCTCGGACTGCGATCCTTCGCGCCAAGCGTCACCGCGTGTCCAGGGTGTGGCCGCACGACGAGCACCACCTTTCAGGAACTCGCCGAACGGACGCAGGAGTATATCCGGCAGCGGATGCCCGAGTGGAAGAGCACGTATGACGGCGTCGAGTCGATGACTCTCGCCGTCATGGGATGTGTCGTGAACGGACCGGGCGAGTCGAAGGCCGCAAACATCGGCATCAGCTTGCCCGGTACCGGAGAAGCGCCAAACTGCCCGGTGTTCATCGATGGCCGTCACCACACGACGCTTCGAGGCACATACGACGAACTCGCGATTGCCTTTCGTGCGCTCGTCGATGAATACGTCGCGACAAAATATCGCCGGCGAGCCTAGTCAATGCGGCTGACGATCTCGGCGCCGTCATCGTAGAGCTTACGCCGTCGCTCGCCATCCGCGTCATCAAACTCAGGAATACCGTTTGCGTCTGATCCTCGGCCGTTCGCACGATCGGAATTGTTGAATCTGTCGCGTGCGGAGTCGACGGTCGCATCAGGTGGCGCATCGCTGTCGCGTTGCGCGCGATTCTCTTCGCGGTTCTCACTGACCTCGTCCTTCAGCGGATCACCGTGCGGCCGCGGTCGGTTGGTCTGCTCTGCCATGGTGCCTCCTTGCCGGCACGAGCGAGCAAGTCAGGTGCCTACACTGGGTCGGCAGGGCTAAAGCCTCCGCGCGAGCCTTGGCGGAGCTGGTCAGGGCTGCCTGAACGCTGCGACATGACGAGACCACGCGGTCAGCAACGCAACACCGCAGATGATCAGGCCGGTTGAGAGACCCCACCACAACCCGACGACGCCAAGGCCCATCACGAAGCAGAGCGTGTAACCCAGAGGTAATCCGATGAACCAGTGACCGCCGAGATTCCACAGCATCGGCGTTCGCGTATCGCCGAGCCCACGCAGCACTCCGGTCGCCACTCCCTGAACGCCATCGAACAGTTGAAAAATCGCACCAACGAAGAGCAGCGACACTCCAATCGACAACACCGCAGGTTCTGACGTGAAGGCGCCTATGAGCGCGCGTGGAATCAGCAGAAAGGCGGCGGCCGCGCACGACATGAACGCAACCCCAAAGAGAATCGCCGTCCATCCGGATCGTGCGGCTGCCTCGTAGTCGCGACGGCCGATCGCATGCCCAACACGTACCGCACCTGCAGACGCAATCCCGAGCGGCACCATGAAGGTAAGCGCCACAAAGTTGACCGCGATCTGGTGCGCCGCCAGCGCGGCTGGCGCGAGCCGGCCGGCGAGCGCCGTCGCGGCCGCAAACACACCTACCTCCAGCGTCACCTGACTGGCCGCGGGAAGACCCAGCGCAAGCAGTCTGCGCATCGGCTCGAGACTCACGCCGCGCCGTTGTGAGTTCGTCACACCGTGGCTCCGCATTCGTGGCAATCGAGATGCGACGAGCGATCGTTCGCGATATGCAATCACGGCCAGCAGCACGCCGGCCATGACGACGCGTGCCACGACCGTGCCCCACGCCGATCCGCGAACGCCCATCGCGGGCGCGCCCCAGTGTCCGAAGATCAGTAGCCAGTTGACAAACGCGTTCAGGACGTTCGCGAGAACAAGCGCAACCATCACTGGACGCACGACGCCCATCCCTTGCAGGTATCGCCGGAACGAGGCATACAACAGCAGCGGAGGAATGCTCCAGGCGAGCACGTCGAGATACGGTTGTGTGAGACCGAGCACGACAGGATCGAGACCCCAGCGGTCCAGGGCCGACGACAACGCGAGGACGATGATGGTGACCGGGATAGACAGAAGCAGGCTCAGTGTGACACCGTGAGCGAGCCACCGGTGGCATTCATCGAGGCGGCCGGCGCCGAACGCGTGCGAGACCAGCGTGTCGAGACCAAGCAGCAGCCCCATGGCAAAGATGCAGACGCCCATGAAGAGCGAACTGCCGATGCCCACCGCGCCAATCGCTTCCGGACCGATCCTGCCGACCATCAACGTATCGACAAGTCCCATCGTCATCCAGCCGAGCTCCGCCATGACGACCGGCACCGCGAGCACGAACATCGGACGGAATTCCTGACGGAGGTCGCGGAACGAGGAAGGAGCTATTTCCGTCGGCGCTGTGTGGTGTTCCATTTCTCGACCACGCGGCGCAGTTCCTTGAGGGGTTCGTCGCTGTCGTCGACCTGCAGGCGCAGGACGACATCGTTGTTCAGCCACACGCCGCCGTTTTTCTTCACGATGATCATCGCCGCCGACTGCATCCCTCGCTTGTCGCCGCCCGCGGCCTGTCCCGCGTCGAGGGCTGCCATCAGGCGGATCGAGAGATGCCCTTCGGTCTTCTCGAAGGCGTCGACCATCCCAGTAACGACTCCCTCGCCGGCAAGAATATTCCCCTGGGCGGTGCAGTACTTCCCGGCTTTGTTCCCGGCCCACGTCGTCGCTTTCGGACCGGTGTAAGCGGCGTAACTCCCGTTCGCGTCCATCACCGCGAACTGACGTCCTTCTTTCGACCAGTCCGACGGTCTCGGGTCCGGATCGCTGTCGAGAATCGCTTTGACGATCGCGGCCGGAGCCATCCCCGCGCGCAGCAACGCTAACGCTTTCGGGCCGTAACTAACATCGACGATCGCCTGTGTCGCCGCGACGCCTACGTCTGCCTCTGCCCACAGCACTCCGTTGCCGACCGAGAACACGCGCGATTGCACCGCACCACCTACTTCGCCAGTTGCCGGATCGAACCCGAGGATTGAGAAGGTGCCGACAGGAGGAAACGGAAGGCTCAGTGACGATTGCGACTGTGGGTGGACGACGGCGATGGAACTAAGAACAAGGACAGCCGCAAGCGTAAGGCGCTGCATCACCGCCACGGCATGAGCCGTTCGATCCACTGAATTCGCGTGAGGTCGTTATAGATGACCGTGACCATCAGCATCAAGAGCAACACGAACCCGGCGAGCAGCATCTTCTCCTTCACCTTCATGCTGAAGTCGCGGCGTGAAACCCCTTCGAGCGCGAGGATTGCGATGTGACCACCATCAAGCACCGGGATCGGCATCAGATTGAGGAGTCCCAGGTTCAGGCTGATCATGGCCATGAGGCTGAAAAGCTGAATCATCCCTTGTTCGGCAGCCATCCCCGAGAGATCGGCGATCGCAACCGGCCCCATCAACTGCTTGACCGAAGTCTGGTGCGTGAACAGGCCACCCAATGTCTGGACGATCATCTTCGCCCACGTCCAGTTCTGATCAAGGCTCATCTTGAACGCTTCGACCGGACCGGGTTCGATCGTGCGGAGTTCGAAGCCGTTCAATTGCGCGCCGATGATCACGGTGTCGCCGATCTTCCGCGGCGTCACTGGTACCTGGAGCGCTTGACCGCCGCGCTGAATCTCGAGCGTGATCGGTTTTCCTTCGTGGGCTTTGATCAACTCAACCAGCGTGGTTCTGTTGATCCCGCGCTGCCCTTCAGCCGCCATCACGACGTCGCCCGGCCGCAGTCCGGCCTCATACCCGGGAGCGTCTCTTTGCAACGACGTGATCTGCGGATGCATGATCGGCAGGATCGCCAGGCTGTCGAGATTCACGAGATCGTATTTGCCAACACCGACAGGCACGAACTTGAAATCCATGCCCTGGCCATTTCGCTCTACGTGCATCGAGACGTTGCGCTTGGATTTTGCGGCGATGGCATTCAGGAAGTCTTCCCACGTTGGCACCGAATCGCCGTCGACCCGGACGATGTGATCGCCGGGCTGCAAACCCACAGGCTTCAAGACCGACTGGTCGAGGACGGTGCCGACAACGGCGGGCTGTTCCATGAACGCGGGCGCCGGCGCACCCTGATAGAGCACGATCGCCATCACAACGACGGCGAGCACCAGGTTCATCACCGGGCCCATGATGAGCACCTGGAATCGCTGCCATTTCGATTTCGACAGGAATTCGTCAGAGGCACCCGTTCGCGCGTCGTCGGGGTTCTCGCCTGCCATCTTGACGTAGCCGCCAAGCGGAATCGCGCTGATGCAGTACTCGGTGTCGCCTCGCCGAAACGCTATGAGCTTGGGACCAAACCCCAGCGAGAAGGTGAGAACCCGGACGCCGATGCGGCGGGCCATGAGAAAGTGGCCGAGCTCGTGCACGAAGATGAGCACACCGAGCACGAACACGAACGCAAGAATACTTGTCACTTAACAGGCCTCTGAACGCAGAAGAAAAACGTGTGACAGATGATGACGGCTAAACTCTTGATTTTACCGTACTAGCCCCGGTTTCCGCGAACGCTCTCGCCCAACGATCGACCTCGCGGACGTCGGCCAGCCCGCGGATTGGCGCCGGGCCGGCTGCCTCATAGGCGTCCATTGCGCGGCCGATCAACTCGGGAATCGCCGTCAATCCAATCCGGCGATCCAGGAACGCTGACACCGCAATTTCGTTAGCCGCATTGAGGACAATCGGTAGGCCGGCATTTCCTGCGAGCGCACGAAACGCGAGACTGAGGCACGGGAATCGGGTCGCATCGGGCGCCGAGAACTCGAGTCTTCCGGCGCGCGCGAGATCAAGAGGCGGCAGCGGCGCGCTCCACCGCGCTGGATACGAAAACGCGTACTGAATGGGGAGCCGCATGTCGGTGACGCCGAGTTGCGCGATGATCGATCCATCAATCAGCTCGACCATCGAATGGACGATTGATTGCGGGTGGACCAGCACTTCGATGCGATCCGGCGCCACGTCGAACAGCCAGCGCGCCTCAATCACTTCGAGTCCTTTGTTCATCAGCGTGGCCGAATCGATCGTAATCTTCGGCCCCATCGTCCAGGTCGGATGCCGCAGCGCCTCCTCCGGGGTGACGGTCGCGATCTCGTGAACAGGCGTGTCGCGGAAGGGCCCACCCGACGCGGTCAAAATCAGGCGTCGCACGTCCGCTGACGATCGACCGTGCAGACACTGATGGATTGCGTTGTGCTCGCTGTCGACAGGGAGAACCGCGACGCCATTGCGACGCGCCGCTTCCATGACGATGCCTCCCGCCATCACCAGGACCTCTTTATTTGCGAGCGCGATCGTTTTGCGTGCTTCGATGGCAGCCAGGACGGCGTCGAGCGCTGCAGTGCCAGATGACGCGAAGAGGACGACATCCGCGTCCGGGTGCGTCGCGACTGCAATGAGCCCTTCGGGACCACTCGAGGCATGATTGGGATCAACACCACCGCGCCGTCGCAATTCTGCGCGCGCATCAGCCAGCGCGCGCGGCGTCGACATCGCGATCGTGTCGGGACCGAAGTGCCCGACCTGCTCGACAAACCGGGCGATGTTCTCACCGGCCGCCATCGCGACGACGCGAAGCCGATCGGCATGCGCAGCAACCACCGACAGGGCGCTCTGACCGATGGAGCCGGTCGATCCGAGAATCGCGACATGTCTCATCCCGGCCTTGCTTGCCATATCAGAACTGTAGATACCGAACGAAGACGTAGTAAACCGGCGCGGCAAACAACCAGCTATCGATCCGATCGAGTACTCCGCCGTGCCCCGGAATGATTGAGCCAGAGTCCTTGACTCCTGCGCTGCGCTTCAAGAGCGACTCGAACAGATCGCCGACGATACCGAGCGCCGAAATACTTGCGCCGACGAGGATGGCGAGCAGAACCGGCGCCGCCGGAAACACCAGTCGCGAGCCAATCGTGAACGCCAATGTTCCGAACACGATTCCACCAATCGCTCCTTCGCGGGTCTTTTTAGGACTGATCATCGGCGCCAGCGGATTCCTCCCGAACGCGCGGCCCGTGTAGTACTGCGCCGAGTCGCTCATCACGATCACGGCCATGACGAGCAGGACGGCTTCACGCCCGGCGATTGAGCGAACCGCCGCGAGCGCGCCAAGCGGCATTCCGATATAGATGACCGGAAAGATTGCCGCGGCCGCGTCACGCAAAACCTCCGGTCCAAGCCTCGCCGCCCCGACAGCTGTCGCTGCGATCGTAATCAGCGCAGTCATCAGGATCACTTCGACAATCGTCCAGCCGCTGCCGAGCGCGGCGCAGGCGCCAAGTACGGCGGCGCCGGGAATCGCGGGCGGCACGTGTGCGCCGAGCGCTGACGCAAGCGCGGCATATTCCACAAACGCCAACGTCGCCGCGATCAACGCCAGCACCAGCGTACCGATCGGCGGCAGGAACCACACGGTGCCGACCACGATCGGGAGCAGCACGAGCGCGCTCAGGACGCGGATCATGCCGTCAAGAGGGGAGAGACGATCGCGCGCTCAGTTCGCCGGCGGCTCACCGGCCGGCCACCGCCGGCTGTTTGATGCCGCCATACCGTCGGTCGCGCTTCTGATACGCGAGAATGGCCTCGAGGAGGTGCTGCTTGCGGAAGTCGGGCCACAGAGTATCGGTGACCCAGATCTCGGCGTACGCAATCTGCCAAAGGAGGAAGTTGCTGATGCGCATCTCGCCGCTCGTTCTTATCAGCAAATCCGGATCCGGCTGACCCGCCGTGTATAACAGATCACCAAAGCGCTGTTCGTCCAGATCGGCCGGATCCATCCCGGACGCGATTGCGCGCCGAGCGGCCTCGACGATCTCCGCGCGGCCGCCGTAGTTCAGCGCGATGTTGAACAGCATCCCGGCGTTCTGAGACGTCTGCGCTTCGGCCTGCTTCAGTTCCCCCTGCACGTCCGGCGCAAGTTCGTCTTCGCGGCCGATCACACGGAAGCGGATGTTGTTCTTCAGCAGCGTGTTCAGCTCGAGGCGAAGGTATCGCTTCAAGAGCGACATCAAGGTTGACACTTCGGTGACGGGACGTTTCCAGTTCTCAACCGAAAAGGCGTAAAGCGTCAGGACCTTGATCCCGAGTCGGGCCGAGGATTCAACGATGTCGCGGACCGAATCAATGCCGGCGCGGTGGCCTTCGACGCGCGGCAGGTGGCGTTGTGCGGCCCATCGACCGTTCCCGTCCATGATGACCGCGATATGCTGCGGCAGTCGCGCGAAGTTCACCTGTCGTGCGAGCGCCTCCTCAGGCGAACCAGCCTCGACGACGGAGAGAATGTCCTGAAGCGACATAACTGCGGGCCGAAATTAAACCTTGATAATACAGTGTGTTACGGACAATTCACAAGTGCCTGAAGGGCAAGCCCGCGTTAGCAGACTTTCTCACCACAGAGTTAACGGAGTTAACAGAGAAACAAGGCTTGTCTGTTTCCTCTGCTATCTCTGTGGTGAACGGCTCGATTTCCTCGATACCCTCGCCTGACTCTCATTCAATAGTCGACGCGAACGAGGAACAAGCCGTGTGCCGGAGCGGTTGTCCCTGCCTGCGATCGGTCGCGCGACGCGAGGATTTCCGTCATCCGTTCCGGCGTCCACCGGCCGACCCCTATCTCCACGAGCGTGCCAGCGATGTTCCGCACCATGTGGCGCAGAAATCCGTCGCCTCGGAGCTGTATGACGAGCGGCGCATCATGTGCTCGTCCGTTCTCCCACTCGATTGCGTGAATCGTCCGCCGGCTCGAAGCGGCATCGGATCCGCCGCCCTGAAAAGCCGAAAAGTCATGAGTGCCGATCAGGTGTGCCGCGGCGCTCCTCATAGCATCGATATCGAGTTGCTGCGGGACGTGCCAGACGTAGCGAACGAGAAACGGCGACACGAACGGCGCGTTCACGATCCGGTATTCGTAGGTTTTTCCAACAGCGCTGAATCGTGCGTGGAACTCGGCGGCAACATCCTCGACCGAGAGCACGCGAACATCTGTCGGCAGCACCGCATTCAGAGCACGCGCGAGAACGGACGATTCACGCGCACCTGGAAATGAAACGGTCGCAACTTGCGCAAGAGCGTGAACACCGGCATCGGTTCGACCGGCTCCATGTACCGTGACCCGAGTTCCGGCAAGCGGCGCGAGTGCGTCCTCGAGAACAGCCTGGATCGACGTTCCTGCCGCCTGACGCTGCCATCCGACGTAGTTGGTGCCGTCGTATTGAAGGATGATCTTGAGGTTGCGCATACAAACGCCGGCAGACGATCGAACAGTAGAAACGGCAGAACCGAGAGATTCGAGACAGCTAAACCAAAACCGCTCCCGTTTCTCTCGTTCATCCTGTTTAGGTGCGGCGGTTAGACGCGCGATCCCGGTTTGATAACAGGCACTCCCTTCGCGCAAAGCGGACACGATTCGGGATCGTACGTGGGGACGTTCATCTGAATGAGGCTGAAGAGCGGCACCGGGACGTTGGCCGAATCGCCACCACGGTCGACGAGCGCGGCGGCACCCGACACGGTCGCACCAGCGGCGTTCGCAACGTCAATGGTCTCGCGCGTCGATCCTCCCGTGGTCACCACGTCTTCAACAACGACGACGCGATCCGCGGGCGACAACGTGAATCCTCGACGCAGCGTCAGCTTGCCGTCGACCCGCTCGGCAAACATGGCGCGAATGCCCAGCGCGCGTCCGACTTCCTGCCCGATCACGATCCCGCCGAGCGCCGGTGAAAGGATTGCCGTCCCCTGAAGGTGAGCCAGCCGAGCTCCGAGCGCTTCTCCGAGAGCACTGGCAAACTCCGGATACTGCAGCACCAGGGCGCTCTGAAAATATCGATCGCTATGAAGTCCAGATGAGAGCCGGAAATGTCCTTCGTGCAGCGCGCCGGACTTCCGAAAGATGTCGAGAACAGTCTCGGCGTCCACTACGTTCCCCTTCCGTTGTGCGGCGTCCGCAAATTGTCTTCGAACAACTTGAAGATGCGTTTGTATTCGTCGGCCCAGCTCGATGCTTCGGTGAAGCTGTGGTTTTCAACCGGGTACGGTGCAAACGTCCAGTTTTCTTTCCTCAATCCGATCAGCCGTTGCGCGAGGCGGACCGAATCCTGAAAGTGGACGTTAGTATCGACCATGCCATGGCAAATGAGGAGCGCGCCCTTCAGTCCCTCGGCAAAGTAAATCGGCGAACTCCGACGGTACGCCTCGATGTCCTTTTGCGGCACGTTCAGAATATTCGAGGTGTAGCCGTGGTTGTAGTGCGCCCAATCGGTCACAGGCCGCAGCGCGGCGCCTGCGGCGAAGACCTCGGGCGTCGTAAACATCGCCATCAGCGTGATGAACCCGCCGTAGCTGCCACCGTAGACACCGATGCGTTTCGGATTCGCTTGCTCTTTCGCGGTCAAGTATTTCGCGCCGTCGACGATGTCCTCGAGATCCTTGCCTCCCATGTGACGGTAGATCGCGGTGCGCCAAACGCGTCCGTAACCGGAGCTGGCGCGATAGTCGACGTCGAGTACGACATATCCCTTCGACGCGAGCAGGTTGTGGAACATGTACTCACGAAAATAGCTCGCCCAGTACTTGTGTGCGTTCTGGGCATAACCCGCGCCGTGAACGAAGACGACACCGGGACGCACCGGATCGCGTTTCGCCCCGATCATCTCCGGCGTGAACAAACGCGCGTAGGTACTCGATGAGCTTTTCTTCCTCGTCGCGGACGAACTTCTGGCTGTCGGTGAGTCGCGGTTCGGTCTTCTTGGGACAGACATCAGTCAACTGCGCGACGATTCCGCCAGACGCCGTGTCAACCGGGACGATGAAGAGGTTGCCATCGCGCACATACGTGACGTGCGTGTCGTTGCGCGCCCAGCGCGGATTCGACTCACCACCGGTCGTGCGCGTAATTTGCCGGCGCGTGCCCCGCGTGCTGTCAACCAGAACGACGTCTCCACCGTCTACAAACAGGATGCGTCGGTGCGCTTTGTCCCATCGGCCGGTGGCCACTGGTACCGACTTCACCTCATCGTCGGACAACTTGCGCGGTTCACCGCCGTCACGTCCGACAACGTAGGTGGACGGCTCGGTTTCGCCCGGTTTCCGCCAATCGAAGAATAGCTTCTGGGAATCGGCAGACCACCGAAGGCCAGTCGGCGGATAGCCGACGAGATCCGGACCTCGCATGATGCTGTCGACGGTCAATTCGAAGCGGCCGGCGGACGGTCGAGTCGCCGCATCCGGGTTAGTCCGTGTTTGTCCGTGGTCTCGCTTGTTCCGTGTTAGTCCGTGTTTGTCCGTGGTCCGTGTTAGTCCGTGTTCATCGGTGGCCCCTGTTCGTCCGTGTTCATCGGTGGCCCGTGTTACTCCGTGTTTGTCCGTGGCCCGTGTTTGTCCGTGTTTGTCCGTGGCCCGTGTTTGTCCGTGGTCAGGTGCCGGAATTCCGGCAGCCGAAGGGCCAACGAGGAGCGCTATCGCGAGCGCGAAAACGTGTCGTGTCATCAAAATGCGCCCTGGAGAGCGATGAACCGGCGAATGGCGGCGGGTCTTCGGCCAGTAGTATACATTTTGCGAAACAACCACTTCGGGTTGTCCGTCACAGCCTTTTCGTGGTCCCGTTATCCGTGTTCTTCCGTGTTTTTCCGTGGCCCGTGTTTTTCCGTGGCCCGTGTTTTCCGTGGCCCGTGTTCGTCCGTGTTTTTCCGTGGCCGTGTTTTTCCGTGGCCCCGTGTTTCCGTGGTCCCGGTTCTTGCTAATTCCTACGACATGGAGTTCTGAAGTTTTGTCATTGGAGACACCTGCAATGCGTTTCGAGCAACAAATATCGGTCTGTTTGAAGTTTGGCCTGGCGTGCGGCGCCGCCATTCTACTGTCCGGTTCCGGGCGCCCTCTGTTCGCATCCGAACAGACGCCTGCTGCCCCTCCCCCGGCCGCGCAGACAACCACGCCTCCGGCGCCGGCTCAACCACAAGCTGGCCCCACGGTGCCCGGCCCCGAGCTTCAATTGACCGCCGACGAAGCGGTCAAGTTGGCACTTGAAAATAACCTGGGAATCCGCGCGGAACGTTTGAGTCCCCAGGCGCAGGCGTTCGCCGTCGCCCAGACACGCGCGGCGTTCGCGCCGGTTGTCTTCGGCGGATCGACGAAGAACAGCAACAGCAGCCCGCCGCAGAATTTCCTGGCGGGGAACGATTTCACGACCAATGCCGGATTTCGATCGAGCGCCGGCGTCGCCCAGAACCTGAAATGGTTTGGTGGACGGTATCAGGCTTCGCTCGATGGCGCCCGGAACACGACGAGCGATCCAACCGACCCGTTCAATCCGCGCCTGTCGTCGAATTTCAACTTCAATTTCACACAGCCGCTCCTCCGCGACTTCGCGATCGATTCGACCCGGCACCAACTGCTCATCGGTCAGAAGCAGCAGGAAATCGTCGACCTGCAGCTGCAGCAGCAGGTGACGCAGACATCACGGTCCGTGCGCAATGCGTACTACGATCTCGTCGGCGCCATCGGACAGTTGAAGGTGTCACAGGAATCGCTGCGCCTCGCGGAGGAATCGCTCAAGAACAATCAGCGGCGCTCCGAAGTCGGCACGATCCCTCCCATCGACATCGTCGAATCGCAGGCCGAAGTATCCCGCAACGAAGAATCCGTGATCATCACCGAATCGCAGGTGAAGTCGTTCGAAGATGCGCTGCGGACGCTGATCATGAATCCGCAACAGCCGGATTTCTGGGCGGTGCACATCGTGCCATCGGAAGAACCGGTGCTGACACCGCGGGCGCTGGATTTGGACGGCGCGATTCAAAACGCGCTCAACCAGCGGACGGACATCGCACAGGCACACCGCGAGGTGGATCAGACCGACATCACGATGAAGTTCGCGCGCAATCAGAAGCTGCCGGCGTTGAACGCGATCGTGAACTACGGACTCGCCGGGGTAGGCGGAACCCGCACGCTCTACGACACCACGGGCGGATTCCCGGTGCCGACGGGCGTGGCGCAGCGCAGCTTCAGCGACGCGTTGCGGGACATCTTCGGCAATGATTTCAAAACGTGGAGCCTGCAGTTCCAGGTGAGCTACCCAATCGGCACGAGCGCCGCCGACGCAGGATACGCGCAGGCGAAAGTGCAGCGCGAGCAGCAGCTCACGACGCTTCGTCAGATTGAATTGCAGGTCACGCAGCAGGTTCGTGAAGCCGCTCGCCAGGTCGACACGTCGCTGAAGCGAGTCGAAGCGACGAGCAAGGCGCGCGAATTCAGCACCAGACGGTACGAAGCGGAGCAAAAGCGGATCGCGGTCGGGCTCTCGACGACATTCCAGCTAAACCAGGCACAGCGCGACCTGTCGAGC
>JBKPSH010000068.1:0-10648 GCA_046734955.1 Acidobacteriota bacterium
GTCAAGACACACGACGCCCGTTCAGGCCGCCGGAGCCGGCTCTCAATAGCCAAGAGTCGGCGGAGGCGGCCGTGCTTCAGGCGGTGAGCGTTCGGAATGTCCACACCTCAACGCTCGCGTGTCTTTTCACTGCATCGGTACCGGTGTTGCCCACCAAACATCTCTTCGGTCACGACGGACCATGATGACTCGTGCGAACTCCCGTCGAACGGGAGGCGGGTCGCCTATTCATTTTGCCGGTCACACAACACAGGACCACATCTCCACACAGGCACTCCCGCATACAGGCATCACCGCGCCGTCGCTCGTCTTGGCGCGCGACGGCAAAACTCTTCGTAGTCGATCTGATCGCGTAAGAGAATCCAGAGCCTGATTCCCAGCTTCCGCGCCACGGCGACCCGCGCTTTGCCGAGGCCTTTCTGCTGGAGCTTTCGTCGATAGAATCGCCCGAGTGCAGCATCACGTCGCACCGCATGGATCGCCGCTTCGCACCACAGAAAACGCAGCATCGGATTGCCTTGCTTGGTCACTCGGCCGAGTCGCTGCCGAGCCCCGCTCGAGTATTCGCTCGGAATCAGGCCGACATAGCTCGCTAACGCCTTGGCATCGACAAAGCGCATCGGGTCACCGAGGAATACCTCGGTTGCCAGAGCGGTGACGGGGCCGATGCCCGGATGCGTCATCAGGCGGCGTGCTTGCGGACGCTCCTGAGCTCGCGCACTCACTTCCTGATCGAGTTCGTCGATATGCGTCGTGAGGTGATCTTGGAGCGCCTGCAATTCCGACCGCCGCTGCGCCGTGTATGGTGCCAGCGACAATGCCGCCAGCGTGGCTTGACCAGCCCGACTCCACAATCCCGCGCGCCGTCGAATGCCATGGGCCAGTGCAAGGCCTTGCAGTCCGTTTTTCACGCGCGTGCGCATACGCACCCACTGATCTCGGTGCAAGAGAAGCGCACGCAGGTCGCGCAACTCCGCTGATGGCATCCAGATCGTGGGGAAGCGGTTTTCACGGAGCAAGTCCAGGAGGAGCGCGGCGTCTCGCCGATCATGTTTCTGTCGCCGTGTTTCAGCTTTCCGGACCTTCGCGGGATCCCCGACATGGCAGGTGATTTGGAGGTCCTCCATCAATCGCAGAAACCAGCCCATCGATCCGGTGGCTTCAATGCCCACGACAACCGGCGGCGGCAGGCGTGCGTAGAAGTCCCGCACCGTCGTCCCGTCGTGCTTCAACGTTGTCTCGATGATATCTCCCGTTTCGCGATTCAATATCGCGATGGTTTGTTGCGCTGCGTGTAAGTCGCAGCCGATAATCCGCATCTCGGCCTCCTTCGACCCGAGCGCTGTGAGGGTGGACACCGCACAGTCTACGCGGGCCGTCGTGAGGCCGACGTCGTTATGACATCATTTTGGAGGCGCCGGGAGTTCTTCCCGAGGCCAGGAGCACTGGGCGTTGTGGTCGCATCAGCACGTCGCGGGTGAGGGGCACGCTGGAAGTGTGGGCCAAGCCGTGGTCGCGGCTGCGGATGCCCAAGCTGCTTAATCTGCGCACCCGAGCCCTACGAATATGCCGAGATCACGTCGAACACCTATTATGACTGGTTCTTCAGGCACCGCTATTTCGTGATGCTCGGACAGGCCGCGGCGGGCGCATTCGCGGCGACGTTCAAGGACTTCCCGCCGATGCAACGGCCCGGCAGTTTCACCATCGACGACGCGATCGCGAAGATGGCGAAGGCGAACTCCGGGGCGAGCTGAGACTACTCGCATGAACAAAGACGGGGTCACGCGCCGTGCCGCAATTCTCGCCGGGCCGCCAACGGTGTGTCCCACCGACTGGACGCGGCTGACCGGAATCGCGACTGCAGCGCGGTTGTTAGCGGGGGGCACGGAGCGTTGTCTTTAGGCGAGTCCGATCTCTGAAGAAAGAGAGACAGGACGAAGAATCTCGAGCTCCGACACGCTTAGCGCGGGCAGCCGTTGCGGCGCGGTGGCAGCCGCTCCGCGCGATAGTGGGACGTTGTCGAAGAGCCGCACGCCCGCCTTGACACGTTACGTTCCAAGTTGTGACCGATCGGGAGTCGTCCGATCGGCGTTAAAATCCTGGCCACACGGACGTCAAGCTCCATGCGGTATCGAAATCTAGGCAAATCGGCTGGTGTGGGTGCGCTCATCTCAATCGCGCTCGGCGTAGCAGTGTTCGTGTTCGGCGGACAAACAGCCGCGGCTAACGCGTATCTATTCCCGGGTGTTCACATGGCAGGTGTCGTGAGTCCAGCGGTGCCAACGTCGTTGGTCTACTGGATTGAGCCGGAAGGCGGACCGTACGCCTTCCTCTTTCTGTCACTGGTGTCCGCGGCGGTCCTTTGGGCGGTTGTATTCGGAAGCATTCGTTATGTATGGGTGCGTCACGATCGCACCCCTTGATGATCGGTCGAGCGTTGATCGTTGCACTTGCCAAAGGAGGAGGTTCCATCCTGCCATCGGCACTGCCGGCTTTTTCGTTCTCCACGGTTGCGTATGCTGTGTGGGGATTGCTGACGCTCGCAGACTACTTCGACAACGACAGCGTTTTGGTCCTCCCAACCGTGGCTGTCGCGTTCCTGGCGGCCTTTTTCGCTGGATTTCACACACTGATCAGCCTTATCACCTTCGTACGGTCAAGACCGCCACTCCCTAGCGTTCCAGAAGGTCAAGGCCCGTGATCGATTGCCGCGCGGTCTTCGAGGGGATTTGGGTCTCGGACCGCGCCGTTTAAAACGCAGCGTGACAATCTAGAGTGGTGCTCTGATCGGACTGAGCCTGACTATCTTGTTCCCGGCGCGCATGAACCGATTGACCTGAGGACCTCGCTCGTTGAAGGTGTTTTCCCGTTCCAGCCCGGTTACGAGTTCGAAGCACCCACGCGCTTCGACAAGTTGTTTACCGGCACGGTCATCAAGCTCCCAGCCGTTGAACGTTACAGCGGCCACGACCCGAAATACACGTTTGCCGAGGATGCCGATTGGGGAGCCTTGCTGGAGCGGGCCTACCGAAAAGGGTTACGTCCCCAACGGGATTCGCGATTCGTTGCCTACCCGCGCGTCCTCCCGGAGCTGCAGGCGGAGGGGCGGCGAAGATCGACGCAATCCTGACGGCGCGATAGGGCCCCTATGAGAGCGGCCATCTACGCCCGCGTGAGCACCTCCAACGGCTCCCAAACCTGCGAGAACGCGGTCGCGCTGCGTCATCACGATCCTGACTTCGCGGAAACACTAGACATGAAGGCTCACTATTGGTGCGATCGGACGCAATGGTCGGATGCGGATATTCGGCGCGCTGGCATACCCTTGAAAGACATCCGCGCGCGGGCCCGATCATTATTGCGTGGCGAGATTTGACTCCAACGACACACGGGACAAGCCCCTAAACGCCGCTGATCAGTTTGGCACGTTCCCGGAAAGTTTTGAATCGTCGGCATTCCGATGCCGGCGCCGGGACAAACAGTCGTTTGTCGCTGCCTCCAACTGCCGCCTTCAAAAACGTCGTAAAACGTCACACCGAGGTGATGGTCCTCTCGCGGGTTCGCATGAAGGTCGCAGAGCCACAAATCCTGTCGAAGCTTCAATCGGAGCTGCTGAAACCAACCGCAGCAGATTACATCGTCAAATCCGTTGAGAAGGAGGTGCGGAAGAAACTCTCACAACCAAGGGACGGACAGCGCTCCACTCAGCGCCTGCTCGATGCGGAACGTCGAAAACTACAGAACCTCGTTGTGGCCATCGAGGGAGGCTCCGACGCCAGCGACTTTGCTGAAGGCCATGAAGAAACGCGAAGCAACAATCAAGCGCCTTGAGGCGCAACTGAAAAGCGATTCGCAAAAGCCCTTGCGCGGCGAAATGGCTGAAGATTGCGCCATGGGTTCGAGAACAGCTTCAGGACCTCACACGGTTGCTGAAGTCCGACCCAGTGAAGGCTAAATCCCAGTTCCGTCGTCTCAACCTCTCACCTTCAACCCAGTTGAGGCCAAGCCTCGACCCCACTACGTTGTCAAAGGCCAGTGCGACTTGAGCGCACTGGTCTTTTTGTTTTGCGCTCAAGGTTTCAGGGTGCGGTTCTGGACTACTCGAGGGCGGGAAGCGGTCCACAACCGCACCCCAATTTCATTGCTATTTTCTCTGCGGCTGCCCTCGACGACCGCCACGGGAAGGTGGCGGGAGCGGGGGAGGACCCCGGAACTAACGGGCGGAGAGCCATGCGACAAGGAGGTGTATACTCGGCCGCGAAATCCCTGCCATGCCCCTCGCCGCCGGTACGCGGCTCGGTATTTACGAAGTCCTCGGTTTGATCGGCGCCGGGGGAATGGGCGAGGTGTATAGAGCGAGGGACACGCACCTGAATCGTACTGTCGCCATCAAGGTTCTTCCCGAGTCCCTCGCGGCGGATATCGAACGTCTCGCCCGCTTCGAACGCGAGGCCCGCACGCTCGCTGCGCTGAATCATCCCAACATCACCCAAATTCACGGTTTCGAAGCGAGCGATGGGGTCAAGGCGCTCGTTATGGAGCTCGTCGACGGCACGTCGCTGGCCGATCGGATCGCGCACGGACCGCTGTCAGTTGACGAGGCGCTGCTGATAGCAAAACAAATCGCCGAGGCTCTGGAAGCGGCTCACGAGCAGGCCATTGTTCATCGAGATCTGAAACCGGCGAACGTGAGGGTGCGGCCCGATGGCGTGGTGAAGGTGCTGGATTTCGGATTGGCCAAGGCACTCGAACCCGCCTCCGCAGGAAACTCAGACGCAGCGGCCTCGCCAACGATCACCTCGCCTGCGATGATGACCAGGATGGGTGTGATTCTGGGCACAGCGGCATACATGAGCCCGGAACAGGCCAAGGGCCGTCTGGCTGACAAGCGCAGCGACGTCTGGGCGTTCGGGTGTGTGCTCTACGAGATGATCACTGGAAGACGAGCCTTCCACGGTGAAGATGTCTCAGACACGCTCGCAGCGGTGCTCCGCGGCGAACCGGACTGGACCGCGCTGCCGCCTGAAGTGTCACGGCCAATCCTCACATTGATCCGAGGATGCCTCGAAAAGGATTGGCGGAAGAGAATCGGGGACCTGTCGACGGCACAGTTCATCATCGAGCACGAAGCAGACGCGCGAGCTGGCGTCGGACCGCCGGTCGTATCAAGGATGCGGCGCTCTGTTTCTATGGTTGCGGTTGCCACTGCGACCGCTGTGATTGCCGCCTATGCGACGTGGATGGTCACGAGAAGGTTGGCGCCACCGTTGCCGGTCGCGCGGTCCGCTATTCCGCTGCCGATCGGCGAACGCTTTTCAAACACGGGCGTGCATGTGGTGGCATTCTCGTCAGACGGCCGGCGGCTCGCGTACGCGGCGAACGGGCGACTGTACCTGCGCATGATTGACCAGCTCGAAGCGACACCGATCCGGGGCACCGAAGGCGCTGACGAGATGGCAGGGAGGGGCCCATTCTTTTCACCAGATGGTCTGTGGATTGGCTTTTGGCAGGGCGGCCGCCTCAAGAAGGTATCGATCAAAGGCGGCACCCCCGTCGTCTTGTGTGCGGCCGAGAACCCATGGGGCAGTAGCTGGGCGAGCGATAATTCAATTCTCTACGGACAGAGTGACGAGCCGGGCGCGTCGAAAGGCGTCGCGGGAATATGGCGTGTGTCGAGCGGAGGGGGAACGCCGGAGCATTTAGTGAGGCTGGAAGCTGGTGAAGTCGCGGAAAGCCCGCAAATGCTCCCTGGCGGTCGCGCGATCCTGTTCACGATGGCGCGCCCGGACGACTGGGATACAGCGCGCATCGTGGTCCAATCGCTAGACACAAACACGCGTCAGGTTCTGCTCGAGCGTGGTATCGACGGCCGATATGTGCCGACAGGGCATCTCGTCTACGCCATTAACGGGACACTGTTCGCAGTGCCGTTTGATGTGAGCAGACTTGCACTTACGGGACCGGCTGTCCCGCTCGTGGAGGATGTCGCACAGCAAAACGTTACCGTCCAATTCGCGATCTCAAACGAGGGTGCGCTGGTGTATGTGCCGAGGGACGCGGTGCTGGGATCTCAGGCGCAGCGAGTACTGGTTTGGGTAGATCGCCAAGGTCGCGACACGGCTGTCGCTGCGCCTCCTCGTGCCTACGGTTACCCACGACTCTCACCCGACGCGACGCGCGTGGCCCTCGAGGTCCGAGGCCAGGAACAATCCATCTGGGTGTGGGACTTGGCGCGCAAGACGCTCACCCGTCTGACGTTTGGCCCGAAGTTTCAGCGGTATGGCGTGTGGACACCTGACGGACGCTCCGTGATCTTCAGTTCGGGTGAACGCGGGAGCCCGACGACCCCGCGAAGTTTGTTCCGGCGGCGGGCGGACGGAACCGGAACCGTCGAACAACTGACGCAGAGTGCCATCGCGCAGTTTCCACAGACAGTCACTCCAGACGGGACGCTAATCGTTCGCGAACAACGCCCACCGTCGCAGACTGGAGGGACGAGCCAGTCGGATTTCGTCGTGTTGCGGCTGGATGGCGAGCACCACGTGCGCCCGCTTGTGCAGACGCCCTTTGCCGAGTACAACGCCGAGGTTTCGCCGGATGGCCATTGGCTCGCGTATGAGGCGAACGACTCGGGTCGGTTTGAAGTCTACGTTCGGCCGTTCCCGAATGTGGATGGCGGCAAATGGCAGGTCTCGACGAACGGCGGCGCGCAGCCATTGTGGGCGCGGACGGGGCATGAACTTTTCTACGAGTCAATGGGTGCGCTGATGAGCGTTCCAGTGACGATTGGTTCTACGTTTACGAACGGCACTCCACGCAAGATAGTCGATTCGGGATATGTCCTCCGAATACCTGCAGAGGGCCAGGGACGGATGTATGACGCGTCGCCGGATGGTCAGCGGTTCCTGATGCTGAAAGAGAGCCGCGCAGCGGACGAGCATCCGCCGCTCCCGCGAATGATTCTCGTAGAAAACTGGTTCGAAGAACTGAAAGCGAAGGTGCCCACGAAGTAGTCGCACTCATGTTTGCGTTCACGAGCGATCGGTCCAGAGCCGCACCCCAGTTTTATTGAGGTTTTGTGTGACGCTGCCGTCGACGAGGGCCACGGGGCGCTGGCGGGAGCGGGGGAGGTTGGGCCAAACGAGCACTCGAGAGGTCAGCCGGACTTAACCCGGAGCGGCGCCGTCTTGACCGCTATAATTTCAGGCCCTCCAATATGAGTCTCGGCCCAGGAACCCGGATCGGACCCTACGAAGTGGTCGCGATGATTGGCGCCGGCGGCATGGGTGAGGTGTATCGCGCTCGCGACACGCACCTCAATCGGGACATCGCGCTCAAAATACTGCCTGAGCTCTTCGCCCGTGAGCCGGATCGGGTCGCGCGCTTCAAACGCGAGGCGCAAGTCCTGGCGTTGCTCAACCATCCAAACATCGCCCACATCCACGACCTGGAGGACAGCGGAGGCGTCCGCGCGCTGGTGATGGAACTCGCCGAAGGCGAGGATCTCGCTCAACGCCTCACTCGTGGGCCCATCCCGATCGACGAAGCCCTCCCGCTCGCAAAACAGATCGCCGAGGCCCTCGAAGCCGCGCACGAGCAGGGGATCATTCACCGCGATCTCAAGCCGGCGAACATCAAGGTGCGTGAGGACGGGACGGTGAAGGTGCTCGACTTCGGCCTCGCGAAAGCGATAGATCCCGACCCTTCGTCGCCCCCGGCGGCTGCGCTCGCCGACTCGCCGACGATCACGAACGCTGCGGCAATGACGGCGGGCGGCATCATTCTCGGCACCGCCGCGTACATGAGCCCGGAGCAGGCGCGCGGCAAGGTGGTCGACAAGCGGACTGACCTCTGGGCGTTCGGGTGCTTGCTGTACGAAATGCTCACCGGTCTGCGGCCGTTCGGCGGCGACGATGTGACCGACACGATCGCAGCCGTCGTCCGCGCAGACCCGGACTGGAGCAGGCTCCCACCAGACACGCCGGCCGCCATTCGCCGGCTGTTGCGCCGCTGCCTGGAGAAAGAACGAGTGCGCCGGCTTGCCGATGCGGCGGATGCTCGTCTCGAGCTCGACGAGGCATTGCAGCCGACCGGCGGGGATGCTTATGCCGATCCCGTCGGCCAACCAGCGAGCAGAGCGGCTCACACCGGTTGGCAGCGGGCCCGGCCGTGGGTGTCAACCGGCGTGCTCGCCGCGGTGCTCGCGATGGCGTTCGTGTTGTGGGCACGGTGGCGGCTCGTACCGCCGACGCGCGTCACGCGCACGACCGTCGGTACACCAAACTCAGCGGCCCTCACTGTCAACGGCTACGGCAATCTCGCGCTGTCGCCCGACGGGGCGAACATCGTGTTCGTCGGCAACGGCGGCACGCAACTCTTCGTCCGCGCCCTTGATACCCTTGAACCGGTGCTCATCGTCAGCGGCAGCTCGATACGAGCGCCCTTCGTCTCGCCGAATGGTCAGTGGGTTGGCTTCTTGAGCGACAACAACGCGTTGATGAAGGTCCGCATCACGGGTGGTCCGCCTATCACGCTCACCACCGTCGACAGCATCCCACGCGGCGCCACGTGGGCGCCCGATAACACGATCATCTTCGCGACCGGCAACCCGGCAACCGGGCTGCAACGAGTCTCGGCCGAAGGCGGGACACCCGAGATATTGACGCAGCCCGATCACGCGCAGGATGAAGGCGATCACGTGTGGCCGGAAATGTTGCCTGGTGGAGGCGCCGTCCTCTTCACGATTACGTCGCGGACCGGCGGTCTCGACAAGGCCCAAATCGCGGTGCGCGATCTGCGCACCGGGACGCACAAGATCCTGCTGCGCGGCGGGAGCCACGCCCGCTACGTGGCCAGCGGCCATCTGGTCTACGTCGCCGCGGGGACTCTACGCGCGATCCCATTCGACCTGAATCGACTGGAGACGCACGGAACGGCGGTCCCTGTCGTGCCGCGGCTCGTCACCTCCATCACCGGTACGGCCGAATGTGCCGTGGCCACCGACGGTACGCTCGTCTACATGGATACGCCGGGACTCCTCGCGGCGAACGCACGCACGCTCGTCTGGGTCGATCGCAACGGTAAAGAGCAGCCCATCGCGGCTCCGCCACGCGCCTACCAGCAACAACGTCTGTCGCCAGACGGAAAGCGTGTCGCGCTCTGGATCAGCGATCAGGAGGACGACATCTGGGTATGGGGAATGGGTCAAACGCTCCTCACTCGACTGACAGTCGACCCAGGCATGGACCGGTTTCCCGTGTGGACACCAGACGGCCAGCGTATCGTCTTTACATCAAACCGCGGCGGCGCCGCGCTGAATCTCTGGTGGCAGGCCGCCGACGGAAGCGGTGAACCCGAGAGGCTGACCACGAACAACAATTCCCAGTTTCCCACCGGGTCCACTCCCGATGGCCATGTCGTCTTCTTCGAAGCGGTGCCAACGACGGGCTTTGATCTGCTTCAAGTTGCGTTGGGCGGGACGCACCAGGTGACGCCGCTCCAGCAGACCAAGTTCGATGAGAAAAACGGCGTCGTCTCGCCCGACGGCCGGTGGTTAGCCTACGACTCCAACAGGTCGGGCTCGTTCGAAATTTACGTTCGGCCATTTCCCAATGGCAGCAGTCACGTGCAAGTGTCGACGGCGGGCGGTACGAGGCCCCTTTGGGCGGCCGATGGCAAGGAATTGTTCTATGTCGGTGCCGACAACAGTGCCGAACTCTCACTGTGGCAAGTTCCGGTGCAGGTCAGCGGCGCGACATGGAACGGGGGCGCGCCGATGAAGCTGTTCGGTGGACACTATCTAAGCACCGGCACCTCTGGCCGTACGTACGACGTGTCGCCTGATGGTCAACACTTCCTGATGATCAAGGCGCCTGGGACGGACGGGGGCCTCGCGCCGTCCGCGCTCATTGTCGTACAACATTGGGACGAGGAGCTGAAGCGTCTGGTACCGACAAAGTGACCCGCGCCCGGCGCCTTGTCCTGACCAACGTCCTCGCAGGATGACTCCCCCGAAAGTCGCCCCGTGCAATCCGCCGAGGACATGTTTGATTATTCGAGTGGGTCGACGAACTGTCGCAGCGGTCGCTGTTAGGCGAGAGTTTTGTTAAGAGGCTTGTAGGCCAGGTTGGAGGCAACGGCCTACAACCGCACCCCCAATTTCATTGGCGTTTTTCGTGACGCTACCCTCGACGACAGCGACGGGGCGGTGGCGAGAGCGGGGGAGGATGGCCGACCGGTGACTCGAGCCTAGCAGAACACAGGGTACCCGCGCGCCGTGCCGGTCATATAATCCGGCACAACTCCGTCCCCAATGAGCCTTTCCCCTGGCACCCGGATCGGACCCTACAAAGTCATCTCGATCATCGGCGCTGGGGGAATGGGCGAGGTCTATCAGGCGCGCGACCCGCGTCTCGATCGCGATGTCGCGCTCAAGGTGTTGCCAGCCGAGTTCAGCGCGGACGCGGATCGCTTGCGGCGATTTGCGCTGGAAGCGCGGGCTGCGGCCGCGCTGAACCATCCCAACATCGTGACGATCCATTCTGTCGAGGAGGCCAACGGCACGCACTTCCTCACGATGGAGCTCATTGACGGCAGCCCGCTGAGCGGCGCCATCTCCAGGAGCGGACTTCCCCTCGAGCAGTTC
>JBKPSH010000069.1:0-89356 GCA_046734955.1 Acidobacteriota bacterium
GGTTTTTACGCTGCGAGAGCGAGCTGCGTGTCCGCAGTTATGTTTGTTTCCATCTGTTTAACGAGGGTGATGGTCCTCGGCACGCATCCTACGGAACCGTATCTCCGTCGAATCTAGGTCGCCCCCTTCTGGCGTGTCCGGAATGGCACGAAGTGCCGATAGTCTGGACAACGCAGAAACTGCCGAACGCCAATTGTACGACTCGAGACGACAGCCGTCAAGTTGCTCTCATGCTTAGAGTTGCGGGATTTTCGAAGCTTGACTTGCCGGATCCCCGTCCGGATAATGCGAACTAATGGCCGAGGAACACATTCGCGGCGTCATTGACGCCATTCGAACCAAACTGCAGGCCGAGCTCGACACCCACCTGGGCAGTCTCGAGCAAAGCCACGCGCAGGCGCTGCAGGAGACGCGTCAGCGCGCCGATGCTGAAGCGGAACAGCGGTGGTCGTCAAAATTCGATGGGATTCACGCGCAGTGGGGGACGCGGCTCGAGTCGGAAGTAGCCGCCGCGCGTGCGGATGTCGAACGTGCCCTGGCCGAGGCCGTGGCGCGCGCGCGGACGGAGGCCGAACAGGCGGCCGCGCAAGCCGCCGGTCAGGCGCGTCGTGAACTGGAAGCAGCGGTTGCAACCGAACGCGGTCGCGTGCAGGCGGATCTCGAACGGGCCCATGCTGAACGGGAACGCGCGCAGGCCGAGCTTCAGCGCGCACAAGCCGACCTCGAACGAGCGCAGGCAGATCGCGAACGCGCGCAGGCCGAACGGCAGGCCGCGCACGACGATCTGCAGCGGGCACACAGCGAGCGTGAGCGGACGCAGGAAGAATTGCTGCGGACGCAGTCCGATCGCGAACGAACGCAGCTGGATTTGCAACGCGCGCAGACGGATCATCAGCGCGCGCAGGAAGAATTGCTGCGTGCACATGGTGATCGCGAGCGGGCACAGGAGGATCTCCAGCGCACCCACGCTGAGCGCGAGCGTGCACGGCAGGACCTGATAGGGGCGCATGAAGCGCTTGAGCGAGCGCAGACAGAACTGCAGCGGGCGCAGGCTGACGCCGACGCGATTCGCGCGGAAGCGTCGCGCGAATTGGAACGAACCCGCCAGGAACATGCGCGCGAGCAGGCGTCTGCTGCGAATGCGCTCGAGGAAGCGCGGCAGGCAGCCGCGTCAATCCCACGCGATGCCTCTGAACTCCTCATCTCGATGCGCGCAATCGACGATGCGACGTCGCTGACGGAGGCGCTCGCGGCGGCGGTGCGTGGCGCCGCGCTCGAGTCTCCCCGTGCCGCGCTCTTCATCGTCAATGGCGGGGTCTTGCAGGAATGGCCGGTGGACGGTGTGCCTCCGGTGCATGCGGGGCCGATTCGCGCCGACGGCCGCGAAGCGGGGTTTCTCGGTGATGTTCTTCGCACCGGCGAAACCGTGACGCTCGATGGCACCAACGGTCAGAGCGCACCGATATTTGCCGGGTTGTCTCCGGGCCGCAGAGCGATCGCCGTTCCCTTTGTGCTCGATGGCCGGCCCGTTGCGGTGTTGTACGCCGACGAAGGCTCTGACGGACAACCGCTCGCGTCGTGGCTCGAGACGGTGCAGATACTCGGACGACATGCGACATCGGTGGTGACATCGCTGACCGCAGTACGCACGGCGGAGGCGATGGGATTCATCGCGCGCCGATCGATCAGCGCACACGGCGGCACAGCCACAGTTGCGGATCCGCCTCCGGGCATTGCCAGTGAAGACGACGTCCAGGGGGCGCGGCGATACGCCCGGCTGCTCGTGTCGGAGATCAAGTTGTACAACGAAGGGGCGGTTCGTGTCGGCCGGGAGCAGCGTGATTTGCGCGTCCGCCTTGGTGACGAAATCAATCGCGCCCGCCGCCTGTACGAGCAGCGTATCGGACCTTCCATTCCCGATCGCGATACGTACTTTCATCAGGAACTCGTGCAGACGCTGGCCGACGGCGATGCGTCGTTGTTTGAATAAGAGGCGCACCAAATACTCGTGGCCATCCAGGATTTCATCTTTCGCTCGGTAACATTGCCGATGCTGTGCGCGGCGCTGTTGACACCGCAGCAACCGGCGATTCCGGCAGCGCCACAGCTCTCGCCGACGGTTCATCCAGCGATTCCCACCAATCTGAGCGATCTGTGGCTCGTGCCGCCCGAGACCGATCGCAGTTCGCGCGTGGTCGCCCAGTTTGAAGCGCTGACGACAGGGGTGAAGCGGTTTCAGGAAGGGAACTATCAGGCGGCGCTGACGTTCTTCTCGAATCCGTCGCTCGCGAAAACGGCGCTTGCCGACTATGCCGCCTACTACAAGGGACTCACGCAATTGCGGCTCGGACAAGTGGCCGATGCGCGTCGGACGTTGGACGATGTGATCGAGCGGAAGTCACCAGGATACGTCAGCATTGCCGCGGGTCTCGCAGCGGGCGAGGCGGCCGAACTCGCCGGCGACTATGCTGCCGCGATGACGACCTACGAGAAGATCGCGGACCAGAAAGGGGCGGTGAACGAGGATCTGCTGTCACGTCTGGGCCGTGCCGCTCTCGCCGCCGGCGATCGGGCGAAAGCGGCGCAAGCGTTCCTCCGCGTCTATTACGATTTCCCACTGACCGATGCTGCCATTGCCGCCGGCGTTCAGCTCGCATCACTGCAGGATCAGCTGCCGCGTCCGAACTACAAAGCCGATCTCGCGCGCGCTCAGGCGCTCTTTGGTGCGCGGCATTACACCGATGCGCGAGCCGCATTCCTTTTGCTCCAACCCACGGCCGAGGGAGATGACAAAGAGCTTGTCGGTCTGCGGATCGCCGAGTGCGACTTCTATCTGCGGCGATATGCCGCGGCGCGTGATGGCGTGCAGCCGTATATCGACAACGCGTCGAGAAAGGCCGAAGCCCGTTTTTTCTATCTGAACAGCCTTCGCGAGCTCGGCGATCGCGATCGTTCCATCTCGTTGACGACCGCGCTGGTGTCGGATTTTCCCGACAGTTCCTGGTCCGAAGAGGCCCTCAACAATCTCGGCACCTACTACATCGTCGAGGACGAAGACGAGCTCGCGGCGAAGTCATTCAAGGAGCTGTACGAAAAGTTTCCGCAGGGGCCGCGAGCCGAGCGCGCCGCGTGGAAGTATGGCTGGTACGCATACATGACGGGCGACTACGGCGAAACGGTCCGGGTGTTCGAAAGCGCCGCCATGGGCTTTCCCCGATCGGATTACAGGCCGTCATTTATTTACTGGGCGGGACGGGCGCACGAGAAGCTTGGCGAGACCGCCCAGGCCGATTCGCGCATGCGCGTGGTCTACGCCGATTACGCGAATTCGTACTATGGTCGTCTTGCCGAGCGTCAGCTCGCGCGCCGCGGCGACATCGCGGCTGAACGTGGTGACGTGCGCCGCGCATCAAGCCCGCAGGCGCCCGTGCTTGAAGTCAAGCCGATTCAAACCGAGCCACTCATCCGGCTGCTCCTCGCGAACGAACTGTACGATGATGCGCTGACCGAGCTTCGCCATGCACAGCGCGCGTGGGGGAACTCGCCACGCATTGATGCCACGATCGCATGGGTCTACAACCGCAAGGGGGAGCTCCGGCGCGCGATCTCGCTGATGCGCCGCACGTATCCACAGTTCCTCACTGCCGGTGGACAGCAATTGCCGGCTGAGATCCTGCAGGTGATTTTCCCGCTCGTCTACTGGGACTCGATTCGCAAGTACTCGGCGCAGCACGACCTCGATCCCTATCTCGTCGCTGCGCTCGTCGCACAGGAGTCGACGTTCGATGCCGGCATCAGATCCTCGGCGAATGCCTGGGGGCTGATGCAGGTGGTGCCGTCGACGGGCAGAAAACTGGCGCGAGCGCTCGGTTTCCGATTCACGATGGCGTCATTGACGAATCCCGAGCTCAACCTGCGCATGGGCACGCTCTATTTCTCGCAACTGGTTTCGCAGTTCGGCGGCACCTACTATGCGCTGGCCAGCTACAACGCAGGCGACAGCCGCGTAAGCCGATGGAAGGCAGAGCGTCCCGGGCTCGACGAGGACGAGTTCATCGACGACATTCCGTTCCCGGAGACGCAGAACTACGTCAAGCGCATTCTCGGGACCGCTGAGGACTACCGCCGGCTGTATCCTGACGGCGCGACCGTCCCCCGAACCATCTCCACGCTGACCCCGACGAAGGCGCCCGCCAGCGCGAAGAAGGCGCCGCCCAAGAAGAAGTCACCGGCAAAGAAAACGTCGCCGACGAAGAAGAAGAAGACCACGACCAAGAAGCGATAGCCACGAGTCGGCGGGGGTCTAAAGACCCCGCCTTCATGGAAACGCAACAATCTCAAACAACGACATTGTGTCGTCGCTCGCGAGTGGCCGCAGATACGCTGTAAACCCTTTCAGCTTCGTCCTGATCTCTTCAGCCCGCGGGCCATACATGTCCCAATGAATGCCGACATACCTCACGCGGCGCTTCTCGAGAATCTTGAAGGTGTCGGTTGACGGAAACGAATCGAGCACGAATGCCGCTTCGCGAAAGTCCTGAGGAATGTAGTCGCTGTATCCATTGACAAGCGGCATCCAGTGTGTCGTCGAGAACACCATGTACTGCGCGTGCAGCGGGAATGCGATGCGCTCGCCGTAGAACGGGAATTCAGCGACTACGGCGCGGGGCATGGACGCGAGGACGCGATAGTTGGTCGAGACCGGGAGTGCGCGCTCCCAGGGAAACGGAATGACGTTGAGTTCGGCGATCGCGACAATCGCCAACACGCCGACAGCGACGTGACGCCGACGGTGTAGGGCGGGGTCTTTAGATCCTGCCATCGAGATGATGCGCGCCACCGCCACCGCCGCAAAGATCGACAGCACGAAGACGACGAGCAGGCCAAAGCGCGACGGCGCACGGAGAAACGTGAAGAGGGGCACGACCCGGTAGAGCACTGTGTAGAGACCAGCAGCCGGTCCGAACGATGCCCAGAACGCCAGCACCCCAAGAGAGCCGTATAAGAGAAGCGTGTCCCGGTCGTCACGCGGCGTCACCGCGGCAGGATCGCGCTTCCAGCAGATCGCGATCCCAAGTATCCCCAACACGATCGCAAGAACTCCCGGAAACAGCACTTCGCCGATCCGCCACCCGAGTTGCCGGGCAACCACGAGAATCGGTCGATGCAGATGCGACGGCGACGCAAGATAGCTTTGCCACGTTGCCGAGTACCGGCGCGCATCGCCGAGCGATCGCACGAAGCCGCCTTCTTGCAGTTCGAGATACGGCAGGAGGAAAGGCGATACGATCAACCCGGCGACGACCGCTGCGACAGCCACTGCAATCCAGAACTCGCGCGAACGCCACATTCGCTGGCGAAGCGCGAAGAACAGCACCCCATATCCGACCATCAGGCCGGCGAAGATGCCGTAGTACGCACACGCGAGTGCCTGCGCCGCGAGAGTGGCACCGAGTGCGGCGCCTCGAGGCAGTGACGGCGCATCGACCAGCCGGTGCAGCGCGAGCATCGCCAGCGGCATGCCGCCGGCCATCAGCAACTGGATGTGCGCGCTGTGGGAGTAGAAGTATGGACAGAACGCGAACAGGATTGCGGCGATCGCGGCGGTATCGGCGCGTCCGGATAACCGGCGCGCGAGAAGCCACATGCCGAGGAAGGTCGTCGTGAAGGCGAACAGCAGTGCCGTGTTGTGAGCAGCGTAGGGGTTGTGAGTGAAGATCCACGCCGGGATTCCAATCACGCCGGCGACGATGTTGGCCTCGGAGTAGGCGAGCGTGTTGCGGTGCGGATAGAAGATGTTCGCGTCGAAGAGCGATGCCGGGTCACTGATGATCGTGCGGCTGACCCAGGCGACGTTCCAGATCCCGTAAAGGCCATCCATGTTCGTGGTCCGGCCGAGGCGTCCAAGGCCTGATGCGAGCGGCCACGTCATCAGCACGGCGAGCGCGACCGCAACGCCGCCTGCGATCGCAGCACCACGCGCACGGGCCGCGATGGTATCCGGAGGTGGGTCCATGTAGAATGCGACATTCTACCCTCTCGATATCCTTCGGTGTCACGCCTGACGATCGTTCTTGCGCTGCTCGGTACGGCGCTCGCCGCGTGGTTGTCGCAGGGCGCGCTCGCGCCGACGGCTGACGGCACGTCACGCGTCGCGCTTCTTCCGCTGTCGATCCAGTCGGCGATTCTTGTGATGCTCGCTGTCGGCGGCGTCTGGGCGGCCTGGCGGTCCGGTGCATCGCTAGCGCCGGTCTGGTTACTCGTGCTCGTCGCGTTACCGTGGCTCTCGTCGGCGGTTCCTGCTGCGCTGCAGATCTGGTCGGGTCATCTCGTGCTCGTCGTGTGGCTGGGTGTCGGCCTGGCGCTGGTGTCTTCTTCCCCCACGGCGATCGCCGCACTCCGTGTGCGTGTGCGATCGACTGCGATCTCCAGGCGGCCAGCGGTTGTGGCCGGAACGCTTGCGTGTGCGATCTACGCCGTTGCCGCATGGCAGACGAAGCCGTCGGTGCCAAGCGGCGACGAGCCGCACTACCTGATCATCACGCAAAGTCTGCTGAACGACCACGACCTTCGCATCGAGAACAATCACCGCAACGGTGACTATCGCGCGTACTACGCGGGTGAGCTGCCGAAACCTGACTATCGCCGTCGCGGACGAAACGGAGAGATCTACTCGATCCATGCGCCAGGATTGCCGGCGCTTGTCGCGCCTGCGTTCGCGATCGCCGGTTACCGCGGCGTCGTCGTGTTCCTGATTCTTGTCGCGTCCGCGGGAAGTGCTCTCGCATGGTGGCTGACCTGTTTGGTGACCCGTCGATCCGCTGCCGCGTGGTTTGGCTGGGCGGCGGTGACGCTTTCGGCCAGCATGATTTTTCACAGTTTTACTGTTTATCCTGACGGTCCCGGCGGCGTCCTCGCGCTCACAGGCGTGTGGGCGCTTCTTAGAACCGAGGACGAGCGTGAGAGTCGACATGAGCGCCTTGGACCCTGGTGGTTGCACGGCGCAGCGCTCGCGCTGCTGCCATGGATTCACACTCGGTTCGCCCTGATTGCCGGCAGTCTCGGAGCGATCATCATTCTGAGACTCTCAACGACCAGGAACCCGGCAGGGAAGGCAGTCGCGTTCCTGACGATTCCCGCGATTAGCGCGATCTGCTGGATCGGCTTTTTCGTCGGCACCTACGGCACACCAGATCCTTCGGCACCCTATGCGAACGAGGCAGGTTCGGCCTCCTTCATCCCCGGCGGAATGGTCGGCCTGTTCTTCGATCAGCGGTTTGGTCTGCTGGCATACGCGCCCGTACTGGCCGTGGCGTTCAGCGGCCTCGTTTTCATGGTGCGCGATCGGCGCTGGCGACGGCTCGGTCTCGAACTGCTGTTCGTGCTCGTGCCCTATCTGCTCGCGGTGACACACTTCGCCATGTGGTGGGGTGGACACAGTGCGCCGGCCCGTTTCTTCGTTCCTATGCTTCCGTTGCTGACGATTCCAGCCGGGGTCGCATGGATTCAAATCCGTCATCGCGCCACACGCGCTACGGTGCTCGCCGCGCTCGCGATGACCGCATTCATCTCGTCAGCGCTCGTTTTTGTCGACGGCGGACGACTCGCGTTCAATGTGCGTGAAACATACGCCGTGTGGCTCGAGTGGCTGACCGACGCAACCGATCTTGCGCTCGGGTTGCCGGCATGGTGGCATGGCAGCGAAGGACTGCTGTATCGCGACGCCGCGATCTGGTTGTCGTGCCTGGGCCTGTGGTGGGCAGTCTTGCGCGCCATCGAAAGCAAACCATGGCTGCGGAGTCGCGGCGCCCTTGCTGCGGCGGTCGGGGGGGCCTATGCCCTTGCGGCGATGATCGCGCTGACGATCGTCTGGGCGCTCGCAGCCGTCGATGGACGAAAGATCGCGCCGTCGCAGCTCGAGATGCTCCGTCGTCTTGGTTCCGAACGTCACGTTCTTTTGCTGGCGTTACCGGGCGCGCGTCGACTGGCCACCAACGAAGTGCCCCCACTCGTTCGCATGGAGCCGCGTCGGTCGACGGCCCCGGGAGGAGCTGGACCTAACGATCGACCGCTGTATCAAGTCGCGGCGGTGCCGGCCGGCCGTTATCGTCTCCAGCCGCGCGGGCCGGCGACGGCGGGGTGGTTGATGGTCGGGATTGGCCGCGATCAGTTTTCGTTGAAGAGTGGTCCGCTCACAAACCCGGCGCAGCCGATCGACATCGAGTTCCCGGTCGACGTGCGCGCGATCGTCGTCCGCGGTGACGAACAGGCGCGACGCACGGTTCGTGCGTTGACGATCGAACCGGTGTCGGTCTTGCCGGCGGTCTCGCGATTAACCAGCGACTCCGCGCAACGCGCGGTTCGTTACGGACCCACGACCGTGTATTTTCTCGACGACCGGAGCTTTCCAGAGCCGGAAGCCTTTTGGGTTGGAGGTCAGCGGAGCAGCACGATTGCGCTTCAATCAGATTCGGGAGCGTCGGTCACATTACTCGTGCGCAACGCGCCAGTTGAAAACCAGGTGTCGTTTGAGTCGGCGGCGTGGCGCGAGGGCATGTCGCTGGCTCCTGGAGAAGAGCGGCGGATTCAAGTGCGGATCGATCCTCAACGCGGGGCGGCGCTGGTGACGATCGCGGCGTCGGCGGGATTCCGGCCGTCAGCGATTGATCCGAAGAGCAGGGATGATCGCTTCCTCGGCGTGTATGTGAAGGTCGTTGAGTAAGCCTCGGTGAGGGGCGTCAATGTTCAATGTTCAATGTTCATTGTTCAATGTTCAATGATCAATGATCAATGTTGCTGATTTACATTGAACATTGATCATTGAACATTAGAACCGGAAGGCCCCACCGAAGTAGAGGCCTTTCAAGTCCAGATCCCCTTCATCGCGCTTCAAGTGATAGAACACGTTGAATGACCGGTAGCCGAACTGCGCGCCGACGTGGTCGTTGAAGTTCACCGTTCCATACAGATCGAAGTCGATGTAGTGCGCCCGATAGTCCTCGCCGAACAGACCGCCTGAACCGAGGCCGCTCAGTTCGCCCGTTATTGAAATGTTCGGCGCGACATATGCGCGGCCGATCGCTCCGATTGTCGGAATCGGTGCTCTCGCGCGGACAAACTCCGTGTCCAGGACGTTCGACAGGGTCGCAGACACGTCGGTGTACTTCGCATCAAAGATGACCCCGACGAACCCGCGGTCGTAATAAAGGAAGTCGTACTCGTACGCGAAGCGATACGCTTTCCATTCCAGGTCGGTCGTGACCGGCAAGTTGACCGGGTAGCGAATGCCGTTGAACACGATACTCGTCTTCAGATTACCGACTGCCTCGTACGTGATCGGTGTGTATTCAAAACGGATCTTGTGTTTGCGACCGGGCCGTAACACCGTCTTGAGTTGTCTGAACCTTGTCTTCTCGATTCCGAGATCGCTGACGAAGTCTATCGGGGTCCCGAGCGCGTCGCGAGTCAGCGCCTGGCTCGTGATGACGATGTTCGGGTCCGGATACCAGAAGTACCCTCCGACTTCGACGTGATAGGTCTCGCCGGTCGCCGGATCGGACATGTGTCTGGGGCCGTATTGCGCCCACGCGGGTGTTGCCGCCACGCACACGATTGCTGCCGACCAGACCAATGTCCAGATGGTACGTCTCCGCATGATTCGTCTCGCCCCGGTGGGTTACTTCAGTCGCGCTCGCTGGGTAGGAGCGCTCGGCAGCCTGCTGGGTAGGCGGCGTCAGAATACCATGCGGCATCGCCCTTGCTCAACCGAAAGCTGCGAAACGCGCCACGCTTCACTTGTGCAAGATTCCGGCGCGCATTTGTGCCTCGAATCCAGAAAACCTCGTCGCGCGTTTCCATTTTTTCGGATCGCTCACAGCTCAGGGATGGATGGTGGGTTAAAGGCTCCGGGTGGGCACTTTACCGTTTCAGTAAGGTGCTTTCCGGGGCTGTAAGCTCAGGAGGCAAATCACTATGAGGCAGCGTGTAATGAGCGCGGTCCTGATGACCATGCTCATCGCCATGTCGGCGTCGGCACAGCAAGGAACCACGGAGCTTCGGGGGAGAGTCATCGACCCGCAAGGGGCCGTACTGCCGGGCGTGACCGTCGTGGTGCGCAACCAGGAGACGGGCATGTTCCGCGAGACGGTGTCGGGACCAGACGGCACCTTCATTGCGAGCGGGCTGGTGCCCGGCACGTATCAGGTCAACGCGGAGCTTCAAGGCTTCAAGAAGTTCGAGCGCAAGGATCTGCGCCTCGAAGTCGGCAAGACCTCGAGCATCGACGTCACCATGGCGGTGGGAACGGTCGAAGAAACCGTGACCGTCACAACCGAATCGCCCCTGGTTGATGTCACCTCGAAGGAAATCGGCGGCAACATCACCAGCGAAACACTGGTCAAACTGCCCAGCGTCAACGGCAACTTCGTCGGGTTTGTCGGCCTTCTTCCGGGAATCATCCCGTCCATCAGTACGGAGTCATTTGGCAGCGATTCAATCAGCGTCAACGGCCAGGACCCACGCAATAACAACTACATGCTGGACGGCGGCAACAACAACGACGACGTTATCGGGCAGCGCGCAGGGACGCAGGCGCGGACACCAATTGAGGCGATTCAGGAATTTCAGGTGATCACTGGCCAATACGACGCCCAGTACGGCCGCACGTCCGGAGCCATTATCAACGCGGTCACGAAATCCGGGACGAACCAGCTGCGCGGCAGCGCGTTTGGGTTCTTTCAGGACGGCAGCCTGACGACGAAGGATTTTTTTGCCAAAGAGAAGGGCCTGGCCAAGCCGGACACGCAGTACCAGCGCTGGGGCGGCACGGTCGGCGGACCGATCGTCAGGGACAAACTGCATTTCTTCGGCAGCCTCGAGCGGTTCGCGATCGATCGACCGAACACGATCAACATTCCCGCGCGCCCGGAATTCAACGGCACGCAAATCACCAAGGATCGTGTGTGGAACACGATCGTGAGAGGCGACCACCAGGTCAGCAACAATACGACCTACAGCGTTCGCTGGCTGCGCGAAACGTCGCCGCAGAAGAACCAGATCATTCCACCGAATCCTCCTCCGGGAGTCACCGCGGCCGGCGCGCGTGAAGAATCGGACGTCGATCAAACGCTCTCGATGAATTTGAACCAGGTGCTCACTCACACCAAAGTGAACACGTTCCGGCTGACGTGGACGCGAGAGAACGTCGCATTCGCCAACCCTTGCTTCAATGGCAACGGCCGCGACCAGGCGGCGTGCCCGCCGCAGTTGACGTTCCAGACGTTCGTCGATCAGCAGAGCAACCTGGCACAGTTCCGCATCAATGACGGCATTCAGGCGGAAGAGACGTTGGGCTGGTTCCTACCGAACCATCACGGCGACCACGACATCAAGTTTGGTGCGCAGTACGAGTATTCAGGCGCGGCGAATACGACGCAGGACAACCTGAACGGTACGTTTACGTTCGGAACTAGCAACGGTCCGTTCAATTCGTCGAACCCGTTTACCTATCCCGATCGGTTCACAATCCGTGTCGGTGGACCTCTCTACATTTACGAGAAGGCACACTACTTCTCGGCCTTCGCGCAGGATAAGTGGCGATTCACGAAAGACCTGACCGTCAGTCTTGGTCTGCGCTACGACCTCGAGCGCATCCCGCTTGCCGAGCCGGACAACCCGCTGGTGGACACCTATCCGAAGGACGATAACAATTTTCAGCCACGGGTTGGCGTAACCTACAACTTGAACGATGGCAAGAGCGTGGCACGCGCTGGATACGGCCGGTTCTTCGATAAGACCCATTTCGAGTTGATCGGCGGTCTCTACACGGGCGCATTCAGCACGTCGAGCAACCAGACGTTTCCGGCTGCCGGACCTGACCTCAATCCACGCAACGGGCAGTTTCCGACCAACGAGTTCCTTGTGAATGGACCGACGGTGAATCGCGATTTGCTCGCCAAACAGTTCCCAAGTGGCGTGTCGGTCCGCAACACTGCGGTGACTTGGGACAACGAGGATCGGCGTGTGCCGCACACGGATGAAATCACCGCTGGTTATGAGCATCAGCTCATGCCCGACCTGGCGGTCAGCGCCGATTATCTGCACTCGCAGCAGCGCGAGATGCTAATGGTGTTGAACCTGAACCCGCAGTTTCGTCCGACGCCGATCGTCGCGCAATCGACGCCGGTCCGCATCGGCAGCGCCACGCTGACGCAGGCGATGGCGGAACTCCAGCAGATCTATCCCGGCTTCTTGCCGTTCACCGGCAACGTCAACCAATTCGTGAACCGCGGTGAGGTTGACTACAACGCGATCATGCTGCAGATGAAGAAGCGCTTCAGTCACAACTACAGCGCCCAGGTGTCATATACGTACGGCCGCTCGCGCGGGAACACGACCGGCAACGGCGCTCCTGGCAGTAACTATCAGGTGGGCGACGACATGCACCTGGAAAAGAACGAGGGGCCGACGAGCTTCGACATCCCCAACAACTTCACCTTTAGCGGCACCGCCTTGATTCCGAAGACGAAGGGGCTGCAACTGAGCTGGGTAGCGCGCGCCTTGAGCGGAACGCCGTTCACGCTGGTCAACACCGGCGTCGATCCAGATCAGAACGGTATTCAGGCCGAGCCGCTTCCGGTTGCCGAATACTCTGGCACCGGCAACGACGCGTACACGGTGAAGAATTACAAGGCCGAGCGCAACGGTGCCCGTGGCCCAGGATACTTCCAAGCCGACATGCGGTTCGGGTACGTGATTAATCTCCACAGCCGGCGTCGGCTCGAGGTATCTGCGGATGTCTTCAATTTGGGGAACCGCACAAATTTCGCGAATCCTTCAGGCGATCAGTTCGCCCCGACCACGTTCCTGGTGCTCACGGCGTACAGCACGAGCTACACGCCGCGGAAGGCGCAAATCGGACTGAGATACGAGTTCTAAACGCAATTCGCGCGATTCGTAGATGAGGGCACGAGGGGACATCCTTCGTGCCCTCGTTCTTTGCCCCAGTCAGCAGCCAACAGCCAGGAGCGAGCAGCCAGGAGCGAGGAGCGAGCAGCTATACTCAGAGGGAATGGGCCCTTCGCTTCGTCGTCTTCTTCCTTTCGTTTTCCGCTATCGCCGCCAGTTCATCCTCGGGCTCGTCTGCGTTGTCCTCTCGTCCACATTTCAACTTCTTGCGCCATGGGTGCTGCGGTTTGCGATTGACGACCTGACGCTCGGCGTCACGCGGCAGAAGCTGATCACCTATGCCGGATTGATCCTGGGCGTGGCGTGCATTCGCGCCGCGTTTCAGTTCCTGATGCGCCGCATCATCATTGGTGCCTCGCGGGAAATCGAGTACGACATTCGGAACGCATTCTTCACGCGCCTCCAGCAGATGCCGCTGGGGTACTACCAGGCGCGGCGCACGGGGGATCTGATGTCGCGTGCGACCAATGATTTGAATGCGGTCCGCATGATGATCGGCCCGGCGGTGATGTACTCAGCCAGCACGATCCTGGTCTTCGCCGTCGCCATCGTCCTGATGATCTCCATCGATGCGCGGCTGACGCTGATCGCGCTTATCCCGCTGCCGATGGTGTCGATCAGCGTGAAGTATTTTGGCACCACGATTCACAAGCGCTTCGAGGCAATTCAGGCGCAGCTGGCGGATTTGAGCGCGGTCGTCCAGGAGGCGCTCGCGGGCGTTCGCGTCGTCCGCGCGTACACGCAGGAACGGCATGAAATCGCGCGATTCAGCGCGGCGAATGACGAATACATCCGGCGCAACCGCGTCCTGATCCGGCTGCAGGGGATGTTCTATCCGAGCATGACGTTGTTTCTCGGCTTTGGCGCGCTGCTCGTGTTGTGGGTGGGAAGTCGGGAAGTGATTCGCGGACGGATTACGTTGGGCGACTTCGTGGCATTCAATTCGTATCTCGTGATGCTCAGCTGGCCGATGATCGCATTCGGATGGGTGACGAACATGCTGCAGCGCGGCATGGCGTCATGGAAACGGATGCTGGAAATCATGGATGCCGTGCCGGACATCAGCGATGCCCACGTCACCCATAGTGGTCGCACGGTCCCGCTAACCGGCGCGATCGAAATGCGCCATCTGACGTTCACGTATCCCGGGGCGGAACATCCGGTTCTCGACGATGTGTCTCTTCGAATCGAACGAGGGCAGACGGTGGCATTCGTCGGCGCGACCGGTTCGGGAAAATCGACGCTCATTTCGCTGCTGCCCCGGTTGCACGAGCCACCGCGCGGCGCAGTATTCATGGACGGCGTCGACGTGCGCGAGATCCCACTCGAGCGCCTGCGAGGCGCCATTGGGTTTGTGCCGCAGGAGCCATTCCTGTTCTCCGACACGATTGCCGAAAACATTGCCTTCGGGCTTCAAGGCAAGGTAGCGGTTAAGCCGGATCCCCGATCCCGGACACCGGATCCCGGATCCCGGAGCAGTCGACTGACTGAAGTTGCCGCGATTGCGAGACTCGACAAGGACATCGAGTCGTTTCCCAAGGGCTACGAGACCGCCGTGGGTGAACGAGGGATCACGTTGTCAGGAGGCCAGAAACAGCGAACGGCTCTCGCGCGCGCGGTGATGGTCGATCCACGCGTCCTCATCCTCGATGATGCGCTGTCGGCGGTGGATACCTACACGGAAGAGGAGATTCTGACGCGGTTGAAAGACGTCATGCGTCAGCGCACGTCGATCATCGTCGCCCACCGGATTTCAACGGTGCGTGATGCGGATCAGATCTTCGTGCTCGATCACGGACGTGTTGTTGAGCGTGGCGATCATGACGCGCTGGTTGCACGCGATGGGCTCTATGCCTCGCTCTACAAGCGGCAACTGCTCGAGGAGGAGCTGGCGGCAAGCTGAATCTCGAAGTTGCCAGTTTCCAGTTCCCAGTTCACGGCTGGTCAATCTGGATCTGACGGTAACTGGTAACTGGTAACTGGTAACTGATAACTGGTAACTGGAGACTGGAGACTGGTAACTGGAGACTGGTAACCGACATTGTCCTTCCACGAAGAAGAAGTCCTTGGCAAGGCGTATGACGCCAAACTGATGCGGCGGTTACTGCGATACCTGCGCCCGTACAAAGCGCAGGTCGCAGTGGCGCTGGCGGCGATCATCTCGGGGTCCGTTCTCCAGCTCGCGCAGCCGTACTTGATGAAGATCGCAATCGATCGCTACATCGCCACGCAGGATCTGGGCGGCGTCGATCGCATTGCGATCGCGTACTTCTTCATCCTCATCGCCTCGTTTGCGCTGGAATACGTGCAGACGTGGATACTGCAGATGACCGGCCAGCGCATCATGTACGACATGCGGCTGCAGATCTACGAGCACCTGCAGCGCATCGATCTGCAGTTCTATGACCGCAATCCGGTCGGCCGGCTGATGACGCGGGTGACGACCGACGTCGACGTGTTGAACGACATGTTTACTGCCGGCGTCGTGTCGATCTTCGGCGACGTCTTCACGCTGGTGGGCATCATGATCGTCCTGGTCATGATGGACTGGCGCCTCGCGCTGGTCACGTTTGCCGTCCTGCCGCTGATCGTGCTCGTCACGCAGTGGTTCCGGCGCAACGTGCGCGAATCGTACCGCACCGTTCGCGCGTGGGTCGCGCGGATCAATGCATTCCTGCAGGAACACATCACCGGGATGTCGACCGTGCAGCTGTTCCGCCGCGAGGCGCGCACATTCGAACGCTTCGACGACATCAACCGCCGGCACCGCGACGCCAACATCGATTCCATCCTGTATTACGCCGTCTTCTATCCGGCGATCGAGATCATCGGTGCCCTGGCCGCCGCCCTGATTATCTGGTTTGGCGGCCGGTGGGCGCTGCAGAACACGCTCACCATCGGCTCGCTGGTCGCGTTTCTGTTGTACTCGAGCCGTTTCTTCCGCCCAATCAGCGACATGTCGGAGAAGTTCAACGTCCTCCAGGCCGCGATGGCATCGTCGGAACGGATATTTAAGTTGCTGGATACGGAGGTAAAGATCCTGTCCGCTTCTCGCTCCTCGCTTCTCGCTCCTCGGAAGTCGGTTCTCCCTTCTCGCGAGCAGCGAGTAGCGAGCAGCGAGGAGCGAAACAGCGAAGGGCACATCATCTTCGATCACGTGTGGTTTGCGTACAACGCGCACCCGTCGGATCCCGGATCCCGGACCCCCGATCCCGGCGAGTCTCGGGCATCGGAGGAAGCCGAGAACTTCGTCCTCCGCGATGTGTCCTTCGAAGTCGCGCCAGGCGAACGGGTTGGTGTTGTCGGCGCGACCGGGGCAGGGAAGTCGACCCTGATCAACCTGCTGCTGCGGTTCTACGACGTCACCCGCGGCAGAATTCTGGTCGATGGCGTGGACATCCGCGACATGGAGCTGGCGGAGCTGCGGCGGTTGTTCGGACTGGTGCTGCAGGACGTTCACCTTTTCTCGGGAACCATTGCCGCAAACATCCGGCTGGGAGAGATGTCGATTACCGACGACGCGGTGCGTCGCGCGGCGGAGGCGGTTCACGCCAACCGATTCATCGAGCGGCTGCCGAACGGTTACGGCAGCGCCGTTGCGGAACGAGGCGCGACGCTATCGGTCGGCCAGAAGCAGCTGCTCTCGTTTGCTCGGGCGCTCGCGTTCGACCCGCGCATTCTCGTCCTCGACGAAGCGACGTCGAGCATCGATACCGAGACAGAACTCCTTATTCGCGATGCACTTGGCGTGCTTATGGCGGATCGGACGACGATCGCCATTGCGCATCGGCTCTCGACCATCCAGGACATGGACAAGATCCTGGTGCTTCACAAAGGGCAATTGCGCGAGGTGGGAACGCACCAGGAACTGCTGGCGCACCGGGGTATCTACTACAAACTGTATCAGCTGCAGTACCGCGATCAGGAAAAGGGCACGGAGGCGACTAGCCGCCCGGTACTTTCTGCGCCTCCTCCTTGACGCCGGGATCCGCGTCCGGACCCCGACCGACTGCAGGGACTTCTTTGGGTTGCGCCGCCTCACGCCGCCGGAACAGCCGATCGATCAGGCTCGGGTTGCTGGCGCGTGGATTCCATCCAAGTCTGAGCACTGTCAGGCCCGCTGAGCGACGGCCGAACTCGTACCTGGCCTCGTCGCAGTTCCACATGTAGATGTCGATGTGCCGCCCCTGCACGGCTGGACCGGTGTCCATGATCGTGTAAACCCCGTTGTACCGTTCTCCGAGGCGATCGACCTGGACAACCGAGCCCACCGGAAGGAGGTCGGGATCGGCGGCCGCGATACCGTTTCGGACGTTGACGCCGGAAGCAGTCGTGGTCCCTCGGCAATACGCGGTTGCAGTGAATCGGAGGCGTGCGCCCGGCGCGGGCTTGGCGCTCGCGTCCCAGAACTCCGCCTGCCGCGCGGCATAGCGCGAGTCAAGGATCGTGGCTTCGTACAGGAAAGCGAACGCGACGGCCGCGGTTCCTGTTGCGACGATCTTGCGCCCGAGTGAACGCGAGAGCAACATCATGACGCCAGTGGTGCGACGCACACGCCGCAGCCGTGAACACTAAATATAGCGCCGGAAGCGCTCTCGGGTCAAAACACATACAGTGCATGTGTATTTATCTTAAGTCGTCTGTTTTGCGGTGGTTATCGGATGTTAAAGCTCTTCGTTGAGCGACGATCATTGTAAGTGATGCCTTATAGGCGACAATAGCCAGGATCGCCGCGCCAATTAGTGATCCTAGGGCATACGACCATAGGAGTGGCGTCAACGCCTTCGCCAGGCTGCGGAACTCCCCCCAGGACGCGTCGGTCAGCGCTTCCCGGAAATCCTTCAGTAAACCTGGGGGAACATCGACGTTCAGAATCGCGGCACCGAGCATCGTCGCCAAGGTGTAATAAGCTGGCAGGATCCACGGCAGGTTTGAGTAGACGCCGAGAAGAACCGCGACGCGATTGAGGTTGAACGCAAATGCGACAACGAGGCCGAGGACGGTGTGCAGGCCGAGAAACGGTGAAAAACCAAAGAACACCCCCGCCGCATACGCCGCCGCGGTTCGCGTTGGTGTGTCGTGCGTATGGAGAAGCTGACCGAGCCAGCGACGGCGAGCTTCCGATGATCCGATCATGCCGGTTAGAAGTGGACGAATCCTGAAGGGAACGGTTCGAGCCGCCCGTCGCGTCTCAGCCCGACCGATCGATCGACGGTCAGGGCGCCGATCCGGGTGATCGGCACACCCCGCGCTTCCTGGAACACTGCGCGGAGCCGGCGGCGTTTCTTCGGGGACACCGCAAACAGCAGTTCGTAATCGTCGCCGCCGGCAATCGCTGCCGCGACGGCGTCCAGCCCTTTTCGATTGAACCATGCTTCCGCGGATGGATGGATTGGAAGAAGCGATGCATCGACCGCCGCGCCGGTCTTGCTCGCGGCCGCCATCTGAATGACCGCGTCGGCCAGGCCGTCACTCAGATCCATGCACGCGCTGGCCGCACGATTCCGGCCGAGCATCGCGCCCAGGCGCGCGCGTGGTTCCGGACGGCAATATCTCTCGACGCATTCCGCCATCGCCTCATCGGCCGGGCGCGGAAGGACCGCGTTTTGAGCACGGGCGTTAGATCCGTCGGTTCCGTATTGCTCCCGCAGCCACTCCAGTCCCGCCAGCGCGGCACCGATCCGTCCGGTGACGTAGAGATCATCTCCCGCGCGTCCCCCGCTTCTTGTCAGGATCCGTCGTGGCCTGACGCTGCCGACAACCGTGACGTCGATCACAAGCGGACCGGGGGAGCGAGTAATGTTGCCACCGGCCAGGGTGATGCGCAGTCCTTTGGCAAGGTCCAGCAGCCCATCGATCAATTCGTCCACATCGGCCAGAGCCGTCTGAGGCGGGAGCATTAGCGACAGGAGCGCAAACCGGGAGGCGCCGCCCATCGAGGCAACATCGCTGACGTTGACGGCGAGCGCCTTGTGACCGATGTCGGCCGGGGTCGAGAATCGGCGATCGAAATGGACGCCCTCGACGAGCGCGTCGGTGGTCAGGACCTGCAGCGCACCCCGATCCGGCGCGGCTACGGCTGCATCGTCACCGATACCTACCAGGAGCGAGCTGTCGGCGGGCGGGACGCGGCTGCGAATGCGGTCGATCAGGGCACGCTCGCCGGCATCAGCAACGCGGACTCCCGTCGCGCTACCGGGCGAACTCAACGGCGCGCGTCTCCCTGATCACCGTCACTTTGATCTGGCCCGGGTATTCGAGCTCGTTTTCGATGCGGCGCGCGATGTCCTTGGAGAGCCAGACCGTCTCCTCGTCGGAGATCCGTTCGCTTTCGACGACGATGCGGATTTCGCGTCCGGCCTGGAGCGCGAAGGACTTGGCGACTCCCTCGAACGAGTCCGCAATGCCTTCGAGTTTTTCCAGGCGTTTGACGTACGACTCGAGAATGTCTCGCCGTGCTCCCGGCCGCGCCGCCGAGATCGCATCCGCGGCCTGCACGATCATCGCTTCCAGTGATGGCCAGTCGATGTCCATGTGGTGCGCGGCGACCGCCATCAAGACCGGTTCACTCTCGCCGTGCTTCCTGAGGAAGTCGAGCCCAAGCTCGAGATGCGTTCCCTGCAGATCGCGATCGATGGCCTTGCCGATGTCGTGCAGGAACGCCGCGCGGGCGGCGACATGTCCGTTGAGACCGATTTCTTTGGCCATGATGCCGGCGAGAAACGCCACTTCCTTCGAATGGTTCAGAACGTTCTGCCCGTAGCTCGTTCTGAACTTCAAACGGCCCATCAGTCGAAGCACGTCAGGGTGCAGGTCGTAGAGACCGAGCTCGAATGCCGCCGCTTCTCCTTCCTTGCGGACGGTTTCTTCCATGTCGGTTTTGACCTTCTCGACGATCTCTTCGATGCGAGCCGGATGAATCCGCCCATCGGCGATCAGGCGTTCGATCGCCTGACGTGCGACTTCGCGGCGGAACGGATCGAAGCTGGACAGGATGATCGCGCCCGGCGTGTCGTCAACGATCAGTTCGACACCGGTCGCGGTTTCAAGCGCACGGATGTTGCGTCCTTCGCGTCCGATGATGCGTCCCTTGAGATCGTCACTTGGCAGGTCAACGACCGAGACCGTTGTCTCGATCGCGTGCTCGGCGGCGCTCCGCTGAATTGCGTCGGTGATGATTTGCTGAGCGCGCCCGGCGGCGGTTTCCCGTGCCTCGGCCTCGAGCCGCTTGACCAGGTTGGCGGCGTCGCGCCGTGCGTCGGCCTCGATCTGCTTTAACAGCAGCTCGCGTGCCTCCTCGGCGGTAAGGCTCGCGACGCGCTGCAGCTCGCGATTGCGCTCGGCCACCAGCTGTTCCGCTCGCGCGGCAGCCGCTGCTGCACGTTGCTCGTGCGCGGCCACAGCCTTCTCACGGGCGCGCAGCTCTTGCTCGACGCGATCGGTGGCCGCCAGTCGATCAGCGAGCGCGCGAGTCTTGTCGGCAAGCACCTGTTCGAGACCGATGATTTCCTGACGGCGGTCGCGCGCCTGCTTCTCGGCCTCGGCGGCCAGTTCGTGCGCTTTCTCGCGCGCCTCGAGCGCCGCTTCCTTGCGAAGGGTCTCCGCGTCGCGCTCGGCCTGTTTCAAGGCGCGGTCGGCATCGCTCCGGGCATTTCTGAGAGTATCGTCCGCTGAGCGCTTCTTGGAAGCGGCTCCCCAGACGAGTGCGCCGCTCGCGATCACACTCACGAGCAGCGTGGCGACAGCAGCTAAGCCAGATGGCGGCATCCAGAGGTCCCCGCAACCGAGCGCCCTCGGGCCCGGAGTCGGGCACCTGAACGTCAGTTGGAGAAGAGAAGGATAGGCCCCGCTTTGCCGTGTGGGGAGGTCGGATGAACCTGCTCAAAGCAGGTGGAACCGCTGCACAAGCAGTGCTTCAGGCTTCCTCTTGCAGAGGCATGCACACCACACCGCATCGCGATTCTCTTATGGTGAAACGTTGGCTCAAACGAGCCCCCGAACCATCACGCGCAAAGCAGGGAACTCAAACTCCGTGAAGGATTTTACTGCATTTCCGGTGGAAAGGGTCAATGTTCACACAACTGAGCATTGGACATTGAGCGTTGAACATTCGGGCCGGCATTTAGCGCGAGGCCGCTTGCCGTGATTCAGGGAACCCCAGCGCCAGGTCGAGGACGCGCTCGAGAGCCGCCGCCCGGGTGGCCACCTGATCGTTTTGACGACGCTCCTCGTCAAGGACGCGGAAGTATTCGTCAGCGATGTTGAGGGCCGCCAGGACAGCAAGCTTCAGCGTGTCGCCGGCGGGAGATTCGCGAAGCGCGAGCCGCATCTTCTCGTCGACATAAGCGGCCAGTTCGGCAACGTATGCCGGATCGAGCCCGCTCCGAATCGGGTACTGCTGCCCGTGGATCTCGACGGTCACCACTCGCGATCCTTGTTCCATGTCGGCTTCAGAGGTTCAGGGCTTCGATCTGAGACAACATCTCGCCGACGCGCGACCTGATCAGCTGCCGCTCTTCACGCAGCGCAGCGAGTTCGCCGGTGGTCGTCTCCGCGTCGGCCAGCCGTGCGCGCAATCCATCGAGCTCGCGATTGAGGCGCGTGTTCTCATCCGCGGCGCGCGCCTGATCCGCCCGCAACCGATCGATCACTCCGACGAGGAGCTTCACTTTCTCTTCCAGACGATCGATGGGTTCGAGATCAACGCCGCGTAATGCTACTTTCGCCAAGGGAGAACTCCTTTACCTTATCTCTGTTCTGCGCTGTGCGTTGAACGCAGCGCATCGACCATTCGGTCCATTGCCTGCTGCACCTCGTCGTCGGTCAGCGTCCGCTCCGGATCGCGGAACGTGAGACGCAGCGACAGGCTGACGCGGCCCTCGGGAACGCCCTTGCCCTGATAGCGATCGAACTCCGCGATCGAGACGAGGGTGGAAGGGGCCGCCGCACGGATAGTGCCACGAACGGAGGCTGCAGGCAAGGATTCATCGACGACGATCGATAGGTCGCGGACGATCGACGGAAAACGCGGGAGCGACTGCGTCTGCAGATCGTCACCGGCGGCCACGCGGGCGAGAGACTCTGTGTCGATTTCACCAACGTAAACTTCCTCGCCTGCGAGAAGTCCGCGCGCTTCCGCGATCGCAGGCACGAGCTGTCCGATCACACCGAGGCGAGTGCCGCCGGCGCGCACGTCAGCCGCGCGCCCGCGTACGAGGTAGGTGGCACTACTCGGGGCGACGTCGATCGCCTGTGTCCCGAACGCGCGGCAGAGCAGTTCGATCGTGCCTTTCGCATCGAAGAAGTCCGCCGTACGCGATGGCGCAGACCAGTGCGGAAGTGTCGCCGCTCCCATCCATGCAAACGCGACGGCACGTCCTTCACCAACCGATGTGAACCGACTGCCGATCTCGAAGAGTTGAATGTCCTTCCGTCCACGGCGCCGATTGTGCGCGCAGGAATCGATCAGCCCTGGAAGCAGCGACGGTCGAAGGACCGCGAACTTTTCCGAGAGCGGATTCTGAATCGCAGTCGGTTCGACTCCAGGCTCGCAGAAGGGCAGAGCGGCGTGCCGTTCGATGAACGCGAAGGTCATGGCCTCGGAGAAGCCGGCCGACGTGAGTGCTCTTCCAATCAGGCGATCGCGAACGATGACCGGATCGGGCGGTGCCTGTGCCGCATCGAGCGGCGGAAATCGTACCGGCAAACGATCGAAGCCGTAATGACGTCCGACTTCTTCGATCAGATCCTCTTCGCGCAGCACGTCGACGCGGAACGACGGCACGGTCACCGTCCACGCACCATGCCCATTCTGCGAGACGACGTCGAACCCAAGAGGCTTGAGGAAACGAGGAACGTCCGCGGCTGGCACGACCTGGCCAAGAAGTCGTGCGATTCGCTCGGAACGCAGTTGAATCCGGCGGCGCTCGCGCGGTGCCGGATACCGGTCGATCAGAGCGGAAACCGGTGTGCCGGCCCCTATCTGCGCGAACAGTTCAGTCGCGCGTGCTATTCCCCGCGGCGGTAACTCGAAATCACTGCCACGCTCGAACCGCGCCGACGCTTCCGTTTTGAGGCCAAGTTTCCTGCTCGTCCTGCGAACCGATGTTGGTTCGAAGTACGCACTCTCGAGCGCGATCGTTTTCGTTGTCGCTGAGATCTCAGAGTCCGTTCCGCCCATGACGCCGCCAACCGCGATGGCGCGCTCGCCGTCCGCGATCACCAGGATATCGGAGTCAAGCGTGCGATCGATGCCATCCAATGTGCGCATCGACTCCTTCGCACGGCCCCGGCGGACGACGATGCGTTGTTGTGCAAGCCGTTCGAAGTCGAACGCGTGCATCGGTTGGCCGATCTCGAGCATCACGTAGTTGGTGACGTCGACGACGTTGTTGATCGGACGCACGCCGGCCGCTTCCAGGCGCTGTTGAAGCCAGGCAGGGGAGGGCGCCACTGTCACTTGAATTACTTGGGCGCAATAGCGGGGACAGAGGTCGGGCGCTTCGATGGTCACATCGAGCGCACCTGCCGGGATCCCTGATCCGGGATCGGTGGTCCGCGTTTCGTCGAGACCCAGACGTGCAACGTGACGCGTACCGGATCCCGGATCCCGCGTACCGGATCCCGGTGCGATCGCAATCCCCCATATCGCTGACGCTTCCCGCGCGATTCCGAGGTGACTCAGACAATCAGGCCTGTTTGCCGTGACCTCGAAATCAATCACCGGCTCTCGACCATGCTCGACCGCCGCGAGCTCAAACCCGCGCAGACTGATCTCGCGCGCGACGGTGTCGACGTCGTCGGGCACCGCCACGATGTCGCGCAGCCAGTTGTAGACGATCCTCACAGCGGGAACTGCTCCAGGAACCTGAGATCGTTTTCGTAGAACAGACGGATGTCTTCGACGCCCCACTTCAGCAGGGCGACGCGCTCGATACCCATCCCAAACGCCCAGCCCGTGTAGCGGTCCGGGTCGTATCCCACCGCTTCGAACACCGCGGGATGCACCATGCCGCTGCCGAGGATCTCGATCCATCCCGTGCGTTTACACATGCCGCAATTCTGTCCCGTTCCGCCGCACGCGCCGCAGCTGATGTCGACCTCGGCGCTCGGCTCCGTGTACGGAAAGAAGCTCGGTCTGAATCGAAGCTCCCGCTTCTCACCAAAGAGCTCGCGCAAAAAGACGAACAGCGTCCCTTTCAAATCGGCGAGCGAGATGCCTTCACCGACGACGAGCCCTTCGACCTGCGTGAACATCGGCGTATGGGTCAGATCGAGGTTGTCGCGGCGATAGACCCTGCCCGGTGCGATCAAACGGACCGGCGGTTTGTGCTGCTCCATGTACCGGATCTGCATGCCCGACGTATGTGTGCGCAGAAGCGTGGCGGCGGAGCCGGCGACGGATCGCGCCGGCGAGGCGAGATACAGCGTGTCCTGCATGTCGCGCGCAGGATGATCCGCCGGCATGTTGAGCTTCTCGAAGTTGTGATCCTCGTCCTCGAGCTCGGGGCCTTCGATGATCAGGAAGCCCATGCGGCTGAAGATCGATTCGATACGCTCGCGCAGAAGAGTGAGCGGATGACGATGGCCGAGCGCCGGCTGACGGCCGGGAAGGGTCAGGTCGACGGCGCCGGCAGGCGGCCGATCCGCCTCGGCCGCGGCGATTCGCTCATCGAGTTGCGTTTCGATCTGGAGACGCAGATCGTTGGCGAGTTTTCCGAGGCGAGGCCGGACGTCCGGTGGAGCGGAGCCGAGACTCTTGAGCAGCCCCGATACCAGCCCGCCCTTACGCGACAGATACCGATCGCGCACACCTCGCAGCGCCGCCACGTTTGTGGCGGTCGCGAGGTCGCGCTCGAAGTCGGCGCGAAGCGCGTCGATTTGGGAGTCGGACATGGGAAGGCTTAAGGCTTAAGGCTCGAGGCGAAAGGCTTGAGCCGGCCTGAGCCCAAGCCGTGAGCCGTGAGCCTTGAGCCTTATACCGCGGCGCGCGACGAAGAACGCGCCGCCTTGGGCTTCGCGTCGCCAGCGACCTTTGCCAACTGCGCGAACGCTGCGGGCGACGTGACGGCGAGATCCGCGAGCGACTTGCGATCGATCGGATTGCCGGCCGCCTTGAGTCCGGCGATCAGCTGTCCATAGGTCAAGCCGTTCTCGCGCGCGGCGGCGTTGATCCGCATCACCCACAAACGGCGAAAGTCGCGCTTCTTGTTGCGACGTCCGACGTACGCATACTTGAGCGCGGTATCGACCGATTCCTTCGCCGATCGATACAGCTTGCTCTTGGTCTGATAAAAGCCTTTTGCGCGTGACAGCAGCTTCTTGCGCTTCGCGCGGCGGACATTTCCTCGTTTTACTCTTGGCATGGTGGTTTAGTCCGGCAACATTCTTCGCAGCGTCGCCGTGTCAGCTTTTGACGTGACCGACGTGCCGCGCAACGCGCGCTTGCGGCTGCGCGTCTTGCTGGTCAGGATGTGGCGCTTGAACGCCTTGCTCCGGAGAAATTTTCCGGTCGCGGTCTTCTTGAACCGCTTCGCGGCTCCCCGATGTGTTTTCAACTTCGGCATTTCTCTGGTTCCTTCGCTGTCAATGTCCAATGTTCAATGTTCAATGTTCGTCCGTGCTCCATTGAGCATTGGACATTGAGCATTGAACATTGACGATTACTGTTCCGTCTCTCGTGCTTCCGCTTCCTTGCGCGGCGCGGGCTTCTTGCCCACGCGCTGCGACAGGATGGTGTGCATCTGGTTGCCTTCCTGCCGCGGCGCCGTCTCGGCAATCGCGACGTCGTTGAGATCTTCGATTAACCGTTCGAGAATCCGGCGGCCAATTTCGGGATGCGCCATCTCGCGTCCGCGGAAAAAAATCGTGGCCTTCACCTTGTCGCCATCAGCGAGGAAGCGCTCGATGTGCTTCTTCTTGAACTGATAGTCGTGCTCGTCCACTTTGGGACGAAACTTGATCTCTTTGACCTCGATGATCTTCTGGTGCTTCTTCGCCTGCCGCGCCCGCTTCTGCTCCTGGTACTGATACCGGCCGAAGTCCATGATGCGGCAGACTGGCGGACTCGCCGTCGCGGCGATCTCGACGAGGTCGAGTCCCTTCTGCTTGGCGATCGTGAGCGCCTGCTGCGGCGGCATGATGCCCAGCTGCTCACCCGTGTCGTCAATGACCCTGACTTCACGCACCCTGATTCGTTCGTTGACCCGTGTGCGGTCATCCCGCCGCGGGCTTCGGTCGAAAGCTATAAGACCTCCTATGCGGCCTTGTCGCCGCGCCCCTCATTCTTGGCGGCCTCAATGAAGGCCGCGACCGCTTGGGCACCTTGATCGCCACCAGCACGGCTGCGCACGGCAACCGTGCCGTTCGCGGCTTCCTTGTCCCCGACTACCAGCATATAGGGGATCTTCTGAAGCTGAGCTTCCCGGATCTTAAATCCGATCTTCTCCTGTCGTTCGTCCAGCTCCACCCGGAGCCCCGCCGCCTTCAATTCGGAAACGACTGACGACGCGTAGTCGAGATGGCGATCCGCAATCGGCAGCACGATCGCCTGCACTGGAGCAATCCACAGCGGAAGCGCCCCCGCGTAGTGCTCGAGCAGCAGTGCGATGAATCGCTCGAAGCTGCCGAAGATCGCCCGGTGGATCACGACCGGTCGATGCTCTTTATTGTCGGCGCCGATGTATTTCAGCTCGAACTGCTGCGGCAGCTGGTAATCGAGCTGGATCGTCGCACATTGCCACTTCCGTCCGAGCGCGTCGGTGACGGCGAAGTCGATCTTCGGCCCGTAGAACGCGCCGTCCCCCTCGTTGATCGTAAAGGGAACCTTTACTGCGTCGAGCGCCTTCTTCAATTCGCTCTCGGCATGGTTCCAGGTCGCGATGTCCCCGAGGAATTCAGCCGGCCGGGTCGACAGCTTCATCTCCGGCGTGAGGCCGAAATCGTCGTAGACGCGGCCGACCAGACGCAGCAGCCGCTCGACTTCCTCGCCGATTTGATCCTCGCGCAGGAAGATATGCGCATCGTCCATGATGAACTCGCGCACCCGGGTCAGGCCACTGAGCACACCAGAGGCCTCCATTCTGTGCAACACACTCTGCTCGTGGATTCGCAGCGGCAGATCGCGATAGCTGCGCACTTCGCTTCCGAACAGCAGCATGTGGCCAGGGCAGTTCATCGGCTTCAGGCCCGATTTCTCTTCGTCACTGGCGGACTCGATCAGGAACATGTTCTCCCGATAGTGCTGCCAGTGCCCCGACGTTTCCCAGAGCGCCTTGTTGAACACGAGCGGCGCGCGCACTTCCACGTATCCGGCGGGGATGAGAATGCTCCGCATGTAATTGCCGAGCAAGTTCACCAGCGTCGTGCCTTTCGGCAGCCAGAACGGCTCGCCAGGCGCCCACGGATGAAACCAGAACAACCCAAGTTCGCGACCGAGCTTGCGGTGATCGCGCTTCTTCGCTTCCTCGATCCGCTGCAAATGCGTCTTCAGCTCGGACTCAGTGGTGAAGGCCGTGCCGTAGATGCGCTGCATCGGCTGGCCCTTCGCGTCACCCTTCCAGTATGCGTTCGAGGTGTTCAGCAGCTTGAATGCCTTCAGCCGTCCGGAAGAAGGCACATGCGGGCCGACGCAGAAATCGACGAACGTGTCGCGGTCCCTGATCGTGTAGCACGACACTTCCGCTTGCCCGGCGGTCTTCTCCTCGATGAGTTGAACTTTGAGTGGTTCGCCGCGTTGCGAGAAGAACTGCATCGCTTCTTCCCGCGGCCACATCTGCCGTTCATACGGAAGATCGGCTGCGGCCAGTTCCTTCATCTTGCGTTCGATCGCCTCGAGATCTTCAGGCACGAACGGACGATCGACGATGAAGTCGTAGAAGAAGCCCTCGTCGGTGGCCGGACCGATTCCGCACTGCGCGCCGGGAAACAGGGTCGTCACCGCCGCCGCCATCAAGTGTGCGGTGCTGTGGCGAAACAGCGGCAACGCTTCGGCACTCTCCGGCGTGACAATGCGGATCGACGAGTCGTGATTCAGTGGGAACGTCAGATCGACAAGCTTGCCGTCGACGACCGCCGCGACCGCCGCTTTTGCGAGGCGCGGAGAGATCTGTGCCGCAATGTCGGCAGGAGTAGATCCTGCCGCCATACGACGGCTCGAGCCGTCCGGCAGCGAGACGGAGATCTCAGACATGATTTGTTACGGAGAGGCGCGCAACCTTCAAGATGGCTTGCCAATCCACCTTCGCGCTTCGCGCGACGGTGGACGAGCCAAGCGTGGCTCGCCAACCGAAGCTCGTCTGCGTCAGAAGGCGAGCGAAGGTTGGTAGGCACGAGCGGACTCGAACCGCTGACCTCCTGCGTGTCAAGCAGGCGCTCTAACCAACTGAGCTACGCGCCTATGTCTTGAAAACACTGGCCTTACCGAACAGTTAGTTTACCAAAGGGAAAAGGAAAAAGGCAAAAGGGAAAAGGGACAAGGAAGGAGCCTTGTCCCTTTGAAAAGGTTTAGTTGACCGCCCCTTTGAGAGCTTTGCCAGCGGTGAAGCGGACCACCCGGCGCTTCGGGACCTTGATTTCGGCACCCGTCTGCGGGTTACGGGCGGTCCGCGCCTTGCGCTGCGCGGTCTTGAATGTGCCGAACCCGACGAACGTGATCGCCTGACCCTTCTTCAACGACTTCGTAATGCCGTCGAAGAACGATTCGACTGCGGCGGTCGCATTCGATTTCGTGATGCCCGTGTCCTGCGCGATCTTTGCGATGAGGTCCTGCTTGTTCATGAATGCCTCCCGGTGGACAAAGATTCGCGAACGCTCGGCCTTTCGATCGCGCTCAGGGTCACCCCGAGCCGCGTCTCAAGACAGGGAGCAAAGATCAAACGCGTCGCGCGGATCTTCCGTGTGTCCGCGTTATACGCGACCGATCCGAGGGTGTCAAGAAATTCCGTGCAGTTTTGAGCAGCTTACGCGGCTTTTTTTGCGGCGCGCGCGAGCGCGGCGTCGAGTATCGGATCCTTCTCAGAGGCGGCCGCCTGACCGAAGTCGGCCACGTCGTTGTCCTCGATTTCGACATCCGGCTTCAATCCCTTTCCCTGGATCGATTCGCCGGCGGGTGTCATGTAACGAGCGTAGGTGAGCCACAGCCCGCGGTTCTCGGGAAGCTTGACGAGTTTCTGCAAGGCAGCACGGCCGAGCGTGCGTTCGCCTACGAGATCTGCGCGCTTGTTGCCGTCGAGCGCGGCGGCGAACACTTCCGATGCGCCCGCGGTACCCGTTGTGATCAGTATCTGGACGGGTAGGTCAATCGCACCATCGCCAGACGCCGCGGTGATCGTTTCGCGGTTCGCTGCGGCGGTGGCGGAATCCTTTGCTTTGCTCTTGTCCAAATCCTTGTCGGCTTCGCGTCCACTCTTGATCGCGATCGTTCCTGACTTCACGAACAGTCTGGCCGCCGCCACACCGTTGTCGAGCGGCCCTTCAGCCGTGTGCCGGACGTCAACCACCAGCGACTTCGCGCCCGCGCGCGTGAGATCGCCGATCTGTTTCTTGAGCTGATCGACGACGCCTTCGCGGAAGCTCGTGATACGCACGTACCCGACTTCAGGCGCGGCGATCCTGCCCGATACGACGGCGGTCGCGGGCTTCTCGCGCACCAGCGCCACTTCGTGAGGATCGGCAGCGTTGCCGCGAATGACCGTCAGCGTCACCTTCGAGCCGGGTTGACCGCGCAGCAATCGCGTCCCTTCAAACACCGACATGTCGCGAGTCGGTTTTCCATCGATGCCGCGAATGTAATCACCGGTCTGAAGTCCAGCCTTGTCGGCGGGGGACCCATCGCGTGCGGCGATGACGCGCAGGTAGTACTGCCGCGTGAGTTCGAGGCCCAGATCGCCGTCCGGAAGCGGCGCGCCCGACTGCACGTCCGTGACCTGCTGCGGAGTCAGGTACGCACTGTCAGGATCCAGTCCGTCAGCGAGGCCCTTCATCGCCCCTTCCATGGCGCGGTCAACCTTGACCTCTTCGACGTAGTTGGAGATGACCAGGCGCAGCACGTCTTGAAACACCCTCAGCTCCCGGATAGTTTCGTCGCCGCTGGTAGCCGAGGCGCGGCCGATCAGTCCTCCGACAACGACGAAGATGAGCACCGGTGTCGACAGCAGCAGGATGGAAAGCCGAGTCTTTAAAGTCATGTTTTTACTTCTTCAGCCATTGTAAGGGATCCACAGGTTTGGCGTCGATTCGTAGCTCGAAGTACAGGGCGGGATTGCCGCTGGGGTCGCGCCCTGACGTTCCAAGCTGAGCCTGGGCATTCACGTGCGTTCCGCGGCCAGTCTCAATCGATGAAAGATACCCGTAGAGTGAATAGTTGCTGTCGCCGTGGTCGACAATGATGAGGTTGCCGTAGCCGGTGAATTGATCCGCATACGCGATGGTTCCCTCGTGAACCGCCCGCACTGGCTGACCTTCCGCCATCGAGATTTCTATCCCGCTTCGAGCGATCGACGTCCCGAACCGACTGTTGGTCTGGCGTCCAAAGCGACCCGTCACAATACCCTGCGCCGGCCATGGTAACGCCCCGCGAAATGGTGCAAGGGGAAGCATCACCGTGGCGCCACGACCACCAAGCTGCGCCACGGTCCCCTGGAGCCGCTGCTGGGCCGCTTCCAATTCGCCGGCGAGTTGAGCGTTCAAGTCGCGCCGTTCATCGATCGAGGCGACCAGCGCTGTTCTTGCCGCTACCGCCCTGTCGATCGCCACCTTCGCCGCGAGCGCCTGCTCCTGCAGCTTGGTCACCTCGCGCACGTGCGCTTCGAGTGATTCACGTTCCTGCTTCAGCGACAACAGTGTGCGCTCGTGCTGCTGGACCCGCTCGCGGTCGAGGCGATTGAGCGCCGCCGCAGTGCGATACACGCGTCCGATCGACCGCAGGTCATCGACGTCGAGCAGCAATCGCCAGTAACCCGCCTGGCCCAACTTGTACAGATCGACCAGGCGGTGTTCGACTTCTGGCCGCTGCGTATCCGCAGTGCTCTTGAGGGCGGCCGCGCGCGCGCTCGTCGCCGCCACTTTCTCGCGCGTCCGCCGCAGCTCGCGTTCCGCATTCGCCAGTTCCTCCGTCTTCAACTCGCGGTCGACTTCGAGCTTTCGCAGCTCGACGAGCAACGTGCGCTCTTGCGAGGCAAGCGCATCCGATTCCTTCTGCAGGGCGCGAATCCGCTCCGCCGCGCGTTTCGATGCCGCATCAGCGCCGGATTGATCGCTTGCAGGCGGCGACTGGGCGGAAAGCGACAGTGTCGCGGCGAGCGACAGTGTTGCCGCGAGGCAACTCGGCGCGGAGGAAGACGCGAGCGAGCGGAGCGAAGTCAGCCACGCGCCCGCCTTCGCGCCGTTGGCGCATCGGCGCGGAGCGAGCCGGCGAAGCGGCTCGCGAGAGACCGTGCCGGGGAGTTCGAGGGGCGAAGCCCGTCGGTTAAAAAAGTGACCTGCCATCAATGTCACCGGGGATGGGGAGCCCGAAATACTTCAACACCGTGGGCGCGACGTCCATGATCGAAGGACTCCCGCCGGTGCGAGTCACCGCGCGATTCGAAATCAGTATCCCTGCCGTCGTCGCGTAGTCGTACCCTCCGTGATCGCCGCTCCATTTCTTCATATTGGGATAGACGATTCCCTGCGGCGATCCTCCGAGCGTCGTCTGCCACGACACGCGATAGCCGTCTTCCATCCCGACCTGCAGCTCTGACGCGTTGGATAGGTATTCTCCTGAATACACGTCGTCGCGTTTGTAAACGGATCGGATGATCGGCGACCCATCGTCGGGATCTTTCAGCGTGAGAAGTCTTGCGCTCAACTCGTCGGCGAGTTGCTTGGCTTCAGCTCCCGGACTGACGATGCCCTTGCCTTCCCGTCCCCGGAGATTGAAGTAAATCTGGCCAATGCCCATCGCGTAGGCGCGGGTGCGGCTCCAGTCGACGTTCTCCCAGAATTCACCGGCGCCGAAGAGATCGTCGAGCTTCTTTTCACCCGGCTGCTGACCCTGAAGAACCATGTAGCCCTGTTGCACGAGCCAGGTGTTCAGGTTCACAGCCTTGCGCCACGAGTGAAAGCCGTGATCCGACACGATCAGGATCGCGGTTCCCGGATCGATGTGCTCCAGTACTTCGCCGACGAATTGATCGGCACGCCGGTAGACGCGCTCGATCGAGTCGCCGAATTTGCCGGCAAGCGTCGCATCGTACATCGGATGTTTCGGGTCCATGAGGCGCCACATCATGTGCTGGACGCGATCGGTCGATTCGATAACACCAACGAGGACGTCCCACTCACGCGAGTCGATGCGGTTCAGAATCACCTGCGCCCGATCGTCGAACGCTTTGTAGAGATCGTCCATGAACGTCTTTTCGTCCATGCGACCTTCATTCAGCGGCCAGGTTGCTTCGGCCCATCCCAGCGTCCGGTAATATCCAAGACGCTCGAACAAATCCGCGGAGAACGACTCAGGCGACGACATCGGCACGGGCGGCTTGTCAGGCTTCCAGTTGACTGGAGAAATGTATAGCTGCAGTTCGTTGCCGGCGTTCATCAGTAACAACTGCGCCATGCCATGCAGGCGCACGAGAAAGTTCACTTTGAAATCGAGATTGATCCATCGACTCAACTTTCCCGGTTCAAGGAGAAGCGACTCTCCGGCGATTTCCACCGTCGCGGTTTTCGCGGCACGATTCCATCGAATGGTGAATGGGACGTGCACGTCCTCCTGCGACTGCAAGTCCGCGATCACCTTCCGATCGTCGGCCGTCAAGGTTCCCTTCTTCCGAATCGCCTGAATCTTCTGCTTGATGACCGGGTTCGGCGGGCCGATAAGTTCCGTGTGTGCAACGTCGTTATCGACAATCAAGCGCTTCAGGATGCCGCCAAACTCCGTGTTCCCCTCTTCATATCGGCTGAGATCGGTCGCAAAGTAATAGAAGGTGCCCATTGTTCCGCGAATATCGGGCAGGGGGAGACCGGAGAGCATTTCACCGTTGGGCACATCTTCAGGCGGAAAGGTCACAGGAACGGTGAGCACACTGGAGCGCACGCCGGCCTTGCCCGCCGTCACCCAGAAGGAAGTGGCGCCACGCAGCGAAAACAGCCTGGGTTTCGCGTAGGGAATGTAGTCGAACAGGAATTTTGCCGGCTCGCGGCGCACCATTCCGAGATCGGGGAGATACGTGGACGTATCGCGGACGAGAAAGTCGTAGATATTGTGTTTTCCCGGGTTCACGCCGGTCGCAAACGAGGCCCACGCCGTCGGTGACTCCGGCGAACGCGTGGTGGCGAGCGGATACATGCCACCCTGTTCGGCGAGTCGCTTGAGATGCGGTAGCTTGCCGTCACGCATCCAGCGGCCGACGAGCGCCGGATCCATTCCGTCAAACCCCAGGATGACGAGGCGCTGCGAGTACTTGCTTGGAGGACGACGGTTGCGGAAGAGCGAGGTCTGGGTCAGCGCAACGGCCACTGCGACAGCAACAATGGCGATGAGCGCGGCGACGAGCGATCGCGTGCGCATGTGCTCGCGATTATAGCCACGGACGAACACGGGCCACGGAAAAACACGGGCCACGGAAAAACAGGGCCACGGAAAAACACGGATTAACACGGATCGGATCCCGGAGCACGAATCCCGGACAACGGATCCCGGATAACGGATGGTGTACTCTTTCGGGGTGCGAGTGCTTGGGATCGACTACGGTAGCCGCCGAATCGGACTGGCGTTATCAGATGCGACGGGGCTTCTGGCGCGGCCGTGGAAAACGATCGCGGTCAACGGCGGACCGGACCGTGTTGCGGCAGTGCTCGCGCAGGAAGCTGCGGCACTTCTCGCGGAAGCAGACGGACTCTCCGCCATTGCGCTCGGATATCCGCGCAGGCTGAACGGAGAGCCGACGGCGCAGACGGCGGTGGTAGAACACATCGCGGCAGCGCTGCGCTCATCGATCGCTGTTCCAGTGATCCTCCAGGACGAGCGGCTCAGCAGCATCGAAGCGGAGAGCGAACTCGCCGGCCGCGAGAAGGACTGGCGCAAACGCAAGGCGCTTCTTGACGCGCGATCGGCCGCCATCATTCTTCAGGACTATCTCGATGAGCGCCCGCGGCGCGCCGGGCGGATGGAAAGCGAGAACGCGTGAAGCGGCTTGCGATCTGGGTCTTCATCCTCATCCTGTTGGTCGCCGGATTTGCTGGCTGGCGGATCGCCCTGGCGGAACTTTCACCCTTCAAGGGTTATGAGGGGCCGGAGCAGTTCGTCGAAATCCCTGAAGGTTCCGGCCCGACGTCCATCGGGCGACGTCTAGCGGACGCAGGAGTCATTCGCGACAGACTCGGGTTTCGCTTCGAGATTCTGCGTTCGGGCCTGGGCCGGCGCCTGCAAGCCGGAGAGTACCGGTTCGATCGACCAATGACAGTAAGAGAGGTCGTCGACAAGATTGCGCGTGGCGATGTCTATCTGATTCCCATTACGTTCCGCGAAGGACTCACGATTCGCGAGATGGCGCAGTTGTTCGAGTCCAAGGGGCTGGGATCAGCGGCCGAGTTTTCGAAGTCCGCATCGGCTGTGGACCTCATTCGAAAACTGGATCCGGCGGCAAAAGATCTCGAGGGATATCTTTTTCCCGACACGTATGCGATGACCCGACAGACCGACGCCGCGCAACTCGTGCCGCGCATGGTCGCGGGCTTTGAGAAAGCTCTTGCGCCCGAGACTCTCTCGGCGGCTGAGGCGCGAGGGCTCACCGTGCGCGAGCTCGTGACACTGGCATCAATCGTCGAAAAGGAAACAGGAAAGCCGGAGGAGCGGCCGCTTGTCGCGGCGGTTTACAGCAACCGGTTGAAAATCGGGATGGCGCTGCAGTGCGATCCAACGGTCATCTATGCGCTCGAGCGTGCCAACCGCTACAACGGCAATCTCACGCGCGAGAACATGCAAATCGATTCGCCGTATAACACCTACCGATACCCGGGGCTGCCGCCAGGGCCGATTGCGAATCCCGGCCGCGCGTCACTCGAAGCCGCCGCGCGTCCCGCCGACGTGCCGTACCTCTACTTCGTCGCGCGCGGGGATGGCTCACATGCGTTTGCGGCAACGCTGGAAGAGCACAACAGGAATGTCGATCAGTATCAGAGACATCGACGCTGAAATTGCTGATTGACGATTGCTGATTGCTGATTGAAAGAGGCTCACAATCCGCAATCCGAAGTTCGCAACCAGAAAAATCAGCAATCAAAAATCAGCAATCGAAAATTTCAGAGTTCACCGTTCGCTCCACTTCAGCTTCTGTCTCAATACATCGAAGTAAGTGCGTGTTGACGCCCGGACTAGTCGCAGCGGCCGCTCCGCCCGCGTAATACAGATCTCGTCGTCGGCCTGGAGAGCATGTCCGGACTGGCCGTCAATCGTCATGTAGACCTCTTCGTTCGATCCATCAAAGACCGGGCGCACGTGGATTTCGAAGGATGCGGGGACAACGACAGGCCGGTTTGTCAGCATGTGCGGCGCGATCGGAGTCAACATCACCGCATCGACTTCGGGATGCAAAATCGGCCCGCCGGCAGCGAGGTTGTAGGCCGTCGATCCGGTCGGGCTCGCCACGATCAAGCCGTCGGCGCGCACGCGCATGATCGGCCGGTCGCCGATCTCGACTTCAAGATCGATGATGCGTGACAGCGCACCCTTGGTGATCACGACGTCATTGAGCGCGAGGTGATCGGCGTGCACGTTGGCGTCGCGGCGCGTCCGCGAGCGCAACATCATGCGTTCTTCAATCTGCGCCGTGCCACGCAGCACGGATTCGAGTGACGGGTATAGCTCCGGCAGGGTTATCTCGGTGAGGAAGCCGAGACTACCGAAGTTCACGCCCAGAATCGGAACATCAGCCGCTGACTGAGCAATCCGATCGGCCATGCCGATGAGGGTTCCGTCGCCTCCGAGCACGACAATCAGATCGCACGCACGCGGCAGGTCGTCGCGGCTGACGGTTCGTCGTCCTGGCGGCAGTCCGGCGACCGCGGCGGTTTCGGTTTCGAACACGGCATGCACGCCGCGAGCTTCGAGCCAGCCGGCAAGTTCCGCAAGTGCGCCAGCGGCGGCAGTCAAACCGGCCTTGGCGACGAGTCCGACGCGTGTGATTGGACGTGAAACCGTCATGTGCGGCGTCGAAGATGCAGCAGAAACTCCCGATTGCCTTCCATTCCGGAAATGGGAGATTCGATGGCTCCCGCGCGACCCAATCCTAACGCATCGGCCGCGTTGGTCACTTCTTCGAGCACGCGGGCGCGCACGTCCTCGCTGCGGACGATGCCGCCTTTGCCGATTTCGGCGCGACCGGCTTCGAATTGCGGTTTGACCAGCGCAACCACGTCGCCGGTGTCACGGAGCAGTGGAGGGACGACGGGAAGAATCAGCCTCAGTGAAATGAACGACACGTCGATCGTGATGATGTCAAAGGGGGCGCGCCGGGGCGGTAGATCGGCCATCGTCAGCGACCGTGCGTTGACACGCTCGACGACGTCGACGCGCGGATCGTTTCGCAGTTTCCAATCGAGCTGTCCATGGCCGACATCGAGCGCGACCACACGCGACGCACCGCGTTGAAGAAGCGCATCGGTGAATCCGCCGGTTGACGCGCCGATGTCGAGCGCGATGCGCTCCGCCACGATAATCGAAAACGTCTCGAGCGCGTGCGCGAGCTTGACCCCGCCTCGGCCGACGTAGGGATGATCCGGCGCGACGACGGTCACGTCAGTATCGGTCGCGACCGCCGCGCCGGCCTTGGATGCGGGTTGGCCATTGACGCGGACACTGCCAGCAAGAATCAGCGCGCGCGCGCGTTCGCGCGACGGGACGAGTCCGCGATCGACGAGCAATGTGTCCAGACGGACGGTGTTCGAGGTCTTCGTCTTCTTCAATGGGTTCGGCCGACCACCCAGTGTGCGATCGCCGGCAGCTGTCCACCGAGCCTGGCCTGGTGCAGAACGCTGGTCGCGCGGGCGATGCACTCGGATGCGAGTTTGCGAGATGCGTCCAGTCCGTAGAGCGCCGGATAGGTCGGCTTCCCGGCCGCCGCATCTTTGCCCGCCGTTTTCCCCAACTCCGCGGAGGCTCCCTCGACGTCAAGGATGTCGTCAACGATTTGAAACGCGAGGCCGATCTCGACGCCATAGCGACCGATGGCTTCCGCGATCGGTTCGCGTGCGCCCGCCATGATCGCGCCGCTCAAGGCGGACGCCACGATGAGCGCACCGGTCTTGCGCATGTGCATCTCTCGAAGCGCTGCGGCGTCGAGCGATGTCGCACCGGGACGGGCGGCATCGAGATCGATGGCCTGACCGCCAACCATGCCGGCCGCGCCGGCTGCGTCGGCAACGATGGCGATGGCCTGCAGCCTGCGGCGATTCAAATCGACGGGTGACACACTCTCCGCCTCGGCCGGTTCGCGCGACATCAGCGCGAACGCTTCGGTCAGAAGCGCATCTCCCGCGAGAATCGCAAGGCCCTCGCCGAAAACCACGTGCGCCGTCGGTCGTCCGCGGCGCATCGTGTCGTTGTCCATTGCCGGGAGATCGTCGTGCACGAGCGAGTAGGTGTGAATCATTTCCAGTGCGCATGCGACTGGAAGCGCGAGGTCTTCCGCCTGCGCCATCGAGATGCCGGCATGTTCGGCAACCGCGCCGGCGGACGCCAGCGCGAGCATCGGCCGCAGTCGCTTGCCGCCGGCGAAGAGGCTGTAACGCATCGACTCAGCCACGCGTGCCGGCGCGCGTCTCGATGCGGGGACGAACCCCGACGTCGGAGGTGCGGAGCTGGTGGCCGGGAGATAGCGCTCGAGTGCCCGTTCAAGGGCATCGCGCCGTGACGCGAGCCAGGCCTGCAGATCTGTCGGCGCGATCGTCACCGCGACCGTTCTTGATCGCCGGCGTCAGCGCCAAACGACGACGGCGCCGGCTTGACCTCGCCACGTTCGGTGAGGATCTCGACGCGCCGTTCCGCCTCTTCGAGCTTTGAATGACAAAAGCGCGAGAGCTGCACGCCGCGTTCGAAGAGCTCCAACGATTTCTCGAGCGCGAGATCGCCGTCCTCGAGCCGTTTGACGATCGTCTCGAGCTCTGCGATCGCCGACTCAAAGTCTTTGATTGTCGGATCCATGTCCGTCCTTGCCGCGCACATCGCAGTGAAGTTCGCCTTCCCGCAGCGTCACGCGCACGCGATCGCCCGCGGACACCGCGGCGGCACTCCGGATGATGGCCGTGCGATCGGCATTCCAGCAGACTGCGTATCCTCGCGCAAGCACGCCGAGCGGGCTCAGGTTTTCCAGCCGGCCGGCGAGCGAGGCCACGCGCGAGTCTGCCCGGTGACGCGCCGCCGCGGTCGCTTTGCCGAGACGACCCTCGGCATTCGCGAGGCGCGACCGCATCGCCGAGACATGCCGCCGCAGATCCCGCGCCTCGAGTCGCAGTCGAAGTGTCCGGAAAGCACGCTCACGCCGCGCAATCTGTGTCCCGGCGATCCTTCTTAGCTGATACGTCAGCTCCGCCGCATGCCGCCCACGCATCGCGAGGCGCGTGTGCCAGCTCGCCAGCCCGCGCCGACTGCTCAAGGCGTGAACGCCGGCGCGACGCCGCTGGACACTCGCCCGGACGGCCGACTCGAGCCGCTGTCCCAGACGCGAGACGCGGGCACAGAATTCATCCTTCGCCGTGACCACGAGCTCGGCAGCGGCCGACGGCGTCGGGGCGCGAAGATCGGCGACGAAGTCGGCGATCGTGACGTCGACCTCGTGCCCCACGGCGGAGACGATCGGCACAGGGGAGGACGCAATCGCGCGCGCGACCGGCTCCTGGTTGAACGCGACCAGGTCCTCGAATGACCCGCCGCCGCGCCCGACGATGACGACATCGACGCCGCGAACCTTGACGATCGCGCGCAGCGCTTCGGCAATGTCCGCCGCCGCGCCTTCTCCCTGCACGCGCGTCGGACGAATGAGAAGGTGCGCGTTCGGATGACGCCGTCGCAGGACCTTGATGATGTCGCGCAGCGCTGCGCCATCGAGCGAAGTGACGATGCCAATGATTCGCGGCAGCGACGGGAGCGGCCGCTTGCGCGAAGCATCGAACAGCCCCTCGGCCTGCAGTTTCTTTTTCAGTTGTTCGACGGCCATCTGCAGCGCGCCGAGACCGCGCGGCTCGAGGTGCTCGCAGACAATCTGATACTCACCTTTGGTCTCGTAGACGCTCAGCTGTCCGCGCACGACGACGTGCATGCCGTCTTCAGGTTTGAACTTGAGATAGCGGACGGCCGATCGGAACATGACCGCCTTGATCTGTGAGTCCCCGTCTTTCAACGTGAAATAGACATGACCGGTGTTCCAGGTCCGGGTGTTCGACAATTCCCCTTCAACCCAGATCTCGCCGAATCCCGTTTCGAGCACACCGCGGATTGCTGCCGTCAGTTCGGATACGGAAAAGACACGGCGCTCGCGCCGGCCGGAACTTCCGGTTCGGGCGGCGTCCTCTTCGAAGGGGAGGGAGAAGAGATCCGACATCGGTCTACCGGGCAGGCACGGATGCCGCGGCAAGCACATCAACTTCCTGCGTCGACATGTTCAGCCGTTCGATCGCCGTGGCTTTGCCAGTTCCCGGATCGGCCGTCACCACGACGGCGTTCAGGCGTGCCGGGCCCGTTGCTGCCTCGAACTTCGCAGGCATCCCGCTCAGGAAACGTCCCAGTGCGGCTTCGACCGTCACGCCGATGATCGAGTCGTGAGGTCCGGTCATCCCGACGTCGGTGAGGCAGGCAGTGCCCTTCGGCAGGATCCGTTCGTCAGCCGTTTGCACGTGCGTGTGCGTGCCAAACACGGCGGTCGCGCGGCCGTCGAGATGCCATCCCATGGCGATCTTTTCGGACGTGGCCTCGGCGTGGAAATCGACAATGATGATGCGCGTCTTCGCGCGCATTGCTTCGACCTCGCGTGCCGCGATCGCAAACGGATCGTCGAGCGGCGTCATGAAGATTCGCCCCATCAAGTTGAGCACACCCACCGGCTCTCCGGTTCGCGTGCGCCCGATGTAACTTCCCCGGCCAGGAGCGCCGGCGGGAAAGTTCGCAGGCCGGAGCAGCTTCGGCTGACGCGGCAGATAGTCGAGGACTTCCTTCTTGTCCCACACATGATTGCCAGACGTCATCACATCCACGCCGAACTCGAGAATCGTGTCGGCGATATCACCAGTCACGCCGAAGCCCGCCGCCGAGTTCTCGACGTTGGCGATGACGAAATCAATCTGATGGCGTTCGACGAGAGCGGGAATGGCGCGTCTGGCGATGTCGCGGCCGGATTTGGCGAAGATGTCGCCGATGAAGACAATCCGCACGTCAGTCGGCCCGTACCGGAATGCGATGCTCGCGGCCGCGCCTTTCTTCCATTCGCGGCACCGTCACGCGAAGCTCCCCGGCGCGCAGCGTCGCGTCGCCCCGGGCCACGTCGAACGCACCCGCGAGCCGCACCACGCGCGCAAAACGTCCAAACACGCGCTCAGCGACGTGAAAGGTGGCGTCCCCCTGGTGCTCGCATCCCGCGGGCCGCTTCATGCCCGTAATCAGCAGGGTGTCGCGAGCGATCACCACTTGCACGGCGTCCGCCTCGACGCCGACGACATCCATGATCACTTCGATACCGGCTGATGTTTCGACGACGTCCAGCGGAACCCGACATTCCGCGGCATGAGGCCGGGTGTCAATCCCGGTGAGCTGTTCGAACAATCGCCTCAGCTCTTCGTCCATCTCGCGTCGTTCGACAAAGATTCGAGCCACGAGAGCATTCTATCGCTCTCGCTACACTTCTCGCTTCTCGCTCCGCGCTTCTCGCTTCTCGTTCCTGGTTTCCCGTTCTTCGCTTCTCGTCCCTTCGTCAGCCCGGCAGAATCATGCGAGGAGCGAGTAGCGACCAGCCAAGATCGGCAAATATATGAGCGTAAGATAATCATATAAAATGCTTGACAAGCGCTAATATATGCCCTACATTAGTCTGGTCGCTGCCACCTAGGGCAGCCGCTAAAGAGATTTCAGGAGGTTCTTTCAATGGCTCTCGTTCGATGGGATCCACTGCGTGAGCTGGCGGGGATGGAGATCGACCGACTCAACAATATGTTTTCCAACTTTTACGGCGAAGGCTTCTCGCGGGGCTGGGTGCCGCCGGTTGATATCTACGAAGGCAACGATCACGAGCTCGTGATCAAAGCCGAACTGCCGGACATGAAGCGGGAAGACATCACCGTGACGTTCGAGAACAACGTGCTGACGTTGAAGGGCGAGCGGAAGGCTGAAGAGATCGCGCGCGATCGCTTCCAGCGCCTCGAGCGCTTCCACGGGACATTCAGCCGTTCGTTCACGCTGCCCGCGACGGTTGACCCGGCTAACATCGCCGCGACCTACAAAGATGGTGTGCTGACGGTCCGCCTTCCGCAGCGCGCGGAAGCGAAGCCGAAACAGATCGTGGTTAGTGAATAAATCGAATCGGCGGTAAGTCGCCATGCGAAGGCCGGCGTTTCCGCCGGCCTTCTTGTCCGCCGGCGCGCTTTCAAGTACGCTCCCGTACCCATGGCTGACGAGGAACTGCAGACTGACAGCTCTCCCGCAGGCGAGACCGAACGCGCAGCACCCATCACGAGTCGATTTCTTTTTGTCGACGTTGCGGCGCAGCGTGCGAAGCAATTGCGGCGAGGCGCGCTGCCTCGCATCGATCGCGCCGTGTCGCACGGGCCGTACAAGCTCGAACGCATGGCGATGGAGGAGGTGCGGACGGGCCTCATCCAGTACACGCTTCCCACCAACTACGAGGGCTCGCCTCGAGGGATTCCCCGCGAGTAGCCAGCCGAGCCATCGGAACTTCCGAAGTACCACCCGCGTAACTCCCGAATAAGGAGTGTCACGTGATTGAACTGGGTCTGTTGGCTGGCGTTGCCCTGGTGGTCTTCGCGGTCGTAATGGTCCTGGTTACGCTGCTGAAGATCGTGCTGTGGCTCGTGCTTCTGCCGCTTCGGTTGCTACTCGTGCCGCTGCTGTTGCTGAAGGCGCTCATCGGCGGCCTGTTCTTCGTCATCCTCAGCCCGATCCTCCTCGTTGGATTTGTGATTGCGGCGATCGCAACCATGGTCGCCGTTGCTGTGCCGCTTCTCCCTCTGCTCGCTGTTGCGTTCGTCGTGTGGTTGCTGCTGCGCCCGACGTCGACGACGACCGCGATCGCGCGCTAAAGCGGCGCGCACTGAGCGGTTCATCTGCGATAGCATCGCCGGATGAACCGCTCAATCTGCGTACGGGCCCTTTTTCTCTACATTGTTGCGGCATCCGCGTGCGTGCACTCCGTCCCGGCGACTGCGCCGGCGACTCCCGCCGGCGCGCCCGCATCGAGTGCACCCGCATCGGGTGCGGCAGCCGCGCCGGCCCAGCGCCCTTACCGCATCCTCGTGACCAATGACGATGGTGTTCGTGCGCCCGGAATTCTGGCGCTGGCTCAGGCGCTTCAGCCGCTCGGCGAGATTACGATCGCGGCACCGTCGGAGAACCAGAGCGGCAAAGGGCACTCGATCGTCACATCCGATCCAATCTTTGTCGATCAAGTCACGCTCACGGGTGGCCTGCGCGGCTTTTCAATCATCGCCACGCCTGCGACCTGCGTGAAGGTCGGTGTTCGTGCGCTCATGTCCTCACGTCCCGATCTCGTCGTCTCCGGCATCAATCGAGGCTACAACCTGGGAATGGTGACGTATGTATCCGGCACAGTCGGTGCGGCGCGTGAGGCGGCGCTCATGGGCATTCCCGCGATTGCCTCCTCGTTGTCGGTGGAGGAAACGAACTATGCCGCCGCGGCCGAGATCGTGCGGCGGGTCGCGGAGATGGTGCGGCAGCGCGGCCTCGAGGCTGGTGTTTTGTTGAACGTGAACGTCCCGCCCGGTCCGCAGACGGCGATCAAGGGAGTGCGCGTCACTCGTCAGAGCGCGCAATCAGGTGAAGAACGATTTGAGGAACAGCGCTCGCCAACCGGACGGCGGATGTTCTGGAGCATCTGGAAGGACCCGGCCGGCGATGTCGAAGGCACCGACGTGTGGGCAACCGATCACGGCTTTGCGGCAATCACTCCACTGCGCGCCGGAGAATTCGATGCGATGACGTTTGAAGCTTGGCAGCGTGCCCTGACGGCGAAGTAGAAGTTGTGGAGTCAGGAATGCAGCGTGACTGCGAACGATGGTGACTGATGTTACCGCGATAACTCAGATGCGACCGGCGGCCGTTCCTTCGACCATGCCGTCGCCAGTTCGTACGCATGCGCGACGCGCAGCACGGTCGCATCTTCCATCGCGCGCCCTGTGAACTGCAGACCAATCGGCAATCGTGTGGTGGTGAATCCGCACGGCACGCTGATTCCTGGAAGCCCGGCGAGATTCGCGCCGACGGTGAAGACGTCCGACAGATACATCTGTACGGGATCCTCGGTGCGCTCGCCCAACTTGAATGCCGCGGTCGGGCTTGTCGGCATCGCGATCACGTCGGCGCTTGCGAACGCCCGATCGTAATCGCGCCGGATCAACGTGCGGACCTGCTGTGCCTTTCGATAGTACGCGTCGTAGTATCCGGCGCTAAGCACATAGGTGCCGAGAATGATCCGTCGCTTCACTTCACGGCCGAAGCCCTGGCCGCGCGTGCGATCGTACATCTCGCCAAGCGTGGTCGTGTCCTTGGCGCGGTAGCCGTAACGCACGCCGTCGTAGCGCGCGAGGTTCGCGCTGGCTTCCGCCGTGGCGATGATGTAATAGACCGGAATCGCTTCGGGGCTGTGCTCGAGCGTGACGTCGACGATTTCGGCGCCGCGATTCCGCGCGACCTCGATCGCCGCATCGAACGCCTGCATCACCTCGCGATCGACACCTTCGCGGAACAGATGACGTGGTACGCCGATTCGCGTGCCTCGAAGATCTCCGCCTCCGGTGACAGCCGTGGTGAAGTCGGGCACGGCTGCCTCCGACGAGGTCGAATCACACGGGTCGTGTCCGGCGATCGCATTCAGCACCAACGCCACGTCTTTGACCGAAGTGCCAAACGGTCCAATCTGATCCAGCGATGACGCAAACGCGAGGAGTCCGTATCGCGACACGCGCCCGTAGGACGGTTTGAAACCAGCGACGCCACACAGTGCCGCAGGCTGACGAATTGATCCGCCTGTATCCGATCCCAGCGCGAGCGGAACCATTCCGGCTGCGACTGCCGCCGCCGATCCCCCACTCGATCCGCCCGGTGTGCGATCGACCGCCCAGGGATTTCGCGTCGGTCCATAGCCGGAGTTTTCTGTCGACGAACCCATCGCGAACTCGTCGCAATTTGTTTTCCCGATGATCACCGCTCCGGCTGCCTCGAGGCGTTGCACAACGGTCGCGTTGTAGGGGGGAACGTAATTCTCGAGGATGCGCGACGATGCGGTGGTCCGGACGCCGCGCGTGCACAGGTTGTCTTTGAGTGCGATCGGCACACCGAGTAGCGGCAGGCTGCGAAGGTCGGTCCGCCTGTCCAGCTCGGCCGCACGCGCGAGAGCACGTTCCCGCGCAATCGTGCGGAATGCATTCAATGGCGGGTCCAGCGCCGCAATTCGATCGAGCGCCGCCCGGCAGACATCGACGGCTGAGCGTTCGCGCGTGGCGACCGCGTCACGAATGGATTGAACGTCGATTGGTGCGTCCATCAGGAGAGCACCCGTGGTACTTTGAAGAGGCCGGTCGATGGATCGGCATCGGGGGCCGCAGCCAGAGACTCTTCCCGGGGTAGCGAGGGAACGACCACATCGTCGCGAAGCGCGGCCGCATCACCCGCGTGCGACGTGGGCTCAACGCCGTCCGTGGGTACGCGCTGTATCTGTTCGGCGTAGGCGAGGATGTCCGCCAGCTGACGCGCGAAGAGATCCTTTTCGTCAGGCGTGAGCTCCAGGCGGGCCAGGCGCGCGACGCGTTCGACGTCGCGGCTCGAGAAGGTGTTCGACATCGGGCAGATCGTATCACTTGTGAAATGCTGAATGTTGATGCTGATGAATCCTCAAATTCAGCAATCAGCAGTCAACATCAGCACTTTCAGGATTGACCCATGATTCGTCCTGCGGCCGTGGCGGGGACCTGGTATCCGGGAAGCGCCGGCGCGTTGACACGCGAGGTCGACGCTTATCTCGAGGCTGCATCGCACGGCCCCCGCGGTACTCTCACCGCGATCATTTCGCCGCATGCGGGCATGATGTTCTCGGGTCCGGTGGCGGCGCACGCGTACAAGGCCACGGCTCACGGAGAATTCGATGTCGCCGTCCTCGTCGGCCCGTCGCATTTCGTCGCGTTCGAGGGGGCGGCGCTCTGGCCAGACGGAGGGTTCGACTCTCCACTTGGGGTCGCACCGATCGATGAAGCGGCGGCCCGCGCGTTGACGGCGTCACCAATCGTGAAGGAGATGCCGTCGGCGCATCACCGCGAGCATTCGCTCGAGATGCAGTTGCCGTTCATCCGCCGGTTGCATCCTGATCTCCCAATCGTGCCGGTGCTGATTGGATTCCAGCATCGCGCAACGATCGATGCTCTGGCTGATGCACTCGTCGCCACGTTTCAAGGCCGGCGCGCGCTGCTCATCGCGAGCACGGATCTTTCACACTACTTCGATGCGAAAACGGCGGCATCACTCGATGGTCGGGTGAGGGAACGGGTTGCCGCATTCGATCCGGAAGGACTGCTCGATCTGTTCGAGCAGTATCCCGAACACGAGCGCGGACGGTACGTGGCGTGCGGCGGTGGCGCGGCGATCGCGGTGATGAAAGCGGCGCGGAGCCTTGGCGCCAGCGAAGGACGCGTGCTGAAGTACGCACACTCTGGCGAAGTCTCCGGCGACTACGATGGAGTGGTCGGATACCTGGCGGCCGCGTTTGGCACGTTCTCCGATGCTCACTGACGCGCAAAAGCACGCGCTCGTAGATCTCGCCCGCCGATCCGTTGTTGCGACGGTGACGGGATCTGAGCCTCCTGCGCTGTCGCTTCCAGTGCCCGAGGCGTCCGGTGTCTTCGTGACGATCAAACACCGCGGCGAGCTGCGCGGATGTCTCGGGACGTTGCAATGCCAGCGCGGTCTCGCCGGAGAAGTCGTGCGATGCGCTGCCGATGCGGCGACCGAGGATCCGAGATTCCCACCTGTTTCGGCTGACGAACTGGCGGAACTCGCGGTTGAAGTGTCCGTGCTTGGGCCGCTCGAGCCGATCGATCCGCGGCATTCTGACGCTATCGTCATCGGTCGGCACGGTCTCGTTGCTGAACGCGGATTGCGCCGCGGCCTTCTGCTGCCGCAGGTTGCGACCGAGTGGGGGTGGACCGTCGAGCAGTTTCTCCGGCAGACCTGCCTCAAAGCCGGTCTCGAACAGGATGCCTGGCAGCGCGACGCGCGAATTTTGCGCTTCGAGGCCGAGGTAATCGGCGAGTAGATGCCGCGGCTGGGTGCGCATATGTCAATCGCCGGCGGGTTGCCGCGCGCCGTGGATCGCGCCAAGGCGAGTCGCTGCGAGGCGTTGCAGATCTTCACAAAGTCCGCGGGGCAATGGCGCGCGCGTGAGCTGCCCGGGGATGAAGTTGCCGTGTTCCGCCGTCGTATCGAAGAGACTGGTATCTCGCCGGTCGTGGCCCATAACAGTTATCTGATCAACGTCGCGTCGGCTGCGCCGGCGCTTCGATTGCAATCGATCACTGCGCTGGGCGACGAGCTCGATCGCGCAGAGCTGCTCGGACTCGATGGACTCGTCATGCATCCAGGCTCGTACACGTCCGGCACTGAAGAAGACGGGCTGCGCGCGATTGGTCGCGCGATCAAACAACTGCTCAAGGCACGGCGGCGCCACCGGGTCAAGGTGCTGCTCGAACACACTGCCGGCCAGGGCACGAACCTGGGACATCGATTTGAACATCTCGCCACGATTCTCGACGAGGTCAACGGATCGCCGCGCGTCGGCATCTGTCTCGACACGTGTCATCTGCTGACCGCCGGCTACGACTTGTGCACGGAGGATGGCTACCAGTCCACGTTCCGTGACTTCGATCGAATCGTCGGCCTCGATCGCGTTCAGGTGTTTCACTTGAACGACTCGAAAAGGCCCTGCGGCAGCCGCGTCGATCGTCACGAACACATCGGCAAGGGCTGCCTCGGGCTCGAGCCGTTCCGCCGCCTGCTGAACGATCCTCGGTTTGCGCATCTGCCGATGCTGCTCGAGACACCCAAACTCGAGACGGCCGCGAGCAAGCGCCGGAGCGACGTCGACCCGTGGGACGCGCGCAATCTCCGGACGCTTCGAAAGCTGATCGGAACGGTATAGTTAAACATCATGCGTACGCGACTGATTGTCGGGGTGACGCTCGTCGCCGTTCTCGTTGTGCCCCGGCCGGCAGCGGCGTGGGGAATCGAGGTGCACAAGTTCATCATGGCGCGGGCGGTGGCGCTTTTGCCGAGCGAGATCCGGCCGTACTTTCAAAAGTACGAGAGCAGCATCGCTGAACACGCCGGGGATCCCGATCTGTGGCGCACGGTTGGATGGGTGGAGGAGCCGCCGCGTCATTTCGTCGACATGGATGCGTATGGTCCGTATCCGTTCAAGGAGCTCCCGCACGATTACGACGAGGCGGTAAAACGTTATGGCGCGGACTTCGTCGTGAAAAACGGAACGCTGCCGTGGCGATGCGAAGAGATCTATAAGAAACTCGTCGAAGCGTTCACGCAGCAAGCTCCTTACGCCCGCGAGAACATTCGATTGTTTTCGTCCGTGCTGTCTCATTACGTTGCCGACGCGCACCAACCGTTTCACGCCGCGCTGAACTACGACGGGCAACTGACGGGGCAGTGGGGCGTGCACTCCCGTTTTGAATCTGAGCTGTTTGCCCGCTATGAATCGAAGGTGCACGTGTCGCCAAGTCTGCCGGCCACTGTCGGCAATCCGCGAGAGTTTGTCTTTGCCGCATTGATGACCAGCTTTTCACTCGTGCAGCCCGTCCTCGATGCCGACAAAGCCGCCGTCGGCAATCGGGACTTCTACGACGATGGATACTTCGACCGGTTTTTTGCCGTCGTGAAGCCGACCCTCGAGAAGAGGCTGTCAGATTCTATCGGAGCGGTCGCGGCGTTCATTCGTGATGCATGGGTTGAGGCGGGTCGTCCGGCTGTGCCCGTCACGGTGATCACGTCGCCGCGGAGGGTTCGAAAATAGCGTGGCACCCCACTTGCACAGATGAGCCTTGCCGCCATGAAGGCGGCGGGAGGGTTACCCATGCTGTGGACGGTTGTCGTCCTGTTGCTGATTTTGTGGCTTCTTGGATTCACGATGCACGTTGCCGGAGGGCTGATCCACATCCTCCTGGTTGTCGCGCTTGTCGTGATTGTGCTGCGGCTGCTGACCGGCAGACGGGTTTGAAGACGCGACGGCGAGGCAAGGCGGCGCGAAGGAAGACGCGAGCCAGCGCAGCGAAGCGAGCCACGCGAACGGAGCGAGCCGGCGAAGCGGCTCGCGAGAGAGCGTGAAGGGGGTCCGAGGGCAAAGCCCCTCGGATCTAAGTATGGACGTGTACCTGGTGCCGATCGGACAGGATCGGTACGAGCTTTATTGTGAAGTGCCTGATGAACCCGAGCCGTCACCCGATGAGGAGCCGGCAGGTTTCTTCCGGCGCATGAAGCAGCGCTTTTCTGCGATGCTGGCCGAGGCGGAGCGCGAACGGCGCCGGCCGCACGGCGACCAGCCGCCACGTGGCGCCTTCGGCCGCCTCAAGGCGCGCACGCTTCGCTACGTCGCTGAAAGCATCGCGGAACAACGTCTGCTCTGGCATCTCCGTCGTCAGACGTCAGCCTGCCTCTTCTTTCCTGACGACCTCGAAGAGCATCGAGCCACGACGCTCGTCCGTCGGCAACTCGGGCGCGACTTCGAGAAGCATCGCTTCTGGCTGATCGTGGATTCGCTTGGGTTCATTGGTTCCGGTGTGTTCTTCTTCCTGCCGGGGCCCAACCTCGTTGCCTATTACTTTGCGTTTCGTATGGTGGGACACTATCTGTCGATGCGGGGCGCGCGGCAGGGCCTCGACGCGGTCCAGTGGACCGCTGAGCGAAGCAGCCCGTTGGCCGAATTGCGGCGAGCGATCGATCTCGATGCCGACGAGCGCGACCGTCGCGTGCGAGGCGTCGCTGACGCATTGAAGCTCGAGCACCTCGTCAAATTCTTCGAGCGAATGGCCATTCCGGGGTGAGAAGTTCAATGTTCAGCGGAGGCTCCATTGAGCATTCAACATTGAGCATTGAGCATTGATCTCTTCGACATATACTTCGAACGTTGAAACTGCGCGACATCGCCGAGCGACTTCAATGCCGCCTCGAAGGCGACGGCGAGATCGAGATCCATCGTGTCGCCGGGATTGATGACGCCGGACCCGGCGATCTCACCTTCTTCACCAACCCGAAATACGCACGCGCGCTGCGGACGACCGGCGCCTCTGCGGTGATCCTGTCGGAAAAAGCCGAGGCGGCACCGTGCGCGATGCTGAGGGTCAGCCATCCTTATCTCGCGTTTGCACGGGCGGTCGAACTATTCGCCGAGAGCAATCGCCCGCCCGCGGGTATTCATCGCCTGGCCGACGTCGCCGCAACTGCCAATGTCTCCGCTGATGCGGTGATTGGGCCGTTCGTGGTTGTCGGCGATCGCGCGCGTGTCGGCGCGCGGACGCTCGTGTATCCGCAGGTCACGATTGGCCCCGGCGCCGAGATTGGTGAGGACTGCATCATTCACGCACGCGTCTCGATCCGCGAGCGCGTGCAGATCGGAAACCGCGTCGTCCTCCAGGACGGGGCGGTGATTGGCAGCGACGGATTCGGGTTTGCGACGAAGCCAGACGGCAGTCACCACAAGATCCCGCAGATCGGCGCCGTCGTCGTCGAAGACGACGTGGAGATTGGCGCCAATGCCGCGATCGATCGGCCGGCAGTGGGAGAGACGCGCATCGGCGCCGGATCGAAAATCGACAATCTTGTCCAGGTCGCACACGGCGTAACCGTCGGACGCAATGTGCTGCTCGCGGCCCAAGTCGGGATCGCAGGGAGCACCACGATCGAAGATAGCGTCACCCTTGCCGGGCAGGTCGGTGTATCGGGTCACATCACCGTCGGCAAGGGGACGATCGCTACGGCGCAAACGGGGATTCCAAATTCGGTTGAACCTGGGTCATTCATTTCCGGATATCCCGCCATTAACAATCGTGACTGGCTCAAGTCGTCCGCCGTCTTTCGAAAGCTCCCCGAGCTGCGCAAAGCAATTGCGGATCTCGACGCCCGCCTTGCCGAGGTCGAAGCGCGCCTGAAGTAAGGGTGTCGGCGCGACCGTGCCATAATCGATGGCGCGGGAAACGCGCCGATCGCTCATGCGACATGCCCTGGTTCGGACTATTAGTGCGCTGCTAGTGTCGGCGCTCGCCCTGTCGACACTGGATCCTGCCGCGCGGGCGGCCACACGCCCGACGCGTCTCGATTACACGATGACGACGCTTACAAATGGCATGCAGGTCGTCTTCCTCGAGGATCATTCGACGCCCATCGTGCACGCCGAAATCTGGTATCACGTCGGATCGAAGAACGAGCGTCCGGGCCGCACCGGGTTTGCGCATCTCTTCGAGCACATGATGTTCAAGGGCTCGAAAAACGTTGAGCCCGAGGGGCATCCATCCTGGATCTCCAGCATCGGCGGCCAGAGCAACGCCTACACCACCGAAGACGCCACCGTTTTCTGGGAAACAGTACCGGCGCAGTATCTGCCGCTGGTGCTCTGGCTGGAGGCGGATCGTCTGGCCACGCTGCGTATCGACGAGGACGTGTTCAAGACGGAACGCGAAGTCGTCAAAGAAGAACGCCGGATGCGGATCGACAACCAGCCCTACGGCCGGCTCAACGAGCTTATCTACGATCAGGCGTTCACCGTTCATCCCTACAAGCACCCGACGATCGGGAGCATGAAGGATCTCGAGGCGGCGTCAATCAATGACGTGCGCGACTTCTTTCGCACCTACTACGTGCCGAATAACGCGACGCTCGTCCTGGTCGGCGACTTCAATACCAAGGAAGCGCAGGACCTCGTCGCCAAGTATCTCGGTCGTGTTCCAAAGTCGGATCGCCCGGTGCCGCGAGACATTCCGAAGGAACCGCCGCAGACGAAAGAACGGCGGGTCAAGCTCGAAGAAACGTGGCCGCTTCCAGCCGTCGTGGTCGCACACCACATCACGTTCGACGGCGATCCGGACTCGTACCCGCTGCACATTGCCTCGAAGGTGTTGTCGGATGGGCAGAGCTCCAGGATTTATCGGCAGCTCGTGTACGAGAAACAGATCGCGCTTGCGGCATTCGGCGGCGGCAACATCATCGAGGATCCGAATCTTTTCTACGCCGTTGCGATCGTGCAGCCCGGGCACACGCCGGAAGAAACCATCAACGCGCTGATCGCCGAGCTCGATCGGCTGCGCAACGAACCCATCACACCGGCGGAGCTGCAGCAGGCGAAGAATCAGTTCGCGCGCGATTACATCTTCAGTCGTGAATCGAACAAAGACAAAGCCATGCAGCTCGGACACGCCGCCGTCATTCACAACGACATCAAGACCGCCGACGGCGAGTTCGACATCTTCATGAACATCACGCAGGCGGACGTTCAGCGTGTCGCACGGAAATACTTCACGCCCGAGAACCGGCTCGTGATGACTGTGATGCCGAAGGGCAACGGTAGCGGGGAGCCGCGCTGATGCGGTGCGCGTCACTAGTCTCCTGGCTGACAATCACTCTCGCGTTGGCCACCGCCAGCGTCACGTCAGCCCAGGTGACCGACTGGCCGGCGGAGCGCCCGCCGCGGCCGCTGCCCGCACGGTCGAGCAATTTCCCTCCCTATCAGCTTCGGACGCTTACCAACGGGCTGCAGGTCGTCGCCGTCTCGCATCACGAACAGCCCGCGGTCAGCTTGCGGCTGCTGGTCCGCGCTGGCGGCGCACAGGATCCGTCGAACAAACCGGGGGTCGCGTACCTGGCGGCGTCGCTGCTCGATCAGGGGACGACGAGCAAGACCGCCGAACAGATCGCGAGCACGATCGATTCGATTGGCGGTGCGATCGGCTCGGGAGCGGGAAGCGACATCACCTTTATTAATGCGGCGGTGATGAAAGACAGCTTAGGGCTGGCGCTGGATCTCCTCTCCGATCTGGCGCGTCATCCCTCATTTGCCAGCGAGGAGATCGATCGTCAGCGACAACAGATTGTCTCCGGGCTGAAGGTGAGCTACGACGACCCAGATTATCTGGCCGGAGTCGTGTTCGATCGCCTCGTCTATGGCTTTCATCCATACGGGAAGCCGGACTCAGGCACTCCGGACTCGATTGCCGCCATCACGCGCGACGATTTGCTCTCGTTTCACAAGCGCTATTTTGGCGCCAACAACGCGATTCTTGCGGTCGTCGGCGATGTGACGCCTGAGGAAGCGTTCGATGGTGCTCAGCGGGCATTCGGATCGTGGGAGCGCGTGGAACTGCCGGCAATCAAGACGGAACAGCCGCCGCCGTCCACACGCCGCGTGGTGATCGTCGATCGTCCGGGCGCGGCGCAGACGGAAATTCGAGTGGGAAACACTTCGCTGCCACGCCGCCACCCGGACTACCTTGCGCTTGATATCGCAACGAAAATCCTCGGCGGAGAAGGAGGCAACCGCCTTCACCGCGTGCTGCGATCCGAACGCGGCCTGACCTACGGCGCCTCCGCCGATCTCAACGCGCTCAAGGACACAGGCGACATCGTCGCCGAGACCGATACCAGATCGGAGAAGACGGCTGAAGCTTTGCGTCTCATCGTCGAGGAGATCGTGCGTCTTCAGCGCCAGCGCGTGCAACAACGCGAGTTGTCGGACGCGCAAGAGTACCTGACCGGCAGTTTTCCATTGACTGTTGAAACACCGAGTGCGATCGCGCTGCAGGTACTCAACGCAGTGTTCTACGGTCTCGATCTCAACGAGCTTCAGACGTATCGCGAGCGCGTGAACGCGATCACCGTCGATGATATCCAGCGCGTGGCGCAGCAATACCTTCACCCGGACAAGCTCTCGATCGTGCTCGTCGGCGATGCTTCTCTCTTCGCCAAAGACCTCGCCGGGGTGGGATTCGATCAGGTCGAACGTATTCCGATTGCGGAGCTCGACCTGGCGTCGCCGGATCTGAGACATCACACAGTTCCCGCCCGCCCCGGACGCTTGGAGCCCGTCGCGTATCGACAGGCGGTGCCGAAGCGTGGTAATGACGACGGGGCGCGTGCGTTCATCGCTCGTGCCGTCGCAGCGAAGGGCGGATTGAACCTTCTGCGGTCGATTCAGACAGTTCGCGCCGAGTCGGTCGCGACCGTGCAGTCGAATGGCATCAATGCGGATTTGCTTAGCACGACGACCATTCGGTATCCCGGCGAATTCAGGATCGACGCGATGACGCCGGCCGGCCGCCTGGTCCAGGTATTCAGCGCCGGCAAGTACTGGGTTCAGGATTCGAGTGGCGTCCGCGACGCTCCCGAAAGCATGGCGGCGTTGATTCGCGGCAACGTCCAGCGTGATACCGTTCCGCTGTTGCTGGCGTTGAACGACGGCAAGATCTCAGCGTCGCTCAGCGAAGCGGCAGAGGAAGGACGCACAATGCCGGTCCTCGAGGTAGCGCTTCCGGGCAGTGCGCTGCTGACGCTGATCTTTGATCCCGAAACCGCACTTCTCGCCAAATCAAAGTACCGAATGTCGGGCCCGACTGGTGATGTCAACGTCGAGGAAATCTACTCGAATTACCGCGACGTCAACGGGCTGAAAGTGCCATTCACTACCGAGGTGCGCCGCGACGGCGCCCCCGCGGTGCAGCGGACATTGCGGAAGTTCGAGTTCAATGTGCCGGTCGATTCCGCGCTCTTCAGCAAGCCAAGCTGACCGTCTGTGCGCGTGATGATCTCATGCGGCGAGCCTTCCGGCGATCTTTACGCCGGCGCGCTGGCCACTGAGCTACTCCGCCTCGAACCCGACACGACGATTGTAGGACTTGGCGGACGTCGTCTTCGCGAAGCCGGTGCTGCTCTCACCGCCGACTTCAGCGGCCTCTCGGTCACCGGCCTCCTGGAAGTCGCTCGGCTCCTGCCGCGAACGTATTCGACTTACCGCACGCTCGTCCGTGAAGCCAAAGCGCACCGCCCGGACGTACTTGTCGCGATCGACTATCCCGACTTCAATTTCGTGCTCGCCCGCACAATTCGAAAGCTCGGTGTGCCGGTGGTTTACTACATCAGCCCGCAGCTGTGGGCATGGCGTCGCGGCCGGATGACGACGATGCGAGAGATTGCCGATCGCGTGCTCGTGATCTTTCCGTTTGAAGAAGCGATCTATCGCGAGGCGCGTATCCCGGTGCAATGGGTCGGACATCCATTGCTCGACATCACCCCGCCCGCGGCTCCGCGCGCGGAGTTTCTCGGTCGACTGGGACTCGATCCCATGCGACCGGTCGTGGCGCTTCTGCCGGGTAGTCGCAGGAATGAAGTCGACGCAATCCTGCTGGACCTCGTTCGTGCTGCGGCCTTGATCCGTCAAAGGCTCGGCGGCGTTCAGTTCATCGTCGCCCGTGCTCCGCATCTGGATGACTCGCTATTTGCGCCGCTTGACAGTTTTGCGGGAGCGATGGCGATTGTAGAAGGGCGCACCGACGACGTGCTTGCAACGTCGGACATGGCGCTGGTGGCATCAGGGACGGTGACCGTCCAGGCGGCGTTACATGAATGCCCGATGGTGGTTGTCTATCGTCTGTCTCCGGTGACGTATCGGTTAGGCAAACCGTTCGTGCATGTAGATACGTATGCGATGGCGAATCTCGTCGCCGGACGCCGCGTCGTGCCGGAGTTGATTCAACACGATTTCACGCCTGAGCGTGTCGCGGACGAAGCACTTCGCGTGCTTACCGATCCAGCGAAGGCGGCCGCAGTGAAGCGCGACCTCCGAGACGTTCACACGCGTCTTGGCACGCGCGGCGCAAGTCGTCGCGCCGCACAAGCAGTCCTTGACGTTGCGCGCAAAACATAAGAAGGACTGTTAGACTGCGGAGATGCGTCGAGTCATTCTCATCATCATGCTGTTGTTGTGCGCGCGCGACCTGCGTGCCACCGTCCTTGTTCCCGCCGAGTTCAGCGAAGTCGTCGCCGGATCGCAAATCATCGTCTATGGCCGTGTCACCTCAGTCCGTCCGGAGTGGTCCGACGATCGCAGTCGCATCGACACGGTCGTCACAATGATGGCCGGGTCGTACCTGAAAGGCGGACCCGGAACCACGGTGACCTTCCGGGTGCCGGGCGGGCAGATCGGACGTTATCGCAACGTCATGATCGGGGCGCCGCAGCTGCAGCCAGGTGAAGAAGCGGTTCTGTTCCTGAACGCATCCGGTCCATCGATCGCGCACATTTTCGGACTCAGTCAGGGACTGTATCGCGTGAAAGTGGATGCGCGCACCGGACAGCGAACGGTGATCCCTCCAGTGCTCGTGGCCAGTGGCGACGAGGGGCAGTCGGTTGTGCGTGGCGACGCGAAAAGGCGCCAACTGTCGCTTGACGAGTTCGCGGCGACAGTCCGCCAGGCGATGTCCGGAGGGGGGCGATGAAGCGCGGCGCTGCAGTGTTTGCGACGGCGGCACTCGTCGCCGTGTTTTCAGCGCCGGCGGTGGCTTATCTCAAGCTTGGCACGACGGTCGGCACGCGTACGGTGACCCTGAAGTGGTCGCAGTTTCCGATTCGATACCTCATCACTGATCGCGGCACCACCGGTGTCACGTCGACGCAGCTTCGACAGACAGTCGAGACGGCGTTCACTGCATGGGAAGCGGTTCCGAGCGCAACGATGTCATCGCAGTTTGTGGGATTTACGCTCGCGAATCCTTCCTCTGGAGGTGGTGCGACCGTGATCGGCTTTCAGAACCGCCCTGACCTCGAGCGAACGCTTGGCGCGACATCGTTCCTGATCGATACGACCACCGGCGCAATCGTCGCGTCCGACATTTTCTTTAACACCGCGTTTCCATGGTCGGCCTCGGGACAGGGGGAAATCGGGTTGTTCGATCTGCAGTCAATTGCACTTCACGAGATCGGTCACCTGCACGGGCTCGCGCACTCGGCGATGGGGGAGACGGAACTTCGCGCCGGAGGACGCCGGGTGATCGCCGCCGAGGCGGTGATGTTCCCGATTGCGTTTTCGGCCGGCACGATTCTCGGCCGCACGTTGAAGGCGGACGACATCGCAGGAATCGGCGACATCTATCCGAATGCCACCTACACACGAAACACGGGCAGCATCAGCGGCAAAGTGATCAAGAGCGGCAAGGGCGTGCTCGGTGCGCACGTCATGGCGTTTGACATGCGAACGCAGAAGCTCGTCGGCGGATTCTCGCTGAGCGACGATGGCACGTTTGTGATCGCGGGTCTGGATCCAGGCCCCCACGTCCTCCGTGTCGAACCGCTCGACGACGGCGACGTCGAAAGCTTTTTCGACCTCACGCTCAACATCGACGTGAACTTTCGAGCGCAGTTCTACGACAAGATCGTGGTCGTCCCTAAAGGGGGAGGAACCTCAGGAGTCGAGTTCAACGTGGTGGCGAAATGAGTCGCCACGCGGTGACGACTCAATTTCAGCGCATCACGTCGTGTTTCATCCTCGCGTCGGTAGTCCTGCCCGCCTCCGTGGCGGCGCAGGTGTACATCGGACACGACATTCCCCACCGTGGCAACGTCGAAATCAGTGGCGGCGCCGTCTGGTCGGGCGGATACGACTTCGGATCGGCGTCCGCTGAGGAAACGCGAAACACCGGAACGGGCACCGGCCCGTTCGTGCTGTTCTCGGCAAGTTCGACCGCCGACCCTTCCGTCGGACTGCAAGGCCGACTCGGCGTTTACCTGGCGAGTTCGGTGTCAGTCGAAGGGGGCATCTTCGTTGCGCGTCCGGACATTTCGACGCAACTCACGGCCGACGCGGAGTCGGCACCGGACCTCACCGCGACCGAAACATTGACGCGTCTCGTCATCGACGGCTCCGTATTGTTTCATCTCACGGGGGCGTCGTTTGGTGGAGGAAAGGGCGTGCCTTTTGTCATCGGCGGTGGCGGTTACCTTCGCGACGCTCACGAGAAGAATGAAGTCATCGAAACCGGCCACGAGTTTCACGTTGGCGGCGGGGTGCATTACTGGTTCGGAGAAGGGAAGCATCGTTTTGGCGTTCGCGCGGACGCCGCCGTTTCGTGGCGAAGCGGCGGCGCCGGCGGTGCAGACACGACCCGCACGGTCCCGATGGTCGCAGGGTCGATCGCCTATTTGTTCTGACGCTGGCGGGATCCGGAATCCGTGGCGCGGAATCCGGATCCCAATCGAATGCGCACCTATTCGGGTCCCGGATCCCGGTCAACGGATCCCGATTTGTTTTCAGCTTCCTCGTACTGCCTCGGCGTTTCATGTCCACGCCGATGACGGTTCACGACGTCCTCTCCCACTGGGACGGGGTCCGACGCCGGTTCATCTGTCGGGTCGGCTGGCGGGTTTTTTCGACGGCCAGGAGAATCTGTCATCGCTCAATATCCTCGTTGTCGCGAGCCTGCTCGTCACTCTGCGAGCGGCCGCGGTCTGGCAGCGTGTTCTGGTTCTCGATCTCCTCGCCGATCCCCCGATTCGTAATGCCGCCGGCGTTGTCGCCGTTCTCGTCCCGGTATCGGCGATCCGTGCTGCTCTCGGAATTCGGAATCACACCTTCCTCGGACTGCCACCGTTCACCTTCGGCTTTGTCCTTATTCGCGGCGCGGTTCGGTGTGTCTTTATCTGCCATCGTTGCCCTCCAGCTGTTTCGGTGGCAAAGCGCGTACCGAGTTGAAGTACAGTCGAGCCGTGAACGACAGCGGTCGAGCCAGCGCGATTAGCTTTCACGACGTCCACTTTTCCCGCGGCGCTCAGCCGATTCTGCGCGGATTCTCGCTCGACATCGCTGCCGGCGACACGCTGGCGCTGGTCGGCCGCAGCGGCGCAGGCAAGAGCACGATCCTGAAATTGATCAACCGGCTGCTGGTTCCCGACTCAGGCGCCGTTCTCGTCGAATCACGGCCGACGACCGAATGGGATCCCTTCGCGCTGAGGCGCCGAGCTGGTTATGTGATGCAGGAGGTCGGACTCTTTCCACATGTCAGCGTTGGCCAAAACATCGGCACCGTGCCGCGACTGCTCGGCTGGGACGATTCGCGAGTCACTCGACGAGTCACCGAGCTGCTTGAACTCGTCGGACTGGACGCGAAAGACTACGCGGACCGACGCCCTGATCAGTTATCAGGTGGTCAACGCCAGCGCGTCGGGGTTGCGCGTGCGCTTGCGGCCGATCCGCCGATTCTTCTGATGGACGAGCCTTTCGGCGCGCTCGATCCGGTGACGCGATCCGAGATCCATCGCGAGTTTCGCAGGATCCAGGAGCGCGTGCGGAAGACGGTCGTGCTCGTCACCCACGATATGGCCGAAGCGTTTGCGCTGGCGACACAGGTGGGCGTCCTGTCAGATGGCGTGCTTGCCGTCGTGGGTGATCCCGCAACCGTCGCTCGCTCGCCGGATTCTCGTGTCCGGCCGCTTCTCGAACCACTGATTGAAGCGACGAACGTCCTCGACCACGGACGCCGCCAATGACTTTGCTGCACTTCTGGCGCACGCACGCACACGAGTTCGTCACGTTGCTCGGTCAGCACGTCCTCCTCGTCTGCGTGTCAACGCTTGTGGCGATTGCGGTGGGTGTCCCGATCGGAATTCTCGCCGCGCGCCGGCCGCGCATCGGCTCGCCCGTTGTGTGGTTTGCCAACGTCGTCCAGACAATTCCGAGCCTTGCGATGTTCGGGTTTCTGCTGCCGCTTCCTCTCATTGGCGGGCTGGGCGCCCGTGTCGCCATCTTCGTGCTCATTCTCTATGCACTCTTGCCGATCGTTCGGACAACGACGGCAGGACTGCGATCGATCGATCGTGTGCTCATCGAGGCGGGAATCGCGATGGGCATGACGCCGGGGCAATTGATGCGCCAGGTCGAATTGCCGCTCGCCTTGCCTTCGATCGTTGCCGGGATTCGCGTCGCTGCCGTCATCGGCGTCGGCACGGCGACGATCGCCGCCGCAGTCGGCGCCGGCGGTTTCGGCGAGTACATCTTTCGCGGCTTGTCGATGGTCGACTCCACCGTGATCCTCGCCGGCGCTATTCCGTCGGCACTGCTCGCGCTCACGATTGATGGTGCGTTGACGCTGGTCGAGCGGGGACTGCGGGATTTCAGCGGCGCCCGCCGCCGTGGACTGCGTGCCGCAGCCGCGTTGATCATCCTGATCTCGGCCGCTGCAGCGGGTGCGCTGGCGCTCTCAGCTCGCACATCCAAAGACCTCATTCGAGTCGGCTCGAAGAATTTCACCGAACAGATCATTCTCGGTGAGATCGTGGCTCAGACGATCGAGACGCGTACCGGCCTGACAGTCGAGCGCCGGCTGAATCTCGGCGGCACATTCATCTGCGATCGTGCGGTCCGCTCCGGGGACATCGACGCCTACGTGGAGTACTCGGGCACGGCACAGACGGCGATTTTTCATCAACCTGTCGACACTGATTCCCATCGCGTGTTCGACGCCGTGAAGGCGCGATACGCGGCGGGCGGGCTGACGTTGCTGGATCCGCTCGGATTCGAAAACACCTTTGCCATGTTAATCAGGGGCGACGATGCGGCCCGGCTTGGCGTGCGGACGCTGTCGCAAGCCGCGGCCCTGTCATCGTCGTGGCGCGCCGGATTCGGGTACGAGTTCCTGCAGCGACAGGATGGATATCCCGGCCTGGCGCGGACCTACGGGCTGCACTTCGCGCGACAACCCACGGCAATGGACCTATCTTTGATTTATCGCGCGCTGGCAGAGCGGCAGGTCGATTTCATCGCTGGTGATGCGACAAGTGGTCTGATCGACGCATACGGTTTGACGATGCTCGAGGACGACCGTCACTATTTTCCGCCGTATGACGCCGCCGTCGTCGCTCGCGCGTCGGTGCTGCTCGCGCATCCGGAGGTCAAGGATGCACTCGCGAGCCTGTCGGGCGCCATCAGCCTCGCCGATATGCGCCGCATGAATCGCGCGGTGGATGCGGATCATCGTGACGCCGCTGATGTCGCGAGAGAATTTCTAAGCCGCGATCGTTGAATTGAGCATCTTCCACTGTCACGCCGCGATTCTATCTAGAGAAGGAAAGGAAGACCTGTCCTCCCTTCTTCTTTCTCCTTTCCTGTCTCTAGACACGATCGCAGTGTGACGGTGACGGTGACCGGGACGAGCGTCCCTGTTGCACTCGCCGCGCATGCTGGAGGATGATCAGGTGATGGCCTCCCAGAATTCGTTCATCACACGAACCCGGCTGTCGGCCGGTGGTTCGGCTTTCGATTTCTTCAGTCTTCCAGCACTTGAACGCGCCGGATACGGTGGGGTTGCAAGACTCCCGTATTCGCTCAAGATCCTGCTCGAGAATTTGTTGCGCTGCGAGGACGGCCGATTCGTCCACGCCGATCACATTCAGACGCTGGCAGGATGGAACGTCGCATCGGGTGAGCAGAAGGAAATCGCGTTCACGCCAGCGCGCGTCCTCTTGCAGGACTTCACCGGTGTTCCCGCGGTGGTCGATCTTGCTGCGATGCGCGACGGCATCGTCAGGCTCGGCGGTGACCCCAAGAGGGTCAACCCGCTGCAACCAGTCGAACTCGTCATCGACCATTCCGTGCAGGTCGATCACTACTCGGAGAGGAACGCCGCGGATCTCAACGCCTCGCTGGAATTCGCGCGCAACAAGGAGCGGTACACGTTCCTTCGCTGGGGCCAGGAAGCGTTCCAGAATTTTCGCGTTGTGCCACCGGACACGGGCATCGTTCACCAGGTCAACCTCGAATATCTCGCCCGCGTCGTGTTCAAAGAGACCTCGGGGGGCGCCGCGCTGGCATACCCGGACACGCTCGTGGGCACGGATTCGCACACCACGATGGTCAATGGCCTCGGGGTTGTAGGCTGGGGCGTCGGCGGCATCGAAGCCGAGGCGGCAATGCTCGGCCAGCCGATCTCGATGCTCATTCCCGAGGTCGTCGGCTTCAGGCTCGTCGATCGCCTGCCGGAGGGAGCAACTGCCACCGACCTCGTGTTGACGATTACCGAACGTCTGCGGAAATTCGGCGTCGTTGGCAAGTTCGTCGAGTTCTATGGACCGGGCCTCGAGTTCCTGACAATCGCGGATCGCGCCACGCTCGGCAACATGTCGCCTGAGTACGGGGCGACGATTGCGATCTGCCCGATCGATGAAATGACACTGGATTATCTGCGCCTAACCGGACGCGACGAGTCGCAGGTGCAGATGGTCGAAGCCTACGCGAAAGAACAGGGACTCTTCCGAACCGCCCATTCAATCGATCCGGTTTACACCTCCACGCTGGAACTGGATCTCTCGACCGTCGAGCCAAGCCTCGCCGGACCGAAGCGGCCGCAGGATCGGGTGTCGCTGCGACAGTCCAAGTACAAGTTCCAGCAGGCGCTCGACATGATGTTGACCGAGCGCAAGCCGAAGCCCGCGCCGCAAAAGCCAGGCGAGATCGGTTCACCTGCCGCGCAGCCAGCGACCGCGGCCGTTGCCGCCGCGACGGAAGTCGTTCCCGGCATGCAAGGACTGGATCACGGGTCAGTCGTGGTTGCGGCGATCACAAGCTGCACGAATACATCAAACCCGAGCGTCATGATCGGCGCCGGGCTCCTCGCGCGGAACGCGGTGAAGCGTGGACTCAAGGTCAAACCGTGGGTGAAAACGAGTCTCGCGCCGGGCTCGCTCATCGTGACGGAGTACTACAAGGCCTCAGGGCTCCTCGAATATCTCGCCGAACTCGGCTTCAACATCGTGGGCTATGGCTGCACCACGTGCATCGGCAATAGTGGTCCGCTTCCAGAGCCAGTCGCCGGTATCGTCAAGGATCGGAATCTGATCGTCGCCTCGGTTTTGAGCGGCAACCGGAACTTCGAGGGGCGCATCCAGTCGCAGGTGCGCGCGAACTATCTTGCTTCGCCTCCGCTCGTCGTCGCATATGCGCTCGCGGGCCGCATGCAGACCGATCTCACGACCGAGCCACTCGGAACCGATTCCGCTGGTCAGGCGGTTTACCTCAAGGACATCTGGCCATCGGAACGCGAGATCCAGGAAACGATGCTGAAAGCCGTGAAGTCGGAAATGTTCCGCGCGAAATACGCAACCGTCTTCGATGGCGACGAGCGCTGGCGATCGCTGCCAAGTCCGACCGGTGAACGGTTTGCGTGGGACGATATGTCGACCTACATCCGGAATCCACCATTCTTCGAGAACCTGACGCTCGAACCGACGCCGCCGTCCGACATCGTTGGCGCTCGCGCGCTCGCGGTTCTTGGCGACAGTGTAACGACGGATCACATTTCTCCGGCAGGCTCGATTCCGGTCGATAGTCCGGCCGGCAAGTATCTGATCGCCAAGGGCGTCAAGCCTTCCGACTTCAACTCCTACGGCGCACGCCGCGGCAATCACGAAGTAATGATGCGTGGCACGTTTGCGAATATCCGTCTCCGCAATCAGCTCGCGCCCGGCACAGAGGGCGGATGGACAACGCTGCTCCCGGAAGACGAGGTGATGACGATCTACGACGCATCGGTGCGTTATCGCGCCGCCGCGGTGCCGCTGATTATCGTCGCTGGCAAGGAGTACGGTTCAGGCTCCTCGCGCGACTGGGCGGCAAAGGGGACGCTACTGCTTGGAGTCAAGGCGGTGATCGCCGAGAGCTTCGAGCGCATCCATCGCAGCAATCTCGTGAACATGGGCGTGCTGCCGCTCGAATTCCGTGCCGGCGAGAATGCCATGTCGCTCAAGATCAGTGGCCGCGAGCGGTTCGACGTGCTCGGCATGGGCGCAACGCTCACGCCGCGCGGCGTCGTCACCGTGCGCGTGACGTGTTCGGATGGTTCTATTCAGGACATCACGGCCACGGCGCGCATCGATACGCCGGAAGAGCTCGTGGCCTTCCGCAATGGCGGCATCCTGCCGTACGTTGTCAGGCAGTTGGTGAAGAGCTGAGACGATCCTGCCGGGATCCGTGGTCCGGATCTGGGATCCGAGTTGGGCAGTGCGTTCTCCGTGGCTTCCGCCTTTAGGCGGAAGATAATGAAATTGTGAGCGGTGCACCGGGCGTCGTGCGGCTATCGTCGGCAATCGTCAAGGCTGAGGCGAGGGCCGCCGGGTTCGATCTCTGCGGCATCGCGGCGGTGCAGAGCCACCAGGAACTTACTTTCCTTCACGAGTGGCTGGCGCGCGGCTATGCGGGCGAGATGCACTACATGCATCGAACCGCGGAACGGCGCGCGGACGTGCGCGCGGTAATGCCTTCCGCGCAATCCGTCATTTCACTTGCGGTCGTCTACAACACCAATCGTCCGTACTCGAATCAACATCATGACTCGACACGCGCCGCAATCGCACGTTACGCGTGGGGTGACGACTACCATGTCGTCATTGAAAAACGACTGGCACAATTGACTACGCGTCTTCGCGAGATCTCGGATGAGGAATTCGCGGCCCGCCCGTACGTCGACACCGGGCCTGTGCAAGAGCGCGTTTACGCGCAGCACGCGGGTCTTGGATGGATCGGAAAGAACACCTGCCTTATCAACGAGGATCTTGGCTCGTGGATCTTTCTCGCGGAGATCATCTGCAGCCTGCCTCTGGAGCCTGATCCTCCGGCGCTGGATCAATGCGGTTCGTGCGCGCGCTGCCTGGAAGCGTGTCCAACGGGAGCGATCGTCGACGAGGGTGTGCTCGACGCATCCCGCTGTCTTTCATATCTGACGATCGAGTTGAAAGGTGCGATTCCTGAAGAACTTCGCGCCGCCGTCGGTCAGCACGCGTACGGCTGCGATATCTGTCAGGAAGTCTGCCCGTGGAATATCGCGCCCGGCATTGGGGAGAGCACCGATGAAGCGTGGCAACCCCGTCCTGGCCTCGACGGCGCGCAACTTCTGGATCTGTGGAACCGTTCGGACGATGAGCTGCGATCGCTGCTGAAGGGAAGCGCGATGAAGCGCGCCGGCGTGAAACGGCTGCGGCGCAATCTCGCGGTCGCGTTGGGCAACAGTGGAGATCGAGCCGCGGGTGCCGCTCTTGCAGCGAATCGACAGGAAACGGCGTCCGATCCGCTCGTTGCCGAACATGTCGCCTGGTCGGTTGAGAAACTCAACCTGGGCTGAGCGACCGAACAAGAACGCGAGTCGAAGGGTGGCTAAGAAGAGTTCGCGACCGTCGCAGCCGAAGCCGGGCGAGCCGGTCCCAAACTTGATCCCCGATCGGCCGACGCTGAAAACCGTCGCTGAAGTCGCCGCGGGATGTAAGGCCTGCGACTTGTACAAGCGCGGGACACAAACGGTTTTCGGTGAAGGCCCGACGGGCGCAAGCCTCATGCTTGTTGGCGAACAACCGGGAGACGCCGAAGACCTTGCCGGTCATCCATTCGTGGGACCGGCGGGAAAGCTGCTCGACCGTGCGTTGGAGGAGGCAGGAATTGATCGCGAGTCCGTTTACGTCACGAATGTCGTCAAGCACTTCAAATGGGAGCCTCGCGGCAAGCGCCGGATACACGCCAAGCCGAATGCGGCTGAAATCAGCGCGTGCCGCCCCTGGCTCGAGACCGAGATCACGCTCGCTCGCCCTCACGCGCTCGTGTGTCTCGGTGCGACCGCGGCCCAGGCGCTGCTTGGCAAGAGCTTCAAAGTGTCGAAGCAGCGCGGTGAGTTCGTCGAGTCTTCGCTCGCGCCCTTGGTGATGGCGACAGTTCATCCCTCATCCATTCTTCGCGCGCCTGACGATGAGTCGCGGCGGGCGGAGATGGAGCGGTTTGTGGCAGATCTGAAGACGTTGGCGGAGGAGTTGAAGAAAGGCCGGGTCTGAGCACCGGCGCCAAGCGGCGGCGATCTGCGAAGCTTTAGCGGAGGCGGACCCGGCCCTACACCCGAGGAGAAGATCGCGAGACAATAGAGGTATGACGGAACGGTTTCAGCCCACGCTGCTCTTGTCCATGCCGCAGTTGCAGGACCCGAACTTTGCGAGGACCGTCGTACTGCTGTGCGATTTCGTCCCCGAGGGGGCATTCGGTCTCGTGTTGAATCGTCCGACGGAGGAGGCTGCCACGGGAATGGTGCGGCTCGATCCGCCAGTCGAGCATGGAAACGATCTGGTTCTTCACACCGGCGGTCCGGTCGAGCCCGATCGCGGCTGGATCCTCAGCGGTGAGGAACCAACCGATGTCGAGCATCGCACCATCGTCCCGGGCCTCTTTCTTTCCACATCACCGATTCTGCTTCGACGTGTGCTCGAGACGCGTCCTGCGCCGCGAGCGCTCGTGCTCGCCGGCTACGCCGGGTGGGGACCGGGGCAGCTCGATCACGAGTTGTCACAGTCCGCGTGGCTGATGTGCGAGGTTGATGTGAGCCTCGTGTTCGATACGGACCCGTCGCAGATGTGGGAGACGGCGATTCGGAAACTTGGCGCGGACCCGTCGGCGCTGCAGACGAGTCACGGCGTGCATTAAACGGAATCGCGATCCGTTGTCCGGGATCTTCACTTTCCCAGAACTTCGGCGAAGAAGTCCGTGGCCCGTGGATCCTTGGACTGCCCGAGCCAGAACATGGCCTGCTTGCGCACCTCGGGGTTTGAATTCGTGCGCGCAACCTTGATTAACATCGGCACGCCTTCGTCCTTCGGAAGCTGGCTCAGCGCGAACACGGCTTTCTTCTTCACTTCGGTATCCGGATCTTGATCGATCCGATCGCTGATCGCCGCCGTCGCTTTTTCGCCCGCCTTCTGCGCGAGCCAGAACACCGCCTCGCCACGCAGCCGTGGCTCTGCATCGTTCCGCGCGGTCGCAATCAACGTGTCGACGGCCTGGGGGACTTTGCTCTGCGTCAACCCGAAGATCGCGCCCTTGCGAACCTCGATGCTTGGATCCTCGCGCAGCACGCGCTGCAGTGCTTGGTACCCGCGCTGCCCGCGCGCGTTCCCAAGCCAGAAAGTCACCTTCTTGCGGACGTTCTCAGGCTGCGTCCGACTCACCAGCCGCTCGAGCGAGGCATCCGCTGCGGGATCGCCGTGCATCGCGATCGCGGTGATTGCGCCGTCGGTGACGCGGTTCTTCGTGTCTCCCTGCGGCTCGGCTCCGACCAGTGATTCGAGCAGCGCGATGCTGTCGGCGGGTCGCACGTTTTCCAGCCATCGCACGGGGCGCCCACCAGCGTCCAGCTGGCAATCTTCTGAGAACACGCGAATCCGCTCGACTGTGCGATCGGCGATCCTGACCAGTACGATCATTTGATCCGACCCCTCGAGCTTGATCACGCCCGCGGGTGTTGCCGCTTGCGATCGTGTCGACATGGTCGTCCCTGTCGAGTTCTCGAGGCGGCACAGTCCACAGCAACCGGAGGCGTTCGAGGTCGTTCCATTGACGAACGACGTCCCGCCGTTGAAGCAGCACATTACGCGTTCACCGTCTGCCACAGGGACGGTGTAGCCAATCCAGGTCGCTTCCGTCGTCGAGCTCACGAGCGACTTGAACGATTGGGCGAACGGAGAACCCGCAGCTTGAGTAGTGACGGCACCGTTCTGGATGCGTGGCTGCTGCGCAGCCACCACCGTTGCCAGAATCACGGCTACTCCGAGTCCGGTTGCGAACAGCGAGAAGCGAGTAGCGAACAGCGACATCATCTTGAACCGTGTCGACATGATGCGCCTCTACTTTCCGTTGATGATTTCCATCAGGTATTGCATGACAGCCGCATCCTTCGAGCCCATCACCGAAAGCTTGGACACGATCTCCTTCTTCATCGTCGGGTCCTGCTCCTTGCGCGCGAGGGCGACGAGTCCTGCGGCATTGCCCTGGACGAAGAGGCCATCGATGACGGTTTTCCGGATTTCGGGATCCTTGTCGGTGTTGTAGATCTCGATCAGCGCGTCGCCAGTCTTCTTCGATCCCATGACGCCAAGATTACGGATCGCGGTCCGCCGAAGCTCGGGGGTCTTCTCAGTCTTCGCCAGTTCGATCAGTCGATCGGCGGCACCGCCGACGAACATCGCCTGAATGATCCGCTTCTTCACATCGACGGCCGTTTCCTTCTGATAGAGCTGCCACAATGCGTCGTGCGCCCCCATGACGCCGAGCTGCTGCACGGCCTCGGCGCGAAGCTCGGGGCTCTGCTCGCTCTGGGCGGCGCTCAAGAGACGATCGCGTTCCCCTGACACCATGAACGCGCGAAGGATGCGCCGTTTCACGTCGACGTCGCTCGTGCTCCCGTAGATTTCACCAAGGAGCGCGCGGCTCTCGCGGCCACCCTGCGTGCCGAGATAGTCGATGGCTCGGTTTTGAAGATCGGGCGCTGAATTTCCCATCGCGACCTTCTTGATCACTTCCCGCGCACGCGGGGAATCGCTCTGGGCAAGAACGAAGAGCGCCTTCGATTTGACTCGGGGTGAGGCGTTTCCTGCGAGCAGTTGCTCGATCATCGGGACCGCCTTCTCAGGATCAGCATTCATCACCGCAGACAGCGCATAGATCTTCGTGTCGTCGTCGGCTTGATCCGGCCGCACCGGTTGACCGCTGCTGCTGCGCACTTCTTGTTCGAGCGGCTTCGCCTGCTGTACGTACCGGCTCTTTGGATACTCCTTGTTCAGTGTGGCAATCGTCGCGAGCGCTTCCGCGCGCTGGCCGACCTTGTTCTGTGCCCACGCCTTGAAGTAGAGCGACGCCTCAGCGTGCGGGCCTTTCATGGCAATGACGTCGTTGAATCGCTCAATGGCGCGGTCGTATCGACCGTTGTCGATATCGTCGCGGGCCTGATCCCAGACGCGGCTCTCGCGCTCGCGCTCACGCTGCTCGGCTTCCTTCTCGCGGTCCTGCCGATCCTGCTCGTTCCACGCCATCCGCATCGCCGGCATCTCGATTGTCATCGGTCCGATCAGTGCGGGGATTGAGGGAAGGCTCATCGGCCCGGGACCGATCGGTCCTGGGCCAATGGGGCCAGGTCCGATTGGCCCGGCACCAACCGGCCCCGGTCCTACCGGACCCGGACCTGGCGGCTGGGCGAACGCGGATCCTGCAACCGCGAGAATGGCGGCCAGCACGACACCCACGCATGAAGTCTTCTTGTGCATAATTCGATGTCCTATCTAATTGCCGGGATCCGTTGTGCGGGATCCGGGATCCGTCTTGTCCGTGTTAATCCGTGTTAATCCGTGTCCGTCTTGTCCGTATTAATCCGTGGCCGTGGTCATGAGCTCTGGCCCGCTCGCGACCGGATCTGCGCCTTCTGCCGTTTCTCCACTTCCAGCGACAGCACGCGCACTTTCAAGAGCAATCCCTTGTTCTCGATTCGTTGCCGCACATCGTCGAAATCGGCGACCGAGACGTTGTCCGGACTTGCTGCGACGTCCACCAGCACCTGTTCGAGATCGTCCAGTACGGCTGCCAGTGCGGTGTTGCCATTAGCGGCGGCTGTCTGGCGGTAAAGGCGGTTGTCGGCAACGAGCTCCTCCGCCCGCGCGCGTTGCGCGGCAAAATCCGCCGTGTCTGAGGGGTCGGCGCTCACCAGTTCGGTGAGCATCAACTGCGATCGATCCAGGTGCTCACCAAGATCGGCGAGCAGGACTCGCTCGCGGAGCCCGTTTGACACCATCGTTGGTTCAGCGACATTCGAGGGGACCGGTTTTTGAGAAACACGCCCTGCGAAGAACGCCGCGGCAACGAGAATCACGATCCCCGCGACCCACGCGAGGCGAGCAGGTGAAAGCACGAACCACGAAAGCCAGACTTCCCGGGGTCCGCGGTCCAATTCAGGCTGAAGCCTGGCCCAAACCTTCCGTTCGAAGCCGTCGCCCACTTCAATAGGCGGTGCGGCATCAACTGCGGCGAGCACGCGCTGCAGCGTCGCGAAGCTGCCGTTGCACGCTGCGCACTGGCGGAGATGTTCAGCAGCCCGCGCGGCGGCAACCGGTTCGAGCTCGCCGTAGTAATGAAGAATCAAGTCGTCTTCGTTGAGGTGCATGAGGTGTCTTTCTTATACTGGCGGGGTCCCCTGCGCCCGCCTGGCTCACTGCGCTACGCTCGCGCTTCGCCGCTCGCTTCCGCCTCCGCTAAAGCTACGGGGGACGCGCCGTAGCGCCTACGGCGCGAAGGCGGGCCGCTCCGTTCGCTCTCAATCTGTGGACACCAGTGGTTCCAACGCGACACGCATTTTTTTCACGGCCCGGAAAATACTGTGCTTAGTTGCGTTCGTTTTTAGACCGAGCGCGCGGCTGATCTCGTCGATTGATTGCCCTTCGAAATGCCGCAGCGCGAATGCCGCGCGTTCCATTGCGCTCAGTGCCGACATCGCGCCAGCCACTCGATCCTGCACTTCAGTGCTCAACATCAATCGTTCGGGGGAGACGTGTCGCTGAGCCGGATCCTCGGTTCCAAGCTGATCGAGATCCGCGGCGTCGTGTCCTGCTTCGCGGTGCGGCCTGGCGCGTATGAGATCGATTGAGCAGTTCACCGCGATCCGGTGCAGCCACGTACTGAAATTCGCGCGTGACTCAAAACGGCCCAATTGTCGATAAGCCTTCAAGAAAGTCTCCTGGACGACGTCTTCTGCGTCCTGTGCGGAGCCGGTCATTCGGTACGCGAGCCTGTAGACAGCACGGCTATGGCGGTCGACAAGCACCCGAAAGGCTTCGCTATCGCCGTCGCGGGCCAGCGCGACGGTGGCGGCGTCCGTTTGCGGCATCCAATTGCTTAGACGGGGGTTGTCGGCCGGGGTTAGCTGAGGGTGGGGCGCGTTTTTACTTGTCTCGCTTGGTGTCTCGGGCGGTTTGGTCATTTGCCGAAACAGGATCGGCTACCGGTCTGACACGTTGCACGATTTCGCGTGTGCGTGCGATTTCTTCCTGAAGGGCGGCGATGCATGCCTCCTGGCTGTCGTGAGGCACGTTCGTAACGCCCCCGCAAAACGGACAGGAGGTCACCACGGGGTTCGGTTTTCCATTGTGGCTTTCGCAGGGTCACGAGTAGCCGTGCAAGAATATCTCCACGACAGTTTGATCACTCAGCCGGACGCGAGCACCGTCTTCAGGCCGGTTTCAAGAGGTAAGATGCGATAGCTGAGTTCTTCTACACTACGAGAACTGTCCAGCCTCCAGTCGTGACGAAATATTTCCACGGCGCCATGAGTGATGAGCGGCGCACGGCCTGTCAACGCGGCACGCCGTTCTTCGACCCATGCGATCGCCGACGCTACCGGGAACGGAATGCGTCGCGGCAAACGTGCCCCGGTGTGCTCGCGCAGGATCTCGAATACGCGCATTTGCGGTGCATTCACTCCACCAATCACGTATTCCGCGCGGATCAGGGTGCGTGAGAGCGCGTTCACATGCGCGTCGGCCACGTCGTCGACGTACGCGTAGGACCAGACACGATCGGCTCCAACGATTCCCGGTAGCCGGCCGGAGCGATGATCCGACACGAGCCGCCCAATAAGGTTCGCTTCGGTGGCCACGCCCGGACCGTAGATCACGCCGGGGACCAGGATTACGACCGGCTGACCGGACGACTGGGCTGCGCGCGCAACCAGCAGAGCCCTCGCTTTTGTTCGTTGATAGTCGTTTGCCGAGAGCGGTGCGTTCGCGCCAGCCGGCGGGAGAGCAAGGAACGACGAGGTGTAGACGACGCGAGCGGTGCCGAGTGAGTTCGCGGCCTCGAGGACTGTCTCGAGGCCGCCGACGTTGATTTCGTCGAACGATGCGGGGTTGGGCTGCCACAGGCTGACGAGCGCCGCCGAGTGGACGATGCCGTCGACTCCTGCTGCGGCACGGCGCACGGCCTCGCGATCGCGAACGTCGCCATCGATCAGTCGTCCCGGCAGTCCCGAGCGTGTGGCACGGCGAGCAAACACCACCGGCTCGTGGCCGTGCTTCACCAGCGCACGAACGATCGCCTGGCCGAGATAGCCGCTGCCGCCGGTGACGAGCACTCGCATTTGCATCGGGATCCGTTTACCGGGATCCGTGGTCCGCTTCGGAATACTAGATCCGGTGCGGCCGGATCCCGCATCCCGGACAAGGGAATCCCGGCAAGCCGCCATTTCAGCTATGCTTCGTTAGATGTTCAAGCGACAGCGAACCGGGTCCGTGGTGTGCGCTTCGTGCGGATCCCTTGTCGGCGTCAACGACGAGCAGTGCTACACGTGCGGCCGCCGCAATCCCGGTCTCTGGGGATATGCAGGCGTGCTGCGGCGGCTGGGGAATGATTTTGGTTTCGTGCCGCTCGTCATCTATGGGTGCGCTGTCCTGTACATGTTGACCATTGTGTTGACGATGATGCTGGGCGGCAACGTGATGGGCGGAGGCGTGTTCTCGTTATTGGCACCCGCGGACGGAGTCGCCTTGCTTTTCGGCATGAGTGGCGCATATCCCGTGTTTGGACTTGGCCGGTGGTGGACAATTCTGAGCGCCGGATGGCTCCATGGGAGCGCCCTGCACATACTCTTCAATCTGATGTGGATCCGGGATCTGGGTCCGCCAGTCGCTGACCTGTTCGGCGGTGCGCGATTGGTAATCATCTACACCATCTCGTCAGCTTGTGGTTTTCTCCTGAGTTCTGTCATGGGCCGGGTCCTACCGGGCGTGCCACTTCTCGGCGGCGCGTATGCGACATTAGGTGCTTCGGCAGCAATTTGTGGTCTGGTGGGTGCGTTGTTGCACTACGGCAATCGCGGGGGGAGCAGCATGATCAGATCCCACGCGATCAGCTGTGCCGTGACCATCTTCATCTCTGGTCTCATCATGTGGCGCGTCGATAACTGGGCGCACGCCGGCGGATTCGTCGGCGGGTATCTCACGAGCATGTGGCTCGATCCGCTCAAGCCAGAGCGAGTGAATCACATGGTCGGCGCCCTCGCGTGTCTTGGGGCGACGGCGCTCGCGATCGTCGCATCGATCTTAGCCGGGCTCGGAATCTTGTGATCCCTGTCCCTATCGCGAATAGAAATCGATGATCCGCTCGATTGCGCGCCGGCAGACGCGACAGAACCCGACTGGATCGCGGGTGAACATGATGCAGTCGGACTCGGGGCGGTAGAGACCACGCGCCTCGTAGCCGGCGCCTTCGAACGCACCCACGCGTCCGGAATAGGTCATCGACGACAGGAACTTGCCGTCCCACGCCTGCTGTTCGCGGAAAAGTGCATCCATTTCGGATTCCGGAGCATTTCGCGTGCGGATCTCGCGCCGTCGTTGTTGGATTGCGGCGGTGTGCTTTTCGAACTCCTCCTTGTTCCATGGCGTCGGAAGTGGAGTTCCTGGCGTGACGAGATCCTTCCATTTCAGCTGCGCCGGATCGTTGAGGGCGGTGATGTTTGGCTCCCATGGTTCCGGTTTCACCGCTGCGCCGGTTTCGTAAGCGACGTCTGACGTGTAGTACTCGTCGGCGAGCGCCGCGAAGTGATGGCCGAACTCGTGAACGAACACATATGGCGAGAACGCGCTGTCGACTGACGCAGTCGCCTGATCGTTGAAAATGCCACCGCCGCCGTAGGTCTTGTCGTTGACCAGAATTTCAATGAACTCGTAGGGCGCCGCGGACGCCGCATCGCGCAGTGCTCGGTTGTCCAGGGTCAATACATAGCGTTCCGAGTCAAAGATGTTGTACTCGGCCGACAGCGGTGTCCGTCGAAATACGCCGGCATTCGGCCGATTGATGCCGCTCTCCGCCGATGGCAGATCAAGCGCCCGAACGTTGAAATCAGAGCGTCGACTCTTGAATGGTTCCTGTTCGAAGAGGGACGGCAGCAGCCGCTTCACGTCGGCATGAAACTTCGACATCTCACGATCGGTGTAGCCCTCGCCGATCACGAGCAGGTCGACTTTTGTCGCCGACGGCCCATTGATGAACACCGGCGACACTTTCCCGGCGTGCTGCTTGATCGGCGCAGCGACGACAAAACGCGATCCTGGATCGATTTCGGTGGTCCAGATCGTCGCGAAGTTATTGTCCGGTTGCCGCTTCGACAGCGTAACGGTGACAGGCTCTCGCGGCCAGGGAAATCGCAGCGACTCGTGAAACGTCCGGTGAACGGTTTTCTGTTCTCCCGTCGTCTCCCATTCGCCGTAAATCGAGGCAAACCCGCGCGAATAGATCACCTCTGACGTCCCCTTACCGCGCACTTCGAATCGGTACTTGCCCAAATTCGTTGAGTCAATCAGTTGCGTGCGGCTGCCCGGCCACTCGCCGTCGTTGACCACGCGATCGAGTGCGATCGTCTCGCCGGAAGTCTGACCCCCGGTGTGAAAGTAGTCGACGCGCATCGTGGCGCTGGTGAATGAAGCGTCGAACGAAGAGCCGGACTCTTGCCACGTCAGAGCGATCAACAATGTGCTTGCGGTGATGGCGAGAAGGCGTGTCACGGCAACAACTATAATTCTTTCGTGCGTAAACCAGTTGTCTTGATCACCGGTGCAGGCGGCGAGATCGGTCATGGGCTGATCGACCGTTTGGCCGAACGTGGCGATCGCGCGATCGTCACGCTCGATCTGAATCGTCTCGATCCGTCGATTGCGGCCAAAGTCGACCGCGAAATCACCGGCTCGATCCTGGACCGTGGCGTGCTCGAACGGGTGCTGGCGGAATTTCGTGTCGAGCTCGTCTTTCACTTGGCGGCGCTGCTCTCGACCCGCTCGGAATTCACACCCATGACGGCGCATCAGGTCAATGTTGAAGGCACGCTGAACCTGCTCGAATTCGCGCAGCACGAGGCGGAGTCACACGGCCGTCCAGTCGTCTTCATGTATCCCTCGTCGATTGCCGCGTATGGACTCCCGGATCGCCAAACCAAAGCGGCAGCGGGCAAAGTCAAAGAGGACGAGTGGGCTCACCCGACGACGATGTACGGCTGCAACAAACTGTATTGTGAACAGCTCGGGCGGTATTACGCGCGAAATTACAAACAGCTGGCGGCCGAGCCGGCGAGTGGTCGGGTCGATTTCCGAAGCGTTCGATTTCCGGGTTTGATTTCCGCCGTCACGATGCCGTCGGGTGGGACCTCGGATTATGCCCCGGAAATGATCCACGCTGCCGCACGCGGGGAGCGATACGAGTGCTTCGTCCGCCCGGATACGCGCATTCCGTTCATGGCGATGCCAGATGGCGTTGATGCGCTCGTGACCCTTGCGGCCGCGCCACGCGAACGTTTGACACGCACCGAATACAACGTCGCGGCGTTCAACCCGTCAGCCGAAGAATTTCGCGCGCGCGTACTCGAAGCTTTTCCCTCCGCAGTGATCGAGTGGGACGTCGATCGACAGCGCCAGGGCATCGTCGACACCTGGCCCGCAGACGTCGACGATTCGACCGCCCGGCGTGATTGGGGATTCGCGCCGCGCTATGACCTCGACCGTGCTCTTGACGAGTACCTGGTGCCAATGATCCAGAAGAGGTATTCGAGTCACCGATCAGTAATATGAGGTTCGCTCCACTCAACCGGTGGAGTCACGTAAGGTTCAGGCGTCGGCCCGGGATCCGGACGTCCGCTCCCGGTGAGCCGGCTGATCGCGCGGACCTTCATGTCGTGATCGCAGACGATTTGACACGACAACCGCACGCCGACCGCGCCTTTCGCCAGCAGCACCTGTCTCTCCGCCACGGTCATCCGCGTGGGTTCCCCTTCGATGAATTCCACGCGGCACGTCGTGCAGCGAGCGTTGCCGCCACAGGCGTGCAGTTGATCGACGTGCGCATCCTGCTCGAGCGCGAGCACGAGCCGCTTGCCGTTCTCGACATCAAACGTTCCGAATCCTTCCACCGTCAGCTTAGGCACGTATGATTACTCCTTACGATTCCGGGATCCGTTGTGCGGGATCCGGAATCTGTCTTATCCGTGTTGTTCCGTGGCCCGTGGTAATCCGTGTTGGTCCGTGTTGTTCCGTGGCCCTGGTAATCCGTGTTGGTCCGTGTTGTTCGGTGGCCCGTCGTAATCAGTGTTCTTCCATGGTCCGGCGTATCGGTGTTTTTCCGTGGTCGGTTCAGACGCCATCATACAAAATAGGTGTGCGTTGCCCAACCGCTTGCAGAGTTTCAAATACGCACTTCGCGCGCTGATCCGCCGGCCCGGCTTTGCCGCTCTTGCGATCATGGCGCTGGCATTGGGTCTTGGCGCCAACGCTGCGATCTTCCGTGTTGTCGACGGCGTCCTGTTGCAGCCGCTTCCATATCCCGAGGCCGATCGCATTCTCATGCCCTGGGAATTCAGCGCCGACATCCAGCAGCGGCTCGGCTTCGATCGGTTGCCCTCGTCGGCGGCTGACTTCCTCGACTATTACTCGGGCAATCGGACGTTCGAGCGGTTCGCGTCGATGCGCACGGAACAGCTGAACCTGACAGGGCGTGGCGAGCCCGAGCGGATCGGCGCCGTGCGCGTCAGCGCCGAATTCTTTGAAGTCCTCGGCGTGCAGCCGGTCGTCGGCCGCAGCTTTCAACTTGGCGACGAAGGACGCGGACGGGTCGTGCTCATCGCGCACAGCCTGTGGCGGAGGAGCTTCGGTTCCGATCCCCACGTGACCGAACGCGTCGTGTCGCTCAATGGCGAGCCGGCCACGATCCTCGGGGTGCTGCCCGACTGGTTCCGTTTTCCTGCAGCAGGCGAACTGCCACAGGGATTCGGCTTTTCCCTGAACCCTGTGATCTGGACGCTCGACGTGCTCACGCCCGAGCAGCGTCGAAATCGTGGCGGCAAGAGTCTCGCACTGATCGGACGTCTCAAGCGAGGCGTCACTCCTGTTGATGCGCAGGCAGATCTCGCGAAGATCGCCGCCGACATCGCGCGTGACTTTCCAGCGACAAACGCCGGATGGACGGTGCGTGTGATAACGCTTCGTGAGCAACTGGTTGGATCACTCCGGCCGGCGCTGGTTGCGTTGCTCACCGCGGTCGGGGTCGTGCTGCTGATCGCGTGCGCCAACGTCGCCAATCTGCTGCTCGTGCGAACCACGGCACGGCGTCGAGAGATTTGCGTGCGCTATGCGTTGGGCGCTCCACGGTCGGCGCTCGTTTGGGAGTCACTTTCCGAAAGCGTCCTTCTCGCCGCAGCGGGAGGTCTTGCCGGATTGGGCATCGCGTGGTGGATGCTGCGAGCGCTGCTGTCAATGGCGCCCGCCTCGCTGCCGACTGCCGCGCAAGCAGGCCTCGATTGGCATGTGCTCCTGTTCACGCTGATTCTTTCGCTGGTAACAGGCGTGCTGTTCGGCGCCATTCCCGCATTGCACTCCACCCGTTACGACACAACCGACGGACTGCGAGAGGGGTCGCGAGGCATGGTCGGCGGCAGAAGTGCGACCCGCACGAGAAATGCGCTCGTCGTACTCGAAGTCGCACTCGCGGTGACGTTGCTGATTGGCTCGGTCCTCCTCGTTCAAACGTTCGTACGGCTGATTCACGTGAACACAGGATTCAGGACGGACCGCATTCTGACGATGGAGATTGCACTGCCGAAGACGGCGTACACGCCAGCACACGCGTCGACATTTTTTCTGGCGCTGATCGAGCGGCTGGCGGCGCTGCCGGGGGTAGAGGCCGCAGGGTTGACGTCCGGCGTGCCGCTCAGCGGAAGCGAGAATCTGCTCCCGGTCACCGCTGAAGGGCAGCCACGGCCGCAGCCCGGACACGAGATCATTTCCGACTACCGCGTGATCACTGCCGGGTACTTCGAAGCGCTCGGTATTCCGTTGCTGGAGGGTGATTCCATCCAACCGTCACCCGACGTACCGCGCGTGTGGATCAATCACACGATGGCGCGGTCCGGGTGGCCCGATCGTTCTGCGGTCGGTCATCGTCTCAAGCTCACCAACTACGATCGCGACGGCGTGTGGTACACCGTCGCTGGCGTCGTCGGCGATACCCGTTATACCGGATTGGATCGTGCGTTGCGGCCGCAGGTCTACGTGCATTTCGGTCAGGATCCGAAGGAGCAGATGGCAGTGGTGTTGCGATCGTACGGCGATCCCACGCTGCTCGTGAACTCCGCGCGGCGGGCGGTGCAGGCGCTGGATCCCAATCAGCCGATTGCCCGTGTGCGCACGATGGAGCAGATCGTCACGACATCGGTGGCGAACCGTCGGTTTCAAATGGCCTTGATCGGAGTCTTCGCCATGCTGGCGGTGGCGCTCGCTGTGGTCGGCCTGTACGCGGTGGTGTCGTATTCAGTCGCGGAACGCATTCATGAAATGGGGTTGCGTCTCGCGCTCGGCGCGCGGCCGGCGAATCTGGTCGGCCTCGTCGTGCGTGAAGGGCTGAGTCTCGCCGTGCTGGGGATTGCGCTGGGTGTGGGCGCGGCACTGCTTCTCACCCGATTCCTCGAGTCGTTGCTCTTCGGCGTCAACGCTCGAGACACGATTACGTTCGTCCTCGCGCCGGCCATTCTCCTGGCCGCCGCCCTGCTGGGGTGCCTCGCTCCAGCGCGGCGAGCGATGCGTGTCGATCCCGCCGTCGCGCTGCGTGCAGAGTAGTCATGATCCCTTCCGGGCTGCTGGTTTCCGCCTATAGCAGCGGCTGGTTCCCGATGGCGGTTGACCATGGTGAGATCCGCTGGTACTCGCCGGATCCGCGAGGTGTGATTCCACTCGACACCTTTCATGTTCCGTCGAGGCTCGCACGCGTCGTCCGCAGCGGAAAGTTCACCGTCGGGATCAATCGCAGCTTCGAAGCCGTTATGCGCGCGTGTGCGGAAACCGATCGGAATGACGACGATCCCGGGACGTGGATCAGCGACGAGATCGTGGAAAGTTACGTCGAGCTGCACCGTCTTGGCATCGCACACTCGGTCGAGACATGGCAGGACGACCGGCTTGTCGGGGGCCTCTACGGGGTCGCGCTTGCGGGCGCGTTCTTCGGCGAGTCGATGTTCCACCATGCCACCGACGCATCCAAGGTGGCGCTGGCGGCGCTGGTCGATCGACTGCGGTCACGTGGCTTCCGTTTGCTCGACGTGCAATGGGTGACGCCGCACCTCGAGCAGTTTGGCGCGATTGAGATCTCGCGAAAGAAATACCTCAAGCTGCTCGCCGACGCGCTTTCCATTGACGCGACGTTTGTGGACAAAGAGAAAGAGAGTGCACAGAGCTAGCAGAGTTTTTTTCACCACAGAGTAAGCAGAAGAAACAGAGAAACGAAAATGTCTGATATCTCTGTTACCTCTGTGGTGAGGCTCTCGTTTCCTCTATGAGCCTCCGCTAACTAAGACCTGAACACGAATCAATGGACCGTGTAGGGTTCGCTGAGTGTAAACGGTGCGATCTTGGCGTCGAATCGGTCGCCGCTTTGCGTCACCATTTGATAGGTGCCTTCCATCACGCCGAACGGAGTGGACAGCGGGCAGCCCGACGTGTACTCGAATGACTCCCCAGGCTTGATCGTCGGCTGCTTGCCGACGACACCGGGGCCGCGCACTTCTTCGATGTGGCCGGTTCCGTCCGTGATGATCCAGTGTCGTGTCAGCAGCTGAACCGTTTCCGCGCCTTCATTCGAAATGGTGACGGTATAAAGAAAGAACCATTGATTTTTCGCGGGGGCGGATTGATCGGCTGAATACTCGGACTGCACCCTGACGCGCACGCCTCGGGTGAGCGCTTCCGAAATGAACATGGATTCATGATGAACGATCCGCGCGGGTCCGGGCAAGCGCGAGAGGCGCGCATCGGCCTCTGTGCTGATTGCGCACATGCGCGAATCGTGCGCAGCTCGCGAGGCTCCGAGTTCTATTTGTGCGAGCTGTCGTTCACCGACGAACGGTTTCCGCGATATCCACCGCTGCCAGTGCTTCGCTGCGACGGCTACCGCAAGGCTGATCCGAGAGAGGGCTGTTAGCATGGGATCGTATGCACACGATTGAACCCGCCAGGCTGAAAGAAGGGGTGGCATCCCAGGCGTTGCCGGATCTGACAGCGCCGGCCTCCGAAGCGCAACCAGCCGACCTCATCACCGGCCGAGCGCTCGTGTTCTGGGATCCGATGAGCCTGCCCGGAACGAAATTCGCGAAGAAGCGAGATGCGATTGACACCGATCAGATTACGCCGGCGGCCGATTGCGTCTCGGAGAGCCTCGACACGCTCGACGAGCGGTGGAAGGCTGGCTCGTTTCGGTATCTGATGCCTGATTTCCGCGAACGTGTGCATCGCGGAGAGAACTTCATCATCGCCGGCGATCGATTTGCGATCGGCTCTTCACGCGAAATGAGTCCGGCCGGACTGAAAGGGGTGGCGGAAGAAGCAGGACTGCAGATGGTGATCGTCTGCGGTCAGAACATGGGCGATATCTTCCGCCGCAACAGCTTCAATCTCGGGCTGCACGTCGTCCAGAGCTCTGAAGCGGTTGCCGACGCGCAGGATGGCGACGAGTTCAGTTTCGATCCGGTGACGCGCCGCCTGTCGAACGTTACGCGCGGGCGGACATACGAGCCCGTACCTCTCTCCGCCAAAGAAGAGGAAATCCGCCGAAGCGGAGGCATCTTCGAGGTCGGCCGACGCGAGTTCAAGCCGTCGGTGCTCACCTCGCCGTCCATCGACTGGCCCGATGAACAGGCGGCGCGACGCATGACGACGACGGAGCAGATCGTGTGGGCGCATCGGGTGGACAAACAGGTCCGCCCTGAAGAACTCAAGCCGGGCACGACGCTCCGCGTTTATGCGGATCTCCTGCCTGCGTCAGATGGTACTGCGCCATTTGCGATCCACACCTTCAATCAGATCACCGGAGGTAACACGATCTATCCGCGACAGGCCGCGATCGCCAACGACCACTTCGTTTTCACCGGCGTCGAGGCGGACGAGAAACAGACGCGAATCGGGCGCCAGTTCGCCGAGCTTCACGGGATTCGCAAGCCGTACTACGCGACTCCGGGCGATGGCATTTTTCATTTCTACTTCCCCGAACAAGGTCTCGTCATGCCGGGACAATTCATTCCCGGCGCCGACTCACACAGCCGCGCCTATGGTGCATACGGCGCCGTCGGCATCGGCGTGGGATCGACCACCCTCGGTTTTGGGTGGTCTACCGGCTACATCTACTTCACGCTCGCGCGCCAGCGGCGCGTGATCTTCAGAGGCCGCCTTCAACCCTGGGTCGGCGGAAAGGACATCGTCCTCGAGCTGCTGCGGAGGTGGGGCGCGAAGCAATCAGAGGGGATGTCGGTGGAGCTGGTCGACGCCGACCGTCAACTTCCGATTGCCTACCGGAACACGATCGCGAACATGATGGCGGAGGCGGAAGCTCTGAACGGCATCTTTGCGGCTGACGAAATCACGTACGACTGGTACCGGCGAAAAGAAGTTGTCGATCTTCCGTACCCGCGCATTGCTGCCGGCGCCGACGCGATTTACGAAATCGACGAGACGCTCGACTTGCGCGAGGTGCGTCCGATGATTGCGAAGCCCTTCAGTCCGGGCAACGCCTTTCCTGCCGAAGACGTCGCGCGCGAACGGTTGACGTTCGATAAGGCACTGATCGGTTCGTGCACCAATGGCAGTTACGACGACTTGTTGCAGGCGGCGCTCGTTCTTCGCGCCGCGCGCAAGGCTGGTGCAACCCGAGTGGAGCGTGAGTTCGCGATTTTTCCGGGATCCGGCGGTGTCGGCCGGCAAATCGAATCGCCCGATCCGCGTCTCGACGGCGACTCGATCGCCGAAGTATTTCGCTCGGTCGGCGGCCAGATTCGTCAGTCCTGGTGCGGCCCGTGTTTCGGACAGGGCCCGGATGCGCTCTCGCCGGGGCAACGCGCCATCACGTCGTTCAATCGCAACTGGCAGAACCGCATGGGGCTCGGCGGCGAAGGCTATCTTGCCAGCCCCGCGGTCGTCGCGGCTTCGGCGCTCCTCGGGTTCATGGCTCCGCCATCCGAACTAGGATTGGTGTGGGATCCTGAGAAATACGGCGTCTAACGCTTATCCCATTCGCAGGTCACTGTAGATCTTCCCCGACAGAGGTCGATACGGATATGGAATGGATCACCGATCTGGAGACGTGGATTGCCCTCGCGACACTGACGTTCCTGGAGATCGTCCTCGGCGTCGACAACATCATTTTCATTTCGATCCTGTCGGGCAAGCTGCCCGAAGCACAGCAGCTTCGCGCCCGTCGGCTCGGATTGCTCGGCGCAATGCTGACCCGCGTGTTGCTGCTGTTTTCGCTGGCGTGGATCGTCAAGCTCACCCGGCCGCTGTTCACGGCCCTGGGGCATGGTGTGACCGGCCGCGACCTGATCCTCATCGGCGGCGGACTCTTTCTTCTCGCCAAGAGCACGATTGAAATACACGAGCGGCTGGAGGGAGAAGAAGGCCATAGCTCACGGCAGGTGATGGCGTCATTCCTCACCGTGATCATTCAGATCATGCTGCTCGACATTGTCTTTTCTCTGGATTCGGTGATCACCGCCGTCGGCATGGTCGATGACTTGTGGGTGATGATCGCCGCGGTGGTCACCTCGGTTGCCATCATGATGCTGGCTGCCGAACCGATCAGCGCCTTCGTGCACAAGCATCCGACCGTGAAGATGCTGGCACTGAGTTTTCTGCTGCTGATCGGAATGTCGCTCCTGCTGGAAGGCTTCGGCCAGCACATTCCCAAGGGCTACATCTACTTCGCGATGGGTTTCTCAGTCTTCGTCGAGATGATCAATCTGCGTATCCGCGCCCGGGCTGCGGTCCCCGTGCATCTGCGCGAACCTTATGTGGAAGAGAATGGGACGCCGGGGCACTGAAACGATCGCGGTGTCCGAGACGTCGTACAATCAGAATAGATCTTTGGAAGTAATGTGAAGACGTTATTCGTCGCCTGCGCACTCATCCTGCCTCTAGCCTCGGTGAACGTCACGGCTCAGAGTGTGCCGGCCGCTGCGTCGACCGCGTATGTGCCCCAACGGGTGTACGACACGAGGCGTGCGACGTTTACGGACTTCGAGATGATGACCGCCGATCTCGCACGTGCCGACGTCGTCCTGATCGGCGAACAGCACGACGATCCCAACACGCATCGACTGGAACTTGCAGTGCTCGAAGGACTGGCTCGCCGGAACGTGGCGATCACGCTGTCACTGGAGATGTTCGAGCGTGACGTGCAGGCCTCGGTCAATACCTACATGTCCGGCTCTTCTGCCGAGGACGAGTTCCTGAAGCAGTCACGGCCATGGCCGCGTTACGCGACCGATTATCGGCCGCTCGTGGAGTTCGCGCGTGCGCAACGCTGGCCGGTCGTGGCGGCGAATGTGCCGCGACGGATCGCGGCAGATGTCGCCAAGGTCGGGAAGCCTGCCCTTGAGTCGCTCAACCCAAGCGACCGCTCGCTCGCCGCCGCCGATCTTCAGTGTCCTCACGATGCCTACTTCGATCGCTTCGCCGGGCAGATGGGTGGCCATCAGTCTTCGGCTTCCAGCGTGGACACCACGACCGAGCGTTACTATTGGGCCCAGTGCATCAAGGACGAGACGATGGCGGAGTCAATAGCGTCGGCATTCACAAAACTGGAGGGACGGCCGGGTGTGGTGGTTCACGTCACCGGCTCGTTCCACAGCGATTACGGCGACGGCACCGGCGAACGCGTTCGTCGTCGTCTCGCCGGTCGGCGGGTGGCCACAGTTTCCATGATGCCGGTGGAGAACCTCGATGTGATCGCTCCCGAGAAGGACGACATCAAGAGAGCGGACTATCTCGTCTACACGATTAAGTGAGCTTGGCGCTGGAACTGGCACCTTCATTTCAACCGCTCCGGCATTTCCGCCACGACGTACGCAATTACCGCAATTGCCGCCGATGCGCGCGACATGTCCATCGGATCGATCTTGTCCACGGTATCTGCTGGTGTGTGATGGATCAGAAAGTAGTTGCCGTCGGCTTCCAGCGACATGGCCGGGATATTTGCCGCCTGGACGCTTGGCCCGATGTCGGCGCCTTCGCCGGGTGAGCTGATTCGATCCAGTTGAATCCCGTGGAGGAGGCCAGCAATTTCTTTGATACGAGTGCGCGCCGAATCGCTGCCGGTGAATCCGAAGTTCGAAGGACGCAACACGCCGCTATCCGATTCCAGCATCAATACGTGGTTGGCCAGCTGATCTCTGTAGCGATCACGGTACGCGTTCCCGCCTCGGGTACCGTTTTCCTCGTTGGTCCAGAGAACGACGCGCACGGTTCGACGAGGGCGGAGATTCAGCTTCTTCAAGATGCGTAGCGCTTCCCACGTCACCACGCACCCGCCGCCATCATCGGTGGAACCGGTTCCCACGTCCCACGAATCGATGTGTCCGCCGACCACGACTACTTCCTCAGGCCGTTCCCGGCCGCGAAGCTCGCCGACGACGTTGAAGGAGTCGGCGTCGGGGAGGAACTTTGCCTCCATACGAAGTCGAACTCGCGGTGTGGTCCCGCGATCCTGCATGCGCTGCAGAAGATCGGCGTCCTCGGTCGTGATCGCGGCGGCAGGAATCTGCGCCACGCCCTCGGCGTAACGCAGCGCGCCGGTGTGAGGCAACCGAAGTCCGGCAGGACCGACCGAACGAACCAGCGCCGCCACCGCGCCGTGCGCCGCGGCGCGAGACGCCCCGTTGCCCCTGAAGAGTACGGTTTCGGCGTAATTGGTGAACGGCACGTTATACAAAATGATCCGGCCCTTGACCCGGGCGCTGTTGGCGTCGAGATCCTCGAAGCTGTGAACGATCAAAACATCCGCTTCAATCCCGTCGGCTGGTGTTCCGACACTGTTCCCGAGGCCAAGCATCACGAGCGGCCTTTGCCGTGGTGAGGTTATCTCCGCACTCTCGCGGCCGCGCACCCAGTACGGCACCTTGACCGGTTCAGTGTGGACGCTCTCGAGGCCGTCCTGTTTCATTTCCGCGACTGCCCACTGGATCGCATCTTCCAGGCTCTTGGAACCACTGAGACGGTGACCGAAGGTGTCGCCGAGCAGCGCAAGCCGTTCCCACGCGAACGTACTCGACATCGATTCGCCGATGATTCGGCTTGCGGCATCGCGATAGGTGTTGACCCACGCGCCATCTTGGGTGCGCGTCTCGCCTGAGGCCGAGAAAGCAGTTGTGACGAGCGTCAGAACCAGCAGTATCGAACGAAAACGAAAGCGCATATCTAATTCTATAATCGGCTTTGATCCATGAGATCCCGCCATCGTTGTCCAGGTGTGCGCGCTCCAGGCGCTATCGTTCTTGCGTTCGCGCTTTGTACGCTTGCACCTTCAGCGCTCATCTCACGCAATCAACCGGCTTCCTCTGTTCGGTTTCATCACTTTCATTTTCGCGTCAGTGATCCAGCGCAGTCGATGAACCAGGCGGCGACATCCCTCAATGGAATTCGAGTTCTGCTGCGTGGTCTGGGTGTGGGGGCGCGCATCGGCAATGAGTACGCGTTGTTCGATCGGCTCGATACGACCGACACGCAAGCGGGTCCCCGCCAGTCCGTCGAAGAGGCATTCACGTCGGCGCGTGCATGGCTGGTCGATCACGGAGTCGAGGTGGAATCGAGCGCGACGAGCGCGCGTCCGGCACTGGCGAGAATGTTTGGTGGCGAAGTGCTGGATCACATCGCGTTCACGACCGCGGACACGTCGTCAGTCATTGCGTCGCTACTGACAAAAGGCGCGAGGCCGTGGCGACAGACAGACGACTCGCGATTTTTTCGAACCGGAACAGTCGGTGTGGAAATCGTACGGGACGTCGACGCACCCGATGCGTTCTGGTGTCCCATGCACCCCGACATCCGCTCGTCGGTCGCGGGAAAATGTCCGCTCTGCCGAATGGAGCTGGTGCCGATTCCGCCGCCGCGAGTCGGCGAGTATCGAATGGACATCGCGGTCACCGCCGCCGCGGGCGGACGCGGCGCTTCGAAGCTGCGCCTGACGATTCGCGATCCCGCGACTGATCGTCCTGTCTCGTCGTTCACGACGATTCACGAGCGGCGTCTGCACCTGTTCATCATCGATCGACAACTCGAGTCGTTCCGCCACACGCACCCGGAGCAGGTATCGGACGGAGTGTTCGAGCTACGCGAGAACATTCCGCCCGGTCAATTCATGGTCATCGCTGACTTCCTTCCGCTGAGTGGCCGGCCGCAAATGCTGCAGCGCGCGATCGTGACTCCGGGTTATCGCGCCCCGATGTTTCCGGCGGTGCCAAGTCTCACGCCTGACGTATCGGCTGAGAAGGTCGAGGGCGGTGTGCGCGTGAGGCTGCAAGCGACGACGCTGAAGGCAGGGAAGGAGGCGACTCTCAAATTCACACTGACCGACGCGAGCACAAATTCGCCGATCTCCGATCTCGAGCCGTTTCTGGGCGCACCCGGTCATGTGCTGCTGGTCAGCGCGGATCTGACAGACTCAAATCACGTGCACCCGGAAGAGCCGGCAACGCGCGGCCCGGTCATCACATTCCAGCCGATGATGCCGGCGGCAGGGATCTACAAGTTGTGGTTGCAATTCCAGCGAAGTGGAGTTGTCTCGACCGTTCCGTTCGTCGTTAACGTCATCGGTCCATAGCGCGGGGCTTTGCGTCTTTCGCGTGCAGAGGGATCGTTCTCACAGCAGCCTTCATAGTCGCGCTGCAGGGACCGACGGTTAACGCGAAGATACGAGGTACGAAGATACGAAGCTGTCTGTGCCTGCTGACGCGACCGGCTGGCGCACTGGGCGCCAGCCGGTTCGAAGCGCAAGCGTTCTTCTTCGTTTCTTCGTTTCTTCGCCGAAACCGTGGGTGCGTCTCAGCGTGTCCGTGAACACTGCTGATTAGCAAAGGGCTCCGCTGCACGTCACCGGGCAAACGTAAGATCGATGCGACAAGTGCCGGAGTTCTCGACACGGAGGCGGGTTCCGCGCGGCAGAATGAGTGGTGTCCGCAGCCAATATGTCGTGACGTAATCGGGATCGTAGTCGCGAATCCAGGCGACGATTTCCTCACGTCCATTTGGAAGCAATGCCGCCACTCCGACCGATGCGTTCTTTTCCAGTGACGGACGAATCGCGAGGAGCTTCCCGATTGCCGGTTGCTCGCCGCAGCCACTGGAGATCGTGCGCACGGAAGAATCGGGCGGAGGAGTAAAGACGGCAGGTTTAGCCGGGGTAGTGACTGGTGCAGCACCTGGCTTGTTCTTTTCGTTTTCTGGCGCGCCGCCATCAACCCATGCCGCGACCAGCGCGATCTCAAACGGCGCGAGGGACGGATCGTTCGCAAAGTCGCCAAACCCCCGCGCCGCGTTCCACTTCGGCATGCGACGCGTCAGCACTTCTTCCTTGATCGCCACCGCCCACGGTCGCGCCTGTTGATAGGTTGCGAGCGCGATGGTCGACCGCCCGCCCGGCCGATGACAATCAACACAGCGAGCTTCGAAGATCGGCGCAATCTCGCGATCCCAGGTGACACGCGTCGTGATCCGATCGTGTGCGTCGAGGGCGCCAACGAAAAAGGCTCCGGCGACAAGCGTCACCAGAACCTTTTCCCTTTTCCCTTTTACCTTTTTCCTTTCGTTCACTGGCCTCCGTTGCCGCGCCCACCCAGTTCGAGTTTGTAGTTCTCGCCAGGCTTCACTCCGTCGATGGAATAGACGATGCCGGTGAACATCATTTCCTCCCACGTCTGATCGCCCCAGCCTACGTCAACCGATGGATCGGGATTCGACTTGTTCGCCGCGGAGTTGTCGTAGTGAGCGATGGCGTGAATTCTCGTCCCCTTCGGGAGCTTCAGCGGCTGCGCGAAAATGTACTCGGTCTGCCAGTTGAAGTCGTACTTCGGCACCGACAGGATCACTTCCGAACGGCCGTCAGGATAAATCGCCGTGTATTCCCAGCTCTTGCCGCGCAAGTGCGTGTGCGGCAGGAGAGATCGCAGAGTCACGTCGGTCAGCGTCGTCATGTCGGCCGAGATTGAATAGTCCTTCTCGCCGGCAGGGATCTTGAGTTGACCGTTGATCAACGTGCCGAGGCGCATCTCGGTTTGCGGCGGTTGCTTTGCGAAGAAGAGGCCGACCTTGGTGCGATCGACGGCCTCTTTGCCGTTCGTCGTGTAATGCATCTGCAGGACGATCGTCGAGCCGGCGCGAATCAGCACAGCCGATCCCGGATCGAAGCTGAACGGCCTCGTCCCGGGCGCGAAACCTGCGATGAAGACGCCGAGACGCTGTGGGGCGGGGAAGAGGCCTTGACCTTGCCCGTGCTTGGGGTCGACGGGCTTTTCGCCCGCCTGCGCTCCGGTCTGGCCCTTCGGGATGTCCATTCCCTTCGCAAACGTGAATCCGCCCGGTCGTGGCTCCGGCTTGGGCGGCCGGGCCGTCACGATCACGTGATGGACGACAGCGCGGGCGCCGGGCCGCACTTCGAGGCCCTGCAGCCATTTGTCTTCGGTGAAGTTCGTTGGGATTTCGAAGTACTCGTACTCGACGAAGCCGTCGGCCGGCACCTTGTAATCCACCGGCATCTCGATGACCGCATCGGGCTGACCGAGCGACCATCCTTCGACATACTTCGGCATCGCCGGCATGTCCTTGTCGTCACCTTTCGGCGCGCCGTTATTCGCCCAGCGCAGCAACACCGACTTTTCTTCGTCGGTCAGGCCCCGCTCGTTGGCGAACTTGCCGTGTGTCTTATCCGCATGCCACGGAGGCATGAGGCCGTCGGCCACCTTGTCGCGAATGTCCTTTGCGCGCGGCCGCGCGTCCTCGTAGGTCAACAGCGACATCGGCCCGATCTCGCCGGGACGATGGCAGGTCGTGCAGTTCTTATAGAGGATCGGCGCTACATCTTTGGTAAACGTGGGCACAGACGGTTTCGTCGCCGTCTGATCAGGGGAACCGCTGGCGCCGACGATTGCGGCACTCAAGATGACTGCGGCCGCGCCAATGCCAAAGAGAGACTTCATGCGACTACCTTTCGTTGTGCACGCGTTCGCGTTCTATCTCGGGCTGCCCGATGTGCCGGTCGAGACCCGCTGCGATGACGGCGAAACAAGAATGCCCGTGTACTGCATTTCTTCCCAGGTCTGATCACCCCACTTTACGTCCACCGTCGGGTCCGGGTTCGCTCGATTGCCGGCGGAATTGTCGTACCACGCGGTCGAGACAATTTTGGAACCCTTCGGGACCTGCAGCGGCTCTGTGAACATGTAGTAGGTCTGCCAATTGAAGTCGTATCGCGGCACCGATAGGATCGTCTTCTTCGTTCCATCGGGGAGTTGCATGACATACTCCCACTTCTTGCCTCTGACGTGAGTGTGAGGGAAGAGTCCCCACACTGTCGCATCCTGTGCGAACTCTACGTCAGCATCGACCTTCACGTCTGCTGCACCTGCGGGGAGTGCCAGCGTCGTGTTGAAGAATTGCAATGCGAAGACTTCGCGCGGCGACGGATCCTTCGAGAAGATCATCCCGACGCGGGTTCGATCCGTCTCGTCTTGTCCCGCCGCCGTGTAGTGCATCTGAAGTTCGAGTACGCCCCCCGGTTCGAGACGCAGGGCGGTGCCCGGGCGAAACACCTGCGGGTTTGTGCCGGGCGCATACGTCGCAAGAAGCCGCGTCGGTACATCGTCGCCGCGCTTCGGACGAAGACCCGGTGTGCCCTTTGGAATACCAGAGATATCTGGATTGAGCTTCAGCAGCGGCGTGCGCTGCACGTCCGGCTTTGCCCGGTATCGGACCAACACGTGATGCACGACGTTCCGACTGCCGGGACGGACTTCGATCGCCTGCACCCACTTCGCTTCAGTGAAGTTCGTCGGAATGTAAAAGTATTCGTACTGGACAACGTCGTCGGCCGGAACGTGATACTCCTCGGGCATTTCGAAGACGACGTCCGGTGTTCCGATCGACCAGCCCTGCGGATAGTTCGGCATTGCCGGCATGTCCTTGGGATCGCCCTTTGGCGCACCATTCGCAATCCAGCGGAAGATCGTGCTCTTTTCCTGTTCGGTGAGACCGCGCTCGTTCAGGAACGTGCCATGCGGTGCGTCGGCGTGCCACGGTGGCATTGCGCCTTCGTCAATCTTGTCGCGAATGTCTTTTGCCCTCGGACGAACGTCGTCGTACGTCAGAAGCGACATCGGTCCGATCTCGCCGGGTCTATGACAGCCGGTGCAGTTCTTGAAGAGGATAGGCGCGACGTCTTTGGAGTAGGTCGGAACA
>JBKPSH010000070.1:0-11990 GCA_046734955.1 Acidobacteriota bacterium
GCCCTCTGCGAGAGTCTGAACTATCGCGAGTGGTCCGGCTATTACACCGTCAGCGCGTACGAAGGACATCATGAGCACGAATACAACGCGATCCGGAACGCCGCCGCGATCATCGATGTCTCGCCGCTCTTCAAATACATAATCACCGGCCGCGATGCGGCGCGTTTCGTCGACCGCATCATCACGCGCGACGTATCGAAGATGGCGGTTGGACAGGTCTACTACACGCCGTGGTGCGATGAGCGCGGACGTGTCATCGATGACGGCACCGTGTCCCGACTGGATGAGCAGCGCTTCCGATGGACAGCGGCGGATCCCAACTTGCGCTGGTTTTCACAGAACGCGATTGGCATGGACGTCCACATCGAGGATGTTTCGGAGACGATTGCCGCCCTGGCGCTCCAGGGGCCGACGTCTGCGGCGCTTCTCCGCGCGGCGGCGGATGCGCACATCGACGATCTGAAGTACTTCCGCGTGACGAGGGGAACAATCGCAGGCGTGAAGGTTGATATCTCGCGTACCGGATATACGGGCGATCTGGGGTACGAGATCTGGATGCCTGCCTCCGCGGCGATTGGCGTCTGGGACGCGCTGATCGAGACCGGCAAGCCATTCGACATCAAGCCGGCCGGCATGCTTGCGCTCGACGTCGCGCGCATTGAAGCCGGGCTGCTGCTGATTGAAGTGGATTTCTTCAGCAGCAAGAAAGCGATGATTGGATCGCAAGCGTACTCGCCATACGAGATGGGCCTGTCACGACTCGTCAATCTCGAGCAGGGGAGATTCATTGGTCAACGCGCGCTTGCTGACGAGCACAAAGCCGGGCACGCGCGTCAGGTTGTCGGACTCGAGATCGAGTGGACGGCCGTTGAGCGTTTGTACGAGAAGGTCGGTCTCCCGCCGACCGTCGGCGCCACCGCATCGCGTGTCGCGGTTCCCGTCTTCAAACACGATCGACAGGTCGGCAAGGCGACATCAACGACGTGGTCTCCTGTCTTGAAGAAGATGATCGCGCTTGCGACGGTCGATCGCCCGCACTACACGGAGGACACCGTGCTCGAAATCGAAGTGACCGTTGAGGCGGTTCGGCACCACGTTCCCGCGCACGTTGTCGCCACCCCGTTTTTCAACCCGCGTCGAAAAGTCGCCACTCCGCCTCGGTAAATCGCCAAATTGCCCATTCTTGTCACCGGCGCCGCCCGTCGGCTTCAAATTCGTCATCTTTTGTGTACGGTTTACCCCCGACGCTCGTTGTATTGAAGGAGGATGGCTTCTTCCGCCTGCCACGTGCTGGTTTGGCCAAATATGGCCTTTTTTCCCGCATCACGCGAGTATCATCGTACCAATACTAAAGTCACGATGCGGGACGCAGGGACCACTCCAAATCCACTCGAATCGACTCACGAGCTGTTGTCTCTCGTCCGGCAGGGCGATCGCGATGCTTTGGAACGCCTTTACGCGCGTTGCCTGCCGCCGCTGCGCCGTTGGGCTCGTGGCCGACTTCCCGCTGGCGCTCGCGGCGCGCTCGATACGCAGGATCTCGTCCAGGACACGATCGTCAATTCGTTGCGGCGACTCGATCGATTCGAGTCGCGGCACGAAGGCGCGCTGCAGGCCTACTTGCGTCAGGCCGTGCTCAATCGAATTCGCGATGAGGCGCGGCGATTCACCCGCCGTCCGGCCGCAGCCGAGCTGACCGATTCCTACGAGTCGGAAAGTGCATCACCCCTCGACATCGCGATCGGTCGCGAGGGAGTTGCCCGCTACGAAGCCGCATTGCAACAGCTGCGGCCCGCTGACCGTGAAGCGATCATCGGGCGGCTCGAACTTCAGTACGACTACCAGGAACTTGCAGTGATTTTAGGAAAGCCGAACGCGAATGCCGCGCGCGTTGCCGTGACTCGGGCGCTCGCGCGATTGATGGAGCATCTCAATGCAGCCTGAGCGCGATTACGAATCGCTGCTCGAATCGGTAGCCGATGGCGCGCAGCTCGACTGGGCAGCGCTCGACGCGTCCGCCGCGACGAGCGCCGAACGAACCCGCTATCGAAATCTGCGTCTCGTTGCACGCGTCGCGGAGCTGCACCGCACGCTCCCGCTTGATGAAGATGCCGAACCGCGCCCGCCGCTCGTTCAAGACCTCAGCGCAGCGGATCCCGCGGCGTGGGGTCATCTGACGATCGCATCGCGGATTGCGTCGGGAGCCTTCGGCCGCATTTATCGCGCTCATGACTCGCAGTTGAATCGCGACGTCGCGTTGAAGCTTCTGCGCGGCGACGTCACACAGTTCCGTCCCATCGATCGCCTCCTCTCCGAGGCACGCACTCTGGCACAGGTTCATCATCCGAATGTTGTCACGGTTCATGGTGCCGACGTCCGTGACGGCCGGGCCGGGCTGTGGATGGAGCTGGTTGAGGGCCAGACGCTCGAGGCGCGCCTTACCGCGCACGGTCCCGTTGGCGCCGGCGAAGCGGCGACAATCGGGATCGATCTCTGTCGCGCGCTTGCTGCCGTTCACGCTGCCGGACTCGTACATGGCGACGTCAAGGCGCAGAACGTAGTGCGCGAGCAGGGCGGACGCATTGTCCTGATGGACTTCGGCGCAGGGCGGGCGCAGGGCGCGGACGTCGCCGGGGTGGCGGGAACGCCGATGTATCTCGCTCCGGAGGTGCTTGCCGGCGAACCGCCAACGATTCAGAGCGACCTCTATAGCCTCGGCGTACTCCTGTTTCACGTTCTGACGCGCGCGTATCCCTACGCCGGTGTGGACATCGACGGCCTGCGTAATGCCCACGCTGACGGTCAGCGGCGATGGCTTCGCGATCTGCGGCCGGAACTTCCTTCGGAGCTCGTTCACGTCATCGAGCGGGCGCTCGAAGCAGATCCAGCGCGCCGATTTGCGACCGCCGGAGAAATGGAGCGTGCGCTGGCGGGAGCGCTCCACCTCGCTCCGGCCTCGCGACCTGAGGTCGTCGCTTCTCGTTGGTCGTGGTCGATGCCCGCGTTTGCGCTGGCTGCGCTTGCGCTGGTGGCCGTCGTTACTGGACTGATCGTGTGGTCGAATCGGGCGACGAGCTCGGTGGCCGCCTCCGAGGTCAGATCTATTGCGGTGCTGCCGATCAAGGATCTCTCGAACTCCACACCGTCCCCCTATCTCGCCGACGGACTGCACGATCAACTCGTGACAACGCTGGGGCAGATTCAATCACTGCGCGTGCTCTCGCGCACTTCGGTGATCAAATTCAAGGATTCCACCGAGGGTGCGGGTGAAATTGCCAAAGACCTCGGCGTTGATGTTGCGCTGGAGAGCACGGTGTCGTCGACCGGAGGGTCGGACGGTGCACGCGGTCGCGTCCGAGTCAACGCCAGTCTCATGCGCGCCGGCGCGAACACGCCGTTGTGGGCGAAGACGTTCGAAGGAACCGAGGGCGATCTCCTCAAACTGGAAGGCGAGATTGCGCGCGCGATCGCGACGACCGTTCGAGCCTCGGTTACCTCTGAGGAATCGGCGCGGTTGCGCCACGTACCGCAGACCAATCCGGCGGCGGAGGAAGCGTTCTTCCAGGGGCGCATGAATCTCGAAGCGTATGGCGCGGCGGCGGCGCGACGGGCGGTCGATTCATTCGAACGGGCATTGACGTTCGATCCGAATTACGCGCCCGCCCATGCGGGAGCGGCATTCGCCTACATAAAACTTGCTGCGAGTGGGGCAACCACTCATCAGAAGGGTCGCGCACTGGCGCTCGAACACACTCGCACTGCGCTGATGCTCCGTGATGATCTGGCCGATGCGCATGCGGCGATGGCCGACATCCAATTTCAGTATGACTGGAACAACAAGTCGGCCGAGGAAGAGTACCGCAAGGCGCTCGCGTTGAATCCGAACCTCATAAGTGCGCGAAATCAGTACGCGCAGTTTCTGGCCGCGGCACACCGTTTTGAAGAGGCGCTCATTCAGGCGCAAGAGGCGGACGCGATCGAGCCGGGGGGCGCACCGTCCTTGACCGGTCTCATCCTCTACTACAAGCGGGACTACGAGGCCGCCGAGAAGGCGATCCGTACTGCAATGAATGGACGCCCTGACGTGGCGAGTCTCCACATTATCCTCGGCCGGATTGCCGAAGCCCGCGGCCGTTTCACGGAAGCACTCGACGAGATGCGGATTGCCTCGCAGGTGTCCGGCGGCGGCGTTGTGGCGCTGCGCGCTCAAATCGTCTGCCTCGAAGCTCTCACGGGGCAGAGACGCGACGCCGAGAGAGCGATCCGCAATCTGCAACGCGAGCTATCGGCCGCTGCCCTGGAGCTGCGGCCGCGTGACGCCGCATATATCAGGCTTGCGTGCGGCGATCGAGAGGGTGCGCTACAGGCGTTCGCGCGTGCCATGGACGAGCGCGATCCGAGTCTGGTCTGGCTTGGTGTCGACCCCCGTGTCGACTCGCTGCGGCCGGATGCTCGTTTCGTAGCGATGCTGAAACAGCTTGGACTGTCGTAACCATGAAAGCTCCCTGCTGTCTTGACCGTCGCAGCGCGCTAACCTAGACTGACTCGTTCTTTTTTACCAGGAGAGTGTCTGTGGTCAAGAAACGCACCCCGCCGCGCAAATCATCCCCGAAAAAACGGCCCAAGAAACCAGCGCGAAGACCGGCGACCAGCGCAAGATCAAGTAAGGGAGGCGTTGACTTCAGACCTATCAAGCGAGACATCAAAGCGCGGATTGCCAGCCTGCAAGCTCAGCTTGGTCCGCCGGAGGCTCATGCACTCGCCGCCGACCAGGAGTCGGTCGTCACTCTGGGGAAGCTGCAGCGGCTTGACGCGCTGATGACCGACATCTGCCAACCGAATATGATCCTGGGTTCGTGACTCGATGGTGCGGCGCCCGTTCAAAGTCAGACGGTCGCCGCACCTTGTCGCGTACTGGCGAGGTAGCTCGCTGTTCATCTCCAATTACGCGACACGGGTGACAACCGAAGGGACGCCTGTCGTGTGCGAGCTTCTCCACGTCTGCGACAGCTGGATCTCTCTCGACGCTATCCGGGGCCGAACCAATGCCGGCGGTTCTCTTCTGCCGGCATTGGTTCAACGCTTGATCGATCTCACGCTTCTCGATCGGTCGGACCGTCCTGCTGATCCACGATCCCGCGCCATGTCCCGCCTCAACCGCTGGAATCCGGAAGCTGGATTCTTCCATTTCGCGACCAGAGATGTGCGGTTTTCGTCTCCTCGCGAGGTGCGGCGGTACGCGCTGACCGCGGAGCGGGCACCGATGCCCAGCCCGGTCAAGCGGTATTCTGCGGCGAAGACTGTGAAGCTTCCGGCACCGGAGTCAAGTGCCTTTACTGATGTTCTGGTCGCTCGGCGCACCTCGCGACGCTATTCGCGTATTCCGGTCACATTAAAGGAACTCTCGTCGCTGCTCGCATTTACAGTCGGCGTGCAGCAATGGGCGCGGACTGAGGACGGCGATGTGCCCTTGAAAACATCGCCGTCGGGGGGCGCCCGCCATCCGATTGAGTGCTATGTGGTGGCGCGAGCTGTGGCCGGTCTACGAGCGGCCATCTATCACTATGCCGCTGACCGGCATGTTCTCGAACGGATCGGACCAAAAGTACCAATCGATCGCATGAAGGCCTACGTCCCCGAGAGCGGCTATTTTGCGAACGCGTCGGCGATGGTGTTCTTCACTGGAATGTTCGAGCGACAGATCTGGCGCTATCCGTACTCGCGTGCCTACCGCGCCGCGCTCATCGAGGCCGGCCATGTCTGCCAGACGTTTTTGTTGACGGCGACTGCTTTGCGGTTGGCGCCGTACTGCGTCATGGGTTTGGCCGATACGCTCATCGAAAACGATCTCGGCATCGACGGAATTACAGAATCCGTCCTTTATTGCGCGGGGGTAGGCCGTCCGCCTCGCGGTACCACGTGGGCGCCGCTCCCCAGGGGAACCCTCAAGGTCCGGCCAAATAAGCGATTTCTGACCCGCTAGTCCTCAGCCTGTTCGCTTTCCCGCCTTCCAGCGTTAATCCAAGTAACAACCAAACACAGCCGGAAGGGGCGATCATGAACTCCGTAATGACGTTGAAAGCCGTAGCGACACGACCTGTGACGAGCTCCCGCGTGCGAGTCGACAATGATGCGCGATGCTTTTTTCTCGAGCGGGAAAACGCCTACCTGACCCAGAACAACGCCAGGCTGCGTCTGCAGATGAAGGATCTCGAGGCGTCTGCGCTGTCCTGGGTTCGGTTGTATGAGGCAGCGCTCGAGCGGGCAAAGGCAGCGACGGCGGAGTGTGACCGACTGCGTCAGCTTGCGAAGTGATTCGCTCGGCGAACCCTTCTTACGCCGGCTCATGCAGCTCGACGATCATCCGATCGAACGCGTAGAGCAAATCCTCGCGATTGGAATATGGGCCTGGCGTATAGGCGCGCGAGGCGATGCCGGCCTGAGACAGTTCGCAGACGTGCCAATCCTGCCGGTTCGTCATGTCCCAGAACTCGATTGCATCGGAGGCATTGAAGCCAGGCTGCGCCAGCGTCTGCGGGTGGAAATGCCACTCGCAGATGTTGATCGTGCGGTTCGCGGCAAGCGGCCAGAGCGTGTGCACCAGCATGTAGTCCGGGTGCAGGCTCAGAAGCATGTTGGGAAAGATCGCGTAGTAGTAGACCCGGCGAACGTCATCAGGTGAGAGCCCGGGCAGGAACTCACGAGGACACGTCCCATCCATCGAGAGCGTCGCGACACCCGGGCGCAAGTCCATTCGTCCACCCATGTAGGTCGCGCGCAACGGCTCATTCTCGCCGCTCAAGTAATGTGACAAACGATTCAGCGCCGGGTGCAGGTTCGGACAATGGAGGCACTCACTGTAGTTCTGAATCAACAGTTTCCAGTTTGCCTTCACGTCGTAGACGATCCGGTGTCCTAACCGCAGTTCCTGCATCCGCCACGGCCCGAACTTCTGCGGCAGGTCCACCAGTTGTGCCGACAGCGGCTGCGGATCGTCGCCAAAATTCAGAAAAATGTGCCCATCCCAGACCTCGGCGTTCACGCGATGCAGCGGATAGTCCTCCTTACGGAAGTGCGGCACTTCCTCCATGTGCGGCGCACCAATCAATCGGCCATCCAGATCGTAAGTCCATGCGTGATACGGGCACTGAATGCTTCCCGCAAATGCGCCTGCTTCGTCGGTGCAGAGCTTCGTTCCGCGATGGCGACACACGTTGTAGAACGCGTTGACCCGTCGTGAGGGTGCGGTCGTGATGACGATGCTTTCGCCGAGCACCTCTCGAACGAAAAACTGACCGGGCCGCTCGACTTGTTCAGTCCGCCCGGCGCAGATCCACATCCGTCCGAACAGCGCATCCATTTCCCGCGTGAAGAACTCTGCGTCCACGTAATACGCGGCAGGTAACGTGAATGCCCCTTTGGGCATCACGTCGCGTGGTTTCACGATCACATCAGTCGGTTGAGCCATAAGCGAGGCCGGGATGCGATCCGGGATCCGGGATCCGGGATCCGGTCGGAAGATGATACAACCTCGCAGTGGCTTCTACAGAAGTGCAGGCGACCCCATCGCTGCGTCGAGAACTGGGTGCATGGGATCTCACCGCCATTGGCGTGAATCAGGTCATCGGCGGGGCCGTCTTCAGTCTCCCCGCGGTGATCGCGGCCAATACCGGGGCCTGGAGTCCATGGATGGTGGGCGCGATTGGCATCGTCTCCATGCTTATCGCGCTGACGTTCGCGGAGGTCGCGAGCCGCTTCGACGCAACCGGAGGACCCTACCTCTACACGAAAGCTGCATTCGGCCGCTTCGCGGGCTTCGAAGTTGGCTGGATGCTCTGGTTCACCCGGGTCGCGAGCTGGGCAGCCGTCATCAATGTCCTGGTGTCGTCGCTGGGATTCTATTGGACCGGGATAACAACCGGCCTGCCGCGAGCAATCCTGATCACAACCATCATCGTCATTCTTGCCGCCATAAATATTCGTGGCATCCGCCAGAGCAGCTTCGTCGTCAATGGCCTGACCATCGGCAAACTTCTGCCTCTCGCAATCTTCATCGTCGCCGGTCTGTGGTTTGTCGACTGGGTCCGCCTTGAACCCGGACCGATTCCCTCCGTCACCAATCTTTCCGCCAGCTGCCTTCTGCTGATTTACACGTTCGGGGGGTACGAAATCGTGCCCGTTCCCGGGGGCGAGGCGCGAAACCCGCGTCGGGACATTCCCTTTGCCCTGATCATGACGATCGTTATCGTGGCAGCCGTCGTAACGCTTGCTCAGATCGTGGCTGTCGGGACGCTGCCCGACCTTTCTGCGTCGAAGACGCCTCTGGCTGATGCAGCGGCCGTCTTCCTCGGTGCGAAGGGCGCCGCGATGCTCACCATCGGCGCGGTGATTTCCGTAACCGGCGCCAGCATGGGGGGAGCGCTTTCGGGATCGAGAAACCTGTTCGCGTTGGCGGAGCAGGGAGACCTGCCCGCGCTATTTGGCTACGTGCATCCACGGTTTCGCACGCCGGTTGTTGCGATCCTGGTCACGTCGGGGGTCACGTTGACACTCGCGCTAACCGGCACGTTTCAATCGATGGCGACGGTAAGCGCCATCAGCCGCCTCGTGGTGTACGTTGGCACGTGCGTCTCGACGCTGCGTCTCCGGAGCCGAAGGTTCGATGGTGCCGTGAATCCGCCGGTTTTTGTTGTGCCGCTCGGTGCAACCATTCCGATTGCCGCGATCGTCATCGCGCTTGCTGTTCTCGGCGGCGCGACCTCCATACAGCTTCGCAATGGCGCCCTCGCCTTGATTGCCGGCGCGGTGCTGTATGTCATTGCGGTGCGGGGACGGCAAACTGGGATTTTGGTGGAGGCTGCCAGATCCCGGACGACGGATCCCGGCCGAGGCTTCACGGATTATCAGGATCGATCGCAAACACGTTGAACCGAAAGACGGCGAGCGCGTACGCCACCGGCGTCATCAGCCCGAGTGCCCAGATGATTACCGTGAGGGTTGACTGGAGGGTGCTGTTCGGCGCCAGCACAGTCAGCAGCGGAGCGAACAGAATGGCGAGCGTGCCCCCGGCGATTTGGCTAAGCAGAATGATTTCCAGCGGCGATTTGAGATACACGAACGGGCCTTGCTGAACCTCCCGATGGCTCCGCAACAGCGACACGATTGCTGTTACCGGCAGCACCACGCCAAGAAGCACGAGCAACGGGAATCCGAACACGATGAATCCGAGCAAGTAAGCCTTCGTGATCTTGTCGAGACTCGGTGGAACAAACCACACCAGCCCGGCGATGACGATTGGGACGAAACCGTATGCGATTTCCATCTGCATGCCGGACTGTCTTATCCATGGCCGGCGGCGGGGAAACACTTGCGTGAAGTGAAATAGCAGGAGCGCGCCGACACCGAGCGATGCCGATACCACGGCGGTCGCGATCGCCGGCAGCTTTGTTGGATCGGTGAGACCGTGAAACCACCAGTACGTGGGGATCCCGAAGACGATCAGATTCGATAGCGAGAACGCGAGAAACACGCGCGCGCGCACGTCGGTCGGACGACGAAGCCATGCCGCGACGCCGATCACGAGATACACCAGGGCCGCTGTGCCCTGAGTGATCCCGTCAACCGGAGTGAAAACTGGAGCGGGCATGTTGCTGAGATCCATCGCCTAGTGCATGCCGTGCGACCGGATCCAGCGTTCAGTTGGTCGTCTTCGCCGTTCGCTGATAAACGATTTTCCCGTCGAAGATGGTGGCGGCAACCGTCGTCCGGCTCAGGTCGGCTGCAGGCAGGTCGAAGATGTCGTCGGACAACACGACGAGATCGGCAAGCATTCCCTTCTTCAGCGAGCCTTTGCGCTGTTCATCAAACGATGCGTAAGCCGGCACGGAGGTGAACGCGTTGATCGCTCGCTTCAGCGTGACCCGTTCAGCCGCAGGCCATCCATCCTCGGGCAACCCATCCAGGGTTGATCGTGTAACCGCGATTTGCATTGCCGAGAATGGACTGATTCCGGCTGGCGAGTTCATCACAAATGCGATCTGTGCACGCCCGGAAACCAGACTCGCGGCTGGCCAGGCGCGAGATGCGCGCTCGGGACCGACGGTCTTCGCCAAGAACTCGAGCCGCTCGGAAGTCGGCATCATGTCGTCAGGACGCAGCGTCGCGATCGTTCGAAGCCGCCCGAATCGCGCGACGTCAACAGCATCTACGAGCGCGATGCCTTCGAGGCGATGCCGCCGTCCGCGTTCCGGTTCCGGATTGGATCGCGTGGCGTGTTCGAACGCGTTAAGAGCCATCCGGACAGCGCGGTCGCCATTGCCGGAAATCGACACCTGCCAGCGACGCGCGTCGAGCAACCGGACGAGCCTGTTGAGCGCGTCAGGGTCGACGCGGTCTGGTCCTTGATAGTCGGGACGATTCTCGTAAGGCTGCAGCAACGCTGCATCCTGTGATTCGACCGGTCCGTCGATCGAGATCTTCGCGCCACCCATCTTGAACAGCGGATCGTCTGGATAACGGCTCGACAAGGACTCGAGTTCCTTGAGCAATTCCGCCTCCGGCACCTCGTCTCCGGACACCGAAGCGTAGACTCTGATTGCAAGATCTCCGTCACGTCTTGCATCGTCGTAGACCAGGAAGTCGTCCGCGCGATCGATCGTGTCGTGAATGCTCGTGACACCCTGACGATGTGCTTTGTCGATGGCCTCGAGGAGCGCGCGTGCCCGTTCGTCGCGTGTCGGACGGGGAATCACTTTCGTCGCAATCGCGACGGCGGCGCCCTTCAACAAACCATTAGGCAATCCGCTGCGCGAGTCCTTACCGATGATTCCGTCTGCAGGAGCTTGCGTCTGACGAGTGATTCCGGCGCGCTGAAGCGCTCTCGAATTCAACCATGCGGTGCGACCGTCTGCCGACAAGAGACACGCGGCATGGTCCGGCGCAACGTCGTCAAGCAGTTGACGCGAGGGTGATGTGGTGAGACTCGACGGATGCCAACCACGGCCCACGATCCACGCTCTGCCGGGATGTGCTGCCGCCCAGACCTTGATGCGCTCCTGGATTTCCTCAATCGTGGTGGCGTCGGTGAGGTCGACCTCGTCGAGCGCGAGTCCGCCATCGATAAAGTGGGTGCTCGCGTCGTTGAAGCCCGGAAGCACAGCCGCGCCGCGCGCGTCGATGACGATCGTCTGCGGCCGCTTCAGTCGATTGATTTCCCTGTTGCTGCCGACGCGCAGAATCTGATTGCCCCGCACGGCAATCGCCTCAGCCATGGTTCCTGAACTGTCGGCGGTGTAGACCTTGCCGTTGAAAACAATGAGATCGACCAGCCCATCGGTGTCATCGCGTTGTGCGCCGACCATCAGTCCAGCGATCAATGTCGCGGCGACAATCGCGACGACGACGTAAGTGGTAAGGCGGGCGGCCATGCTGTCTACCGGGCGCCGCGGCTCAATCGCGTCGGGCGCTCGGCCTAGATAGGCTGGGCATTTTAGCATGCGACGCAGCCGCGACGCTTGTTGGAGGACGATCACGAAAATGTGCGCGACGAGGGTGCATGCTACAGTCTTGCGGCCGACTAACCAGTGGTGGTCGATGCACCGCTGTGCGAAGAAAGAAGCAACCGAGCGTAGCGAGTGAGCCACCGGAGCGGAGCGGGGCGCCGGGGTCCCCGCGAGCGTCGGTGTAGGGGAGTAATTACGAGGCAAAGCAGTGTGAAGAAAGACGCGAGCGAGCGCAGCGAAGCACCGATAGATTGACCGGTGCTACGGCGAGGCAAGGCAGTGTGAAGAAAGACGCGAGCGAGCGCAGCGAAGCGAGCCAGGCGAACGGAGCGAGCCGGCGAAGCGGCTCGCGAGAGAGCCTGTAGCTACTGTGTCAGATGTCAAACCGTCGCGGGCGGATGCCAAGGCGTTTGACGTCTGAGCATGGCGTTGAGATGAATCAGCAATTTATGCATCGCGGCAACGAGCGCAACCTTCGGCAGTTTGCCC
>JBKPSH010000071.1:0-106416 GCA_046734955.1 Acidobacteriota bacterium
GGAAAGCCCGGCCTTCAGGCGCACATCACGTATCTGGCCGGAATGACGACGGGCGCGGATCAGAAAATCGGCCGCGACGCTCTCGAGCGCTATGCCACACTACGAAAGGAACTCGATGCGCTTCGCGCTGAGCTCGATAAAATACTGAATCCCTAATCACTAATCACTGATCCTGAATCACTAATCCTGAATCACTAATCCATGAATCCTCAAATCCATGAATCACGAATCCGCGAATCCGTGAATCCTCGAATCGGTGAATCCGGTTGTCCGCCGCCGGCATATGACGATTCACGATGCGAAGATTCACGGATTGAAGGATTAGTGATTCACGGATTCAAGGATTAGTGATTCACGATTAGTGATCAGTGATAAGTGATTCTGAGTCTGGAGACAAATTAATGAAGACGCAAGTTATCGCGATATTGATGTCCGCGACGTTGACCGTCCCCTTGAGCGCCGACTTGAAATACACGACGCACATGCAAATCGAAAAGGCCGCGACCGCGACCGACCAGCCGGTTAATCCGATGCTCGGCATGATGGCCGACGCGGTGATGAAACAGATGGTCCCTGGCGGGGAAGCGGACGTGGTGTATCTCGTGGGCGAGAAGGGAGCACGGATCGAGTACATGCAGGCTGCGATGGGACAGTCGGCGGGCACGATCACGCTGTTCTCGCCGGATGGCACGCTCGCGTTCCTCAATCCAAATGAGAAGACTTACTGGAAAACCACCGTCCAGGCAGCCCTGGACGGCATGAAGACCGCAGGTATTCCGACTCCGGAGGTCACCGCGAAGCGGACCGGGCAGTTCGATACCGTCGCCGGGACGAAATGCGAAGTCATTACCTTCGACTGGAAGATGAATCTCCCGGTTCCAGAGTCGGCGCGGGCCAGCTTGCCGCCTGATTTTCCGACGACGTTAACGATGACGGGCGACAGCTGTACGACGACCGACCAGTACCAGAAGTACGCGGAGATTGTGGCGAAGGGCGCTAACGCCATGATGAGCGCCATGGGTTTCGACAAGATCGCGCAGGGTGGTCTCGTGCTGCGGCAGAAAATGTTGCTGATGGGATATCAGATGAAATCGACCGTGACGCAAATCGCGGAAGAGACAGCACCGGCGAATGCGTTCGAGATCCCGGCGGACTACAAAGAAGTTCCGATGCCGGGAGCGGGTAAGTAGCGCCGGGGCTGAAGGGCGGACGGAGTGGAGCGAGCGGCCAAGAGCGAGCGTAGCGCAGTGAGCCAGGCGCGGTGCAGGGGACCCCGCCGATCATTAATGCCTGCGGTGTTGCTGATTCAAGCCATCGCCTTCGCCCAAGGGCCGCCCGCGCAGAAGCCGGATCGAGTCACTGTGCTGCGCCCCGCCCGCGTCTTCGATGGCGACACCATGCACGAGGGATGGGCGGTGCGGGTCCAGGGCGAACGGATTCAGGCCGTTGGTCCGGCTGCGAGCATCGCCGCTCCAGATGCCACCGTCATCGACCTTTCAGGAAAGACGCTTCTACCTGGTCTCGTCGAAGGGCATTCGCACGTGCTGCTTCATCCGTACGACGAGACAAGCTGGAACGATCAGGTGCTGCACGAGTCGCTCGGCGTGCGGACCGCGCGCGCGGTCAATCACCTGCGCGCGACGCTGATGGCTGGTTTCACCACAATCCGCGATCTCGGAACGGAGGGAGCAGCGTACGCGGACGTCGAACTCAAGGATGCAGTCGAACAAGGCATTGTCCCTGGGCCGCGCATGCTCGTGTCGACGCGGGCGATCGTGGCGACGGGAAGCTATGGTCCCAAGGGATTCGCGCTGCAGTGGCGGGTGCCTCAAGGCGCCGAAGAAGCTGACGGCGACACGCTGATTCGTGTGGTCCGCGATCAGATCGGCCATGGCGCCGATTGGATCAAGGTGTACGCGGACTATCGGTGGGGCGCGCGTGGGGAAGCGTCACCGACGTTTTCGCAGCAGGAACTGGCGATGATCGTCGAGACCGCACGGAGCAGCGGACGGCCGGTGGTCGCGCACTCGACGACGCCAGAAGGCATGCGCCGGTCGATCATGGCTGGCGTTGAAACCATCGAACACGGCGACGCTGGGACGCCGGAAGTGTTCAAGCTGATGGCCGAGAAGAACGTGGCGTTGTGTCCGACGCTTGCGGCCGGCGATGCGACCGCCCAGTACGCTGGATGGAAGAAAGGATCCGCCCCCGAGCCGGCGGGCATTACACGCAAGCGCGCCAGCTTCAAGGCGGCGCTCGATGCCGGCGTCACCATTCTCAGCGGCAGCGACGTCGGCGTCTTCACGCACGGCGACAACGCCCGCGAGCTCGAGCTCATGGTCAACTACGGCATGAAAACTGATGCGGCATTGAAGAGTGCGACCTCGATCGCTGCCCGCGTCCTTCACATGGAGAACCGCATCGGCCTCCTGAAAGAGGGACTTCTTGCCGATATGGTGGCCGTGGATGGCGATCCAACTCGCGACATCACGTCACTCAGGCGCGTGCGTTTCGTGATGAAGGGTGGAACCGTCTACCGTCACCCTGAACCGTGAGCCTCATGGACACCCCGGAGCAGCGGAAGATCCCAACCAGCGCCGTCGTCAGCTGGGTCCTCTACGACCTGGCGAACACGATTTTCTCGATGGGCGTCGTCTCCGTTTATTTTTCCACCTGGGTGCGTGACCAGGTCGGGGAGAAGCTTGCCGATTCGGTTTACGGTGTGATCACGGCGATTTCAATGGGACTCATCTTCATTGCGTCGCCCGTGCTTGGCGCGATGACCGATCGGGCGCCGCGGCGGATGCCATTTCTCGTCGTCAGCACACTGATGTGCGTCGCGTTCACGGCGCTCCTGGCGCGCTTCGGCTTCTACCTGACGGCGCTGTGTTTCGTGATCGCGAACGTCGCGTATCAGGCTGGCCTTCAGTTCTACGACGCCATGCTGCCCGAGGTCAGTCACGAGGGAAACCGCGGGAAGATCAGCGGCATCGGCGTTGGTGTCGGCTATCTCGGGTCGTACATCGCCGTCGGGCTCGGGATGGACGCGGTCTTCGGTTCGTCGGACAAGCCATTCCTGTTCACGATGATCGCGTTGTTCTTCCTGCTGTTCGCGTTGCCGTGCTTTCTCTTCGTCAAGGAGCGCGGCAACCCCAATCCGCGAGAGGTGTTCAGTCTCGCGATGCTCCGCGAGTCGAGCGCAGAAACGCTGCGGACGATCCGATCGGGGCGGCAATATCCGGGACTCGTGCGTTTTCTGATCGGCCGAATCTTCTACACCGATCCGATCAACACCGTGATTACAATCATGACGCTCTATACCATCAACGTCGCGGTGCATACCGGGTTGACGAAGGAACAAGGAGAAGGCACGGCAAAGCTGATCATGATGACCGCCATCAGCTTTGCGGTTGTCGGCGGCTTCGCGTGGGGATGGATCGTCGATCGTGTCGGCCCGAAACGCACCCTGAACTATGTGTTGTACCTCTGGGTCGGCGTGTTCCTCCTCGCCGCAGCGGTCGGCATTCTCGGCCTGCCGCTCGTCACGCTGTATATCGTTGCCTGCTCGGCTGGGATTGCGCTCGGCGGTGTGTGGGCGGCCGATCGCCCCTACATGCTGCGCCTGACGCCACCGACGCGCATCGGCGAGTTCTATGGGCTCTATGGAATGGTCGGCCGGTTCTCGGCGGTCACGGGACCGCTGATTTGGGCGATCGTGTTGCGGCTGACCAACGTCTTTGGACTGCCGCCGAGCGTTGGTGAGGGCATCGGCGTGCTGGTGTTGCTCGCCTTGATCCTGGTCAGCTACGTGATCTTGAAACCGGTCACCGACGAACCTCGCGACTGGGCCCGCTTGTCGTCAGAATCCGCCGCAGCTGTTACCTAGGCGGGGTCTAAAGACCCCGCCCTACATGTCCGGCGCCGGTTGGGTAGGGCGCATTGGTGTAGGGCGCGGTCTTTAGACAGCGGAGCTGCGTATGCGCTTGATCTTCTCCTCGGGGTCGCGTTCGAATCGATCCAGATCGCGCCGCAGCTCGCTCGCGCGCTCCTCCAGTTCAGCAGGATCGAACACGCCGGCAATCGTTGATTGATGCATGATTTTGCGCTCGGCGACCTGCGCGTCGTAGACGCTTTTGGCCTCGGCAATCGCGGCGCGTTGTGCATCGGTCAACTGCCGCTGTTCGACGCCGGACTCGGCATCCTTCTTCCGCAGCCGTTCCATCACGATATCGATCGCACTCTTCGGGGCATCCGACATGATCAGTCCTCGTTATTTCTGCGCGGTGCGCGGCGGGCACGTCATCAGGCGAATTATATGTGCGGCGCGGGTGGCGCGCTCGAGTCCGGAGGACGCGCAAACGTGCCGTATACTTCGTTCAGCAAATGCGTCGGTTTTTGAATCCTGCTGTTCTGGCCGGCATCGTCTATGTTCTGCTGACTGTCGCGCTCACCTGGCCCCTTGTTGTTCGGCCCGCCAGCATCGTCCCGAACGATCTCGGCGATCCGTTGTTGAACGCGTGGATACTCGCGTGGGATGCGCGCGCCCTGCCGCTCACGGCAGCGTGGTGGAACGGTCCTCAGTTTTATCCGGTGCCGGGGACGCTGGCATTTTCAGAGCATCTACTCGGTCTCACCGTCTTCACGACGCCGATCATCTGGTTCACCGGCGATCCGCTGCTCGCGCACAACGCTGCGTTTTTTCTATCGTTCGTGCTATCGGCGCTATCGGCGTACTTTCTCGCCTACACGATCTCCCGCCGGCACGACTGCGCATTTCTCGCTGGCGTCGCATTTGGGTTTGCGCCATATCGGATGGCGCAGTTCGCGCACGTGCAGGTGTTATCTGCTTACTGGATGCCGGTGGCGCTGGCGGCGCTGCACCGGTATTTCGATCGGCGACAACGGCGCTGGTTGATTGTGTTCGCCGCGTCGTGGCTGCTTCAGGCTCTCGCGTGTGGCTACTACTTGTTCTATTTGTCGGTCCTTGTCGGCCTCTGGCTGCTGTGGTTTGCGAACGGACCGAACCGGACGCGCGCGCTCGTACATCTGGCGATCGCGTGGGGGATTGCGGCGACGATGCTGGCGCCCGTCCTGTATGGCTACTGGAAATTCCAGCATGCGTACGGATTGCGCCGCGGCATCGACGAGATCACGTCGTTCAGCGCCGACGTTGGCAGTGTGCTCAAGGCCTCAGACAACCTCTGGCTGTGGGGATGGCTGGACGTCGTGAACCATCCAGAGTCAGACATCTTCCCTGGCCTGACGGTTGTCGTTCTGATCATCCTCGGACTGACGATAGGTTGGCGCGAGGCCGCGAAAGAGCGAATCGGCCGCCTCAAAATCGCTCGCGTGCTCGTCGCGCTTTCCGTTTTCTTCCTCGCGATTGCCGCGTCGCCGCTGTATTTCGGGCCCTGGAAACTCCAGATCGGCCCGCTGCGCCTGCTATCGGTCGGGACGCCGCACAAACCGCTGTCGCTCGGCCTCGCCTGTCTGCTCATCGCCGGCGCAATGCATCCGTCCGTCCGGACCGCGTGGCGGCGGCGATCGGCGATGACCTTCTATGCGCTGGCGGCGCTGGCGATGTGGCTCTTCAGTCTTGGCCCGGAACCGACGCTGATGGATCGACCGATCATCTACAAGGCTCCGTACGCGTGGTTGATGATGCTTCCCGGCGTCGAGGGAGTTCGCGTGCCCGCGCGTTTCTGGATGCTCGCGGCGTTATGCCTGGCGATTGCGGCAGCTCTGGCGCTGCGGCAATTAACCGCACGATGGCCACGGTTCGCGCACGCGATCCCCGTAATTGCCTGCGTCGGCATTCTCGCTGACGGCTGGCCGCGGCCGATTTTCATGGAAAAGCGGCCAGCTCCCCGGCCGGTCCATTCGCGAGTAGTCGCTCGCCTCGATCTTCCGCCCGTTCCCTCACACGACAGCATCTCGCTGTTCCGTGCGACGGAGCACAAGCGACCACTCTTCAACGGCTACAGCGGATACTTCGCCCCGCACTATTGGGCGATGCAATACATGATCAAGCAGCACGATCCGGCAGTCCTGGCCCGTCTCTCCTCTTACGGTCCGTTTGAAGTCGTTGTCGATCACGACTGGGATCCGGGTGCGGGACTGCGGCGTTTCCTTTCGTCTGCGCCGCAGACGTCGCTGGTTTATCAGGACGATCGATATTCAGCCTTCAGAGTCGAACGAGGGCCGCGCGCCGCAGCCCTTTCCAGACCGGAAGGGCAGCCGCTGCGGGTCTCGTCAATCACGGCGCAATGCGGAGAAACACACGCGCGCGAAATGATTGATGGCGACATCATGACGAGATGGGCCTGCGGGCGCGAGCAACGTCCCGGCGATACGTTCACCGTTGATCTCGGATCGGATCAAGAGGTTATTGGTGCCGAACTGTTGATTGCAGGATTCGTCGGTGACTTTCCGCGCAAACTCTCGATCGAAACGTCCGCTGATGCCGTCAACTGGTCGATGGCCTGGACCGGTGACACCGCGCTCGTGACGATGTCGGCTGCACTGGAGGATCCGCTCAACATCCCGCTTCCTTTTCAGTTCGATAAGCGGCGCGCGAGATACCTTCGCTTTACAGAACTGGCGAATGAGGACACGTACTACTGGTCAGTTGCCGAATTGCGAATCATCGGTCAGCCGCATTGACGGCGATGTTGCGTCGCTCACGAATCGTGGCCGCGAGATGTCGCGGTGACCGGCGCGCTGGAGCGCACTAGAGGTCGAATTGTTTTTGGTCCTCAGCCGCGGATAGAGGAACGTTGATTGCAGTTCCTCACGAGTTCCGAGGAGGCGCTATGAGTTTGAGAGACAAGTACGCATATGCAATCTCAACTGCGAAGGGTAAGTTCGACGGAAGTGCTCAGGAGCGCGACGGCAAGCTCCACTTCGTCGGTTCGGTGAAAACAGAAGATGACAAGAACGAAATCTGGAATGCCATTAAGACCATTCCAGACTGGCGCAACGACATTGTTGCCGACATCAAGGTGACCGGCGGCGGCGCGTCGGCAAGCGGTGGCACCGCGACGGCAACCGCAACCGCTAGCAAGACTTACACGGTGAAAGCCGGGGATACGCTCAGCAAAATCGCGAAGCAGCAGCTCGGGGACGCGAACGCGTACATGAAGATCTTCGACGCCAATCGCGACCAACTCAGCAATCCGGATCTCATCAAGCCGGGTCAGGTGCTGAGAATCCCGTAGCTCGGCTGTTCGGCTATCATTGGCCTCCCGGACCAGCGCACCATATACTGGTCCGGGAGAGACCCAGTGAATCCGTCGGAGACGGCTCCTATTGTTCTCCTCGTCGAAGATGATCGGGACGGTCGACGTATGTACGCCGACTGGTTGACGGATGCAGGCTTTCGAGTCGATCAGGCTCACAACGGGTTGCAGGCATTGGAAAGGGCATTTGATTCCCGCCCTCACGTGGTCGTGACCGATCTCAACATTCCGGGAATCGACGGGTTCGAATTGACGCGGCGTCTGAGACATGACGCGCGGACCCGCGATATTCCCGTCGTCGCGGTCACTGGATACGCGGCGTTCGCCTCAGATCCGGAACGGGCACGCCGCGCGGGGTGCGACGCGGTGCTGTCGAAACCATGCTCGCCGGAAGATCTCGAGGCCGCGATTCGCGGCCTCATCCGCGAGCGGTCCCGTCAGACGTAGCGCACCCGGCATGAGCGATCCTGCGACGAAGCCCCTCATCCTGATCGTCGAAGATTTCGACGATGCGCGGGAGATGTATCGCGACTTTCTCGAGTTCAGCGGGTTCCGCGCCGAGACGGCGCGTGACGGGCGCGAGGCGATCGACAAGGCGCGAACGTTGCAGCCGGATTTGATCCTCATGGATCTGTCACTTCCTGGAATTGACGGGTGGGAAGCGACACGCCTGTTGAAAGCTGAACCCGACACCAGTCATCTTCTGATCGTGGCGCTCAGTGCCCACGCACTCGCGACTGAGGGCGACCGCGCACGCGCGGCCGGGTGCGATGGTTTCATTGCCAAGCCCTGTTTGCCGTCCGATCTCGTTCAGGAGATCGGCCAGTATCTCAAAGGCCAGCCGGCAACACGTGAACGGCGGCCCCGCGCCAGACGCCATTGATGCGCGGTGCTGAAGCGAAACCTGGCGCGATGCCGCGTGTCCTCATCGTCGAGGATCACGCCGATACCCGGCAGATGTACGCCGAATTTCTCGGCATTGAGTTCGAAGTATTCACCGCCGCTGATGGAGTGGAAGCGCTCGTCAAGACGCGTGCCCACGCTCCCGATGTGATCGTGACAGACTTGTCGTTGCCGGGGATGGATGGCTTCGAGTTGATGGCGCGCCTGCGCAGCGACGCGAGCCTGCAGTCAATTCCTATCATTTGCCTGAGTGGATATGGTGGAACCGAACATGAAGAGCGGGCCCGGGCCGCCGGCTGCGACCGCATTCTCCTGAAGCCTTGCATGCCCGACGAACTCGCGGCGATCGTGAGCGACGAGATCGCGCATGCCGCCAAGCGGAGGAAGAACGCGTGAGTGCGACAGTTTTCATCGTTGAAGACGACGTCGACACGAGAGAGATGCTCGGGCGTTTTCTGGAGCTCGAAGGCTATCGCGTGGAAACGGCGGCGAATGGCAAGCTCGCATTGGAGCGGCTCGAATCTGGCGTCGGGCCGTGCGTAATCCTGCTTGATTTGATGATGCCGGTGATGGACGGCTGGCAATTCAGGCAGGCGCAGGTCCGCGACGCGGCATTGGCCGAGATACCAGTGATCGTCGTGTCGGCCGCAGGACGCGACCGCCTGGAGAAGATTCAGGCCGACGCGTACTTGTCGAAGCCGGTCGATCTCGACGAACTGCTCGGCTGCGTTACCCAGTTCTGCCGGCCTTAGTGCACCGTTGCCTGGGCGGCGAGTGCGCTGGTCTTCATTCGTTTGAGACGTTCGATCAGCTTCGCTGATTGATTGGCGTCGATCCCGTAGACGTCTTTTCGAAACTGCACCTGCCGATCCGGTGTCACGCGCGCGGTCCAGTAGCCCAGATAAACCGGGATTGCTGTCTTCAACTTGACGATCTTTTCCTCGCCCGCGTGCATCGCTTCGCTGATCCGTTCCGATGTCCACTCTGGCTGATCGCGGAGCACGTACTCTGCGAGCTTCTCGGGCTGTTCCAGCCGGACGCAGCCATGACTGAACGATCGACTGGCGCGGGCGAAGAGGGAATCGGTCGGCGTATCGTGCAGGTAGACGTTGAATTGATTCGGGAACATGAACTTCACGAGGCCGAGCGCGTTGGATCCACCCGGCCGCTGGCGGAACCGATATCTCTCTGGGCTCGACAGATCGATGCTTGCCGGCTCGACGTGATTCCCTGAGGCGTCCACGACCTCCATGTTCATGCGGCTCAGGAACCCGGGATCGTTGAGGACGGCAGGCAGTGTTTCCTTCTCCGCGATATCGTCCGGCACGTTCCACACCGGTGAAAACACAAGGTAGGTCATTCTGTCGTTGAAGATCGGTGTCTGCGTATCAGGCTTCCCTACGACCACCCGCATTGTGACCGGCGTCGTCCCATGTTCCGAGACATCGAGCCGCATTTCCGGAATGTTGACGAGGATGTGCGGATCGCCGAGTTCGTGCGGCAGCCATCGCCATCGTTCCATGTTCAACTCAATCTGGCGGATGCGTGCTTCAACCGGCACGTTCATCTCTGCCGCGAGCGCCGCACCGACTGCGCCGTCGTCGGCGAGTCCATGGCGACGCTGGAATCGTTTCACGGCTTCCTGCAGATCGCGATCGTATTGGACTGACACGCCCGCTGCCGGCGCGTTTCCTGAATAATCGCCGGATGCCGCAAGCCTGCGCGCCAGCGCGCCGGCAAGCGGACTCCACTGGCCAGGCTTGAGCCGGATGTTTGCCGGCACCGTCGGCCAGCCACCGCGCTCAGCAATCGTGCGATAGTTTTCGAGCGCCCGTTGCAGGGCCCGATAATTAGGGTTCGTCGGTGTCAGCTCGACCAGCGATTCAGCAATACGATTGTCACGAAGCGCTCCCTCGAGATGGGGCAGCGGATCGAATGTCTTTGCCTGGATCTTCCACGCCGGGTCCGCGTGAGCGAGATCCGATACGCCGTCAGCGAGATCCGACGCAAACTTCATATACAGCCATGTCAGCCACACGTCCATCGCCGTCGCTTCCTGCGGGTTGAAACCTTTCTTGGTCAGGAAACCGCGCGACGATTCCTGCTTGCGCTGGTCGAGAAGGCTGGCGCTATACAGTTCCGGATCCAGCCCTTCACGGCCGGCTGTGTGAATGGCGCGAATCAGCGCGTCCATCTGCGGCCTCGGCGAGCCGTCGTCGATCCACGCGGGCGCAAAACCACGATGCTGATAAAAGTCTCGGACGAGTTTCCAGACTCTCGCGCCATCACGATCGTGCGTCACGTAGTCCTGCCGCGTGGGGCTCTCGACGATCTGCCGAACGGCTGCTTGTGCTTGCGCATCTCGCTCCGATCCGCCGGATCGAAAGCGTGCACAAGAGGTCAAACATGCCACGGCCATCAGTAATGCGACCAGGCCGTACCGCCGGCAGAGAGGCTGCATAATGCTCACCCGATGGGCTAGGTAGCAAGCGGAGTGCCGACGCACTTATGAATGAAATGGGCCTATTGCGCAGGTTTCACCGCGCAAATGTCAGTGAGAGTCGGAGAGTGTAACTTTGGCTACACAGCCGCGCGCGCGCAAGAAAGCGCATCGACGTGCACCTGCCGACGACGTGGCCGACGCGATCGTGCACGAGGATCTCAACATGGCCGCGGCCGCGCTTCTGTACGACATGGCCGCACTGCAGCCGACCGAGCGAAGCCAGTTTGGCTACAAGCGCGCGGCGAAGGTGGTGATTGGGTTGCCGGTGTCCGTTGCCGATCTGGTGGCGGCTGGGACGCTTCGCGACGTCGAGTTCATCGGCCCGTCGAGCGCTCGAATCATCACCGAAGTCGTCGAGCAGGGACGATCGCCGTCGGTGGAGAGTGCGATCGCCAAGTCGACCAGGCCGTCACAGGTCACATCGAGACGAGAGTTCAGAGGCGCGTATCTCAGTCACTTTTCCATGCAACGGGCGCTTGCTGCGCCGTTCGGGAAGAACGTGATGGCCCGCGCCGACTACCGCGGTGATTTTCAAATGCATTCGACGTGGAGTGATGGAGGAGAGACGATCGCCGCGCTGGCGGACGCGTGCATCGAACTCGGCCACACGTGCCTCGGCATCACCGATCATTCGTACGGTCTTCCAATCGCGCGAGGTATCAGCATGGCGGATGCTGCGGAGCAACATCGCGAAATCGATCAGCTGAACGCAAAGCTTGCCGGACGGTTTCGCGTTTTCAGAGGAATAGAAGCAAACATTCTTGCCGACGGCAACCTCGATCTGCAGCCAGCGGAGCGCTCGACATTCGAGTTCGTCGTAGCCTCGCCACACTCGTTGCTTCGGCGGAGTGAGGATCAGACCGCGCGCATGGTTGCCGCCGTCGAAGCGCCGGGCGTCACAATCCTCGGTCACCCGCGCGGACGGGTCTTCAACAGCCGTCCCGGAGTCAAAGCCGAGTGGCTTCGGATATTCGAGATCGCGGCAAAACGGCGCGTCGCCATCGAACTCGATGGCAGCTGGCATCGCCAGGACATCGATTTCGAGCTTGCCCGGCATGCGCGAGAGGCGGGATGCATCTTCGCGCTCGACAGCGACGCGCACTCGATCGGCGAACTGCGGTTCAGTGACTATGCGATCGCGCACGCACGGCTTGCAGGGATTCCAACGTCGCGTGTGATCAACTGTTGGAGCGATGAGGAGTTGGTGGAGTGGATGAGAGAGTGTCAGGAGTGAGTGTCAATGTTCAATGTTCAATGTTCAATGCTTGCTGATCTCCGACATTGAGCATTGAGCATTGAACATTGAACATTGACGGCACGGCACCAGCCTACACGGCTACCGCAGCGCGGTAATACCGTGACGCCAGCGGATGTCCGACGAGCGGCTCGATGAACGCTGATGCCTGCAGAAGCGCGCTGAGATCGATACCGGTTTCAATCCCGAGTCCGTTCAGCATATAAACCAGGTCTTCTGTCGCGAGATTGCCGGTCGCACCCGGCGCGTAGGGGCAGCCGCCGAGACCGCCCGCCGATGCATCGAACGTTCCGATCCCCAGTTCGAGAGCGGTAAGGACATTGGCGAGTGCGGTGCCACGCGTGTCGTGGAAATGCAGGGCGATCGCGTGCAGCGGCACCCGCTCGGCGACGACGCCGACGACGCCACGAACCCGTCCAGGGTGCGCGATGCCGATCGTGTCGCTGATCGCCACTTCGAACGTACCCATGTTCATGAGCGCTTCCGCAACCGCGGCGACTCGCGCCGGCGCGACTTCGCCTTCGAACGGGCATCCAAACGCCGCCGACACGTAGCCTCTGACACGTATTTCAAGCTCCGACGCGCGAGCACAGACGGCGCGATACGTGTCGAGTGACGCGTCGACATCCTGATTGATGTTGCGGCGGCTGAATGTATCCGATGCCGCTGCGATGATCGCGATCTCAGTGACGCCCGCATCGTGCGCCCGCTCGAGTCCTGCGAGGTTCGGCACGAGCGCGGTGTATCGGGTGCCGCTTCGTCGAGTGATGCGCGCGAACACGTCCGCCGCGTCGGCCATCTGCGGCACCCATTTCGGACTGACGAATGCCGAGACTTCGATCACCGGCGGGCCCGCCTGCGCGAGCTTGTCGACGAACGCAATCTTGTCGTCCGTCGACACAGTCGCCGATTCGTTTTGGAGGCCGTCCCGTGGCCCGACTTCGACGACCGTAACGCGTGAGGGATACCGCATCAATCGATCTCGACGAGCGCTACGCCCGGTTGTACGAGATCGCCGGGCTTGCAGGCCACGCTCGTGACGGTTCCATCGCTGTCCGCGCGAATCGGCAGCTCCATCTTCATCGCTTCCAGTATCACAAGCGTATCACCTCGCCGCACGTGGGCTCCGGGTGAAACCTCGACTCGAATGACTGTCGCCGGCATCGGCGCAGACAAGGAACTGTGACCTGAGGCTGCGCGCCCGCGGCGGCGGCCCGCTGTCTGGGTCTCCAACTCGTACACGTTGCCACCGAGAAAGACCCACCGCTGATCACCCGCGATAGCCACCCACGCCACCGTGGATTCGTCTGGTCCGAGACGTACTTCTCCGTCGCCAGCGATCCTGGTCGCAATGCGCACCTCATCAACGAGCACACCGCCGTCGTCGAATACGGTCACCGCGTGTTCGCCGCGTTCATCGATGACGATCAGTCGTCGTTCCATGTCATCGGCCCCAGCCGCGAATGTCGACCCACGGATCTGATCCCGCCTTCCGGCCAGTGTCTGGCGGCGCCGCTATCGCCGGCGCCGCTCCGGCGACGGCTGCGGCGAGTGCTTCCGGTGGCGTCTCGCGTGGCGTCAAGAGTTCCAGCGCGTGGTCTTCAATGAACCGCGTGTGAACGTGCCCGGATCGCATGGCGGGATGCTCGAGCAGCCGAATGAGGAACGGCACATTCGTGCGAATGCCAAGAATTGGAAAGCGGCGCAGGGCCGCGCGCGCCCGGGCGATCGCGGCATCGCGCGATTCTGCGGCGACGGTGAGTTTCGCCAGTAATGGATCGTAGTGGACGGAGACGACTCCGCCCTCGACTACGCCGGAATCGATACGGAGACCCGGACCGGCAGGTTCGCGATAGAGCAGCAGTGTTCCGGCCTGCGGCAGGAAACCGCCGGCTGGATCCTCTGCGTAGACGCGGCACTCGATCGCGTGGCCGCGGCTGGTAATCTCGGCCTGCGTCCACGGCAATCGCCCCCCGGCTGCGACGACCAATTGCGCGCCGACCAGATCGATTCCAGTCACAGCCTCGGTCACGGGGTGCTCGACCTGGAGCCGCGTGTTCATCTCGAGAAAGTAAAACCGCGCGTTGTCACCTGAACCTTCGAATAGAAACTCGACTGTGCCGGCGTTCACATAGCCTGCGGCCCGCGCCGCGACGACAGCGGCTTCGGCCATGCGCGCGCGGATCGATTCGGTCAGCGCCGGAGACGGACTTTCTTCGAGGACCTTTTGATGGCGGCGCTGGATCGAGCACTCACGTTCGAAGAGATGAACGATATTGCCGTGGGTATCGCCAAACACCTGGACTTCGATGTGCCGCGGTTTATCGATCAACCGCTCGACGTATAGTGTGCCGTTACCAAACGCGGCGACGGCTTCGCGCCGGGCCGCCGCGATCAGTTCCGGCGCCGATTTCTCGTCGCGAATGGCCCGCATCCCTTTGCCACCGCCGCCGGCAGAGGCCTTGACCAGCACCGGGAATCCAAGCTGGCCTGCTGCCGACAAGATCCCCATGTCGGACTGATCGGACGCGGTGATCCCCGGCACGACGGGAACACCAGCGGATGCCATCAGCTCACGCGCAGCAACCTTCGACCCCATGCGATCGATGACGGCCGCTGGCGGACCGATGAACACCAGCCCCGCGCGGTCGCAGGCCTCCGCGAACGCGGCGTTTTCCGAAAGGAATCCATATCCGGGGTGAATGGCCTCGGCCGATGTGGCTCGCGCCGCGTCCAGAATGGCTTCGATTGAGAGGTAACTCTGTGCCGAAAGAGGAGGACCGATGCGAATGCCGCGGTCCGCCGCGTGGACATGCGGAGCGTCGCGATCGGCATCCGAGTAGACGGCGATGCTTTCGAGGTCAGCTTCCCGACAGGCGCGCGCGATACGGATCGCAATCTCGCCGCGGTTGGCGATCAGCACGCGCCGGAACGTCATGCGCTCCAGCTCGGCTTCCGCTTTTCGAGGAACGCTCGAAGGCCTTCCTGGCCTTCCTCCGAGACGCGCTGCGTCGCAATGGCGTTGGTGGTCAGCCCGATCACATCGTCAGGATGGGCGCCAGCGATTTCTCGAATCAGGGCTTTCGCGCGGGCGATTCCGGCAGGGCTGGCAGCCAGCACATCGGCCACTCGCTTCGCAACCGCGGCGTCGAGCGCGTCGGCGGGAACCACTTCATGAACGAGCCCGATTTGGCGCGCGCGCGCCGCATCAAATCGCACCCCGGTGAGAAACAATTCACGAGCCGCAGAGATCCCGATTTTTCGCAACACGTATGGCCCAACCACGGCCGGTAGAATGCCGAGCTTCACTTCACTCAGTCCAAACACCGCGTCGTCACTGCTCACCACGATGTCGCAGATCGCGGCAAGACCGACTCCGCCGCCGAGTGCGGATCCCTGGACGCGGCCGATCACCGGCATCGGAAGTGTGTCGAGCCGCTCCATCAGGCGAGCCATATCCTCCGCGTCACTGAGATTCTCCTGACGCGAATAGGCAATGGCTTTGGCCATCCAGCCGATGTCGGCCCCCGAGCAGAACGCCTTTCCTTTGCCGGCGAGGACAACCGCCCGAACGGAGCGATCCTCGGCCGCTGTGGCGGCGGCAGTGGTGAGTATGCGGATGATTTCTTCATCGATCGCATTGCGAACGTCAGGGCGATTCAACGTGATCCGCAGCACCGGACCGTCGTGTTCGATGAGCACGGAGGACATCAATTCACCAATTCACCAATTCACCAACACACCAATTCACCAATTGCCCCGTGTCACATCCGGAAAACGCCGAACTTCGCATCAGGAATCGGCGCGTTGAACGCGGCAGACAACCCGAGCGCGAGTGCCGTTCTCGTCTCTGCCGGATCGAGGATGCCATCGTCCCATAGTCGAGCGGTCGAGTAGTAGGGGGAACCTTCTCTCTCGTATTTCTCGAGAATCGGAGCACGTATGGCCTCTTCTTCAGTTGCCGCCAGCGCCCGTCCCTCACGCGCCAGCTGATCGCGCTTGACCGTCGTGAGAACGCCGGCCGCCTGTTCTCCGCCCATGACGGAGATGCGCGCGTTCGGCCACATCCATAGCAGCCGCGGCTCGTACGCGCGTCCGCACATGCCGTAGTTGCCGGCGCCAAAAGATCCCCCGATGACGACAGTGAACTTTGGCACGACGGAGTTGGCCACAGCGTGGACCATCTTCGCGCCGTCTTTCGCGATCCCGCCGCGCTCGTAATCGCGACCGACCATGAAACCGGTGATGTTCTGGAGAAAGAGCAGCGGCACGCGTCGCAGATTGCAAAGCTCGATGAAATGCGTTGCCTTCAAGGCCGATTCGGAGAAGAGTACGCCGTTGTTGGCGATGATCCCAATCAGAAATCCCTGCAGCCGCGCGAATCCGGTCACGAGGGTGTTACCGTATCGCTCCTTGAACTCGTCGAATCGCGAACCATCGACCAGACGGGCGATGATCTCGCGCACTTCATACGCCTTGCGCGTGTCGGTATTGACGATCCCGTAGATTTCGCTGGGATCGTAGAGTGGATCTTCGGGGTTGGTGACGTCAGCGGGAAGTGTTTTGTCGGTGTTGAGCGTGCTCACAATCGTCCGGACGATCTGCAACGCATGCTCATCGTCTTCGGCGAAATAATCGGCCACACCGGAGAGCCTCGTGTGCACATCGGCGCCGCCAAGTTCCTGCGCCGTAACTTCCTCGCCGGTCGCCGCCTTGACCAGCGGAGGACCGCCAAGAAAGATCGTGCCCGTGCCTTTCACGATGATCGTCTGGTCGGACATGGCAGGCACGTAAGCGCCACCGGCCGTGCACGATCCCATTACCGAAGCGATCTGCGGGATCCTGTCCGCAGACATCCGCGCCTGATTGAAAAAGATTCGTCCGAAGTCGTTGCGGTCGGGAAAAACTTCGGCCTGCAGTGGAAGAAACGCGCCGCCAGAATCGACAAGGTACACACACGGGAGCCGGTTCTGCAGCGCGATCTCCTGCGCACGCACGTGCTTCTTGACCGTCAGTGGATAGTAGGTGCCTCCTTTAACGGTCGCGTCGTTCGCGACGATGAGCACTTCGCGCCCGGAGACCCGGCCAATGCCGGTGACGATCCCCGCGCCCGGAGCCTCGTTGTCGTACATGTCCCAGGCGGCGAGCGGCGACAATTCGAGAAACGACGACCCTTCATCCAGCAGCACATCGATTCGCTCACGGACCGGCAGCTTTCCCTGCGCGCGATGCCGTTCGAGATACTTCGCTCCGCCACCCTGGCTCGCAAGTGCACGTCGCTCTTTCAGTTCGGCGACCAGCGCGAGCAACCGATCTCTATTGGCGCGGAAGAGCGGAGAAGCTGTGTCGACGTGAGTTTCGAGAGTGTCCATTCAACGGATGCTGAAAATGCTGATTGCTTGAATTCTGATTGCTGATTGATCGCTTCGATACGACGATTCAACGATTCAAAGATTTGACGATTCGAAGATTCGACGATTCAACGATTCGAGGATTAGCGATTCACGATGAGCGATCAGCGATTAGCGATTCAAATTACCATCCGCAACAGTCAGTCTTATACCGACATTGCGGACACCGCCAGACTGCGTGCATCCGGAACATTTCGGCGCCGCACCGCTCGCAGATCACCGCATCGTTCGAGGCACTTCGCTGTGACGAGCAGGACGAGGCCGACGCTGGTGGCGGGGTTGAAGGAGGCGTTCGAATTGGCTCGGGCATGCGCGGGATTATAGAACGGGAGACAGTCGACACAGGAGTGGTCCAGCTGTCTCTCCAGCCACGTCCTCTATAGAATGGTGGAATGGACGATCGCGAGCAGCGCGTCCAGATGGTCGAGCGCCAGGTCGCCGCCCGGGGCGTTCGTGATCCGCGCGTCCTCGAGGCTCTGCGCGAGGTGCCGAGGCACCTCTTCGTCCCCGAGGACCAAAAACCCCACGCCTACGAGGACCGAGCGCTTCCCATTGCCAGTGGCCAGACGATTTCGCAGCCCTATATCGTCGCGATCATGACGGAGCTGCTGGCGCCGGAGCCGCATCATCGCGTCCTCGAGATTGGCACCGGATCGGGTTATCAGACGGCCATCCTTTCGCGACTTTCAAAACAGGTGATCTCCATCGAACGCCATCCACAGCTGGCCCGGATGGCGGAGCAGGTCTTCTCCGCGCTCGGCTTGACCAACGTCGATATCCGAGTAGGCGACGGAACGGAGGGCCTGTCCAACGAAGCTCCATTCGATCGGATTCTGGTCACAGCCGGTGCACCTTCGATTCCTGAGGCGCTCAAGCAGCAGTTGTCGGATGGGGGACGTCTGGTGCTGCCGGTCGGCCCATCCGGCTACCAGCACCTGACGGTCATCGACCGGCTTGGGAGTAGCTTCGAACAACAAGAGCGTGAAGCCTGCGTCTTTGTCCCGCTAATCGGCCGGCACGGCTGGCAAGCCTGAGCAAACTTCACCAAACCCGCGCCGACTCGTGTATTTATTCACGACAAGTGTCGGCAGGTGGACAGCTAAGCTCAAATGTGTATACTTATTGCCTTGACGATAATTCGGTCGTGTATTGATGCACGGCTCTTTTCGCTGCCGCGCTTTTAGCCCGGCGGCCATAAACCGTAACCAAGGTGGCTGGCACCTCTCGCGACAGGTGCCAAGCCACCTTTTACGAATTACGGGGCAACTAATGACCATGAAGAAGCGAAACCGGGTGCTCGCCATCGACGACGAGCCCTCGATGATCGAATGGCTGAAAATTCTCCTCGAGCATGAAGGGTACGAGGTGCGGACCGCCATGATCGGGACGCGCGGCGAGGAGATCTTCAAGACCTGGAAGCCCGACGTCGTCGTGACCGACATGATGTTGCCCGACGCTGACGGCCTGGAACTGCTCAGAAAGTTCAAGCAGATCCACGCCGACACCGAGGTGATCGTGGTGACCGGTCACGGCAGCGTCGTGAAAGCGGTCGAGGCCATGAAGGCCGGTGCGCACAGCTTTGTCGAAAAACCGATCGAACCGGACACTCTTCTTCAAATGCTCGAGCGCGCCATCGAACGGCGCGACCTGGTCGGCGAGAACCTCCTGCTGAAACAGAAGCTGGAGGGACAGTTCCGCTTCGGCAACATCATCGGCAAGAGCAAGAAGATGCACGAAGTGCTCGAGCTTGTCGAGAGTGTGGCCGGGAGCGACGCCAACATCCTCATCCAGGGCGAGAACGGCACCGGCAAGGAGCTGATTGCGAACGCGATCCATTACAACAGCAAGCGCGCCAAGGGTCCGTTCATCAAGATCAACTGCGCCGCGATCCCAAAGGATCTGATCGAATCGGAACTGTTTGGCTACAAGAAGGGGGCATTTACCGGCGCGGCGAACGACAAGGAAGGCCTGTTCGAAATGTCGGAGGGAGGCTCGCTGCTGCTCGACGAGATCGGCGAGATGCCGCCGTACCTGCAGACCAAGCTGCTGCGCGTACTCCAGGAGCGTGAATACCGTCCCATCGGAAGCGACCGTATCGTCCGCGTTGACTTCCGGTTGATTTGTGCGACCAACATCGATCTCGATGCGGCGCTTCGCGACGGCAAGCTGCGGGAAGACCTCTATTTCCGCATCAACACGATTACGTTGCGCGTCCCGCCGTTACGAGAGCGCACCGAAGACATTCCGCTGCTCTGCGAGCACTTCCTCGAGAAGTACCGTCAGCGTCACCAGCGTGGCGTGAAGACGATTGCACCGGCCGCTTATCACGTCCTCATTCGTCATCGGTGGCCGGGGAACGTTCGCGAACTCGAGAACGTGATCGAGCGCGGCGTGCTCGTCGCAAAGGGCAACGAAATCACGGTCAACGATCTGCCCGAGTCATTGCGGACGGAGAACGCCACGACCACCGAGTTTGTGATTCCACCGCACCGCACGCTCGCTGAAATTGAACGCATGGCAATCCTGCAGACGCTGCAGCGAACGAACTGGAACAAGCAGGAGGCGGCGCAGATCCTGGGCTTATACCGGCCGACGCTCTACAGCAAGATGAAGAAGCACGAGATCCAGGACGGCAGCAAAACGGCCGCGCGGCGCGTCGCGCCCGTGCAATAAGATCGTTTTCTACCCCTTCAATTCGTCCGTCGGCGTGAGCCTTGCAGCGGCTCATCCTGATGGACGTTCGTACGCCTGGGGTCGTAACTTCCTTTCTGGCAGGGGTAGGGGATGCATCGCTGTTTGCGTTCAGGGCAATGCGCGGCGTCTGGACACCACCATATGAATTCGGCGAAACGATCCGTCAGATTTACGAACTCGGGCTGAGGTCCGCGCCTCTGATTGCCGTATCCGGCATGGCGGTCGGGGTTGTCCTCTCGATGCACACACGAGCCTCGCTCGAGCGGTTCGGCGCCGAGTCATTGATCCCGGCAGGTCTCGCAATCGCTCTCGTCCGTGAAACCGGACCGTTGACGGCAGGGCTGCTCCTATCGGGGCGCATCGGCGCGGGTATCGGAGCGGAACTCGGCGCAATGCGCGTGACCGAGCAGATCGACGCGCTCGAGGCCTCGGCGGTCGACGCCTTCCGCTATCTCGTGGTGACCCGTGTGATCGCCTGCGTCATTGCGCTGCCCATCCTTACCACGCTGATGAACTTTGCGGGCATGTTGGGGGGATTCCTCGCCGAGACCGCCGCGACCGGGATGTCGTTTCATCTCTACATGAAGCGCGCGTTCTCACTGATTGACATCACCGATTACGTTCCGGCGACGGTGAAAACCATGGTGTTCGGGTTCATCATCGCGACGACCGCCTCCTATCTTGGCTTCAACACCGACTCTGGCACTGAAGGCGTTGGACGCGCCTCGACGCGAGCCGTCGTGCTGTCGTCAATCCTGATCATCGTGACGAACGTTCTGCTCGTGCGATTGATTTTCTTCATCTTTCCGCAGGCAGCAGGCGGATGACGACAGCACGCCGCAAACGCGAGGCGGACGAAGCGGCTGCACGCGGATCCGCGGCGGTACGACTCGATCACGTGACGAAGGTTTTTGGAACCCGCAAGGTACTCGACGACGTGACCTTCGACGTTCCCGCTGGCGCCGGCTTCGTCATCATGGGCAGGAGCGGCACCGGGAAGAGCGTCACCCTCCGTCACATCATCGGCCTGGTTCGTCCCGACAGTGGTCGCGTGTTCATCGGAAATGACGAGATCAGCGCGCTCAGTGGACCGCCGTTGTCGGAGGTGCGCAAGAAGATGGGGTTCCTCTTTCAGAGTGCAGCGCTGTTCGACTCGATTTCTGTTGGTGAAAACGTCGCGTTCCCGATGCGGCGGCACACGCAGCTTGGCGATGCCGAAATCCGCGAGCGCGCGAAGCAGAAACTCGCCGCAGTCGGGCTGGAACGCGACTACGACAAGATGCCGGCGGCGTTGTCTGGCGGCATGCGCAAGCGGGCGGGACTCGCGCGGGCGCTCGCGCTCGATCCAAGAATTCTACTGGTCGACGAACCAAGCGCGGGGCTCGACCCGATTACCACCGAAGAGATCGATGGTTTGTTGCTCGACACCAAGAAAGATGGACGAGCAACGCTGGTCGTCGTGACACACAACATGCTCAGCGCGCGTCGTCTTGGCGACGAGCTGCTCATGCTGCATGACGGCCGCGTCATCGCCCGCGGCACGGCCGAGCAACTCGACGAGGACCCAAACGAGCTGGTGCGTGCGTTCATGACGTCGCAGGGCGCGGGCTAGGGACATGAATCGCCGTCACGTAGCGGCCGTCGGAGCATTCGTCGTTGCGGGCGTGCTGCTTTTTGCTGTCGGGCTGTTTCTTATCGGCGATCGCCGCATGCTGTTCGATCGGTCGATCGAGATTTACACCGAGTTTGCCAACATCGCGGCGCTCGAGGAGGGAGCGAAGGTGCGCGTCGGGGGAATGGACGCGGGTGAAGTGTCTTCGATACAGGTTCCTCCGAACCCGTCCGCGAAATTCCGTGTCAAGCTCCGCATCCGTGAAGATTTCCACAGGCTGATTCGTGTTGATTCGTTAGCCACGGTTCAAACCGACGGTCTGGTAGGCAACAAGTTCGTTCAGGTTGAACCCGGCACCGATCAGGCCCAGGTGATCCCGGAGCGCGGGACCATTCCCAGTCGCGAGGCATTCGAGCTGTCGGCGATGCTTCTACGCATGAGCGATACGGTGGATTTGATTCGGACGACAATCGTGGATCTCAAAGGCGGCATCGATGACGCGCTGCAGTCGGTGACGGAGACGGCGAGCGAGGCGCAGAATCTGCTGAACGATGTCGGAACCGAGGCGCGCGAGATCATGGCTTCGACGCAGAAGGTCAGTCGCGATCTCACGGTCATTGTTGCCGGGGTGCGCGACGGAAAAGGGACGGTCGGGAAACTGCTGGCCGACGACTCTTTGTACACGAGCGTGAAAAAGATCTCGACAGATGCGGAGAAAGCCGTCGCCAGCCTGCGAGAAGCGAGTGAACAGGCCAAGGGAGCGGTGGCGGATCTGCGCGGCGAGAATGGTCCACTGAAGGGCGTGTCCGGTGACTTGCAGCAGACGCTCGCGTCGGCGAGAGATGCGATGCAGGACCTCGAGGAAAACACCGAGGCCCTGAAGCACAATTTCCTGTTCCGCGGCTATTTCAACAAGCGTGGCTATTTCGATCTGGATGAACTGAGCGTCGCCCAATATCGGCAGGGGGCGCTGGAAACACGGGATCGGCGCGCATTGCGCATATGGATTCGGGCAACGGCACTGTTTGAGCGCGATGCCGCGGGCAACGAGCGGTTGACGGCCGACGGACAGGCCCGGCTCGATTCAGCCATGTCGCAATTCATCCAATATCCCAGGAACAGCCCGTTTGTCGTTGAGGGATACGCGATGGCCGGCACCAACGACGAACGTTTTCTTTCCAGTCGGCGCCGCATTCAGCTCGTGCGCGACTACCTGGTCGGAAAGTTTGCTCTCGACCCGGCATTTGTCGCGTCGATGCCGATGGGGCAGGAAGCGTCGGGCAGTCCCGATGGAAATCGATGGGACGGAGTGGCGCTCGCGATGTTCGTTCCGACGTCAGCCATGTAAGGATTCCTTCGCGCAGCGAAGCTTTTCCGGCGAAAAATGAACCCCAGCCGTGGTCTACCTGTGGCATGTCGTTTGATACATCTGTGAGTTGGTTGTAAGACGATGCAACCTCGCACGCAAGTGCAAGGAGGAAATGTGGATGAGCGATCGCGAGTCTTGATGGCGACCTGTCTCGGCGCCGTGATTGGCGGTGTCTGGGGCTGGCTGTATCTCACCGAGGGTGGGCGGCGCGTTCGCGATCAGATCGAGCCAAAACTCGACGATGTGATGCGCGAACTCGCGCGCGTGCGTGGCACGGTCGAAAAGGCGCGCAACGTCGCCAACGAAGGATGGCGGTCGCTGAACGACGTGACCGGCGGAGGATCCCAGGGACGCTGGTCAGCGTAGGAGGATCGATGGGGAACCTCGATACGACGAATATTCTCCTTGGCATCATGGCCGGAGTGAGCGTGCTCGAAGCGCTCTTGCTCATCGGCATCGGCGTCGGTGGGTTCATGATCTACCGTCGCGTGATGACGCTGGTGGAGGATCTCGAAACGCGACAGATTGCGCCGCTCCGTGAAAAGGCGGACGCGATTCTGGCAGATGTGAGAACGGTGACGGCACGGGTCAGTCAACAAACAGAACGTGTCGATCATGCGATTTCAGGCACGATTCACCGGGTGGATGAGACGGCGGATCGCGTGAAAGGATCCGTCCGAGACAAAGTCAATCAGGCTGTCGGTGTGTTGCGCGGCATTCGCGCCGTGATTACGTCCGTGCTGAGTACGCACGAAGATCACGAGCAGCCGGCGTCGGCAACAGGACGCCTCTAACACGACCGCAGCCGCCGGCCGGCAAGGTCGGACAACGAGACTGCGAACAGGAGGGTGCATGGCGTACGAATACGATCGCTTCGAACGGGAAGACGGCGGTGGATCGTTCCTGATGGGTCTGTTGGCGGGCACGGTGCTCGGCGCAGGCCTCGGAATGCTCTTCGCACCAAAGACCGGAACCGAGCTTCGAAGCCAGCTGGGTGAACAGGCAGGCCGGCTCAAGAACCAGGCCAACGATACCTATCAGCAGGCCTCGGACAAGGTCAGCCAGATCGTCGACCGCGGCCGTGAGGCGTATGAACGCGCGCGTTCCGGCGGCGGAATGGGCAGCAACACCGGCTCGACGGGACCCGGCACAACGTCATCGTCGACCGGCAGTCAGACCGGGTCGATGTCGGGCGTCGGCACTGGTTACTCCAGCAATCGCGGTTAACACGTCTCCTCGACTTCGCTTGGGACCCTGAGCGTGAGTCAAAGAGGGCGCGAATCAGACCCCGGTGCGACGTGCAGCGTCGCACCGCGTGGTCACATTCCATGTCCTCGGTTTTGAAAACCCCACGACTATGACCCAATCCTCTGCGGAAAAACTTGCCAACCTCATGATTGGCGCTGCCGTAATCGGCGCGGCGGCTTACGTGCTCAGAACGCCACACCTGCGGCGGCTCGCGTGGCAGTTGAGTCTGGTGACGTTGACCGGCATGGTGCCCGAGTGGATCAGCCGGGAGATTCGCGAAGGGTGGGATGCGTCAGGTCGCCCGTCGGCGCCGCCGCTTCCGGCCGCTCGCGCCTCCTGACGACGGCCACGGAAGAACACAGAAAACGGAAGAACACAGAAAACACGGATGATCGGACCCCGGATCCCGGACAACGGATCACGGATGGCCGCGATATGATGGCGGCGTGAGTGCGCGAGCCATGGGGGAGTCCGAGCAGGTCACTCGGCTTCCATGGGTGCGTCGTGCGTTGACCCGCGCGTCGGCTCAAATCCAGCTGATGGCGCTCGCCATCTGGCGAGGCGTCACCGGCATCTATCACAGCAACGATCTCACCTTCGCTTCCTCAATCGCCTACTATTCAATTCTCTCGCTGTTCCCTTTTTTCCTCCTGGTCCTCGCGATTCTCGCCAGCGTGACTGACAACGACATCGATCGCGCCTCGGTGCTCGATTTTGTGCTCCGCTACTTTCCCCGGCAGTTCGAGTTCGTGAACACGCAGTTAGGAGCGATGCAGTCTGCGAGCACCAGGCTGGGCATTTTCGGAAGCGTGTTGATGGTCTGGGCGGCCATGGGCGTCTTCGGGGCGATCACGTCGGCGGTCAACCATGCGTGGGGCGTCGAGAAGCAGCCGAGTTATCTCAAGCACAAGCTCATTTCGTTCGTCATGCTGGTCGCAGCCAGCCTGCTTCTCCTGGTGGGGCTGTTGCTCGTGAGCGCGATTAACGTCGCGGAGGCGCGATGGTTTGCTGTGATCATGACGCGCGCTCCGGGGCTGCTCGTGCTTCAAGGCTGGGCGATCAAATCGGCGAGCACCGTCATCTTTATCCTTCTTGTCGGCCTGATTTTTTATTTCGTTCCGAACGCTGCGGTGCGGTTTCGCGACGTGTGGGTCGGCGCCGTCTTGACTGGTCTGCTCTGGCGCGCCGCGCTCGCGGGTTTTTCCCGATACGTGCGTGACTTGAATCGCTTCAGCGTCCACGGCTCGATCGCAGCGGTAGTCGTTTTTCTCATCTGGGTCTACATCTCGGCGGTGATACTTCTGTACGGCGTCGAGGTGACTGCGGCGTATGCCCGTCTGCGTCGGCGACGACCTGAGGAAATTCCGGCAGCACCGACGCCGAGAACGACGATTTGATGGCGTACATGGCGGGGCAGGGAGGTCTTTCGACGCTCCCTGCAGCCAGGCAGGAAATTATTGGTGAGGCGGATGCTCCAGCGGAACACCGGAGCGGCTGGCCGGGCCGCTGTAGCCGCCCGACATACTCTGTAAGAGCAACCGCGGTGCCACCTTCGCAGCGCGAAAACCGGAGGAATTTACGGGGTTTTTGCGGAGTCTAACCAATGGAAGGGTTGATGCGGCGGCTGAGTTGGAAGTCGATCACCCATACACCGATGCGCTGATGTGTAGCGCATGACACACTTCGGTTGTCGCTGAAACAGCAGAGCCTACGGTGCGATATTCGATGTTGAATTGGTCCGTTGTGGAGGTGGCGTCCAGCGCGTTCTTCGACGTGACATCAACCAGTAGTTCAGCATTGACGCTGCACCGAGACTGATCCACGCGCCCCCAATACCCAGCCCGACTGCCGGTGCTCCCGCGGCGATACCAATCACAAAGATCAATCCCAGGCCGAATCCGATCAGCAGCACGCCCGCCGTTCGATAGCGATCGCTTGGATCCGCGCCATCTTTCGAGCTGTCAGCGAGACCGGTTGCCGCTTCAAACGCCGCCGGGTCCGTTTCCGGCGACGGCACGACGCCGCGTTCGATCATCGCCAGCCGTTCGCGGTGTTCCATTTCGCGCAGCTTGCGCCGGTTGTTCATGGCTGCGATCATCAACACCACGCCCGCCACGATAGTGAAAAACAGAAAAAGTACGATCCCGTTGTCGCTCATTTCGCCCGTCTCCTGCGTCCCTCGGCGTTACTCGGCGACATCCTGAGCTCCGTCGAAGGGCGATTAGCACGATTAGACCGGCTGGCAGTGGGAATTGTTTCAGCCGAAGTCGTGAAACAAATCGCATGTGTTCCGGCTCTAATAGGGTTGGCGAATGGCCGACTTCGACGAAGAAGGGCTCATCGAGCGGTGTCGGACCGGCGATGATGTTGCCTTCGGCGAGCTCGTCGAGCGGTACAAGCATCTCGTGTACGGAATGGTCTGGCGGCTCACGAGCGATCGTTCGCGAACCGAGGATCTGGCGCAGGAGGTCTTCCTGAAGATCTATCGCGGACTGCCGTATTTTCGTGGCGAGGCGCGCCTTTCCACCTGGATTTTCCGGATCGTGTCGAATGTCTGTGCCCAGGATCGCGCCCAGCGGCGGGCCGAGACATCGACCGACTCGATACGCGACCCAGGTGTCGCCGACGCGGCGTTTGCAGACCTCGAACTGCGCGATCGCCTTGACAAGGCCATCGCGCAGCTGCCTGAGAACTATCGCCTGCTGATTGCCGCGCATTATCTCGAGGGGGTGCAGTACGAGGCACTGGCAGAAGCGCTCGATATACCGATTGGCACTGTCAAAACGCACCTTTATCGAGCGAAACGGCGTCTACGGGAACTGCTGCAATGACGTGCAGGGAAGTTGCGGAACTCATTGAACCAATCGGCGCCGGCGAACTCGAGCCCGCGGCTGACGTGCGCGCGCACTTTGAAAGCTGTCCTGCGTGCGCGCGGATGCTCGCCAGTGCGCGCCGTGTTGACGCTGCACTCGCCGCGCTTCAACCACCACCGGTGCCCGATCGCTTCGTTGCCGCCGTCCTTCAGCGTGTTCGACGCGAACGGTGGCGCATGGAACGCAACGTCGACCTGTTGTTCAACGTGGCCATGATTGCCGCTCTGCTCATTGTCGCCGGAGGCGTGCTTGCGCTGTTCGATGTGAGCGGCGTCGTTGCCGCATCTTCCGGAGCGTGGGCCGGATTGTCGGAAATGGGCACACAGATCGCGCGGCAGATGGCGCCGGCGATCAATACCTACATCGCGGCCGCGGGTTTACTCCTGACGGTCCTTGGAATGTGGTGGTGGGCTGAGCGAATCCCTCATCACTAATCGCTAATCGCGAATCACTGATCGCGAATCGCGAATCGCGAATCGTTGAATCCTCGAATCGTTGAATCCTCGAATCGACGCGTCGGCCCGAGCCAGAGGCGAGCAGCGAGAAGCGAGAGGCGGAGAAAGCGAGAAGCTAAAGCAGCATAGCTAAGTTCTCTCTGCGCTTCGCAAAGATCCGCCGTGCGGGAATGAACAGCAGCTGGCCGATCGCATAGCTCACGATGCACCAGAGAACCAGGAGTAGAGGTGTAAATGCGGTGTTGTGCAGCCAGCCGGACGCGCCGAATGCAATCAGCACTGCCGGTAATGTCGAGGCAACGAAGCCGATCATCCCGAGCAGCGCCGCGAGTCCATGCGCGTTGCTGCCGCGGCCGATGCTGTTGAGATCAACGACACGCGGAAACAGCGCCGAAAGCGTCGCCGCGACGGGCGCAACCAGAAAATAGGAGGAGAGAAGTGCCAGCGGAATTGAAAGCCACAGCGCGGTCGATCCACCTGGCAGCAGCAACAGTGCTGCGAGAAACGAGAGTGAAATGGGTAACGCTGCGATGAGCCCATTCCCGACTGCCTTGCCTGACAGATACTCCCGATCGCTGAGCGGCGACAGCAGCGCCAGCGTGAGTCCGGCATTGTCGATCGCGAACTGATTCATAGCGATCGGCAGAACCGCTAACAGTCCCACGAAAGACGCGAACCCCGCTATCGAGAGGCCGGTATCGAACGCGAACGGCCCGGAGGTGAGACTCCCCAGCGGGTTTCGCGCGACGAACGCGAAAATCGCCGTGACCACGACCGGCGACAACACGATGGATCGGCCGCGCGGTGTCCGAAGAGCGAGCCGTAGTTGTGCTAATGCAACCGCGGATGCGCCGGAGGAGAGTCCGGGCAATTTCCGGCTCCATGCCGCCCGTGTGGGTACCGCGCGACGTGCACCAGTCGAGCCTGGAGATTCGAGAACTTTTGCGAACGCCCCCATGGCGAGCCCGTGAATGACGAGCCCCGCCGCCGTGAGGGCGACGAGTCCGGCGCCCGCCGTCGCGACGTCACCCGCCGCCGCGCTTCGTGTTGATCGTGCGTACACTTCAGGTGGGTAAAGGGCAAACGCGCGCACGCCCGCCGTTTTCACCCACTGCGGCAGTTTCGATGAGATCGGAGATGCCTGCTCAGCTGCGCCAGGAACGTGCCGCAGTCCATTTAGCAGACCCGGCAGCATACTGGCGGCGGGAATCAGCACAATGAAGAGCAGTGCCAACAGTTCGCCGCGGCGCCGATTGCGTACCAGCAAATGAAGCACGCTGGTCGCGAGCGATGTAATTCCAACGATCACGAGTACGAGCAGCAGACCCGCGACTAACGACACGAGTGCTGCAACAACCGCCGCGCCCGCCAGCAGTCCAACAGGGACGAACAAGACAATCGGAAGCATCAGCAACACCCATATGTCGCCAAAAGCCGACGATGACTGAGCCACGTAGAGTGTGCTTCGCGAAATAGGGAGTAGCAGTAACCGTATCGGATTGGTGCGATCGGCAGCCGGCAATAGTAGCGGACCGAAGATCGAGACGATCGGGACGATGAACAGGAGGTAGCGCGCCGCCGCGAAAAACAGCGAGTGCTGATCCCCGCGGGCCAGGGCGAGCCCGCTCGCCACGGCGCCCGCCGCGAGGATGAGAGCGGATGGCACCATCAATACGGCCGCCATGATCGGTCCGAGCTTTTCGATCGCGATCGAGAAACGCTCGATGGTATCGCGCGCGGTCGTATTTTCCAGCGAGTTGATCAGCATGCGCCAGCGCAGCCAGGCGAACGCGCGGAGGATGCTGAACATGGCGGCCTAGATCCAGTCCAGCGCGTGCGATTTCGCATCGCCGCCGACAAGGTCGATGAAGAGTTCCTCGAGCGTCCTGCCACCGCCGCCGCCCGATCGCAGCTCGTCGATCCGTCCTTGCGCGACCAGCTTCCCATGCGCGATGACGCCAATGTGCGTCGAGAGACGCTCGACGATTTCGAGAATGTGTGAGGTCAGGAAAATCGTGCCGCCTCGTGACACGAACGATAGAAGCAGATCCTTGATTTGCCGCGATGCAACGGCGTCGATGCCTTCGAATGGTTCGTCGAGAAAGAGAAGCTTCGGTGCCGGGAGCAGCGCCGCAGCGAGCGACAGTTTTTTCCGCATGCCATGTGAAAAGTCCGTCACCAGCGTCGTACCGGCACTCTTGAGATCCATCAGCTCGAGCAGATCCGCGGAGCGCTGCCTGGCGGTGGGCGGATCGATGCCGTGTACTTGTGCGACAAACATGAGCGTTTCGTCAGCGGTCAGGCGATCGAATAGCGCGAGGTCCTCGGGGACGACACCAATTCGCCGTTTGACCCGGACCGACTCGACGAGCGGATCAAGGTCGAGGATCCTCATCCTCCCCGCCGTCGGTCGCAGCAAGCCGGTGAGGCACTTGATCGTCGTCGATTTGCCGGCGCCGTTCGGTCCAAGAAATCCATAAAAGCTGCCCGCCGGCACGGCGAGATCGATTCCATCGACTGCGCGAAAGTTACCGAAGGCGCGTGTCAGGCCCTCGGTTTGAACCGCAAAGTGTTCCTCCATCGGCAGAGATTGTATAGTCGCCGCGGAGTTCATCGCGAGTTGGCATCTGCAAGGCGCACTATTGCTTCGACGAACGCCCGGATGTCGTCTACTTTCCGTGCGGTGACGATGCCGCGATCGTCGACGACCGGCCGGTCCACGTAGAGCCCGCCTGCATTCTTCACGTCGATGGCAATCGACGGCCAGCACGTGACCGTTCGTCCTTCGATCGCGTTGGCGGAGATGAGCACCTGCGCCCCGTGACCCACGGCCCCGACCGGAACGTTAGTGGCAATCGCATCGCGGATGAGATCGAGGATCGCGTGACGGATGCGAAGCCGATCCGGCGAATAGCCACCCGGGATCACGAGCGCGGAAAACAATGCCGCACGTATTCCACGCACGGCGATGTCGCAGCCGACATCGAGTCGTCCGCGTCGTCCCGAATACAGCCGTCCGGGAAAGGGCGCCACAATCTTCACTCGCGCGCCGGCGCTCTCGAGTTGCTCGGTGATCGCGGCAAACTCATCATCATCGAAGCCGTCGTCGATGAGCACACCAATAGGAAGCGGGGCCGAAGGCATTGCAGGATTTTACAGCGTGGTACGATGGGAGAATGAAAACGCTCCTGATCAGCGGAGGAGAGACGGCGCCGCCCGCTTCGCTCGTCGATCTGCTCACGCGCGGCAGCACGTCATTCGAGCAGCGACGCGCCGCAGACCTGGCCGATGCTGATTCGCTGACGGATGCCGATCGCGTCGTGTTCTGGTCGGATCGGGATGACGCCGCGATGGCAGCAGTCGCCGCGCGGTATCGCCGCGCCGAGCGAGCCGAGCGCCGGGAAGCGATCGTCTTTGTCACCGCCTCACCGTCCACTCCGCCTGCCGCGCTACCCAATACTGAAACGTACGTCTGGCCACAGGATGAGGATCGGCTCACGATGGCGTTCATGACTGGCGCATAGGCCATGAATCGACTGGCGCGCGAACGCAGCCCGTATCTGCTCCAGCATGCAGCGAATCCTGTCGACTGGTACGCGTGGGGCGAGGACGCATTTGAGCGGGCACGGCGCGAGGACAAGCCAATCTTCCTCTCCATCGGGTACTCGACCTGTCACTGGTGCCACGTGATGGAGCACGAGTCGTTCGAGAACCCGGCGATCGCCGAGATGCTCAACCGCGATTTCGTGTCGATCAAAGTGGATCGCGAGGAGCGACCCGACGTCGATCGCGTCTACATGTCATTTGTGCAGGCCACGACGGGATCAGGGGGGTGGCCGATGACCGTGTTCCTCACGCCGGAGCTGAAGCCGTTTTTTGGCGGGACGTATTTCCCACCGGCGTCGAAGTGGGGCCGCCCGGGGTTCTCCGATCTCCTCGGCGAACTGGCGCGCGTGTGGAAAGCCGATCGCGGGCGGGTCGAGGATGCGGCTGCCGAACTGCTTCAGAGACTCCGTGGCGTCACAGCGACCGATGGATCGTCACAAGCAGAGTCCGAACTGGCGGCGACAGATGCTCTTGACGTCGCCGTCGAACAGTTCCAGCGGTCGTTCGACCGGCGCCGCGGAGGATTCGGTGACGCGCCGAAATTCCCGCGTCCATCGGAGTTGCTTTTTCTCCTCAGAGAGCATGCGCGCCGCGGCACCAACGACGTGCGATCGTCGTACGCATTGCAGATGGCGACCGAGACGCTTCGCGCGATGGCGCTCGGTGGCATGCGCGACCACATTGGCGGTGGTTTTCATCGCTATTCGGTCGATGGCGATTGGCGAGTGCCGCACTTCGAGAAGATGTTGTACGACCAGTCGCAGCTGGTGCTCGCGTATCTCGAAGCAGCCCAGGCGACTCGAGACGCGTTCTATGCAACGGTCGCCGAGGACACGCTGGACTATGTCAGGCGTGAGATGACCCATCCGGACGGAGGGTTCTACTCGGCAGAGGATGCCGACAGCGTTCCTCCGGAGCACGCGAGCGATCCGAAGGCGGGGAAATCGGAAGGCGCGTTCTACATCTGGTCGGACGAAGAGATCGCTGCCGTTCTTGGGGACGACGCTGATGTTGCCCGTCGCCGGTTTGGTATCGAGTCCGGCGGTAACGCACCGCACGACCCACAAGGCGAGTTTACCGGCAAGAACCTTCTCTACACCTCGCAGTCGATCGAGGAGATTTCGATTCGGAGCGGCAAAACGATCGACGAAGTCGTCGCCGCACTTGGTCGTATCCGTCAGCGGTTGATGGCAGCGAGATCGACGCGCCCGCGCCCTCACCTCGACGACAAAATCCTGACCGCGTGGAATGGCTTGATGATTGCGGCGTTCGCGCGCGCTGCTCGCGTCCTGATCGACCGGCCGGTAGCATCCGATTACCTGGAATGTGCCAGGCGAGCCGCATCATTCATCAGAGCGCAGCTGTGGACTGACACGGGATTGCTGCGGCGATATCGTGACGGGGAAGCGGCAATTATCGCCTACGCAGAAGACTACGCATACCTGATCTGGGGACTCCTCGAACTGTTTCAGTCGACCGGTGACGCGACCTGGCTCGAATGGGCCGCCTCACTTCAAGCGGAGCAGGATCAGAAATTCTGGGATGAGAACGAAGCGGGCTGGTTCAGCACCACGGGTGATGATCCGACCGTGCTCCTGCGTTTGAAGGAGGACTACGACGGTGCGGAACCGGCGGCCAGTTCGATTTCGGCGCTCAATACTCTTACACTGGCGAACCTCACAGGTGACCAACGCATGCGCGAGCGCGCGGGGCGAACGATTGCGCGCTATGGACCCCGCATCGGCGCGGCGGCACGTTCGATTCCAATGATGCTATCCGCGCTCTCGGCGTGGCATGCGGGGTACTCGCAGATCGCGATTGTTGGCGACGACGGTGCGGCACGGCCGCTCAGAATCGAAGTCGCACGTCACTATCTTCCGTTCGCGCTCATTGTTCCCGTTTCCACGGCGGCTCCGCGTGAGAGCCTGTCGCGGCTGTTGCCGTTTACCGCAGCGATGTCTGCGCCCGATGGAGCAGCAGCATACGTCTGTCGCAACTTCACGTGTCGGCAACCGGTGACAAAGGCTGAGGATCTTGCCAAGGAATTACAATGAGTCGGGATCACGAAAAACTAAAAACCAAAAACTAAAAGCGCCCAAAACTGAAAACTGACAAGAATCATGCATTACGACATAGAAATCGTTCTTCGCGATCGCGAGACCGCCATTGCCGAACGACTCGAGCACGACGGAAGCGATCCTGCGGAGTGGACGGAGCTTGACGTCGACGCCGTTCTGAAATCAATGCTGCTTGCTATCAACAGGGCGAAGAATCCCAGCTCGAACGAAGGCTATGTGGCGCTCCGCGGATTCAGCTGGATTGTTGAACCCGCCGAAGGGGGCGTGGTGATTGCGCTCGAGATCCCCATGGGGGCGGCCGTCGCCGGCCCGTTCGACATTCCGCAACAACGCCTCGATTCGCTGATCTCCAAAGCCATCGCCACGGCCGGTCCCCGCCGGCCGGTGGTCCACTGAGCGGGATTTCAGAGTTTTCCGAACGCTTACAGATCCGCGCGGAAAAAGCATAAAAACACGCGAAAAATCGCCATTTGGCGTAGAGTTGATGAGTCGGATGCGTCGGCATCGTCCTTGCCCGGCTTAACGGCAGTCCCGGTTTGTCTCCTCAGCGAACCATGAAGTTGCCCTATAAGATTCTCGTCCTCGACGACGACGACTCGGCCCTCGACGGCATCGTCGAAATGCTGCGCGAAATGGGCTATGTCGTGACGCCTGCCACGACCTACGAGTCGGCGAAAACGCTGCTCGCCTCCGACACGTTTGACCTGCTCGTGACCGATATCCGGCTGCGCGGCTTCAATGGTCTGAATCTTGTGCGACAGGCCTATCGCGATCGTCCCGAGATGGGATTGATCATCATCTCCGGCTACGAAGAGACGATGATGGAAGTCGAAGCCGGAAGATACGGCGCGCAGTTCGTTCGCAAGCCAATCAAGCCGGTCGAATTTTTGAAGACCGTCGCGCGCTGCCTCGGTGACGTGCGCCGGCAGCGGCGATGGCCGCGAAAACGAGTCGTCGGCGGGTTTCGTGTCACCGCAAACGGCCGGCCCGCCGCCGTCGTCGATGTCTGCTATGGCGGGCTGCGACTTGAAGTTCCTGACGGTGGAGTGTTGCCGCCGACTTTCGAGATCGAGATCTCCGGCATCGGCCTGCAGCTGCCGGTTGAAAGCGTGTGGTGCCATCCCGAGGCCGGCGGCGCGGTGATGTGCGGCGCGACGCTCACGACCGACAGCACTCCTGCGGCACGGACGTGGCGCGCGATCGTCGATCGACTCAGCGCATGATGCAGCCTTCGCTCTGATGCAGGCGAAGGCGGCCTCAGTACAATGAGGCATGCTCCGCATGCTGCTCGCTTCTTTCCTGATCGCGCTCGCCTTCACCGCTCAACCCCCCGCGACGTTCCCTCTCGAAGAGACGACGGTTGCCCAGTTGCAGGAGGCGATGGCGTCTGCGCGATACACGTCGCGACGCCTCGTCGAGCTCTACACCGAGCGTATTAATGCCGTCGATCGCAAGGGTCCGACGCTTCGATCGGTCATCGAGCTGAACGCGGAGGCACTGTTGATTGCCGACACGCTCGACGCGGAGCGAAAGAGTGGCCGTGTGCGCGGGCCGCTTCATGGCATCCCCGTCCTGATCAAGGACAACATCGACACAGGCGATCGCATGCTGACGACGGCACGATCATTGGCTCTTGCGGGCCCGCCGGCTCCGCGTGATGCGTTCATCGTCACCAAACTTCGCTCGGCTGGTGCCGTTATCCTCGGGAAAACCAACCTCAGCGAGTGGGCGAACTTCCGCTCGACGAAGTCGACCAGCGGCTGGAGCGCGCGCGGCGGACAGGTGAACAATCCGTATGCGCTCGACAGGAATCCATGCGGATCAAGTTCGGGGACGGGTGCCGCGGTTGCCGCCAATCTTGCCGCCGTTGGAGTCGGCACCGAGACTGACGGATCGATCGTGTGTCCGTCCGGCGCAAACGCGCTCGTCGGAATCAAGCCGACGGTGGGACTTGTGAGCCGCACCGGGATCATTCCGATCTCCCACACTCAAGACACGGCAGGTCCGATGACCCGGACCGTGGCCGACGCCGCGTTCCTTCTCGGTGCCATGTCCGGTGCGGATCCCGCAGATGCGGCGACGGTCGTGTCGGCGGGGAAACGAGAAGCTGATTACACGGGATCGCTGAAACTCGACGGACTGAAAGGTGCGCGCATAGGCGTCGCGCGAAAGCGCTACTTTGGGTACAGCCCGATGACCGACAAGGTCATCGATCGGGCAATCGCTGATATGAAAGCGCAGGGCGCAACCATCATCGATCCGGCGGACATTCCGACTGCCGCGCGCCTCGACGATTGTGAGTTGGAGATTCTGCTCTACGAGTTCAAGACCGATCTGAACAAGTATCTTTCCTCACGCGGCGCCTCTGCGCCGGTGCACTCGCTCAAAGATCTCATCGCGTTCAACCTTCGTGAAGGCGAGCGCGAGATGCCTTACTTCGAGCAGGAGATCCTGGTCAGCGCGGAAAAGAAGGGATCACTCACTTCACCGGCGTACAGGAAAGCTTTGATGACCTGCCGCACGCGATCGAGAACGCTTGGAATCGACGCGGTTATGACAAAGTTCCATTTGGATGCCATTGTCGCGCCGACCGGCAGTCCGGCCTGGCCAACCGATCTCATCAACGGCGACCACTTTGTCGGCGCAAGTTCTACCCCGGCGGCCGTTGCGGGATATCCGAGTATCACGGTGCCGGCGGGATCCGTCCATGGACTACCGGTTGGCGTGTCGTTCATCGGCCGTGCGTGGAGCGAGGCGAAGCTCATTAGCCTCGCGTATGCCTACGAGCAGGCGACCAAACACCGCAAGCCGCCGACGTTTATGGAGACGGTGAAATACTGAATCGTACTTGGATCCGGGACCCGGAAAGATTCTGGCGAGCGCAGCGAGTCGGAAACGGATCCCGGAGAACGGATCACGGATCCCGACATCGTTAGACTCCATGGGTCTGATCCAACTCCTGGGCGAGCGCATCCAGCCCTTGGCGCAGCGTGTTTGTCGGTCCGCCAAATCCGATTCGTATGTGCCCCGGAGCCTGAAAGAAGCGCCCCGGAACTACTGCCGTGTCGCGCGCGCTTAAAAGATGCTCCGCAAATTCCATCGTGTCGTCGATGCCCTTCAGGCGCGGAAACACGACGGTGCCTGCCGACGGTGCCCACTCGAGATCGGACCGCGATTCGAGAAAGCTCCGCAGGATTCGCCGATTCGTTTCCAGCAGGGAGAGCGAGCGCTGAATCAGCCGCTCGAGATGCGTGAACGCGACAACCGCGAGCCGCTCCGCCACGATTGAGCCGGTGCCATCGACGACGTCGCGTGTCCGTCGAATGCGTTCGGCGACTTCGGGGGAGGAGAGGATCCAGCCACACCGTAATCCGGAAAGTCCGTACGATTTCGTCAGGCTGTTTGTGCAGACAAACGGTTCGCCACGTTGACCGAATGTGCGGCCGATGCGCGTCCCTGTCGACGCAGCCGCTGCTGCGAGATCCAGGTACACTTCGTCGAGAAGAACGTGCGCGCCGTGCGCACGTGCGATCGCGCTGATCGCGTCGAGAGCCGCCGGGTCCGCAACCACACCACTCGGGTTGTGCGGGTTCGTAATGATGATGATCCGCGTCCGCGGCGTCATTGCCGCCTTGACCCGATCGGGATCGAGCGCGAAACCTCGGGCGAAGGGACGCTCGAACTGCGTCACGCGCGCGTTGAGCAGACGCGGCGCCCCGAGCAGCGGGTCGTAGCCGGGTGTCTCGACCAGGACCTCGTCGCCCGGTTCGAGAAGCGCGGCGAACACGAGAAAATTCGCGCCTGACGCGCCCTGGGCGGTGGCGACGCAGTTCGCGCCGACTCCGTATCGCGCTGCAATCGCCTCGAGTAGCGGGCCGTAGCCGTTCTCGTTCTGACCCTCGAATGCGATAGCTTCGCGAACGCCGGGGAGTTCGTCGATCGAGCAGGCGCAAATATTTGATCCCGCCAGATCCAACCGCGCCGAAGGGCGCGCTTTCGCCCACTCCATGTAGGGCGCATGAAACCGCAGCGTTGTCATAATCACTCCGAGGGGCTTCGCTCCTCGCGCTCGGTTGAATGTCACGGATAAAGCCGCTCGATCCGCCAGCCGCTTGATTCACGAACATAAACAACGCGATCGTGCAGCCGATCGGGCCGGCCATACCAGAACTCGATCCGCGAGGGCACGAGCCGAAACCCTCCCCAGAAAGGCGGACGTTGTACGGCTTGGCCTTCGAAACGCCGCTCGACTTCACGATATTTGTGTTCGAGCGTCTCGCGAGAGGCGAGGGGCTGACTCTGGTCCGACGCCCACGCGCCCAGCTGACTCCCTCGCGGCCGGCCGGCAAAGTATTTGTCCGACTCCGCCGGGGAGACGCGACTCACTTCCCCCTCGATCCGGATCTGCTCGTCGAGCGAGGCCCAGTAAAAGCACAACGCGGCGTTCGGATTCTCCGTCAGCTCACGTCCCTTGCGGCTGTCGTAATTGGTGAAGAACACGAAACCGCGAGTGTCCGCGCCTCGCAGCAAAACCAGTCGCGCGGAAGGATGCCCGGTGGAGTCAGCCGTCGCCAGGACGACCGGTGTCGTGTCCACCTGGTGCGCCTGCGCGCGCTCTACCGCGTTGAGGAATTCCGTGATCGGATCGGCACTCGCCATTCGGCGATTATATGCGTTCGGTTTCAGGCAGGCCGCCCGTTGAGGCGGTGGACTGCTCACTCGCTTCAATGCGCGCCACACGGTCGGGTGGAACCCAGCGCTGACGCGCTTCGTCGCTCGAGAGCCGTTCGGGCGTGTAGAAGCGAAGCAGCGCGTCACGATTGAGGAGTTCCGGACAGGCAGTCACGAGTGCTGACGCATCGGGCGCATTCGGATTGAGCCGCCTCGCATCGTCAACAAGCTCGAGCCAGGCAATCGTCATCGTGACGTGAAACTTTTCAGGGACACCTTTCGCGGCGGCGAAACGCCGCAGTCCCTCGAACAGTTTCTTTTGCGTTTCATCGCGCCCGTGACGCGTGAGGTAGAGGATCGTCAGACGCACATGATCCGCGTGCGGAAAGGCCGGCAGCGAGGCTGCTTCGAAGCCTGCGATCAGTTCTTCGTCTGTGAGCATCGGTACACTTTATCGTGCGACTCGCGGGGCTGCCGATCCAGGATTCCGTTGTTCGGGATCCGGCGCGGCGCGCTCCGGGTTAGGGGACTTACTTCTCAGCCGCAGCGATGACTTCGGCGAGCTCTCGACTGACCCGGTCGCGTACGCGCTTCTCCTTCCAATCGCGAACGCCGTTTTTGATTACGTCCGCCAAGGACAGAAGATTGACGCCGCAGCATTTCGCTCTCCAGTCCGCAGACTGCCTCTGCAGCGGGGTTAACTCAAACTCCTTGCGAAGCTGGTCCACGATTGAGAGTCCGAAGACGCGCGTATCGACCGAGACCCTGAAGGTTGCCACTGGCTCGGGCATCCTGGCGTCGAACTTGAGGCTTTGAGACGGTGTCCTGCTGAGGGCGGTCCTGACGTGCTGAACTGATACCTGCGGCGCGGCTGGTTCCTGCGGCGCGGCTCCCGCGGACACAGGCCAAAATACCGCCGCGAGTGACAGAGCGAGTGTGGTCCTCGGCAGCAAGGCCGTCACATGAGGGTTAGACGGGGCGGACAGCATTCTGGCCTTCCCGAGGTTACCGTCTCGGCAGCAATGACTTCCGCATTTTCGCGACGACGGTGAAATTCGGATCGACGACGTTGGCGATCTCGTACTCGAGCGCCTGGCCCATGAAGGTGGATGCACCGCGTTCAGAAAAACCGTAGTCGCTCATCAGCCAGCGCTGCATCTCCGCCGTTGCGATTTGAAAGGCTTCGAGAAGCGGCCTCGCGCTGCCGAGGACCATGATGTGCACGTCGGTTTCAAGCCGCGGCCAGGCAATCGTCTTCTTCTTCACAATGGCGACGGTGAACTCGACGTCCATCGATGTTTCCACGCCCGTGCCCGCTGCTTCAGCCTCGCCCATTCGCGCGTGTCCGTCGCCAAGGAAGAGGAGCGCACCCGGTTCGTTCACGGGAAGCATGAGCTTCACGCCCGCGTTCATTCCCGCGTAGTCCATGTTCCCGCCAAACGCGCCCGGCGTGATGGCTGCGATCGCTTCTTTTCGCGCGGGCGCGACCGCAATGCATCCGAGCATTGGCTTCAGCGGGAGTTCGAGATGCGCGGGCGTAAGGTCGGTCGAGTCGAGCGACACGATGCCCTTCGCCTTCTCGATGTTCCAGATCATCCGCTTGCCCTCGCGGTCCGTTCGAGCCGCGATCGCCTGAGGCATGGTTGCATACGGGGCGAGCAGACTGCCGGAGTATCCGGTCGCTCGATTCGTTTCGATCTTCTCGATCGTGACGACCAGCATGTCATCGGGTTCGGCGCCCTCGATGTAGAAGGGGCCGGTCTGCGGATTACCGCCGGGCGAGACAGCTTTGTCGTTCCAATCGGTTCCCGCCGCGTCGATCGTTTTTGTGATCACACGGTCGCCCGGTTTGATTCGCAGCGCCGGCGGATGGGCGAACGAGTAGGTCGTGTAGAACGTGGTTGGTGTGAACCGGTGCGTTTGCGGGGTCTGCGATGTTGCCGCCGTGCAGCAGAGCACGGCGGTAATGGAGGCGACGACGGCCCGTGCCGCGAGAGTCATCATAGATCCGGGGGGCTTTGCCCCCCGTCCCCCCAGGCCTTCGCTCGCGGGGCCCCAACGCCCCGCTCCGCTCCGGCGGGCGCCTGTGGCGCGCCCGGAAGTGTTGGCAACAAGTTCTACTGAGTGATAAAGCCGGTGATGATCGGAGGAAGCGGCAACGGTGTGTGATCAAGGAGCACCGTCAAGTGTGCATCGCCTTTTCCGCCGTAAGTGATATTCATCGTCAAATCGACCTGAAAATGGCTGCCGTCTATTGGACAGATTGTGCCGCCCTCGTCATCGACGTCACCCGCGAGCGTTCGGCGGGGAGTGCTGATCGACCAACTGCCGCCGAAGATCGGGACGCACGACTCGCCGGGTTGTGGCAGCGGCAAATAGTGCCGGATGCTGCCCAGCGCGAGACCAACCGCGGACCTGCCATCAATCTGTCCCGCGAATGCGGCGGCGAAAATCGCTGAGCCGCAGACTCTCTCCTCACACAATTCGCGGCCGTTGATCGTTCCAGTGAGTGATGTATCTGGCTGGCCCTGGGCGAAGAGCGGAGCCGCAGATACCAGCGTCAGCGCGACGCTGATGATGGCGGACCGGACGATATCGAGACGCATGGGACCTCCTTCGTGGGTGAGGAGTAACTTAGATGGACTCAACGGTTCAGGTCAAGGCAGAGCCGTAGACCAGCAGAGCACCCTATACTCGAGGCACTGCGGCTTGCATTAACTGCCAGGGGAGGTGCTGAATGCGCAACAAAGATCGCGACATGAGCAGCACGGACATGGATTCGCAAAGCGACCCGAACTGGAGCGGAAATATTGGGTCGGACTCGGGTCGCGACGATCGCATGCGGAACGGAGAGGACGACTACTCTCCGGATATAGACGAAGAAGAAGAGGATCTACAGGAACGGCAGCGGCAGGGGAACTTGGGCAACGAGCGCGTGCGGCAGAGCGAGCGTTAGCCATTCTGCCGTTTTGTGAATCGATTGAGCGGGAGCGCCACGGCGTTCCCGCTCTTTTTTGGACGGCGGGATTTCTAACGACCGTTCGCCGGACCGCGAGAAGTCAACAGCACGGCGTAACATATGCCGCGACGATCTTCACATAAGCTGGAGGCACATGCCATCCGAGGAGTGGTGGCACGTCGGTGCTCGTCTACTTGGGGTTTACTTCGTGGTCATCGGTGCGATGACAGCGACGAATGGCCTGATGATGCTGGGTATGGGACTGCCAGAAGGCACGAATCGATCAATGGCAGTACTTACCCCCGTTATCCAAGGAATCATTTCAGCCGGAGCCGGCGCTTGGCTCGCCACTCGGTCCGCCATTCGCGGCGGGCTTGAACAACCGGACTTCAGCGACCTGAATGTGCCATTCCGGCGAGCGACGCAGCTTCTGGGAATATTCTTTCTGCTCAGCGGCGCAAGCGAACTCACAAAGACAGCGATTGACAGCTATTTCATCGGTGCTGATTGGGCGATACGCGCTTCGAATGTCGCGTCGGGTCTCGTCAACGTAACAGCCGGCGTGTTGCTCGTCGTGATGCCGTCGACCATCGCTCAGAAGCTGGATGGACTTCGGCGCTGAATTCCTCCGTGCGAGCCGCATCGGTGAGAAAATCTGACACAATCTAGATCAGCCGGGGTGGCGGAACTGGCAGACGCTCAGGACTTAAAATCCTGTGGCCTTCGGGCCGTGCGGGTTCGATTCCCGCCCCCGGCAACTCAATAAAATCAATGTCTATTCGCGATTTCTGATTCCTCGTTGGAAGCCTGGGAAATCTGAACGGAAGCGATTGGTATCGCATGCGGTCCGCCGTTCTGCATCTCGGATCGTCGATTCCTGACGCCTCCAGAGATATCAAGTCGCAGTACGCCGCGTTTTCCTTCGTCGATCCGGACAACTGGCCGCAAACCGCGCATAACTGGCGCGAACTGGACGCGTCCGGCGGAATGAAATTGACGGTCGATATCGCCGAACTCGCGGGTGAAATGTTGTCGGCGCTGCGGAATTGGTTCAACGACGTAACAACGAATCCGGATTTAGAGGCAAACGTAGCGTGCAATCTTGATAGCCTGGTCCGCATTCAGCCGAAGACGGTACACCGACCGCTGCCCGGACAAACCGTCCTACTCGAAAGATCCGTATCGACCAGTAGTACGGGTTCTGTTCCGACCATTAAACCTCTCTAGGTCTTATCCCGGTCGAGTTCCCGCCGCAATCCGCGCCGCAAACCTTCCGCAACGCTGACGCGTTCGCGCAATGCGTGGCGGCAGGCGGCGTCGTATTCGCGAACCGAGACGCGAAACCCAACGGCGACGGACTTGTCGTCGTCTGATAATCGCGGTCGACCTGGTCGTCGCGACGGCGGCATACCGCCGCCAATCCTAGGCGCCGCCGTCGATGCGTTCAACGCGTCAATGAACGGTCGCGGTAACGCTCGAGTACCATCGCGCGAATCCCTGCAACACGTCGCGCCGCCAGGTCGCCAAGTATGCGCGATGCCATCGTTGCATCGCGACGACGTCGATAGGCGCCGCGCCGGCGTCATGTAGCGACGCGGTAAAGTCCGCCGACATCAACGCGACCTGTCGATCCAATTCGTCGCGCGCGACGTCCAGAACGGCGCCGACTTTATCCGGCGACACGGTCGTCCTTCGCGACGGCGCGCGTCGCTTCCAATTCCAGGACGCGCGATTCCAACGTCGCAATCTTCGCGTCGCGTTCGACCAACGCCGCCGCAAACTTCGCGTCGCGTTCCTGTAGCGCATGTTTGACGGTTGCGATAATTACGGCGGCGATGGCGCCTTCGGATACCGACGGCGCCTCGCGCCTTCGTCCTGGTTGTCGACGGTTCCGGTTCGCGCGGCGGTTGCAATGCCGCCCATCGCGCCCCCTCCGCGCGCGCGACCAGGTCGGCGTCGCCGTGTTCGCGAAACACCGACCAGGTCGTTTTGAGTTATCGATTTCGGATTGTCCTTAATCAACACGTCGGGCACATGCAGATTCTGACACGAGAAGAATTTGCCTCATTGCCACCGAGGCCAACGGCTGTGGACGTGACAGGATGCGAGCTGGCACACCGCCGACCGCGACTTGCCAAGCGCGCCGGAAGCTTGTCTCTGCAGTGCACCCTCGGCTCAGTCAGTGTTACGCGGCTCCGACAGTTGGGATCAGCGTCACGCTCCGAGGTCGCGGGTGGCGCTACGAGATTCACAAACGCTGAGAGGGCACAGGCGTTGGAAGACGGTCGCTTAATCCCTCGAAAGATTCGAGGCAACCTTCCTTTAGGCGTTCACTGCCCGTGAGGCATTTACCGCGCCCGCCGCTTGACTCCTTTTCACCTGTCCTTTGCGGTCGGCCTTCGCTTCAAACCTTTTGTTGTATGCCACTGGGTCGCCGTCAATGCATCCCACGTTGGCACATCAAGTAGTTAACGGCGAGAACACGAACAACTGGACACCCTCGAGAACCGTCGTCCATTCGTACTTCCAGTCACGTCCGCATCGTTCACCAGCGCGGCGTTGTCTTGAATAATCTGTGCGCACCGCGATGTTTCACCCGTCCGACTTTAACAGCTTACACAAAAGACTCGATTGGGCGCACGGGCTTCGCTGATGTAAGTGGCACCGATGTTGTCCGATGTTGGAACTCGGTTCGAACCGAGTTGCGCGCCGGGCAAACGTCCGACTTCGCAGAAAATTCTTTCATCACCGATCCGTCGATTTCGCTTGACAGGGTTCCGCGCGGCGGATCGGAGACGCCCGCGATGGCCGCAGGAATGGGCCGTTAGGCGCACCAGAAGCCGGGGGCGCAGCGATTGCGGGCGGTCATGTGGAAACCGACATCTCGCGCACGAGCTCGCGTCTGAGGGCATCGTCGCGAGTCAGAAATGACGATGCTACAACGGAGTTTATGAACATCAACTCTGTTCGGTGCCTCTCAGATGAAGGACTGTTGCGAGATATCGAAGCCGCCGCACAACACGAGCGCAACGCAACGGCTCGATTGATTGCGCTGCTCGCCGAGATGGATGCGCGTCGACTGTACCTCGAACAGGGTTATTCGTCGTTGTTCGTGTACTGCACACAGTGCCTGCACCTCTCCGAGCACGCCGCGTACGGTCGCATCGAGGCCGCCCGCGCAGTCAGAAAGTTCCCGCTCGTTCTCGAGAAACTCGCCGATGGATCGATCACGCTGACGACGCTCTGTCTACTCTCGAATCATTTCACTGCCGACAATCATCAGCAGCTGGTAGCGGCCGCCCAACACAAGAGCAGGCGCGAAGTCGAAGAGCAGGTTGCCGCACTTCGTCCGACGAATCCGATTCCTTCTGCCGTTCGCAAGCTGCCGCAGCCGACACGGGTCACGTCGAATACGGTGTGCGAGCCGATCGTGGAGTCGATGTCTGTTCTTGTCGCGAGTTCCCCAACTCCGGCGACGAAGGTCCGCCCGTTATCCGCGCGGCCGCCTGCACCGGCAGTGATTCGTCCGCTCGCACCGGAACGATATAAAGTGCAATTCACCATCGGCCCGGACACGCACCGCAAGCTGCGGGCGCTTCAGGATCTGATGCGACATGTGATTCCGGACGGGGACGTCGCCGAAATCTTCGATCGTGCGATCACGCGTTTGCTTCGCGATATCGAACGCCGAACGTTTGCGAACGTTCAGCGACCAGCGTCAACGCACAATGTTGTGAAGGTGAGCGGTCGCCATGTGCCGGCGACAGTCAAACGCGACGTATGGGTACGCGATCGGGGTCAATGCGCGTTTGTCGGAGTCAAAGGACGATGCGAGGAACGCGGGTTTCTCCAATTTCATCATGTGATTCCGTTCGCGGATGGCGGTGAGACGTCGACCGAGAACCTCCAGTTGCGGTGTCGGGCACATAATGCCTACGAAGCTCGGGAACATTTCGCGATTCAGGGCAACGATCAGTGAAGCAATGGATCACTCTGGAAACCGAAAGTTCGAACGGTTCGGCGTAACACGCGGGTGTGCAGATTCGATCCCCGGCACTCACTTACGCGTCCGTCGTCCACCCTTCCCGAAGTACTTATCAATCAGTCCCCAGAGTGCCAGCAAAGGCATCATCAACGCTGCCGCGTAGATTGCGACCGTCGCACCGCCGGGACCGGTCAGTAACGCGCCGATACGGTCGCGGAACGGGTCGTCGTTGATCAGATAGGTCCAGGTCGATCCCGGCGCTTTGATCCCGAGTGCCGCCAGGTCGATCTGGTTGTCACGCACGCGCACTTTAGTGACAGCGGTTTCTACGGCCTCGTCGATCCGATCATCAATATCCGAGAATGCTTTGATCACTTGAGTCGAGAACGACGTGAGCGGATCCTGGCCGCCCAGGCGAACGAGATGGATCCCCTCGCGAAGGTCCGCGCACAGCGTGAGGTGATCGCGCCAGGCCCTGTCGATCTCGAACAGCAGGACGGTCCTTTCGGCACGGACCACCGCGGTTTCACCTACGGCATCAACTAGCGACTGACGGCGATCGGGGTGTCGCTGCCAGATGTCAGATATTTCGCGATCGTGCAGGACGTCCTGCCGCCGTTCCATCACGTGCCGGTGCTGTTCATCGACGATGGCGGTGTACTTTGAGATTGTGCGGCGTATCTCGAAGTTCTGACCCTCGATGATGCGTTGGGCCCTCGAGATCTCGCGACGTACGAGCGGGTTCTCTATCGGCATGGTGCTCACGTCCGTGACGAAGCGCACCGGGATCAGGTTTCTGATGCCGTAGCGAACAAGGAGGTCATCCTCGAGGCTGACGAAGAACCGCGATTCGCCCGGATCGCCCTGGCGGCCGGCTCGACCTCGGAGTTGCTGATCGACGCGGACGCTCTCGTGGCGATTCGTGCCGATCACATAGAGTCCGCCGAGCGCGACGACACGCTCGCGATCGGCTTCATCACGGCCGCCGAGGCGGATGTCCGTGCCGCGACCGGCCATGTTCGTTGAGATCGTGACCGCGCCAGACGCGCCCGCATCGGCAATGACCTGCGCCTCGGCTTCATCCTTCTTCGCATTCAGGACCTGACACGTGACGCCGGCGACCCGCATGCGATCGGCAATCCTTTCCGATTCTTCGACGCTTGACGTCCCGACGAGCACTGGTCGCTGAATCTGATGGACTCGTGTAACTTCATCGACGAGTGCGCGTTCTTTCGCGTCGTGATGAGCGAAGACGCGATCGGGGTGATCGACGCGAATCATCGGACGGTGCGTTGGGATGACGATGACCTCGACGCCGTAAAACTGCCTGAGCTCGTCGGCTGCAGGTTGTGCCGTTCCGGTCATGCCGCTGAGACGCGGATAGAGCCTCAGAAAATGCTGCAGGGTCATCGACCCGAGAATGCGACCATGCGTCCTGGCCTCAAGCCCCTCTTTGGCTTCGAGCGCCGCCTGCAACCCGTCGGGCCAGTGACGATCCTCCACGACGCGTCCGGTGAACTCGTCGACGATCGAGATTCGGCCATGGCGGACGATGTAATCGACGTCGCGGCGGAGGAGCGCCTGGGCATGGAGCGCGCAGTTGATCGCGGTCAGCAGCCTGTAGTTGTCGTCGCTGTGCAGGGTGCCGCATCCGAGCGTTCCCTCGACGTGCTCGATGCCTGACTCGGTCAGGTTGACGTCACGTCCGTACTCGTCCGTGGCGAAGTGGACGCCGGGCGTCAGCGACCGAACGAGTCGGGCCAACTCGGACGCGTTCGATGCACCGGCGTCGAGGCTGCCGGCAATCACGAGCGGGATCCGTGCTTCGTCAATCATCAGGGAGTCCGCTTCGTCGACGATGGCCGCATGGAAGGGTCGATGAACGAGGTCTGACGGATCGAGGACGAGCAGATCGCGAAGGTGATCGAACCCGGCCTCTTTCGCGGTGACATACGTGACATCGGCACGATAGCTGGCGCGCCGCTCGGCCGGCGTCATGTCATGATCGACGTACCCAACCGACAGCCCGAGCGCGCGATACACGGGACCCATCCATTCGGCATCGCGCCGGGCGAGGTAGTCGTTGAAGGTGAGTACGTGCACGCCGCGGCCGGCGAGCGCGATGAGCGCGGCTGGCATGACGGCTGTCAGCGTCTTGCCCTCGCCGGTTTGCATCTCGACGACGGCGCCGGCGTCGAGTGCGAGGCCGGCGACGATCTGCACGTCGAAAGGCCATTGCCCGAGTGTACGCGACGCCACCTCGCGTATCAGTGCAAAAGCCCGGCTGCGATCGTCCGCCGTGGCGTTCCTCATCGCCACCGTGTCGCGCAGCTCGCGCCACCGATCGCCGAGCGCAGGGTCCGACAGAGCGGTGAGCGACGGCTCGAGCCGGTTGATCGCGGCCAACCGGCCGTCGAATGCGCTCAAGTCGAACTGAATGTGCGCACCCTGTAGCCGTCTGATTCGCTGACGAAATCCGATCGTGTTCCGTACGCCGGCAGCCGGACGGACAGATGCGTCGTCCATGACACTCTCCTTCGCAAGAAAACGGGTTGGCTGCTGCTTATGCGAACGAGAGGGCGGGTGGCGCTCGTGAGGGAAGTAGCGCGAGCAGTGCGACCGGCTGCTCGTCAACTAGTGGTCGCGCGACCGCGAATCCGACGAGGGAGACGTCCGGAAGGAGTACCCACTGGGGATCGACAATCGCGGCGTGGAGAGTGGCCGCCCCGGGCAGCAGACCCGCCAGCAGGACCGCGACGATGAGCAGCCGAATCAGCGGGCGCGAGGGCTTCCGCATGGCTCTGAATCATTTTACAGCGAGAACGGGAAGAGGGATCGGTATTGCACGAGTAGTTCGTACGCCTCGGCGCGACGCACTCGGGTTCCACGTTGCACCGATGTTGTGCCAGGTTGGGACTCGGTTCAGCGACCTCAATCAACAAGCGGTGTTGCGCGATCGACAGGTCGTCAGATACCGGCGAGGGTTACTCGATCCAGTGGCCGCTGGAGCCCGTGATTTTCCACGTGCCACCAACTTTCGTGAGCAACTGCGTCGAGCCCTGATACCCATTGCGGATCCTCGCGGCGCCCGTCGTGCGGGCGGCGTCGATGAACGTGACTTCGGTCACCATCGGGAACGTCTGGAGGATCCATCCGCCCCAGTGACCGGGGCCCATCGTGAAGAAGCGGTTCCAGAACTTTTCAATGTGCTCCACGCCCCCGATCGGTTGGTTCGGCGCCCCCATCATCGATCGAGGTTCACGCTGCCTGGTTCCACCGAGGCCGACAAGAATGCGTTCGAGGACGGCAATTTGCTCTTCATCGAGTAGCAGTGCGCCCGACTTCACGGACAAGCGTGAGGCGGCCTCGACCTGCACGACGGAGTCGTCGTGCAGCTTCACGCGCACTTCGGGAGTCACGATGAAGAACTGAGCCGGGTGGTCAGGCGAACGGAAGCGGCTGAACTCGTCGCTCGGCCAATTCGCGCTCGGATGGAAGACGGCATCCCGGATGTCGATGATGTCCTGCTGCAACGCGGTCGCAGAACGTTTCGCGAACAGATCGACGCCGTGTTGATGCCACTGGACCAGAGCGTCCGACATCAACTGCGAGGCGCGGTCCGCCGGACCGACGATCGACTGAAGCGTCGCGCGCGCGACCTGTGCCGCGAACACGCTGAACCCATAGGGTTCGGCGGCCAGCGATTCGAGCGCGGTCATGGCGGCGCGCTTGTCTTCTTCGCTGGCTTCAGGGCCAGCACGCAGGAGCGTCATTTCGAGCCTGGCGCGCGTGAGCAGCTCGTGCGCTTCGAGAGCGTTTGAAGAATCTGGGTACAGCCGGATGAACTCGGTGAGCGGCGCGATCGCGCTGCGCCAGATGCCCTCGGTTACGAGGAACCGGCCGCGTTCGAGGAGCGGCCCTCCGGGGCGACTGAGCGATCGTTTCAGTTGCGTTGCGCGCCGGCGCAGCCATGCTTTCGCCACATCGGGTTTACTGCGCGGGTCGCACCCGTTGCATGGCTCCTCATCCAGCCGCGTGTAGAACTGATAGCTGCCATAGAACGAATCCGCGAAGCGCTGATCCCACGCACGTTCTGCCTGGTCATAGGAAATTCGCGCCCGCTCGAAGTCGTTGAGTGCTTCTGATGCACGACCGGCAAACGTGTGACTGAGCACGAGAGCGGGCGGGAGTCCGCGGCGCGCTGAGGTCACCGATTCGTATGCCTGTCGCGCTTCAGCCCATTTGCCGAGGAACTGCTCGCATTGACCCGCGCGCAAGCCGGCGACCCATGCCCAGTCGCTCTGAGGGAACCGTGACACGTATTCGCGGTAGCGGTCCACGGCGACGTCGCAATTCTTCTCCTTGAAGCTGATCGACGCGAGTGTCGACAGAGCCTTCCGGTTGTACAAACCCGTGCCTGTGCGCGCCAGGTCGAGGAGTGTGACGGCCGCTTTCTGCCGCCACTCGTTCTGCTTCTCGACGTCTTGCGCGCCCCCGGCGAGTTGCCGATACCACATTGCTCGGACGTAACGCACCGCCGCTGGCTGATCGATGGCCTTTTCGAGATCGAGGAGAAAACGGTCGGTCTCCGTCACCGGGTCACTTCCGCCGGCGGCGAAAATTGCCGGCAGCTTGGTGGCGATAACGAGACCAGCGCCGCTCGCGAGCGGATTCACGGGCGCCACCTCGAAGTTCTTGACGAGGAACTCGCGAAATACGGCGACGACGCGTGGCAGATTGTCCTTCGCGAACTGCGGTTCAGAGGCAAAGAAGCCGAACACGTTTTGCGGCGCGCGCTGGACCCAGTCAGAGTCTGGATACGCTCCGCTCTGCAATTCGCGAGTGAGTGTTGCGATGTGAAGCAAGCGGTCGGTCGGATCCGCATCGCGGGGGTCGCGGGCATTGAATGCAAGATGCATGGCCGCGGTCGACAGCGCCTGTGCCCCGATGGTTGTCCGGGGGTGGCGCCGGGCGAACGCTTCGAGGGCGGCGATGCGCGCATGGATATCTGCACCGTCGTCGAGAATCCTCATCTCCGCGAGCAAGGCTGTGTCGGTGCCGGCGTACTCGGTGACGAAGGTTCTCAGCTGATCGCGCCACGGCGGCGGCGTTTCACCCGGTACACGAATAGGAAGGAACGACAGATACCAGGCGACTTCCGCTGCTTGTCCCCGCGGTAGTTCGCCCAGCCGCTGACGTGCTCTCGCGGCGATTTCGCGAAGCACGGCCGGATAGCCTCGTCCCTCGTCGTCGAAGCCGTGCCCATTGGTCGACGCGGCCTTGAACGCACCGCCCATTCGTTCGGGCCGGTGGTCGACGATGCGCCGAAGGACCGTGAGGGCGTCGCCGAATCGTTCGGCGTCGACCAAGAGAGCGATGGTCTCCGGACTCTCCGGGTCTTTGGCGAGCTGAAGATCGGCCGCCTGGTTTTTCAAGCCTCGTTCGACGAACAGCCAGACGGAGTAGTCCTCGAGCGGAAAGTCCGCGCCACGCTGAATCGTGCGCGGTTGGGAATGCGCGATTGTCGAGACAACCGACGCCGCGAGCAAGGCCGCACACACCCTCGCCGTCATGGGTAATCGCATACGACATTAGACGCCGCCGACGTCGGATTGGCTAACTCGATCAGCTATGATCTCCAGCATGGCCGAACGCGCGTATCGTGCCGGCGACTCAATCGAAGACCATTGCCGCGCCTGCAAGCTGGATCGCCGCCACACGGTGATTGCGGCCGACGCTGCCGGGCGGCCGATTCGCGTCGCATGCGGCTACTGCGGAAGTGAACACAATTATCGCGGCGGCCCTCGAATGAACGAACCGCAGGCAGCCGTGTCCCGCACTCGCGAGCCGCGGCCGGCGCGCGAGCCATTTCCCCTCGTCAGCGATCGTGAAAGGACGGCACCACCAGTGAGCCCCGATCAGACCGCCGGTATCGATTTCGAACTGCTGCTGCGACGAATCATCCGCGAGGAAACCGGCCTGACGAGCGTTACGCCCGCCGATAAGTGGCGCGGCGGCGCGCTCGTACTGCGCCCCGGCACGCCCGGCTTGCAGGAGAAGAGCTGGCCGATCGAGTCCTTCTTCCACAAGGTCGTCATGCTGCGAAACCGGCTGCGGACCCTCGAGCAGCAGATCAACGCGACGGACATTCCGGAGGACGTGAAGGTGCGCCTGCAGGGTTACATCACCGGCTGCTATGGATCGCTCACCAGCTTCAATGTCCTGTTTGCCGAGAGTGAAGATCAGTTCAAAGGTTCGGGAGACGACTAGTCGTCGTCGTGGAATCTCAGAAGGAAGCACGTTCTTGGTTCGCTTGATAACCCGCATCGCGGCTGTCCTTGTCTTGGGCGTGACGCCAGTCGTCGCCGAACCGCAGACGATTCCTGATGACTTCGTCATCACGTTAGCGCGGTCGACGTGTTTCGGCGAATGTCCGGCTTACTCCGTCACCATCGACGCCAAAGGCAATGTGACCTACGACGGGAAGAAGTCTGTCCGTGTCGAAGGGCCCCAATCGGATCGCGTTCCTCTCTCACACGTCGCGGCGCTCGGCGCCACGGTCGAGCGCATCGGGTTTTTCCAGCTGGATGAGAGATACCGTTTCATACGCACACCAGACGGCGGCCAGATCTCCATTACCGATCGCCCGACTACATTCGTTTGGGTCACCAACGCCGGGCGCTCGAAGTCGGTTGAAGACTATCTCGGCGCACCTGAGGGACTGAAGCAACTCGAGAAGCAAATCGACGAGACGGCTCGAACAAAGCGTTGGATCACGCTCGATGAGTCGACAGTTCGGGAGATGGTCCGGACCGGGTGGACTCCATCAGCGCAGGAGCGCGCGGAGCTTCTACGAAAGGCGGTACAGGACGACGATGTGAGTGTCATCAAGGCGCTGCTTGAGAACGGCGCCGATCCGAACGCGGCCTACTACGGCACGAACATGACCCCCTTGATGATGGTGCGATCGGCAGCGGCGGCCCGCGCGCTGCTCGAGGCCGGAGCGAATCCGTTAGCCCGAACGGACCGCGGCGTGACGCCGCTCATGCGAGCGGCGCATTTCGCTCCCGAGCTGGCGGAGGTTCTACTGAAGGCAGGCATTCCAGGAGATCAGCTGGATGCGGATGGAAGAACGGCGTTGTTGCAGGCGGCCTGCGTCGGCAACGCAGGAGTGGTCAAACTGCTACTCGCTCGTGGCGCGGATCCAACGCGCCACACCGCAAGTGAGTCCCCTTTGGCGTGCGCACGGAACAGCAAGGACTATGAGTTGCTGTATCCCCAGCGTCTCATAGACGCCGCCTCTCCATTTATCAAGGACTTCGAAACGGTTATTGCACTTCTCGAGCAGGCGCTCGCGAAACATCAGGGTAAGTAGGGCCGCGTCCCGGTTCCTGGTTTCAAACACGGCTCCAATCGACAGTCTCAAGTAAATGAAGGTCCGCTTGCAAGGTTACATCACCCATTCGGGCCGCAAACGAATTCTTCCAGCCCCGGTTCGTGTCGCTGTAGACTTCGCCTCGTTGCCCGCGAAGTAAGACAAAGGAATTTGGAGGTATGCGGTGCCGATCCGGCGAGCTCTATCATTCCCGCTGGCGGCGGCACTCATCGCGGTAGGCGCCGCGTTTGTGCTCGCGGTCGGCGCCATCCGGGTAGCGGCCATTCCGGCACAAACCGATCCGCGTCCCAACGTGATCGTGATTCTCGTGGACGACATGGGCTGGTCGGACATTGGATCCTACGGCAGCGAGATTCGGACGCCGAATCTCGATGCGCTGGCCGCACGTGGGATCCGCTTCACGCAGTTCTACAGCACGCCGCGCTGCTCCCCGACGCGCGCCAGTCTGCTGACCGGGCTCTATCCGCATCAAGCGGGAATGGGGCATCTCGACAACATCATCCGCGCGGGATCGTTGGGGACGACCGGACGCCTCAACGATCGGACGGTCACGATCGCGGAGGTTCTGCGCGACGCAGGCTACTTCACCGCGATGTCCGGCAAGTGGCACCTGGGTCAGCAGAACGGTACGCCGCCCTGGCAACGTGGGTTCAGTCGCGTGTTGAACCTGCCTGCTGGCGGCATGTTTTTTCCGAATCAGAACTATCAGGGGGGCGACGATGAACTCACCGCACGAGCGCGAGAGCCGTTGTATCTCGACGGCACCCCGACGCCGCGCGATTCGTCCGTGTTCGGGAAGAATTGGTACGCGACATTCCTGTGGACGGACTTCGGACTGAAGTTCATCGACGAGGCGCGGAAGGCGAACAAACCATTCTTTCTCTACCTCGCCCACAACGCACCGCATTTTCCACTGATGGCGCCGCCGGAATTGATCGCCAAACATCGCGGCAAGTACCGTGAAGGCTGGGACAGGCTGCGCGAGGCACGGTATCGGCGGCAGATCAAGATGGGTCTCGTCGATGCGAACTGGCCGCTCAGCCCGCGCGAAGCGGACTCACCTGCCTGGGACTCACTGTCAGAACAAACGAAGGATCGCTTCGATCATCTGATGGCGGTTTACGCCGCGATGGTCGAGGCGATTGATATCAGCGTTGGCGCGCTGGTCAGAGGTTTGGAGGCGCGAGGAGCGCTCGACAACACGTTGATCCTGTTCTTGTCGGACAATGGCGCCAACGCAGAGTCCGGTCCCGATGGCCGCTTCAACGGCGATCCGCCGGGCGGACCGAACTCGAACTTGTATCTGGGGATGAATTGGGCAGCGCTCGGCAGCACTCCGTTCCGCCGCTTCAAACACTTCACGCACGAAGGAGGCATCGCCGCGCCGCTCATCGTCCACTGGCCCAAGGGCATTCCGGCAAGCCGCCACAATGCACTCGAACGGCAACCGGCTCACGTTATCGACCTAATGCCGACGATCGTCGAGGTCACGGGAGCGACGTATCCTGGAGTGTTCAAGGGCCAGGACATCCAACCGATGGAAGGAGTCAGCCTGCTCCCGGCCTTCGCCGGGCGTCCGCTCAGTCGCACGAAGCCGATCTTCTGGGAACACGAGGGCAATCGCGCGGTCCGCTCGGGCAAGTGGAAGCTCGTGTCGACTTACCCAGACGATTGGGAGTTGTACGACATGACTGCCGATCGCGTCGAACGAAACAACCTTGCCGCGCAGCATCCCGAAATCGTCAGAGCGCTCAGCGACGAATGGAATACGTGGGCCAAGCGGGCCAATGTGGATCTGTGGGTAGGGCCGCGTCGGTTGCCATGGGGCGATGCCGCCCCGAGTGGCAGGGGAGGGAAGTGATTCAAGACGAACGAGTCGGAGATTCCTACGCGGTCTTCACCGCCTCCGCGTCGGCCAGCCCAAGTTCCGCGATCGATATCTCGCGCATCCTGAACTTCTGGATCTTCCCGATCACCGTCGTCGGGAAATCCGTCGTGAAGCGGATGTATTTCGGGATCTTGTAGCTCGCGATCTGGCCGCGGCAGTACACGCGCAGCTCGTCCTCGGTCGCATCCTCGCCCTTGCGAAGGCGTACCCATGCGCAAACGTCTTCGCCGTACTTCACGTCCGGGACACCGATCACCTGCACGTCGCTGACCTTTGGGTGTGAGTACAAGAACTCCTCGATCTCGCGCGGATAGATGTTCTCTCGGCCGCGGATGATCATGTCCTTGATGCGCCCGGAAATATTCACGTACCCGTCGTCTCGCATGACGGCGAGATCGCCCGTGTGCATCCACCTCGCGGTATCGATGGCTCCCGCCGTCGCGTCGGGGTTCTCCCAATAGCCAAGCATGACGGAGTACCCGCGTGTACACAATTCTCCGGCCGTGCCGCGCGGCACGACCTCACCGGTTGCGGAATCGATAATCTTGCATGCGAGGTGCGGATGAATCCCGCCGACCGTCGAGACGCGCACGTCAATCGCGTCGTTCACGCCGGATTGGAAGGATACCGGCGCTGTCTCGGTCATCCCATAGCAGATCGTGATTTCCGGGACGTGCATCCGTTCCATGACCTGCTTCATCACCTCAATCGGACATGGTGCTCCTGCCATGATCCCGGTTCGCAGCGAATCCAGATGCGTGCCGCCGAATGACTGATGCTCGAGTTGCGCGATGAACATGGTGGGCACACCGTAAATCGATGTGCAGCGATGCGTTTCGATCGCGTGGAGCGTTGCCTCCGCATCGAATGATTCCGCCGGGATCACGACCGCGGCGCCGTGAGTCACCGCCGCCAGATTGGCCATCACACAGCCGAAGCAGTGGTAAAAGGGCACCGGCACGCAGATACGATCCGCCTCCGTGTATTTCAAGACTTCCCCGACGAAAAAACCATTGTTCAGAATGTTGTGATGCGAGAGCGTCGCACCTTTCGGCGATCCGGTTGTGCCCGAGGTGTACTGGATATTGATTGGATCGTCGAACTGGAGCACACCTTCGCGTGCCGCGAGGGTCGTGTCATCGACAGCGTCGCCCTGGACAATGAAATCACTCCAGGCGATCGCGCCGGAGCTTGATTCTGTCCCCAGGTAGATCAGGTGTCGCAGTGAAGGAATGCGCGACGTCCGTATCGCGCCTCTGCGCGGCTCCTTCAGTTCGGGCATGAGCGACTCGAGCAGGCCCACGTAGTCGCTCTTTCGAAACGTTCGCGCGGAAATCAACACCGTCAAACCCGACTGGTTCAGGGCATATTCCAGTTCACGCAGCTGATACGACGGATTGATGTTGACGAGAATCGCACCGACTTTGGCGGCGGCGAACTGCGAAATCATCCACTCGGCTGTGTTGGGGCTCCAGATGCCAACTCGGTCGCCACGCTCGACTCCGAGGTGCAGCAAAGCGCGGGCCGCACGGTTCACGTGATGGAGCAATTCGGAGTACGTGTATCTGAGGTCTTGGTGACACGAGATCAGCGCGTCTCGTTGTCCAAACTGTGCGGCTGCGCGGTTCAACGATTCGCCAATCGTCTCTCCGAGAAGAGGCGTGAGAGCGGAGCCGTGAACGTAGGACAACATCTTTACTTCTAATCGACAGTTACTGTGACGCTGTCGGCGCGCTGAACGCGCGCCCCATTAACGCTCTCCCTGGTCTCGCCCCTGTGTGCTTGCCACCATCGATGACGACGGTGCCGTTGACGATGGTGTATGGGATTCCGACCGGATAAGACTTCGGCTTTTCGAACGAGTTCGTCTCGCGCACCGTGGCGGGATCGAACACGACGAGGTCGGCGGCGAAGCCTTCACGAATTTGGCCGCGATCCCGCAGACCGAGGATCTGAGCGGGGAGAGTCGTCATCTTGCGGATCGCATCTTCGAGCGTCAGCACCTTCTGGTCACGCACGTAGTAGCCGAGGACGCGCGGGTTGGTCGAGTAGCTGCGTGGGTGGGGCAGGCCGTCGGCCTCGAGATTGATTGCCGATCCATCACTCGCGATCGAGACCCATGGCTGCTTCATCACCAGGCGGACGTCGTCCTCGGACATGGTGTGAAACATCCCTGTGATCGTGCCTCCTTCGTCCGACATCAGCGCGAGACAGGTATCTGCCGGATCCTCGTCGCCCCGAACCTTCGCTATTTCGGCAACGCGCATGCCCTCATACTTCTTGTTCTCCGGGCGCCGCGCACGGCCGAGCACGATGCCGTCCCAACCTCCATGCTCCATGACCCAGGTGTGAAAATCCTTGTCCTCCTTGATCCTTCTGCGCTGCGCCGGATCGCGGAGGATCGCGGCGAATTTGTCGGGCCCACCCTCTCGCGCCCACACGGGAAAGAACGAAGCCCACTGGTGCTGCATAGCGGTGTAGGGATACTCATTGGCGGTGACGTCGAGACCGCCCGCGCGTGCCGCCTCGATTTTGGCGATGTATCGGCCGACGGTTCCCCAGTTCGGCTTGCCGCGAATCTTCAGGTGAAAGATGTGCACCGGAATCTTCGCTTCGTCAGCAACGCGAATCGCGAAGTCGATCTCCTTGTCCTGCTGCATGCCTTCGCTGCCGATGTGCGAGGTGTAAATGCCGCCGAGCGACGCGACGACCTTTGCGACTTCGATCACTTCGCTGGGATATTCGGGACCACCGCTTTCGAAGCGGGTGACGAGACCCCAGGCTCCTTCTTGCATTGAGCGCCGGGCCAGTTGTTTCATCCGCTCCAGTTCAGTCGGCGTTGCCGGACCGGCGCGATAGCCTTTCACCACTAGCCGGATCTGCTGATACGACACCTCCGAGATCACGTTCATCGAGATGCCCTTCACCTTGAGAGCATTCCAGTAGCCGGTGAAGTTGGTCCACGAACTCTTTGCTTCGGGCAGACCGTCGCGCGGCGCGACGGTCGTACTTTCACCGATCACGTCGAGCGTCACACCCTCACGCACCTTGCTCTCGGCATTGCCGTCGTCGAGCAGCGGCTGGTCCGAGTGCGTATGCATGTCGATGAAACCAGGCGCGACGACGAGTCCCCGGGCATCGATCTCGCGGCGCGCCTTGGCGCCGGTGAGTTGGCCGACTGCGGCGATGCGATCGCCGCGAATGCCGACATCGCCGGCAAACCACGGATTGCCGGTGCCGTCGACGATGTGGCCACCGCGAACGATCAGGTCGAATCCGGGCTCCTGCCCGTGCAGCCACGACAGGCTGGTCGCTACGATCGCAAATACAAGGAACGCAAAGCGACGATACGTGCGCATAGGAATGTTCGTGACCCAAGGCCCGCCATCGAGCCGGTGCCAATTATGCGCCCGTTTCGGGTGCGTGTGCTACGCTCCCGCGTATTGAAGGAGCGCCACGGATGAACACGGACGAACACGGACGACCCAGGCTGATGCGGGTTCGAATCACGATGCGTGATGTGGTAGTCGCGGTCGTTGCGGCCGGGGCGACTCTCGGGCTTGTCGCTTACGCGCAGGAGAAGCCAGCCGCGATCCTCAAATCGACAGTGTTCGACTGGAACGCGTGGCCGGTTCGGAACACGGACGTCGGGCAGTCGCGCCAGGTTGTGCGCCAGCCTACGCTCACGCTCGACGAGCTGGAAATGCACGTGACGACGCTGAATCCAGGGGTGGCGTCGCATCCGCCGCACAGGCACGCGAACGAAGAGCTCCTCATTTTGAAGGAGGGCAGCCTGGAGGCGCTGGTCGATGGGCAATGGAAGAAGGTCGGGCCGGGCTCGATAGTGTTCCAGGCATCGAACAGCTGTCACGGCGTGAGAAACATCGGCACGACGCCCGCCACGTACCACATCGTCAATTGGAGTTCGCCGGGCCAGTTGAAGACGAACGGTCCTGCGGTGAGCTGCATACCATAGTGTGACGCTTGCCGCGATCCGTTGTCCGGGATCCGGGATCCGATCGCGTGGCTCCCGCCTTCAGGCGGAAGGACAAGACTAAGGACGCGGTGTCAAAGGTGCGTATGCGATATCTCGCCGTCTTATTGACGTTCGCAATCGGGTGCACCAACGAACCGAATCCATCGGACAAAACGGAAACTTCCGTCGAGCCGAACACACAGGAAACAAAAGTTCAAACCAGCGCGACCGCGCTCGCCCCGATTAACACCTGGTTCGATCCGCAAACGGCGCAACAGATCATGAGCGCACGATCGGATTTCGATGCTGCGGAAGCGGCGGCCCTGGCTGAATTGGATCGAACGATTGGACGCTATCGCAATGTGATGATGATGCCGCGCGACCAATATGCCAGGCAGCTGGCCGGTCCCGAAGTGGCTGTGGCACGCAGCGAGAGCTGGCGATTGGAGCAGCAGAGGCGTGCGGCCTACGCGTACTCGATCGCTGAACCGAAGATCGATCGTGCGCGCGACGCGTTGTCGCGTTCCACGCTTGCGATCCTCGCATCGTTTTTCGAGCGCGAGCTGAACGCGGGGCGAATTTCGCCTTCGGATTATCGACGCTACACCGTCGAGATCCGGCGCGGATACTTTCCAGGTTTTCGTGGAAGGAAATGGACCGGCCCCGCGGTGTACGAATTTTGGGGTGCCGATGTCAGTCCTGAATACCGGAGAGTGCTGCAGGAAGTGCGTCGGCTGTGGCTGGCGCAGGGCAGACCGAAGAGCGCAGTCGTCTCAGTTGCAACCAACGCGAGCTTTTACCGAGAAATGGTTCCACGCTCACGAAGATAGGCGGCAATCTCACAGTACTGCTTTCCCTCCGTCGCAGCGGCGGGCAGGGTAGTCGCGTATTCCGCCCAGCCGAGCGGCGTCGCGTCTTCCGCTTTGTCATGCGTGGTGAGCTTCGCACCAGCCTCGACCAGCACCTTCACAGTAGCCAGCGATCCAGACCAGACGGCGTGATGGAGCGGCGTGGCGTGCGAATAAAAGCCGGACGTGAACGCGTCCAGATCGACACCAAGCGGGAGCAATCTCGAGAGTGCTTCTGCCTTTCCGTTTAACGCCGCGAGCCCGAGAGCCACCTGCTTCTCTTCCGCAGTCGCAACCGGTCCGAGCCTTGCGACGTCGTCCCATAGGCCCAGACACAGAGCGGCAGGCAGCGTCAGCCTTGCGCCGCGCGCAATCAGGTGGCGGGCTCCCGCCTCGTTGTGACAGATGAACGCCTGAACTGGTCCCCCCTCAGTCGAGGCTCCGGCGTCGATCAGCACGTCGAGCAGCTCGAGCTGACGTCCATTGTCACGACCGATTGGCGAACACACAGCAAAATGGAAGGTCGAGTCGAGCTGCTGCTGGAAGTCCGACGTGCCCGCCCGTTTCGCCGCCTCGATGATGGACCGTGCGATGGCTCCGACGTTCGCCGACAACTGCCCCGTCCGAACCGCATCCTCAGTGACGAACCACAGCAAGTAAGGATCTTTGAAGAACCCGTTAAGTGCCGGTCCGATCTGACTTCGTAACCAGTCGCCTGGCTCGGTCAAACGTTCGCGCACCAGCTCGGGGTGCTGTTGGAGCAGTCGCTCGAGCGTACCAACATCGCCCGCATCGATCGCCGCCACGGCCTCGCGGAATAGGACATCGATATCGGCAGCGGTCATTGCGACGGCATTCTAACGCCAGCTACTTTCTGCCGCGCGGTAATTCGTCGCCGCTCTTCGTGTATGCGGGTGGCACGTAGATGTTGAGCGTTCGTAGTGGACGCCGTCCGATGTTGCGAATCTCGTGACGATTGCCGCGCTCGATCAAAATGAGCGAGCCGGCCCGAAGCGAATGACGACGGCCGTCGACGATTGCCGTGCCGGATCCTGACTCGACGAATAGCCACTGATCGGCTCCGCGATGTCGATTGTCAGGTCCGCCCTCGCAATCGCCGGGCGCAATCGTCATCGTCGCGGCCTGTGCGCGGCGGTTGCCGAATATCACTTTGAATCCCGCGCCGAACCGCAGCTGTGCCCTCCTGGCCACTAGCGTTTCTTTCGCGTCGCCGCGCCCTGCTTGCCGAGCGCAGTGCGCGTGCGCTTTGGCAGATGCGCGATGGTGCGCTTGCGCCTGGCCGCAGCGGCCGCCTTCTTGATGTTTCGTTTTGCTGCCGAGCGTTGAGCGGCGGTTGCCATGGTGACCTCCTGCGTGGATTTCGCACTCAAGTTAGGAGTGGCGAATGCGCTGATCGGACGCAATGGACGTGCCGCAGTGGTCTATTGCCCAGGTTCCTTGAGCAATTGCCGGATGTCAGCGTCGAATTTTTCCTTCTCGACGACGCCAGGGTGTGTCAAGGCAATGCGGCCTTTGCGGTCGACCAATAACGTCACGGGCAGGCTGGCAGGGAGTCCAAACCTCTTCCCCATGACATCCATATCGCCCAACACAACTGGATAACTGATTGGATGCTCGGCGAGATACGCCCTCACAGTCCGCCACCCTTCGTCATCGACGGCAACTCCAATTGCGGAGAGACCCTTGGCACCGTACTTTTTCTCGAATTCCATGAACCACGGGATCTCCAGCTTGCATCCCGTGCACCAGGTTGCCCAGAAGTCGAGGAGGACAACTCGGCCTTTGTAGTCGGAGAGTTGGTGCTTCTTGCCGGCCGCGTCGTGCAACGATATCGCGGGCGCAGCTTTTCGCGACCCGGGCGCGGCGATGTCGGCTGGTGCCGTTTCGGGACGCGACGCAAGAGGAACCGCGACGAGCAGCCCGAACCCCGTTAGCACACCGAGAAACACACGTCCAATGTGTGAGCTCATCGCTCGCTCCTTTTGAGATACGGAATCGACTCGTGCGCTGAACCCCTGAACGGGATTGTTTATTCCGGACAAGACCGTCGCTCCCTCTCGGACATCTAACTTCCAGGCGCCACCATGAAGCCGACCATTCCAGTCTTCTGCCTGCTGGTCACTCTCACGATCGCGTCAGCCGGGGCGTCGGCTGGCCAGGACACAGAGCCGGCGAGCGCGAGCGACGTCCGCTCGTTGCGGGTCCGTGAAGTCCGGTTTGATGGAGAGCTGGCGTTCGAGCGTGGAACGCTCAAGAACGTGCTGGAGGAGCTAAAGGACCGGCGGATGATTCCGGCGCTCTGGACGCGCCATCCGCTATACGAGACTCGCGCCGTCGCAGCGGATCTGGCGCGGCTTCGCTCGTTCTACATCTCGCATGGCTATTTCGATGCGCGGGTCGAGGTGGGCGGTCTCAGCATCGAAGGGCATGAGGCGATCCTGACCTTGAACGTACAGTCGGGTCCAAAGTATGCGGCTCGTCAAGTCGAGATCGATGGGATCGACCGTGAGGTTGTGCAACCGGTCGTCGGTGCAAGCGGTGAGTTTCCAGGCGATCGTCTGTGCGCGTGTCTGCTCGATGCCAGGCGAATCGCTGAAGAGCACGGCCACATCGATTTCGCAGCGGAACTCGACGTTTCGCCCACCGATGGTGCAGTAGCGTCCAATAGCAGCGGCAAGTGGGTCGACGTTACTGCCCGTGTGCGGACCCGAGATCCGTATACGGTCGGCCGCATCAGTTTCTCGGGCCACCACCGAACCAACGACTCCACGCTCCGTCGTGCCATCATGCTGCAAGAGCGCGACGTGTTCGACGTTGGACAACTACGGACCAGCCTTGCGCGGTTGAACTCGTCCGGCCTGTTCGAGCCACTCACGCTCCGTGACGTCGCGATCGACAGGAAGCCGAACACACTCACAGCGGATCTGACGATCACAGTCCGGGAGCGGCCCGGCCGCCGTTGGTCCCTATCCGGGCCGCTTGCGCCCGCGACCCTCGCGGCCTCGCTTGACGCAAGGATCTCGTCGCGCCTTCCACCGTGGGGCCGCGGGATCTTCGAGGCCTCGACGTATTACGTAACGTTCAGTCTGATCGGGTTCTTCAATCCTCTCAACCGCCTGCTGAACCGGGTCAGTTCGGCGCCGCGCTTGTCCTTGAGGAGCGCCTTTCGGATGTCCTCGCAAGACAGCGCCGGGTCGCTTTTCGCTTTGAGGCGATCGATATCCTCATCGCTAATCGGGCCGACCTTCGCCGTCACCTCGGTGTCGATGAGCGATTGCAGCGATATTTTTCGCTTTGCAGCTTCGCGCTCGAGCAGCCGCTGCTTGATCAGCGCGTCCACTGCCTGCTTGCGAATCTGAAAGAGCCGCTCATCGAGGGGCCAGGTTACCGAGCCGATTGCTGCGTCCAGATCATCCGCGGTTATCGCAACACCGTCGACTGATGCCACCGCAGGCGGCGACGAGCGCTGCGCGGCGAGGGGAGTAGCCGTGATCGCGGTTAAAAGGACGGCCCACGCGTTGTTACGAGCGCGCCTGCGAGACACCTTGACCGAAGGTGGGCAACCAGTTGGCATTCGTATCGGGAAACTCAACCATACCGACTGTTGAGCCTTTCCGTCAAATTTCCGTGTCACCAGGTTGTGTCGTCACTGACACACGTTTATCTGTTCCTATCCACGTGATCGCTGAATCGTTTGCGCCCTTCCGACTCGTGTCGCGCCACTGGAAACTGGAAACTGGGAACTGGAAACTGGAAACTGATGTGGTGCATTTCAACTGTCCGTACGCGTGCCTATGACCGTTCCCTTGAGCGGCCACGGGCACGACGGACGCACCGAGGCAGGCGATGAGGAGAGCCGCGCGACCGATCACTGCGCGGAGTTCTTGGTTTTGACTCTGGGTTTTGCGGTCGTTGACGTCGGCGCGGCAGACGGCATCGACGAGCTCGCCGTAGTGGTCTGCTCGCTCTCGGCGATCATGCCGCGAGCGTCATACTCGGCACGCTGGGCTTCGACCGTCGGGCTTGCGGTCAACGGGCGCACGGCCTGGATGGCCTGACCGAGACTCATCCCGGTCATCATCTTTGCCTTCAATTCCGTGAACGAGATCTGCAGGTTGTTCGATACGTTCGCTGCAGCGACGAACTGCCCGAGATTCTTGAATCCTGCGGACGCGGCCATCAGATCAGTGCCCTGCGGTAATCGCGATGCAACCTTGGCAGCGAGGTTCGTGTTCTGCTTCAGTTTCTGCTGCACCGGGGTCAGTTCCGCAGTCGTCGTCGTGCTGGTCGTCGTCTTTGTCGACCTTGCAGTCTTGTCCGACTTCACCGGCTTGGTCGTCGCCTTCGCCGTCTCCTTGGTCGTCGCCTTGTCGGTCTTTTGAGTCTTCGCCGGCGGCGTTGATGGATGCTGCGCCTTCATCGTCGGCTGCGTTGCCTGTGCCGGCTTCACGGGCGCCGTCTTCGTCGTCGCATGCGGCGCAGGAGCCTGAGCCTTGGGCGCAGTTGTCGTATGCGTGGACTTCGGTCCCTTGCTTTGCCCTTGCGCGGTCACGACGATACCTGCAGCGAGGAACACCACCGAGAAACCGAAGACAAACCGTGTGCGAAACATGTCGTCCCCCTTCAGGACAGATCGGGCGATCGAGCACTCACGGCGCAAGTTGCATACCACCCGGCGACTCGCCTTAACCGATTGCAGGGCGACGGCTTATACTGTCGTCAGCCAGCCCGGCGGAGGTCCGTGACTCACCGAATTTGGCGTCGAAGCGACGATCCTGTGTTCCGGATAGCGGCAGCGCTCGTCGCGGTCGTCGCGCTGGTCGGCGTTCGCGCGACGTGGCAGGGGCCGCAACGTCGAACCGCGTTTGCCGCCGAGATCGCGTCGCTCTCAGAATCAGGGGGTTATTTCGATACCGACAATCTGATCTCCAACGAGGGGTCGTATCTCAAGGTGCTTGAGGACCTCGACAAACAAAACGTGCGCGGAGGCGCGTACATTGGGGTTGGTCCCGATCAGAACTTTTCGTATATCGCCCACGTCAAGCCGTCGATCGCGTTCATTCTCGACATCCGTCGCGACAATCTGCTGCTGCACCTGCTTTTCAAAGCGCTGTTCGATCAGTCCCGCACGCGGGTTGAATATCTGGCACTTCTGTTTGGCCGTCCGATTCCGGCCGACGTGAATTCATGGCGCGCTGCCCCAATCGCACGGATTGTCGAGTACATCGACAAGTCTGACGCCGAGCCGAAGTCCGTCGGTGCGCTACGCCTGCGGCTCGATCGTGTGGTGAAGGGATTTGGTGTGCCACTGACGACGGAGGATCTCACGAAGATCGAGCGGTTCCACCAACGGTTCGTTGATTCCGGCCTCGAGCTTCAATTTCAGAGCTTCAATCGACCTGCCCAAATGTACTACCCGACCTACCGGGATCTGCTTCTTGCGACCGATCACACGGGTCGGCAAGGCAACTACCTCGCCTCTGAGGAGGCGTTCCAATTCGTCAAGTCGCTGCAGGATCGTGACCGCATCATCCCGGTGACCGGCGATCTCGGCGGGCCGTCTGCACTCGTCGCTATCGGACGCAGGATGTCCGAGGAGGGGGAGACGTTGTCGGCTTTCTACGCGTCGAACGTGGAGTATTATCTCGATCTGCAAGGTAGTTATCTGCGGTTCGTGAGCAACCTCGGACGCGTCCCGCACACGAACCGCAGCGTGATCATTCGGTCGATCTTCAACCGTGGCATGGGCATCGGGAGCTCCTCTGAAATCCAGTCGGTTGAAGAGGTTCTCTCTCAATCTTTGCGACGCTAAGAACGCCTCTAATATCCGGTCATGCTGCGAACGACGAAGCTGCCAATCAGCAGCGGCGTGAGAATCATGATGGTGATGACCCAGCAGATGGCCCCGGCGATCAGGCACACAATGATCGCCCTTCCGGTATTGCTGTAATCGAGCACCTGGCGGATGGCGACGACGCCGATGACGATCATCCAGATCCAGATCACCCATGAGATCAGATAGCCGAGGATCGGAATGATCGCGAGAACGTTGAACACTCCGGGCGCCGCCGTAAAGCCCATCACGCGGAATCCCTCATTGAAGTCCGCCTTGGTCGTGGGTTCTGGCATCAGCTTGGTTCCGATAAAAACCACAACCAGCGCCCAGAGCGCATAACCGCAGAGGGTGACAATGAGGAACATGAATCCGCCGATTATGCCCACCCGGAAGACGTTGCCAATGAGCGATGCGAGCCCGGCAATCACGATCGCCGCGACGGCCTGCGGTAGTGCCGTCTGATCGGCCTCAATCTCTTCGAATATCTTCACGTCAGCCTTCATCGCGCCAGTCATGCGTTCCGCAAAACTTGCCATGCCATCCTCCTGCCGTCAGTTTGGGAGGGGCACAGTCTACTACCTCTATGGTCGGCGCGAACAAAGACGCGAACGAGCGCCAGCGAGTGAGCCACGCGAGCGGAGCGGGGATCGTGGGGCCCCGCGAGCGAGCGTGTCGGGGAGTCCGAGGGGCGAAGCCCCTAGGATTTAACAGACGATGCGCCTGAGGCGAGGCAACGTCGCACCGCGGCGACGAGATCGTCAGGCGAGACAGGTTTCCTCAGAATGCAGGGCACCTTGACATCGTCGAGCCGCAACGTTGATCCAGTGACGATGAGGATTGGAATGTCGCGAGTGCTTGCCTGGGCGGCGATCTCCTGCTGGACGGTGAGTCCATCGATGTTCGGCAGCATCAGATCGAGGACGACAAGATCTGCCGAGCGCTGTTCGAGAACGTGCAGCGCGGCCAGGCCGTCGTGTGCTTCGATGATTTCGAACCCGGCGAGACTGAGCGCCGCGCGGTACATGCGTCGAACGTCAGCATCATCTTCAACGACAAGTACCGTCTCACCGATGGCCACGGCAGCATTGTTACCGAATGAAAGATTTAATGCCACCCTGAAACGAAAGCTCGGCTGCAGCAAATGCTGTCGAGTTTCCCGTCGAACTCGACCGTGAGGGTCATCAACTGATTCGCAGCGCCATCATCGTCGCATCATCGAAGGGCTCTGCCGATCCTCTGAAGCCAGTCACGCTTTCTTCAATGCGGTGAAGGATGATGTCGATGCTTTCCGCGCGCTGCCGCTCGAGAATCGCCTGCAGACGCTCGGCGCCGAACATGTCCTTGCGCTCGTTTTCCGTCTCGACCAGGCCATCGGTGTAGAAGAACAAGAGATCGCCGGACGACAATTCAACGCGCGCTTCCGAGTACCCGTGGCCGGCGTAGAGCGCGATCGGCATGCCTGTCGACACGAGAGGCGAGATGCCGGTTGCCCCGTGCAACACGAACTGCGGATTGTGTCCAGCGTTGATATAACGAAGCAGTCGGCCGTCGGTATCGAGAATGCCGAGGAACAGCGTCAGGTAAACGCCACCCGGCGTGTTCTGATCAACCTCACGGTCGAGCCGGTCGGCAAGCGTGGCGAGGTTTGTTTCGTGCGGCAGGCGCGCGCGGAGCGTCGCCTGAATGTTCGCCATCAACAGCGCGGCGCCGACACCCTTACCCGACACGTCGCCGACGAGGAGGGCGAGGCGACCATCCGGCAGGACGAAGTAGTTGAAAAAATCTCCGCCAACTTCACGGGCGGGAATCGACACGCCACTAATCTCCGCCGGCCCGAACCTCAGCGATCCTCTCGGCAACATCTCCGTCTGAATCAGCCGCGACAGTTCGAGTTCCTTGCGCAGGCGCTCCTGTTCGACGACAAGCGCCTCGTGACGCTCGAGGTCTTCCGCCATCTGGTTGAACGCGTTGGCGAGCGCGCCGAATTCGTCCTTCGACCGTACCGGCACGCGAGTCTTGAAATCACCACTCGAGAGCTGGTGCACGCCTTCCGTCAACGCGGCGAGATGCTGGGTCATGCGGTGTGAAATCGGAATGATTCCAACAAACGCGAGCGCGATCACCAGCAGACCGAGGGCGAGATTCCGTACCGCCGCGCGCTGAATTTCACGAAGCGAGGCGCCGATGGGCCGGGCAATGCCGAAAATGATGCCGCTCGGTGCGCGTCGCGCGACGATGATCCAGTCGCCGCTCCGGCGCGGCGTCCCCGAGGCGGCAATCGTGGCGGTCCGCTCCACGCCGAGCGCCTCGAGACGCGCCTTGTCCGGCGGTTCGGGTGTGTAGAGTGCTCCCTGCCGATCGATGGCGAACGGAATTTCCCCTTGATCGCGGCGCGCGAAGCCGAGAACACCACGCAACATGCGATCGAGGTTCAACATGGCATTGGCGTGGCCGATGACTCGGCCATCCTTCTGAATCTCGACCTCGATCTTCCGGCCCTCGACATCCATTGCCGGCCGTTCGCCAACCGTGCGCGCCGCTGCCTCACGGCTGAGTGCCGCGGCCATCGCCTTGAGGCTCTGCTCGTTTGTTGCGAGCTGTCTTTCAATCTGTTGTTCGATCTGCTTGTCGATTTGCGCGCGGGTTTTCGGATCTGCCGCTGCGGCGCCGGCTTCTAGAGCGGCACGCGTCGCCTCGGTCACGATCCGCGGGATGTCCATGACGATGACTTGTGATCCAGGCGGCGGGGGACCGGAAGGACCGACGCCTGGCGGATTTGGCGCGCCCGGCCCTCGCGGCGCACTGCCGAAACCCCGCCTGCGCCCCTCACCTCCGCGCTGCGGCGGAATCGGAATTGGCACACTGTTAGGGTCCGTTGTCAGCGCGGGAGTCGCTGGCGCATCTGGAGTCGGATGGAACTCCATCCTCTCGACCAGCGCTGCGGTCTCGCCAAGAAGCGGTGCGACCGTCTGACGAACCATTTGCGGATCGGGAGTCTGAGAGCCAGTCGATGCCACCGTGCCCGTCGCAAACAGCCGGTCCATGCGCCGCGCAAGATCGGCCGTTATCATTTCCATGCGGCGGCTGACATCCATCGCGCTCTCGGTTGCTTCGCGCTGCGCTGCCTGCTCGAATGCCCGCACGGAGGAGAGATATGACAGGAAGGTCACCGCTGAGAGTGGGACGACCGAGAGCAGGAGAAACGCGATAATGAGTCGTGTGCGGAGTGACATGTATTCCTGGGATCGCGTGCCGGGATCCGTGGTCCGGGTTCGGATCCGTGCTCGTCCGTGGCCCCGTGGCGAGGCCAACGGGTTGCAGAAACAGTCTAATGTAGGAGCGAGGAGGATTGCGCGTGAATCGAGATTTAGAGACTGATGGTCACACGATTGGTGATATTACGAGGCGCATGATCGGCATATGCGTACTTGCGGCGTTGACGGGAACACCGCTGCTGGCGCAGAAGGAGAATGATCGAATTCAGAACAGCACGACAGTGTTGAAGGAGATCATGGGGATGCCGGACAGCATTCCCAAGGACCTGCTCGATCGCGCGGAGTGTGTGATCGTCATTCCGTCGGTGAAGAAGTTTGCCGTCGGTGTGGGCGGCAGCTACGGCCGCGGTGTGATGGAATGCCGGAGCGGTCAAGCATTTGAGGGTCCGTGGGGAGCACCGGCGATGATCATTCTCGAAGGCGGCAGCATTGGCCTGCAGCTTGGCGGCCAGGCGACCGACTACGTTCTGCTCGTGATGAACGACCGGGGAGCCGATTCCATTCTCAGCAGCAAAGTGAAGCTTGGTGGCGATGCGTCAGCGGCCGCCGGGCCGAAGGGACGGACTGCCGGCGCGTCAACCGATATCGCGATGCGGGCCGAAATCCTGACCTACTCGCGGGCGCGTGGACTGTTCGCCGGCGTGTCGCTCGAGGGGTCCACGCTCCGCCAGGACGCCGACGGCGACGAAGCGGTCTACGGCATGAAGCTCTCGGCGCGCGAGATCGTGCGCGGCGCAGCGATCCCCGTCCCGACGGGCGCGCAGCCGCTTGTCGATTTGCTAAACCAGCGCTCACCGAAAAATTTGTCCGATAAACCCCAGTAGACTGCGGACTGCGGAGTGCGGATTGGCGATTTCCAGATTGTGGATTGCGGATTGTGATTGCGGATTGCGGCTCCGTCCTTGCTAGATCAGTAAGCTGTGAGTCAGAAGGTCCCGCTGTGGGTGTGGTGGATTCCCGTCGTCCTGGCGATTAGCTTTCCGTGGTCTGGGCTGGTTTCGAGCCCGCAATGGGACCGCGTGCATCCGATTCCCTTTACAGACCCGGCCGACCGCCCTCACGACTTCATAGCGAACATCCTGTTGTTCGTTCCATTTGGCTACTCATATGGGCGTCGGGGGTCCGTCTGGAGGGCGGTGGCCATTGCGGCGGTTGTGTCGGTCACAGCAGAAGCGACACAGCTCTTCAGTACGACGCGGTTTCCTTCCGCGACCGACATTACGGCGGGGCTGACGGGCTCGGCGTTAGGAGCCGTTGCCGCCTCTGTGCTGACGCGATTGAGCGCCGTCGGCGAAGAAAAAGCCAGCCCGGCGGAATGACGCAAACCCTCCGGCGATGGTGGACGTCCACGCGCGACCGGATCTCATCTACGCGCTTCGACATCTCAGAAAGAACCCCACACTGCCATCTTCAGCGTTGTCCACGGGATGATTCTCAAGCCGGTCCGCGGCAATTAGTGAACTGGTGACTTGGTGAATTGGTGAATTGGTGACTTGGTGAATTGGGCTTAGCACGCGCTCCCGCGCGGGCTGTTATATAGCGCGGCGGTAGCCGCGCGATGCAAACTCACGAATTCACGAATTCACCAATTCACGATGTCGGCTACAATGCGCCCGTGCCGCACGACGACGAAGATGAGATCGATCGGCTGATCCTCGAGCTGCACGCGACCGGTGGTGCTCTAGCGCCTTCAACCGGTGATCTTGCCCGTATAGAGCGGTGGCTCCGCCTCCTGTCGTCGCGCGGCGGAAGCGATCTGCTGCTCGTCGCCGGTGCGCCGCCGTCGATTCGCGTCGACGGCAGAGTCCTGCCGCTTTCCGAGGGCCCTCTTGATGGTGTTGACATCGAGGACGCCGTTCTGCCCGCTCTTCCTCCGCACGCACGCCGGATCTATCGGGACGCGCGCATCGTTGATGCGTCCTTTCGCCTGAGCGGCGTCGGCCGCTTCCGGATCAACCTCCACCGTGAACGTGGTCGCGGCGCGGCGGCAGTGCGGTTACTTCCGACGCGTGTTCCGCGTCTGGCGACGCTTGGATTGCCACCGTCGGTTGAATTGCTGTCGCAACTCCCGCGCGGACTGGTCCTGATCGGAGGGCCGACCGGATCCGGCAAAACGACGACCTTGGCCGCCCTCGTGGACGACGTGAACCGGCGCGCCGCACGACACGTCGTCACGATCGAAGACCCCATTGAGTACGAACATCAGCACCAGGGATCCGTGATTGAGCAGGTTGAGATCGGCGTGGACGCGCCGGATTTCCCGACCGCTCTGCGTGCGGCCGTGAGACAGGCTCCAGACGTGATCGTCGTCGGAGAGATGCGCGATCCGGAAACGATGCGGATCGCGCTCGCCGCGGCCGAGACGGGGCACCTCGTGTTGTCCACGCTTCATACGACCGACGTTGCGTCGACCGTCTCGCGAATCGCCGATTCATTTCCATCGGAGCGCCAGAACACGATCCGGCAGGAACTGTCGATGGCGCTCGCCGCGGTCATGACGCAAACCCTGCTGCCGAAGATCGGAGGAGGACTCGTGCCCGCGGCCGAACTCCTGGTGGTGAGCTATGGCGCGCGGCAGCACGTGCGACGCAACGCACTACAGCATTTGCATCAAGAGATCACGATTACGAGGCGCAACGGATCGTTTACGTTCGAAGAATCGCTGGCTCGCCTCGTCAAGGACGGCCTCGTCGAGTGGCGCGACGCACACGCGAGAGCCGCGCACGCCGACGAATTCGAGCAACTGGCCGGTAGCATCCCGCCGTCTCATCCATAACCGGCGGTGGTCTGCGGCTTGCTTCAGGCCGGCGGTGCTCGCGCGATCTAAAGACCGCACGCTACACGTTCGAAAAAGTTCGTCGAGGCGTAAAGGTACATGTAGGCCGCGGTCTTTAAACCGCGTCAACAAGAGACGGAGGATGCAGATGAGAATGTTGCGGCGTGTTCTCGCAGTATGTCTTGCCCTTTTGATTATGGTTCCGGCAGCGAGCGCACAGGATCACGTGGTCGCGAGAGCCGCTCTCGACAAAGCTGTCCAACAGCGTGTGAATCAGGAGCAGGCCGACCGTGAAATCATCCTGTCGCTGCTGCAGCGTCAGGAGGTGCGAGATATCGCCGGAAAGGCCGGCTTGTCGATCGAGAAAGCGCAGACTGCCGTGTCGATGCTCCACGGCAAAGATTTGCAGCAGGCTGCGCAGCAGGCGCGACAGGTTCAGGACAATCTGTCCGGCGGCGCAAGCACCATCGTTATTTCCACCACCACGATTATCATCGTCCTGCTCATCATCATTCTCATCGTTGTTATCGCCGATTGAGTGAAGAGTTTCACCCAGCGCCTGGCCATCGCCGTCGTCGTCGTGGCGGCGGCGGTGCCGGTTCCCTCAGCCCCGGGCCAGGCGCCCTCTTCAGAACTCCATCTACTGGACGTTCCGTACTTGCCGCAAAGCGAGGCGTTGTGTGGTGGTGCGGCCATCGCGATGCTCTTGCGGTACTGGGGAACAACGGACGTTTATGCCGAGACGTTCGCAAGCCTTGTTGATCCCGCGACGTCGGGAATTCACGGTGGCGATCTCGTCGCCGTGCTTCGGTCGCGCGGATACGATGCGGAATCGATTCGTGGCACTCGCGATCAAGTTGAAGCACGTCTTGCAGCGCGCCAGCCGGTGGTCGCGCTCATCGAGGATCGACCCCGCCGATTTCACTACGTCGTGATCGTGGGCTGGGCGGAGGGACACGTGATCGTGCACGATCCCGCGCGCGCACCGTTCCGCATTCTTGACGAGGAGGCCTTTTTGACGGCGTGGACGGCCTCGGACCGGTGGACACTGATCGCGAGCCCTCCACTACCGGCTCGAACCCGCGACGGTGATACCGATACGCCGTCAACGACCGATAGATCGGCTCGACGTTCGCCGGACCAACCGTGTGCTGATTTGATGAACGAAGGGATCCGCCTCGCCGGCGCAGACGACGTAACCGGCGCGCGGCGCCTGTTCGAGCTCGCGGCGATCAGATGTCCAGGTGCGGCCGGACCGTGGCGTGAAATGGCGGGGTTGCATGCGCTTGCGGCGGAATGGCCAGCTGCGGCGTCCGACGCGCGACGCGCGCTCTCGAAGGACTCCAGCGACGCGCTGGCTGCGCGAATACTGGCGACGGCGCTTTTCCTCGAAGACAACGTGAACGGCGCGCTTGATGCGTGGAACCGTGTCGGCGAGCCAATCATCGATTTGATCAACGTGACCGGCCTGGAACGGACGCGCTACCAGGTAGCCGCGCGGGTCATGGGACTTGAGACCCAGGCGCTGCTCACGCGGCAAGATCTCATCGCAGCGCGGCGTCGATTTGCTGAATTGCCGGCCGCCCAGGTAACGCGTGTCTCCATGCGGCCTCGCGAAAATGGCCGCGCGCAGATTGACGCGTCAATCATCGAACGTCCGCTCGTGCCATCTTCACCAATCGCCTTGACGGCGGTTGGTCTGCGCGCCCTGACCGACCGCGAAGCGATGGTCACCGTTGCGAGCCCGAGCGGCGGCGGGGAAGCCTGGACCGGGACATGGCGCTGGTGGCAACGTCGCCCGAAGCTCGCGCTTGCGTTTGATTCAGTCGCGCCATTTGGTGGACTGTGGGGCGTCAGCATCTTCGGCGAGCGGCAAACATACGACACCGGCACGACGCTGCACGAGGAGTCGCGCCGCCGTGGTGAATTTCATGTGAGCAATTGGAGCGCTCGAGGACTGCGCTGGGAGGGCACTGCCGGAATCGATCGATTCGCTGGTGCCGACAGCGGCGAAAGCCGGCGCGCGTTCTCACTTGGCGGCGGCGTTCAGGCGAGGTTTGCCGGCGATCGCGGCGTGATCGACACGCATGCAGGGACGTGGGTCGGACAACTGACGACGTGGAGTGTCGCCTTTCGATCCGAATGGCGATCGAGAACGCGAAACGAAGGATCGGTATGGCTGGCGCGCGCCGAGGGCGCCAGCGTACCAGGTGATGCACCACTCGCGCTGTGGCCAGGGGCGGGTACCGGGCAGGGGCGCGACGGCCTGTTGCGCGCGCACCCGTTGATCGACGACGGCATCATTCGGAACGCGGCGTTTGGCCGTCACGTTGTTGACGGAGGCGTGGAAGCGCGGCGATGGATGCAGCTTTCGCGCAAGCCAGTCAGGTTCGCGCCGGCACTGTTCGTTGACGTTGCGCGCGCGTATCACGCGCTCGATCCTCAGAACGAGCGGTGGCAGACGGACGTGGGTGCTGGACTCAGGATCGCGATTCCGGGGTCGGGCGCGCTTCGAATCGATGTGGCTCACGGCCTCGCCGATGGGAAGACTGCCTTCTCGATGGGATGGGGAAGATGAATGTTCAATGTTCAATGTTCAATGTTCAATGTTCAATGTTCAATGTTCAATGTTCAATGCTCAATGTTCAATGCTCATTGTCAGCGTTTTCTATAACGGCCTTCCGATCCGATCTTGCAGCTTCTCGCGGTATCCACGGCTCAACGTCAGCCTGGCACCACTCGTCAGGAACACGACGTATTCGCCGTTGAACCACGGCTGAAGCTCACGCACGCGCTCGATGTTCACGATGTGCGAGCGATGAATTCTGAAAAACACGCTCGGGTTCAGCCTGGCCTCGAGCGAGTTCATCGTTTCGCGAAACACGTGGGTCTCCGCGCCGACATGTAGCTTGACGTAGTTACCCGCCGCCTCGATCCATTCGATGTCTTCCGCCCGGAGAAAGAACACGCGTCCGCCGGCTTTAATCACGAACCGTTCCATCGGCGGCGCCGCCGGCTTGAGATCGTTGACGATGGCGAGCAGCCTGCGTTCGAGATCGCCATTTGACCTGCGCTCGATCTGTTCACGGGCGCGTGTGAGCGCGTCGCGGAACCGATCGCGGTCGAACGGCTTCAGCAGGTAATCGAGCGCATGAACGTCGAACGCACGCAGCGCGTAACGGTCGAACGCGGTCACAAAGATCACAAATGGCATCCGACCCGCGCCAACCGATTCGATCACATCGAATCCCGAGCCGCCGGGCATCTGGACATCGAGAAAAACAAGTTCCGGGCGGAACTTCTCGATTGCGGTGATCGTCGCCGGTCCGTCGGAGCACTCCGCGATGACGTCGATCCAGGATTCTTCGGCGAGCAGCATCCGCAGCCGGGCCCGCGCGAGCGGCTCGTCGTCAGCGAGGATCACGCGTGTCTTGGCTGGCTTTTCGTCTGTCATGCGACTCGTGTCCGCGGTTCGTCGGTCCCCGACGACAGACGACGAAATGGCAAGCGCATTTCGACCGTCAGCCCTGGAGCAGACTCCAGGAAATCAAGCGATTGATCGGCGCCGTACAGGCATTTCAGGCGATCACGCGTATTCGAAAGTCCGACACCACCGTGCAGCCGCGCACGGGTCGCGCCGGTCAATCCCACACCGTTATCTCTCACCGTCAAACAGAGGCGTTCGTTGTCCCGACGCGAACCAACAGAAACGATCCCTGGGCCGATCTGTAGTGATACCCCATGTTTGATTGCGTTCTCGACCAGCGGCTGCAGGATCAGTCGCGGTACTTCGGCATCGAGCGTGTCGGGATCGATGTCGTACTCGACCGTCAAGCGATCCTGAAAGCGCGTCTGCTCGATCTCGAGATACTTTTGGAGGAACTCGAGCTCTTCGTGCAGCGACACACACGCGGCGTCGGACCGTGAGAACGTGATTCGCAGCAGGTCGCTGAGGCGGCTGATCATGCGGTCCGCGGCCTCGGGCTGCGTGTGCACCAATGTGGAGATCGCGTGAAGTGTATTGAACAGAAAGTGCGGGTGCAGCTCCGCTTCGAGCGTTTTCAAGCGCGCCTGCACCAGGCGGGTCTCGAGGTTGGCGGCGCGAATCGCGCGCGCCCGCGATTCGCGGTAGTAGCCGAGCGCGTAACTGGCGCCGACGATGGCGGAATAGGTCATCAGCGCCCAATCCAGGTTCATCAGATAAATGCGCTGGACTGCTGATGTCCAGGATCCGCCATAGCCCGGAAACATTCGGCCGGGCCACAGGATGGCACGCATACCGATCATGGCTCCAAGGTGGACGATCGAGAACCCGATCGCGGTCAACGCGTGGACCGCGAGCGCACGCGGCCAACCTGGTGCGTCGAGCGGAAACCGCCGCGCGATTCCGAAGATCGTGGATGTGAGCGCGGCCGGAACGTACCAGTAGGCCAGGTTCAGAGCCAGAAGGCGCCAAACCTGGATATTCATCTGGTCGTTGATACTGAGCGTCGAGAGGCGATAAACCTGCAGGGTGGAGAAGACGCCGAGAAGCGTTGCCGCGCCGAACACAAATCGCGCGGGTGGCGTCCAAGCTTTTTCCATCGTGGAAGAACTATCGTTGGCGCATGAGGTCCACGTCAAGCTTGGAATCTATTGACCGCACTGGTCACGTCCTAATGCAGTTTGTCACTGAAAAATGGATATTCGTCCCTATGTTGCGTGGAGTGTTCAGGAAGACGTCCGAAGTGGCTCGGCGACACGGTCAGACGCGTGTCAACGCTCAATGCTCAATGTTCAGCGTAACCCATTCAGCATTGAACATTGGACATTAGTCTACGGCCAGGATCATTAACGTAGCGTCATCCTGAAACGTTCCGCCCGCGTAGGCCGAGACCGCGGCGGTCAATCGTGCCTCGAGGTCTGGCGCGGTGCATGCGCGATGTTCGATCGCTTGTGCGACGAGCGCGTCCTCGCCAAACTCCGTGTGCGCGAAATCGTCAGGTTCGAGACCGGCGGGGCGCACTTCGGTGATGCCGTCGGTGAAGAGAACCAATCGATCACCGCTGATGATTGGCACCTGACGCTCATCGTATGACGCGTCGGCAAATGGCCCGAGCACCGGTCCGCCGCTCGCCAGACGCTCGGTCGATCCATCAGCATGCACGAGAATCGGCGGATAGTGTCCTGCGTTTGCATAGGTCAGCGTCCCGTGTTCGGTGTCGACCGTGCAGTAGAAGAAGCTGATGAAACGGCCTTCCGCGATGTTGCCGCAGAGAATGCGATTGACCTGCTGACACAGTTCGCCGGCCGTTGTCGCCTCGGTCGCAAACGCGCGCACCGCAGCCTGCAGGTTCGACATCAATAACGCCGCCGGAATGCCCTTACCAACAACGTCGGCAATCGAGAGGCTAAGGCGTGCCGAGCTAAACGCGATCGCGTCAAAGCAGTCGCCGCCGACGCCAGCCGCCGGCTGCCACGACGCCGCGATTTCACACCCGGTGATCTGTGGGAGGGTCGCGGGCAATAGCTTCCGTTGAATGCGCCGCGCCTCGTCGAGCGCCCGCGCCTCCAACGCCTCGGCGCGCCGGCGGGCGCGTCCCTTTTCGATTTCGGTGCGGAGCGTGGTGACCAGTTGACCGTTGTCCCACGGCTTCTGCACGAAGTCGCAGACGCCTCTTCTCATCGTCTCGACCGCGAGATCGACCGAGCCCCATCCGGTCATGACGACAATCGGGAGCAGGCGATCGTGTTGCTGCACGCGTGCCAGGAGATCGATGCCTTCGCGACCCGAGGTCGTGTCTCCCGTGTAGTTAAGGTCCATTAACAGGAGATCGTATGTGCCGCCCGCCACAGCATCGACGACCGCCTCGGGCGATGTGACTGCGTCCATCGTGATCCCTTCACCTTTGAGCAGCAGTCGAAGCGCGTCGAGCAGGTCGCGCTGATCGTCTGCGATCAGAACCCGCGGTTGAAGGGGGCAAGCGGTGTTCATGGTGACACGACAAAAACCAACGTCCGTGCCACGCGCGTTTGTGCGGATTCAGGCGGTAATCCTTGGAAAAACGGCGGGTTGGTGCGATTGCGTGGAAGCTGTGTGTTCGGTTTCGCACAGCGACGTCCCACAAGCGGCTCGCGCGAAAGGCCGAAAAATCGGAGGGAAAAGCCCCTCGGGAACTAAAGTCCCATACTGCTGAGCCGATAAGCGGGCTGCATGATTTGGTTTTTCGAGCGCCAGGACGCTCGGCTACGGTACGAGATTCGGCGGCAGAGCGACGGTCCCGCATACGAGTTGGTGATTACGTTTCCTGACGGACGTCAGGAAGTCGAACACTATGAAGATTCGAACGCGATTACCCGACGATCGATTCGCTTGGAACGCGCCCTGGTTGACGCTGGATGGGAGCCGCCAGCGATTGGCTCGCGTTTACGAAGCGCACCCTAATCGCCGTACGATGAGGCAACGCGGCGCGGAGGAAGACGCGAGCGGGTAATTACTGATCCCGCCGAGTCCGCGCCGCGCCGGCGCGGCGCAGCTTGATATCGCCGCCAAACGATTCCAGTTCGACGTCGGCGCTGCCGTTCCCGAGCGTGTACGAAGCACGTCTGCCACGGCGCACTTGGGATGGATCCGGTCCCTTCACAGGCAGCGACGTGTTGAACTCACCGTTGTAGGTGCGGACGTTGAACGTTGCATTCGTGTTGTCCGGGACCGTCAACTCGACGTCGCCGTCATGATTGGTGAAGCTGTAATGTCCGCCATTGGCAAGCGTGCCTTCGTAGACGATGTCGCCATTGACCGATGCGACCTCGACGCTGCCTGATGTCATGCCTGTGAGCGACACTTCGCCGTTTGTCGTTTCCGCGACCAACTCGCCACTGGCTCCCGTCACCTTGATGTCTTCGTTGACGGAACTGATCGTGAGTTTTCCGCGCGCGCCGTCGATCTGGATCGCGCCTTCGATCGTTTTCGCAATTGCGGCGCCGATGTTCTTCAGAACGATATCGCCGCGGACGGTTTCGACCGAGATCTCTCCCTGCACACCTTCGACACTGACGTAGTCGTACTGTCCTTCAATCTTGACCGGCATCCAGCCGGGCGCGCTGATGTCGTAGTCGACAGACCCTGGCGGGCCCTTCTCGCTGACCGCATCGACGTTGATCACACCCGTACCGGAGCGAACGTTGATCTTTGCGCGCATGTTGTGCCGCGCCTGGACCCGCACCGCGTCCTTCTCCCATGCGTGAATGACGACTTCGCCGGCCCGGTTCTCGATCACCAGCCGCGTGCCGCGTGCCACGGGCACCGTCTGATCGGTTTGCGGTGCCCGATTCTGTCGCGCGTCCGCCGGCGCTTGAATTAAGAGTGTGGAGAGCGCGACTGTGATCAATCCATGAATCATTCGAAAACATCCTGCATCGCTTATCACGGCGCGCGGCGACTCCACCCACGCGCTCTCCCTTTTCAACTGCCTTTCGTCGCCAGCGCCGTCGCGCGCCGCAACAGCACGAGCTTGCGTTGCCGCGCGTCGGCGAGGTGCGTATTCAAGTAGACGTTCGATGGATCGGACTCCAGAGCGCGGCGGCACTGATCGATCGCGCGATCGATCGCCGCGAGATTCAGTTCGAGCACCCGCACGGTCTCCGGATCGAGACTCTTTCGTCCTTGATCCAGTGTTCGTTCGAGTTCCGCGATCGCAGCATCGTAATGCTTGTTTGCAAAGTTCGCGGGCGTAACGGCCGCCTCTTCCTCCTGAACCTGCGCGCGGATCGGCTGCACGTCGGCGCGAGGATCTCCCGATCGCGCCATCCAGACGAGACCGCCCGACAGGACCATCAACGTCAGACCAGCTGCGGCAATCTGCGGAATCGTAAACGAAAGCCGCGCCGATATCGCGCGGCGGAACGGCGACAGGCGGGCGGTCGCCGCGCCACCGCGAATGCGGGCGTCGATGCCAGGCCACAAATCGTTCACCGGCGCGGAATCGTTCAGATTTGCCGCCTGTGCGACAACGCGCCGCAGCTCTCCGAGCGTCGCACGGCAGGTCCCGCACTCAGCCAGGTGTGCCTCGACGGATCGGCGCTCCGTTGCCGACAGTTCGTCGTCGATGTAATCCGACAACTGGCCGAGGAACGCGTCAGTCTTCATAACGATGAATCCTTCCGCCCGAGATGGCGTCGCAGCATCATCCGCGCGCGGTGCAGTTGCGCCTTGGATGTGCCCGCCGAGATGTCGAGCAAGGACGCGATTTCGTGATGCTTGTATCCTTCGACATCATGCAGCACGAATACTTCTCTCGCGCCGTCGGGGAGCTTGGCCAGGGCCGTCTCGAAGTCCATCGACAGATCGCGCGATCGTACCGGCGCAGCGATCCTTTCGAAGAGATCGTCCCCTTCCCGTAGACGTTGCCTGCGGAGGGACTCCGAGCGGAACCGCTCGATCACAACATTGACGGCAAGGCGGTGGAGCCAGGTCGAGAAAGCCGAATCCCCGCGGAACGTCCCGAGCTTCTGCCAGACCCGCACGAAAACGTCCTGCGTGACCTCATCGGTTTCGCGTCCGCCCGTCATCCGACGGACAAGGCTGTGCACGCGAGGCAAATGCGTCCGGTAAACCCTCTCGAATGCGGACACGTCTCCCGCCGCGGCCAGTGCCACGTCGTCAGCCATGTCTGCCGCATTCAAGGCGGGGGCGCACCGGAGCGCTAATGCTTCCAAGCTCCTTTCCTGCACCCACTTGGACGGGGCATACCGCTTGAAAGGTTTGAAGACCACCGACGAACACGGATAAATACTGACCGGGACTGACTTTATCTGAGCACGTCGTAGGGATCGATGGGGGTGCCTTCCCACCAGTGCTTCGCGTCGGTGAGCTTGAAAATCGCGAAGTGGAGATGAGGCGTGTTTTTAGGGGCATTTCCAGACGTACCCACGTAGCCGATGATTTGCCCTTTCCGAACCTTTTCCCCCTCGCGCAGTCCTTCAGCGTAACGCTCCAGGTGCGCGTAGTAATAGCAGTACTGCCCGGTTGGATCGAATTGGTAGATCGTCGTGCCGCCGGCCTTGCTCTCGAAGAGCCTGGCAATCGAGCCGTCTTCCACGGCTTTCACCGGCGTGTTTCTCGGCGCCAGAATATCGATCGCTTCGTGAGCCCGCGAACCACTACGACGATCCTCGAACGAGCGCACGAGTTGGTCCGGGTTCACCCCTTCCACTGGCATTGCGAAATCACGTCGGGTGAGATCTGCCGGCGGCGCCGCGACAACCGGTCCGGCGCTCCCGGTGGTCGCGACCGGCGTGTTCGCTCCCGAAGGCCGTACCTCGATGACCGGCGAATCCACGTCCGCAAGTCCGTCATCTGCGCTCATTCGGGCTGAGGGCGAGTGAACGCCGGCAATTTGTCCGTACTTGGTGATGAGAATGGCCACCAGCGCCGCACCGATGATGAAGCCGCACGCGACACCGATGGCGAACACTTGGAGGCTTCGTCGCAGGTCACGGTTTCGCACGGTGTTATTCCTTGAAGATGACCGGAGTTCCTGGTTTGGCCAACGCGGCGAGGCGCAATGCATCCCAGTTTGTCAGACGCACGCATCCGTGAGACTGTGTGCGGCCGATCGTTGCAGGTTCAGGTGTTCCGTGCAGTCCGTAGTGTTCTTTCGACAGGTTAATCCACACGACGCCAACCGGGTTGTTCGGGCCAGGCTTTAGCGTTGCCTTGGTGTGAGTCGGTTCCGCGTCCCAGAACAGGTCGGGGTTGTAGTTGAACGCTGGATTGAGCCAGATGCTGGTGACTTTCCATTCCCCGATTGGAAGCGGATCGTGGGTGCTCCCGGTTGTAACCGGTGCATAGAGCACGACGCGTCCAGTCGCGTCCGTCACGGTCAACGCCGAACTGCTTTTGCTGACGGTGACGACGAGGTTCGGTTTCTCAACTGATTCCTGGGTGCCGGATGTTCCTACTACCTGAGACCCATTCTGTGATCCGCCGCGCTGACCGTTGTTCTTCGGCTGTTTGGGTTCGAGTATCGACATCGTCTCCGTCGGTAGAACCATCGGCTCCACATTCGGAACTTGAATCTCTTCACCGGCGGCGAAGTTCACTCCGGGATTGAGTTGCTGAAGGAACGCAGGAGTCGTGTGAAAGCGTTCGGCAAGTTCCTCGACGGCCGACGTGTAGCCGAGCGATGGGAGCTTCGCGCTTTCCATCATGTCCTTTGGCAATCGATCGATGAACGGCCCGGCCATGTCTTCCACGGTAATCCGGTAAGTCATTGTCGGCGGCGACGCAGCCGGCTGCTGCAGCCCGCTCGAGTTGAAAAGCTCCAACGCCTTCCGCGTGTTTGCACCCATTTTCCCGTCTATCGTGCCTGGTGAGAACCCGGCGCGATCGAGCATCACTTGCAGTTGAAGCGCACCGACGGCCTCCGGTGTCTGCGCATCAGGTGATTGCGGTTGCGCTTGCGTTTGCGTTGGTGACGTTGCGCCGGGCGCCGGCGTTGTCGTCTCCGCGAGCAACGCGACGATTGAAAGTGTGATGAGAGCAGTCATACATCTCCTCTCACGACTGATCGGCGAGCGACACACCGGCGATTCGGCGATCCACTCTCACTCGGCGGTCGTCGGGCTGACTGGTCATATCGATGTCTATCACTCTGAACGGACGCTCCGGGTAGAGGTTATTCATGAGCGTCATCGACACGTTGAATACAGGCACGCCCTTCGTCGTGCGGCCTTCCGGGCGCCCATGGTGTGCGTGACCGTGGAACACGGCGGTTACCGGATATCGACCGAGCGGTTCTTCGAGGCGGCTGCACCCGAGAAACGGGAAAATCTCGGGCGGCTCACCCTCAACGGTTTCCTGGATCGGCGAGTAGTGCAGGATGGCGATGCGTTTTTCGTTTCGCAGCCGCGCCAGCGCTGATTCGAGTTTGAGCGCTTCTCCGACGGCTTCATGCACGAACTTCTTGATGATGTCTTCACCCCACGGTCCCAGCGCTCGCCGGCCAAAGCCGCCGGCAAAGCCCTTGATCCCGGCGAACCCGATGCCGAGGATCTCGGTGCTGTCGCCGTCAAGAATGGCGACACCTGCATCCGCGAGAATCGGTCGCATCTGGTCTTGTTGCGACGATTCGAAATCGTGGTTGCCAAACACCGCGACGATGGGGATTTTGAGGACCGCGAGTTCGCGGCTAAGTCCGCGCGCTTCTTCTGCAAGACCGAAGTCGGTCAGGTCACCACAGATGACGAGTATGTCGGCGGTCTGATTGATTTGTGCGAATAGCGGTTGCAGCGACCCAGCCGCCGCATTGCGACCGTAATGAAGGTCGCCGATTGCGGCGACGCGAACGACCTGTTTCTCCAGGCGCATATCCCTCCTGATGAGGAGGGAGCAAGATGCATACCGGTCACAATTCGTCGATCTGCTTGTCGAGCGCGGCTATGGCTTCTTCGAGCATGCGCCGGTGGGCAGGAAGGACAGCTCGGCTCAGGTCCTGCTGTGTTCGAGTTCGCGTCAGCTCCAGGGCACGCCGCTGTTCTTCTCTGATTCGGGCTTCCGGCGACATATGCGGCTTGGGCGGTGTGGACCGCCGCTGCGCCTCTTCCTGCTGGGCTTCAACAAACTTCGAATCGAATCCTCGGGCCATGAAGTCATTGTAATCATGTCGGGATCCGGTGTGCGGGATCCGGGATTCGTGGCGCCGGCAGCCTTTCGCGTTCGGTTCTGGCGAAGGCTGTCGCGCCGGCTTGTCCGCCGCAGCGCCTGCGCGAAGGTGGAAGCGCCGCAGGCGCGTAGGCGGGAACTTATAATTAGGAATACATGTCTATTCTGGCAATGGGGCACGCGAAGGGCCGACTGCTCGTGTGTCTGCTGGCAGGACTGGTCGCTTCGTGCAACATTGGCGCAGTCAGCAGCTGCGGCGTGGGCCATTCAAGCGATCAGGCGGCCTCGCAAGCGGCGCCCGCACCTCCAGCCGTCGCCCCGAAAACCGACGATGAGCGTCCCAAGATTGTGGTGCTCGGCGACAGCCTCACCGCGGGGTTGGGACTTCTCGAGACCCAGTCCTATCCCCATCTCCTTCAAGAAAAAATCGATCACGACGGCTTCAATTACGAAGTGGTCAACGCGGGCGTTTCGGGCGACACATCTGCGGGAGGGCTTCGCCGTCTGGATTGGGCACTGCAGGAAGACGTGCGCGTGCTGATTCTTGCGCTGGGAGCGAACGATGGCCTTCGCGGGTTGTCGGTCGCCGAAATGAAGCAGAACCTGGGCGAGATTATCGAAAGGGCGCGCGCGAAAAACGTGGTTGTGATTCTCGCCGGCATGGAGGCGCCGCCAAACTATGGCGTCGAGTACGCGGCGTCATTCCGGCAGGCGTACCGTGCTCTCGCGTTGCAGTATCACGTCCTCTTTGTGCCGTTCCTGCTCGATAAAGTGGCCGGACAGGCCACACTGAATCAAGGCGACGGTATCCATCCCAATCCAGAAGGAGCGGCAATCGTGGCAGACACGGTCTGGAACGTGCTGAAGCCGCTGCTGGACCAGATCTCTGTCTCATGATTGAACTGCACGGTGTTTCGAAATCCGTACCCAGCGGTACGGGCATACTCACGATTCTTCATCCGCTCGATCTCGTCGTGCCGGCGAAAGAGGTCGTCGCGATTACGGGAGCATCCGGGAGCGGGAAATCGACGCTGCTGGGCCTCATCGCCGGTCTTGATGCGCCGACGACCGGACGCATCGTCATTGATGGCGTCGACATCACAGCGCTCGACGAAGATGCACTGGCGAAATTGCGCGGCCGCCGCATCGGATTTGTCTTTCAGTTCTTCCATCTGCTTCCGTCGCTGACCGCGCTGGAAAACATTCTCGTGCCGATGGAGATCGCGGGCTTGCCGGGCGCGAGAACTCGAGCGGTGTCGCTCCTCGACGAAGTCGGGCTTGCCGAGCGCGGTCATCACTATCCGTCGCAACTCTCCGGCGGTGAACAGCAGCGGGTGGCAATCGCGCGCGCGCTCGCGAACGATCCTCCGCTGCTGCTTGCCGACGAGCCCACAGGCAATCTCGACAGCACAACCGGACATCAGATCATCGATCTGCTGCTCGGCGTTCACCGCTCGCGCGGGACGACCCTCGTGCTCGTGACACACGATCCTGAGTTGGCGAGCGTCGCGCACATGTCGATCGCGCTTCGTGATGGGCGAGTCGTTTCGCAGACGCAAGGCTCGCGAGTGGCGATTCGAGCAGAAGCATGACGTTCGTCCTGCGAATGCTCGGCCGGGAACTCCGCGCGTCGTGGCGCCGGCTGCTGTTTTTTTTCATCTGCGTCGCCATCGGTGTGGCGGCCATCGTCACGCTCCGCTCGATCATCCAAAGTATCCGGACCGGCCTGGTTCGCGAGGCCCGCAACACACTCGCCGCCGACGTGCTCATTCAAAGCAGCCGGGCATGGACGCCAGACGTGCGCGCCGATCTCGAGCGGCAACTGGCGGCCGCGCCGGTGGAAGCTCGCACTGAGGCGATCGAAACGGCGACGATGGTTCGAGCCGAGCGCGGCCAGGCGGTGGCTCGGATGGTGGAGCTGCGCGGCGTCCAGGAAGGCTATCCGTTCTACGGTACGTTGGCCCTTCAGAACGGGCAGATCTATTCGCATGCGCTGGTTGAGAATGCCGGCGCGCTGGTCAGGCCAGAGCTTCTCGCCCAACTCGGAATCGCGGTTGGCGATCGCATCCTGATTTCTGGCCGGGCGTTTACCGTACGTGGCGTCATTGATCAGGAACCGGGCCGACGGGTCGGAGGATTCAGCCTCGGTTCACGCGTCCTCATCGATCTCGCTGATCTTCAGCAGACAGGTTTGCTCACGTTCGGCAGTCGCGCGAACTATCAGATGCTGTTGAAAGTGCGGCAGGACGGCGTCGAGCCTCTCGCCCGCACCATTGGCCGAAATTTCAGAGATCGCTTCGTCAATGCCCGGTCATACCGATCGACCGAGGACCAAATCGGGGAGAGCCTGCAGCGGTCGGAGAATTTTCTCTCGCTGGTCGGGTTCATCATCGTTGTACTCGGCGGCATCGGGGTGTGGAGCGTCACACGCGTGTTCGTCCGTCAGAAGATTCGCAGTGTTGCCATCCTCAAATGTGTTGGCGCTTCGACGCCGCAAGTGCTCGCGACCTACGTTCTGCAGGTCGCGCTTCTTGCCGCCGCCGGCAGTCTGATTGGCGTGGCGCTCGCCGCGGCGGCGATCCGCTCGATACCGGCGGCGTTGACTGAATCGTTCGGTGGACTGCCGTACGGACTCACGGCATCAGCCGTGCTTCAGGGACTCGCGGTTGGCTTGCTGGTTTCGGTGCTGTTCGCGCTCGTGCCGCTGCTCGACGTCCGGCGGATCAAGCCGCTGCTTTTGATTCGCGGCGCCGATGGGACGATGAGCGTAACGGTGAGCACGGGAGTCACTGGCTGGCGCGAGAAAATACGCCGGTTGGACTGGTTGCAAATCGGCGTCGCCTTGGTTGTCGGTGCCGCGCTGATCGGCGTGGCCTCATGGCAGGCAGGGTCGTGGCGCGCTGGCGCCGCCGTGAGTATTGGATTTGGTGTCGTGTCGATGGTGCTTTACGCGGCAGCCTTCCTGCTCGTGCGGCTGGTGTCGCCGTTCGCGTCCGCGCCGTGGTTCCCACTTCGCCATGCCGTGATCAGCCTGCGACGCCCCGGCAACCAGACCCGCGTGATACTCCTGGCTGTCGGCCTGGGGAGCTTTTTCGTGCTTGGCGTGCGCGCGCTGCAGAGCAATCTGATCGCTGAATTTTCGCTCGGCATGGATCGTGGCGGCGCCGACATGTTCATCATCGATGTGCAGCGCGATCAGGCCGACGGTGTAGAGCAACTCTTGAAGTCGCGGCAGGATTCCGGCGCACCGCCGGCGCGGCTTGTCCCGGTTCTTCGCGCCCGGGTCACCGCGGTGCGTGGCCGGGAGCTGAATCTCGAGAACTTCAGCGACGTGCGCGGACGAGGGTCATTAGCGCGAGAGTACGTGATCACTTACCGGGATCACCTGGAATCGAACGAACACATTGTCCAGGGCGCATTCTGGAACGGCGACCAAACCGTCGGAACGCAGCAGCCACAGGTTTCGGTGGAGGAGGGCATTCACGAGCGCTTCAATATTCATGTCGGCGACGACATGCGCTTCGACGTGCTCGGCCGGCAAGTCGTCGCCCGCGTCACGAGCATTCGTCACGTCGAATGGGGCGACGCAAGAAGCGGTGGGTTCATGTTCGTGTTCAATCCGGCGACGTTCTCGGGAGCGCCGCACACCTTCATTGGCTTCGTCAAGGGACCTGAGGAGTCGTCGGCACGCGCACGGCTGCAATACGATCTGATCTCCCGCTATCCGAATATCACCGCGATCGACGGCCGCGAAATTATCGCGCGCATTCAGAAGGTGATCGACAACGCGGTCCTTGGCATCTCGGTCGTAGGGGGAATTGCGCTCATGAGCGGCGTGCTGATCCTCATCGGTGCGGTTGCGATGACGAAATTCCAGCGCGTTTACGAATCGGCCATTCTGCGCACGCTCGGCGCGAGCACGCGCCTTCTGACGTTGACGCTGGCGCTCGAATACGGCGCGCTCGGGCTGCTCGCCGGGACGATTGGCGCCGCCGGAGCGCTCGGTCTCAGCTGGGGTGTCACACGCCATGTCTTCGATATTCCCTGGCGCCCAACTCCAGGCCTGCTGACGCTCGGTGCAGTGCTGACGACAGTACTGGTGTGCGTCATTGGCGTGATTGCCAGCGCCGAAGTGCTGAGGAAGAAGCCGCTCTCTACGCTTCGCGCGGAATAGTTCCCGTTTGCCAGTCGCCGGCCCGGCACGCGTATGGCTCCAGACGCTGCCGTTCTCGCGACTGGCGATCGAATCCACGACGCCTATCGCGGCGATCGCGAGGACGTGCGGCGCGATTTCGGCGGCGCGCGCGGGAGGATTGGCGAGATCATTGGCGGCGACGGACCCGCGTCCTTGCCGCGACTCGCCGCGGTTGATAAGATGAGGTTTTGCCGGTGGTGCTGGGTACGCCTCCGGAGACCACCGCGGCGGAGACAAGGGCCAGCATGGAATACGCTCCTTACAAGGACGCGCTCCTGCGCAAGCGCGGAGAGATTCTGTCGGCGGGCGGCGGCGTGAAACCGCTGCCGGCAACGATGGAAGTCAATTCGCGGCAGGGCGACCTGGCCGATCAGGCCAGTGGCAATAACGAAGTTCACATCCAACTGAAGCTGAAGCAGACCGACGCCAAGATCCTGCAGGCGATCGAAGAAGCGCTGTATCGGATGGAAAAAGGGACCTACGGAATCTGTCGCGACTGCGGCGAGGAAATCGCCCCAGCGCGGCTCAACGCGATTCCCTGGACCCGCGTGTGCATCACCTGCAAGGAAAAACAGAGCTCGTGAAAGCGACGGAACTTCTCGCCCTTCTGCGCGACTTCTACCGCGACAAGCTGGAAATGCGCCAGCGGCACGTCGCGGTCGCGAAGCACGTGCCCGACTACGACTTCAACAACACATACCAGTACGTGATTGCCCGCGAGGACGTACAGCTCAACTGGCTGCGCGACGCGATCACGGATCTTGGCGGTGCACTCGAGGATGTTCCCGAACCGGCGATTCAGGCCTCGGGCAAGAACAAGGACGCTCAATCAGAGCTAATCGGCGAAGACCAAAAGGGCGCGCAGCGTTTCGTCGAGAAATGGCGCACTCGCATCGAGGGCATGCCCAACGCCCGCCACCGCAGCCTGCTTCGCGTCATTCTCGGTGAAACGCTCGAGCACAATCGCTTCTTCCAGCAGGCGCTTGCCGGCCGCTCCGATCTGCTGGGCCGCCGCGCCGACGGCGCCGGTACTCCGGGCGCAGTCCTCGGCGTGAGGTGGATCGAGCAGTGAAGGAGTGTCACTGTTCAATGTTCAATGTGGAATGTCCGATGTGACATCCGTCTCCATTGAACATTGAGCATTGAACATTGAGCATTGCAAGTCGCGATCGCGCTCGGCTCAAACCTCGGTGACCGCGAAGCCGCGTTCCGGTGTGCCGTCGATCGACTCACCGAGTTCGTCTCTAGCCTCGCAATTTCCACTTTCATCGAAACCGAACCCGAAGGGGAAGGACTGCAGGATCAGCCGCGATATCTGAATGCGGTGGCCGTCGGTGAAACGTCGCTCAACGCTCGAGAGATGCTCGATCGACTCCTCGAGATCGAACTGTCCTACGGGCGAGAGCGTCCTTATCCCGGTGCTCCACGAACTCTCGATCTCGATCTGATTCTGCTGGGACAGACAATCGAGCATTCACCGCATCTTCACGTTCCTCACCCGCGATTTCGAGGACGCTTCTTTGTTCTGGCGCCGCTGGCTGAGATTGCGCCTGGGATTGTGGATCCTGTGACCGGGCTTACCGCCGCCGAATTACTGAAAAAGTTAGGGAGGTAGGTTGGGAAGCTGGAGGCCGGGAGCTGAGAGCTGGAAGTTAAAAAGACGGGCCGGAAGCGTCAGCTCCCGGCCCGTCGCTGAATCACTACGTGGACTTCTTGTAGGTCGTTGTCGAGGGACCGCGACCACCGGTCCGGTCGACAGTCAGAACACCGTTGGCCAGCGACCAGGTCTGCGTCTGTTCGCCCTGGTCGGTCTTAGTGGTGATGACGAGCTTGTTGCCATCCCACTTGGCCGTCGCTGTCGCTTCCATCTGACCCATCTGGACCTTGCTCTCTGATCCGTCGAGCTTGTAGGTCTGTGTCATTGGACCGCGACCGGTCGTGCGTTCAATCGTGATCTCGGTTGCTGTCTGTTTGACAGTCATCGGCCCCGCCATCCCACGACCGCCGCCACCACCACCGCCGCCGGGTGCGCCGCCCGGTGCACCGCCGCCCGCTGGCGCGCCCGCTGCCGGCTCAGGCGTCCAGGTGCCCGAGAAGTCCGGCTTCGCCTGCGCAAAGGCCACTGTCGCCACCGCGAGTGCCGCGATGGCAACCATTCCGATTCTTGCCCGTTTCATGCCCTGCTCCTTTGAAAATAAGCACACTAACGAAAGACGACTGACCCGAGTGTTGCATTTCTCCTGAGGGTTCCCGACGAGAGCGCACTGGCATAGGGTGGCCGCGAATAATGCGGTCCGTGTTAATCCGTGTTCTTCCGTGGCCCGGGATCCGGTCCGTGTTAGTCCGTGCTCTTCCGTGGCCCGGGAGCCGATCCGTGTTAATCCGTGTTCTTCCGTGGCCCGTGTTCTTCCGTGGCTTCATTCGAATCGAAGCGCTTCAATTGGGTCCAGCCCAGCAGCTTTCTTCGCAGGGTAGAACCCGAAAAATACTCCAGTCCCGGCTGCAAATCCAAATGCCATGCCGATCGCGTTCGGCGGAATCGAGGTCGGCCACTTCAGAAAGCTCTCAGCGGCCGCAGACAGCCCGTACCCCATTCCGATTCCGAGGAGACCACCAAAAAGGCTGAGCACGACCGCTTCAACGAGGAACTGCATCAGCACGTCCTTGCCTCGCGCGCCGATGGCCATCCGCAGCCCGATCTCGCGAGTGCGCTCGGTAACCGACACGAGCATGATGTTCATGATGCCGATGCCGCCGACGAGCAGCGACACACCAGCGATTGCGGCGAGGAGCGTCGTCATCGTCTTGGTGGTTTCCGTTCGCACGCTCGCCATCTCTTCCTGCGTGCGCACCATGAAATCGTCCGGATCGTTACCCGTCAACTTGTGACGCTCGCGGAGCCGTTCAGTGATCTCTGCCGAAACCGGCGCCGTTTCTGGGGTTGCGGCCGACACCTGAATATTGTTGATGTGCTGAATCCCCTGCAACTTCTTCTGCACAGTCGTATACGGCGCATAGACCGCGTCGTCCTGATCCTGTCCGAAGCCCGTCGATCCCTTCGGAGCCATCACGCCGAGAACTTTGAACGGCTGGTTCTTGACGCGAATGATCTGACCGGTCGGATCGACATCGGGGCCGAACAGGTTGTCCGATACGGTCTGACCGAGGACGGCGACCTTCTGTGCCGTCGCAACATCCTGCGCCGTAAAGAAGCTGCCGAACTTGGTGGGCCAGTTCCGGATCAGCGGCAGCTCGACGTCCGTTCCCTGAATCTGGGTCGACCAGTTCTGGTTTCCGGCGATCACCTGCGCGCGCGAATTAACGCCCGCCGCCAGATATTGCACTCCGGAAAGCGATCGAAGCGCCTGCGCATCTTCTGGCGTCAGCGTCGTCGACATGCCGCCGCCCTGACGAACGCCGCCCTGGGTGAAGTTGCCGGCGTTAATGGTGATGAGGTTGGTGCCAGCGGCCTTGACCTGCTCTTCGATAGTTGACTGCGCTCCCTTGCCGATCGCCACCATCGTGATCACGGCTCCGACGCCAATGATCATGCCGAGCATCGTCAGCATGGTCCGCATTTTGTTGCGGTTCAGCGCCTTGAGCGCGACGAGCAACGTCATGATTATCGACATGTGATTCTCCTAGACCACGCCGCCGATGTGTTCTGCCGGTGCCTCGTCGGCAGGAATCGGTGTGTCAGGCTCTGGCGGCGGCAACGCCGCGAGCTCTTTCGCCGCGTCGCGCCTGTGCGTGATCTTCTGATCGACCTGGATCCTGCCGTCGCGAAAGCGAACCAGGCGCGTTCCGTACTCTGCAATGTCCATCTCGTGAGTGATCAGGAGCACGGTGATGCCTCGCTCCATGTTCAGCTTTTGGAAGATGTCCATGACCTCGATCGACGTGCGGGTGTCGAGGTTGCCGGTCGGTTCGTCTGCGAGCAGGATCGTGGGACGCGTCACGAGCGCGCGGGCGATCGCGACGCGCTGCTGCTGACCGCCCGACAGCTGATTCGGAAAGTGATGGAAACGTTCGCCCAGACCGACGGCGCGCAACGCTTCCATCGCGCGCTGATGCCGTTCGGCGGCTTTGAGCTTCTCACTGCCGTTGTAAAGCATCGGCAATTCGACATTGTCGAGGGCCGTCGTCCGCGAGAGCAGGTTGAATCCCTGGAAGACGAAACCGATCTTGCGGTTTCTAATCAGCGCGAGGTCGTCCTTCGACATGCGCGACACGTCCTTGCCATCGAGCACGTAACTGCCGCTGGTCGGGCGATCAAGGCACCCGAGGATATGCATCAACGTCGACTTTCCCGATCCTGAGGGACCAGTGACAGCGACGAATTCACCCGCCTCGACGTCCAGGTTCGCGCCGCGAAGCGCCCGTACAGTGACCTCCCCAACGTGATAGGTCTTGACGAGGTCTCTGATCGAAATGACAGGCATGTCTCTGATTTTCTCAATTGGTGAATTGGTGAATTGGTGACTTTGTGAATTGTTGGATTGGCATCGCGCGGCTACCGCCGGGCTCTAACAGCACGCGCGGTGCGAAGCTCAATTCACCAACTCACCAATTCACTAATTCACCAATTCGATTTACCGTCCCCCGCGCCCTGCACCACCGCCGCCAGGCCCGCCGAATCCACCGCCCGGACCACCTCGCCGCTGCGGACCGAGGAGCGGATTATTCGCGTTGTTTCCGCCAGGCGTCGTGGGCGCTCCGGTATCGATGATGACGCTGGTGACAACTTCTGTGCCTTCCTTGATTTCAGGATTGGCGTCGATGATTTCGGTGTTCGTACCGTCCGAGATCCCGAGACGAAGTCTGACCTGCTTCAACTGCTTGTTGTCGTAGAGCCACGCTTGCCCGCGGGTCTCGATGGTCGGCAACGCCCCGAACAATGAATCGATCGTTGTCGCTGTACCTGACATCGCCGGCGTGTTCGCGACGCGTCCGGCTCGATTCGCGTTGTGCGCGGTGGAGTTTTGAGCAGCTGCCTGCGGCGTATTGCCGTTTTGACGCTGACCATTACCCTGATTGCCATTGAAGCCGCCCGGCCCACCTTGCCCTTGATTGCCTCCGCCGAATTCACCGCGGCCGCCGCCCTGGGCCTGGCGCCGCGCCATGCGTTCCTGGAATGCAGCACGCTCATCAGGCGTCATCGAAGCCAATCGCTCTTCCATGCGCTTGCGACGCTCTTCCGGCGTCATATTCGGATCGAATCCGCCGCGGCCGCCGCCGTTTGGATCGTTGCCCTGTCCCGCCGCCGGTGCACCGCCCGCCATCCGATCGCCGCCGCCGCGGGCTTCGTTTGCGGAAGGCTGACGCTGCCCTTGGCCCTGACCTTGACGCTGGTTCTGCGCGCCGGCGTTGACGCTGACCGTCTGCGACGGAGCGTTGGCAGGCGTTCCTGCGTTGGCGGCCGCTGGCGCTCCGCCGGTTGTCGGCGCGGAACCCGCCGGCGGTTGGCCATTACCCGTCGCTCCCGCCGGTCCACCAGCACCCGTCCCGCCCGCGTTCCGGCCACGTCCGCCGAAGCCTCCGCGGCCGAAGTCAGGTGGAGGCTCCTGCTTCAAGGCTGCGAAAATTTCGGTGGTCGGCCGGAACCGGGTGGCCGCAGACGGCAGCCGGAGCACGTTCGACTTGCGAGCGATTTCAATCGTCACGTTCGCCGTCATGCCGGGTTTCAGCTTGTATTGCTGATTCGGGACGTCAATGACGGTTTGATACGTGACGACGTTCTGCACAGTCGTTGGCTGCAGGCGAACCTGTTGGACGGTACCGAGGAAGGTATCGTTCGGAAATGCGTCAACGCGGAACGTGACGCGCTGCCCCGGGCGCATGCTGCCCACGTCCGCTTCGTCGATGTTTGCGTTGACCTGCATCTTCGTCAGGTCGGCTGCAAGGATATAAAGCGTCGGCGCAGACATGCCGGCATTGACCGTCTGTCCTGGTTCAACCGCTCGCTGAATGACGATGCCGTCGATTGGCGCTGTGATGACCGTGTGCTCGCGATTGACCTCCGCCGTATGCAGCTGCGATCTGGCCTGCACAAGCGCAGCCTCCGACGATTTGATCTGCGCCTCGATTGACTGGACGTTCACTACTGCTGTGTCGAGTTCGCTCTTCGGCAGGAGACTCTTTTCCGAGAGCGCTTTCGCCCGATCGAGCTTCTGCTGCGCGTCGGCGAGCGATACCTTCAAGCGATCGAGATCGGCCTGCGACCGTGTGACGTTCGCCCTCTGCTGTTCGATCTGCGTGTCGAGGATGGTCGGGTCGAGCCGCGCGATGACCTGTCCCTTCTTCACGATGTCGTTGAAGTCGGCGTAGAGCTCCTGGATGATGCCGCCAACCTGCGTGCCGACCTGTACCGTCGTCACCGCCTCGAGGGTTCCAGTCGCCTGGACTGCCTGGACGATATCGCCGCGGCTGATCTGCGCGGTGCGCACCTCGGGCTCCTTGGTGTTCTTGCGCATGTAGTACCAGCCACCGGCACTCCCAGCGACCGCGAGCAGGAAGACGATCAGTATGAGTTTTTTCATGTGTGCGTCTGGTCGCTACGAGTGCCTGGGCAGCCCCGAGCGCAGTCCTTTCCAGCCTTCTTCGAACAGCGTGTACACCGTAGGTACGAATACCAGCGTAATGAGCGTTGAAGCCGCCAGACCGCCAATGACAACGCGGGCGAGCGGTGCTTGAAGTTCCGCGCCTTCGCCAATTCCAAGCGACATCGGCACGAGCCCGAGGATCGTGGCCAAGGTCGTCATCAGAATCGGTCGCAGACGCGTCCGTCCGGCAGTTTCAACGGCTTCGCGCAACGGAATGTGATCGCGCCGCCGCAGGACATTCGTGTAATCAACGAGCAGGATGGCGTTGCTGACGACGATGCCGGCCAGCATGATGACGCCGATGTACGCCTGAAGGCTGAAGGTGGTACCGGTCAGCTTGAGCGCGGCCACGACGCCGATCGCGGCGAGCGGGACCGAGAACATGATGATGAACGGGTCGCGCAGCGATTCGTACTGCGAGGCCATCACCGCATAGACGAGCAGGATCGCAAGGATCAGCACGCCCTGCAGTTGCTTGAACGCTTGCGCCTGCTGTTCGACTTCCGCGCCGAAGCCGACGGAAAAGTCTGGTCCGGTGCGCAATTCCGGCAGTCTTGCGTTGACGGCCGCGATTGCGTCGCTGAGTGTCACTTCCGGCTCCGCCGACACGCGGAGAATTCGTTCCTGATTCTTGCGCTGAATCTCGGTCGGGCCCGACTGATTGCGCAGTGCCAGCAGGTTCTTCGCCTGCACGACCTGTCCCTGCGGTGTGTTGACGAGAATGTCGTTGATGTCTTCGACCCGCTGCCGATCCTCCTCGCGCAGGCGCACGACGATGGGATATTCGTTTCCGCCCTGACGGAAGAACGCCGCCTGCGTCCCACCGACACTCGTTCGGATGTTGCTCGCGACGCTGTTTACGGATAATCCAAGCAGCGCGGCCTTCGGTCGATCGATTTGCAAGGCAAGCTCCGGACGCCCGTCGTCACGACCGACGCGCGCATTGCGGACCTCAGGAACACGATCCATCACTCCCTTGGCGGCCAGAGCGATACGCTGCGCTTCAGCCAAATCATCGCCGCGGATTTCGAGCGCGATGCGGCTGTCGCCGCCGCCACCGCTCAGGAGCCGCGTCATCTGCTGGTTGCCGCCTGACGCGCGGGTCGTGATGATCGCTCCCGGGATCACGCCGGCGAGCTGCCGGTTGAGCGCCCTGGCGATCTCCTCACTGGAACGGGAACGTTGGGTTTTTGGGACGAGCCGGATCGTGGCCTGCGTGCGGTTCGTTCCGCCGCCGCCGAATCCGCCGCCGCCCGCGCCAGCCTGCGTGATGATCGCGTCGGCCTCCTTCACGTACTCTGGCAACAGCGACTCGAGACGTGAGGCGACATCCTGCGCGCGCTCGATGCGGGTGCCGACCGGCAGTTCCGCCGTCACCTGCACTTCGCCTTCGTCGGTCGCAGGCATCAGCTCAAAACCAATTGTCGGAAGAATGAGGAACGCGACCACGACGAGCGATACGCCGGCGCCAATCACGGTCGGGCGATGATGCAGCGCCCGAGAAATCAGACGGCTATACGCGTCGTCCATCCGGTTGAGCAACGTTTCGCTCCACGTATACAGTCGGCCGCCAAGTCCGGTGCGCTGCTCGACTGGCGGCGGCAGCTTCAGCAATCGCGAGCACAGAACCGGCACAATCGTCACCGCGACGAACAGCGACATCGTCAGCGAGAACATGACGACGATTGACAGCTGTTTGAAGAGGATGCTCGACACGCCGGTCAGGAAGAGGAGCGGCACGAACACGGCGATGTGTGTGAGCGTCGACGCCAGAATCGCCGACCACACTTCTTCGCTGCCGTCGATCGCGGCCTGCATGCGATCCTTGCCGTGTTCCATGTGCCGGAACGTGTTTTCAAGCACGACGATCGAGGCATCGACGATCATGCCGATGCCGAGCGCCAGGCCGCCAAAGGTCATCGTGTTCAGCGTGTAGCCGGCGAAGTAGAGGAGCGCAAATGTCCCGATGATCGAGATCGGAATCGACGTGCAGATGATGATCGTCGACCGCAGGTTTCGCAGGAACAGGAAGATGATCGCGATGACGAGGATCGCGCCGAGAACCGCGGCTTCCTTCACCGCGGCGATCGAACGCTTGATGAAGATCGAGCTGTCGTCGAGCACGGCGAGCCGCAGCGTCGGGATCTCGCGATTGATTCGGTCGATTTCGGCGCGGACGGCGTCCGCGATCTGCACCGTGTTCTGCCCCGACTGTTTGGTGACGCGGAGGCGGACACCCGGCTTGCCGTTGATGCGCGTGAACGCTCGAAGATCCTCGGTCGAGTCCTTGACCTCGGCGATGTCGCGCAGATACACCGGCACGCCCTGCCGCGTCATCACGACCATGTCGCGAATTTCATCGAGATTCTCGAACTGACCCTGGCTGCGAACCAGGTACGTCGTGTCGCCTTCGTCAATCTCGCCGACCGGAACGTTCTGGTTCTCGGTCCGCAGCAGATTGATGATGCGATCGACCGGCAGATCCAGGGCGCGGACTTTTTCCTTCGAGAGCTCGACATGGATCTGGCGGCGCAGACCACCTTCGACGCTCACTGATGCGACGCCAGGCACGCGCTCCAGCCGCGGCGACAGATCGTGCTCGGCCATCTCGCGAAGCGCGACGCGATCGAAATCGCCTTCAACGCCGACGCCCATGATCGGCTGTGCATTAGCGTCGAACTTGAACATCACCGGTGCGTCCGCTTCTTCAGGCAAACGGCCGCGCACCCGGTCCAGACGATTGCGCACGTCGTCAGCGGCTTCGTTCAGATCGGTGCCCCAGGCGAAATTCAACGTGACGCGGCTCGAGCCTTCCTGCGACGTTGATTCGAGACGTTCGAGTCCAGCGACGGCGCTCATCGCCTGCTCGATCGGCCGCGTCACGAGCTCTTCCATCTCGAGCGGACCGACACCCGCGTAGCCGACACGAACCGTGATGCTCGGGAACGTGACATCCGGCATCAGGTCGACGGGGAGTCGCAGCAGAGAGATCGTGCCGAGCAGGATGATCACGCCCGAGAGCATGAACATCGTGACCGGCCGATGAATCGCGAGACGCGGAATGCTCATTGCCGTGTCCCTTTCTGTGCGCTGCCGTCGGTGCTCGCTGGCGCCGCTTGATGGCCGTTGTCTGAAGCGGTGCTGGCGACGACACGATCGCCGTCCTTCAGCGCGCCGGCGCCCGTGGTGATGACCCGCATGCCGTCGCGGACACCACTGACGACCTCGACCACGTCACCATCGCGAATGCCGGTTTCCACCGGGACGAATTTCGCGGTCATCGTCTTGTCGCCATCATTGGCGCCGCTGCTGCCGACACTCTTGGTCTCGGCTACCGGTTTCGCGTCACTGACGTTCGGTCGCTGACCGTTGCCGGTCACGCCGCCAGTACGTCCCTGGACGGTGAACACGCCGGCCTTTCCGTCGAGCCGTACAATCGCGTTGCTGGGTACACTGAGCGCATCAGACTTCGACGCCACCGTGAGCTGTACCCGCGCATACATGCCAGGCTTCAGTCTGAAACCAGGATTCGGAACCTCGATCTCCATCTCCGCGGTCCGGGTCGCCGGGTCGAACACCGGCGCCACACGGCTGACGCGGCCGTTAAATGTTTCTCCGGGGAACGCATCCACATCGATGTCGGCGTGCGTGCCGACCGATACCCGCTTCATGTCTTTCTCAACAAGATTCGCGACCATCCGCACCGTCCGGATATCGACGAGCGACGCGACCGGCACGTTGGGACTGACAGAGGCTCCTGGATCGAGAAACCGCTTCGCAACGAACCCATCGACCGGTGATGTGATCGTTGTGTTCGCCAGATTGATCTTTAGTTCCTCGAGTCTCGCTTTCGACTGCTCGAACTGTGCTTTCGCAAGATCGAGTTGCGCGACCGCCGCCTGGTAGCGAGCGTCGGTGTCGTCGTAGGACTGCTTCGGAAGCAGTTGGCGATCGAGCAGGCTCTTGTTGCGCTGCAGATTCGTCTCCGCAAGCTTCAGGTCGGCTTCACGCTGACGGATAGTTGCTTCGCTGACGCGATACGCCGCCTCCGCCTGCCGCACCTGCTCCTGGATTTCCCGATCCTCGACCTTTGCGATCAGGGCGCCGCGGCGCACCTGATCGCCGAGTTGCACGTCGACACTCTGCAGGCGGCCGTTTATCTTCGGGACCGCCTGCACCGTCGCCGCACCAATCAGGTTGCCAACGATGAGCACGCGTTCGGACAGCGGCGAGCGCTTCGCGGTTGCAAACTCGACGGGCATCGGCGGACGTCCCGCACTCCGGCCTCCTTGACGGCCGGCGCCGGACGCGACTGCCGGGCTCGCCGCATCCGTCGGTGTGTCTCCCTCACGGGTGAACATCAGGAACGCGGCGATTGCGACGACCGCGACGATTACGCCAATAACTGTTTTCCGCATCTGTGAATCTCTAATCACTCATCGCTGATCGCGAATCACTAATCCTCGAATCCCCGAATCACTAATCCTCGAATCCTCGAATCCTCGAATCCTTGAATCCTCGAATCCTCGAATCCTTGAATCCTCGAATCCTCGAATCCGCGCCAGGAGCGAGGAGCGAAGAGCGAGGAGCGAAGATGTTTCTTACTGTCCACTACCGCCACCGCCCGTGCCCGTCGTGGCGGTGCCACCACCGCCGCCACCCGTGCCGGTGACCGCGGCGCCCACGCCGCGAGTGCCGACGCGCTGTGCGGTTTCAAAGTTCACGATTGCCTTGCGGTAGTTCAGGATGGCGCGCAATTCCGCGTTTCGTGCGTCGGCGAAGTCGCGCTGTGCCTGGACGACTTCGTAGTTGGTCGCCATCCCGACATCCGCCTTGCTCGTCGCCGCTTCCAGCCGCTTCAGCGCCAGTTCACGCGCCGCGATGGTGGCCTGCACGCTTTCGAGATTGCTCTGCACGGTCAGGCCGGCGTTCATCACGTCGGTGGCGATCTGCAGTTCAAGCGCCTTCAGGTTCACTTCGGTCTGCTGCAGCGACAGCTTCGAGCGCGCAACCGTGGCTTCCTGCGCGCTGGCACCAAGCGGGTACGCGAACGTCAGACCGAGCGTCCACGTCGGCGCGTCGAGTCCGCTAATGTTTCGCAATGCGTCGAAGTAGCCCGAACGCTCGAGCAGCGTGCTCGTTGTGGTCGAGATCCCGGTGATCGGATCGGTGATGCGCGACGTGTTGAAAACGTTGCCGCCAAGCCCGTTCAACCCGTACGCGCCCGTGAGGTTCAACTGAGGCCGGGTCGCGTCAACCTGCGCGCGCAGGTTGATGTCGCTGATTTTCAGGTTGTTCTTCGACTGCTGCAGATCGGTCCGATCGGCGAGGGCCCGGGCTACGGCCGCTTCGATGTTGATCGGTTCCGGACTGGTTGACGGACGATCAACCGGATTGATTGAAGCGGTCCACAGCGGATCCTCGGTGCCGCTGACGATCAGCCGCTTGAGCGCAAGCTCGGCGGTGCGAACAGCTGCCTGCGACTGCACGAGCGTGTTCCGACGTGACGCCGCTTCGGCCTGCGCCGAGACGACGTCGATGGGAGCCAGCGTGCCAATTTCGACGCGGCTCTGGTTGTCCTGCACCAGGCGGTTGGCGAGATCGAGAGAGTTCTGGGCCGCTTCGACCGCGCCAATCGCGTATACGAGATCCCAGTAGGCGTTCCGCACGTTCGCCGCCGTTGCGGCGGAGGTGGCGGTCAGCGTGATTTCGTCGTTGCTTTGCGACAGCCTGCTGGTCTGCAGCGAGCCGCGCGTCGAGTCGATTTTGAAGCCGCGGAGCAACGGCTGCGTGACGTTGAAATTCAGGCCAGACTGGAACTGCGGATTACGGATGTTGACCGTGCTCGGGTTGTTCAACCGGCTATTGGTCCAGTTCAGCGTGTAGCTGCCGCCGCCTTTCCAGAGATTCTGGGCGATGCCGGCCGACCATCCTTCGCGCATGCTGGTTGTCGGCGTCGTGATGCCCTGAATCGTCTGTGTCGGCAGCGTCGTCTGGCGCGTGTTGTTCACGGCCGACGTCAGGTTGAGCCGGTAATTGGCCTCCAACCCTGCGATAGTGAAATCGGTCAGCCGCGGGGTGATGCGCGCGACGGCGATATCGATGTTCTTGTCCATCGCCTTCTGCACCGCGTCCTCGATGCCGACATCGACCACGGTTCCCGGCGTCCTGAACGGCGCACTGGTCTGCGGAACCGGCGCCAATTTGTCCTGCGTCGTCGGTTGTTGAACCTGTCCCTGTGCCTGCGCTTGCGCCATCAGCGCTCGAACGTGTTCGAGACTGGGCTCCTGCGCAACGGCAGGAAATGTGGACGCGAAAATGAAGCCGGCGGCTGCCAGCAAACGAGCGGTCTTCCTCACGACAAAGCCTCCAGAAGTGTGTGCGAGCTAGCGAGAAGGCCGCTTAGCGGCGGCCGTTGGGATCATTCTTGCGACGTTCGGCCTCGCGCGCAGCGAACATCGCATCTAGCTTGGCCCGCTGTTCGGGCGTCAAAAGGCGGTGCATACGGTACAACATGACCGTCCGTTTGGTCGTCAGACTGGCCCGCGCCTGCTCCGCCTGTTCGACCTGGCGCGCAACGACGGCAATGTCCGCCGTGCCTTCCTTGATCAGTTTCGCGACCGCATCGTCCAGCTTGTCCAGTTCTTCCTTGGCGGCGCGCAGGCCCGGGACGGTCTCCTGAAAAATGTCGTCGATTTCTTTCGACTGTTTGTCCGAGATGTGCAGTTCCGCCCGCGTATCGGGTGACTTCCACCAGGGGAGCCGATGTTCGTCCTTGCCGCGGCCTTCGGTCCCGCGGCCGTCAGCGCCGTGCGCATCGGTGCCACGGCCGACGCCCTGCTGGTCCGGTTTGGGCGGCGCGCCCTGCTCGCATACAGAGGCGGCGGACAACGGGCTCGCGCATACAAGCGCCGCTGCAAGAATCCAGGCTGTTCGGCTTGCCATACTTCGAGCTTTCTCCCGGGATGGGTTACGTCGTCTATTACGACCCGGTGAGGCATGCCGTTTACCATCCATTGTGAATCCTCATACCCGATGTGGCGCGTTTGCCACAGTTAAATCACTGATTGCCTGAGAGATGTGCGATGGCGACGTCCTTGCAACATCGCCACGTAGCCGGAGGGAGACGAGGTGGTGCGGATTGCGTGGGTTGCGTGGTTGACTCTGGCGTTGCTTTTCGTGGGTTTCGGCGCGGGCCGGGCCTTCGATCGGGACGAAACGTCACTCACCGTGCAGGTCTCGTCAGCGGATCACGAGCAGGAAGAGGGCTATTTTTCCCTGGGCAACAATGCGACCGTGATGGTGAAGCCCGGCAGCGATCTCTACCGGTTCCTCACTCGTCAGCGCGGCCACAAGATCAAGATTGTTTTTCAGGAATCGGCTGGGCCTGAACTGTCACGGATTGAGAGATAGCTTCGCAGTCGGGATCCGGCACCCGGGATGTGCGGGATCCGAAATACGTGTCCGGGTAACTACCGTAGTGTCAAAAGCTGAATCCCGGATCCCGGACAACGGATCCCGGACTCCGGCAGCCATACTTTATTTGCAGAATCGCTCTAACTTCCGAATCACTTCTCCCACAATATTATTTGGCGTCGACGCTCCTGCCGTCAGTCCGACGGTGACTGATCCGGAATCGGGCAGCCATCCGCGCGCGATCGCTTCGACACCTGTCGTCGTTGACGGCGCCCCCACGGGACGATGACGAAGTTCGTCCGCCGAAAGCATGCAGTCCGGATCGGCGATGTGATAAGTCTGAACTTTCGCGGCGCAGATCCTCGCGAGGTTACACGTGTTACTGCTGTTGTAGCCTCCGACCACGAGCATAAGGTCGAGCCGTTCCTGGTCGAGCAGGGCGATGACGGCATCCTGTCGCTCCTGCGTCGCGCTGCAGATGGTATCGAAGGCTCGGAACCGCGTCGCCAGCTCGTCGTCGCCAAATCGATCGCGCATCGCCGCTCGAAACATCTCACCAATCTCGAGCGATTCCGACATCAACATTGTCGTCTGATTTGCGCAGCCGACGCGCTGCAGATCGACGTCCGGGTCGAATGCGGGTGACATCGCGCCTGCGAACCGCCTCAGGAACACGTCGCGATCGCCGCCGTGCCGGATGTAGTCGCACACGATGGCCGCTTCTTCGCGATCGAGAACGACGAGATACCGGCCCTGCGGGTATTTCAGGGCCTGCGACGCTGTCGCGCGGGTCTCTTCGTGCTTGACCTTGCCGTGGATGATCGATGTGAAGCCGTCGCGCGCGTATCGCACGACGTTCTTCCACACGTTCAGCACCGATCCGCAGGTGGTATCCACTAATGTGCAGCCCTGACTCGATAACCGCGCCATCTCCGAGACGGTCACCCCAAAGGCTGGAAGGATCACCACGTCGTCAGGACCGAGCTGTTCGGAGTGCTCTCCCGGATCGGAGAGAAAGCGGATCCCTTCGCTGCGGAGCCTGTCGTTGACGTGGGGGTTGTGAATGATTTCGCCGGTCAGAAAAACATTCCGGCCGGGGAAGCGCCTCCGTGCCTGGTAGGCATAGTCGACGGCACGGTCGACGCCGTAACAGAACCCGAATTCGTGCGCGAGATGCACCAGCAATCGACCGCTGGCGTACTTGAAATCATTGGCGCGGACGCGATCGACGAGGGCGCTGTCGTAGGCCGCCGCGAGTTCTCCGGCGACGGCTTCTTTCATGTCGAGGCCCTTGCGAAAAATCAAGGGCTGGGGAGAACTCACCAGTAATTACCTGGGCAGATCGCCGGCGCGTGGCGTGAATGCGTCAAGCGCGCGCAGCTCGGGAACTCCGGCCCGAGACAGCGAGGCATCGAGTTCAGACAAGAATGCCTCGTCGCGGGTGACGTTGACTGACTGCACCCGGGGATCAAGTCCGCGCGCCATGGTTACAGGAGCGACGCGAGCCTGATTTGTGGGCTGCGCCGACAACGAGTGACGAAGATCCATCAACTGGCCGACGCCGACGCCGACGATAAGTCCGGCTGCCGCCGCGGCCGCGATCCATCGGGATGCATGTGACGTCCTGGACGTCAGCGGTTGGGCAAAACGGGGAAATGCGATTACGCGCGCGGGGCGCTCTGCCGCTTCGAGGCGGCGGAAGATCTGCGCGTGCTGGGCCGCCAGTCGCTCGGGAGAGAAGCTCTCGTCGGCTTCCGTCGTCGCGTCGAGTCGCAGCGTTTCGAGCCAGGAGGTCAACTCGGCGAATCGTGCCCGGCACGTCGGGCAGCTCTCGAGGTGCGGGTGGTGCTGTCGCACCCCAGTTGCCCACGCGTCTGTCCACAACGCGGTGAGCGCGGCGTCGTCCAGATGAGCGGTGAGCCTTAGTCGATTAAGAATGGACACGGCGTTTCTCCACCTTCGTTTCGGCCGCGTGACCTTCCCCTAATAACGTGCGCAGCTTGCGTATCGCTCTAAACAGGTGCACGCGAACCGTGGACTCGTTCAATCCGGTCACCACGCTGACTTCGCGCGACGTGCATCCCTCGTAATGGCTCAACATGAACACCGACCGCTGCCGCTCGGGTAGCTTTGCCAGCGCCCGGGCCAGCCGTTCACGGCGTTCACGAGCGAGTAACTGATCCTCCGGGGATGGATCGTGTCCCGCGACGCGCTCGCCAAAATCACGTTCCCCTGCGGGGCCATCCGGCATTGGCACGATCCACCGCTCGCGGCGTGTGCGCGCCTTGATCCGGTCCAGGCATCCATTAATCAGGATGCGCGTGAACCAGACCTCAAACGGAAGCTCTTCGCGGAAGGATGAGAGATGCGAGTATGCCTTGACGAAGGCATCTTGCACGGCTTCGTCGGCCTCGGCGATATCGCGCATGTAGTGAAACGCGATGCGCGACGCGCGCCGCTGGTGCCTGCCCACCAATTCGGCGTAACGCTCGCGCGCCTCGGCGTGCCGGCCCTCGGCCTGGAGAGCCTTGACCGCGGAGGCAGCACTGCTATCTGCTTCGCGGCCGGTCAAGCCCGCCGCCTGAGCTCCTGTCATGGAATACGCCTCGATTGCCGCAACGTTTACTGGCGTCGCAGGAACTGCCTGAAAACGCACGAAAAACCAAGCCTATTATATCGTTTTAAGATGGTGAGTTGGTTCTATCGATGGCGGTTCGATTCTAGTTCGGGCGGCTTGCCTGCCGTAGCTTAAGCGAAGGCGGGAAGGATTACTTGCTTGCCCGAAGGGTGATAAGACGAGTTCCCCGGAAATACTGCTGAAGCACGACCGGCAATTTGGTCCCGGCGCGAATGCGCGCCAGCGCACCCGCCTGACACAGTCCAACCCCGTGGCCGAAGCCGCGTCCCTCGAAGATGAAGGACGCGCCTGCGCGGCGAACGTCGAACCAGGTACTTTTGATCGCGCGACTGCCAAAGCTCGGCGACACAGCGTCGCGAAAGTCTTCGCCGCGAACGATACGATCCTGTGATCCGTGGAGCGCGATTTGTTTCGCTCGTCCGGCGCCGTCGCGTTCGAGCACTTGAATTCCTCGCAGGCTGGCGCCGATCTTGGTTCGGCCGTCTTTGTTCAACGCGGCGATCATCGACGCCTCGGTGGTTTCGTATCGCCACGTGGCATGAGCGCTCGCCGCCGGTCCGTCATCTTCAAGCGAGACCAGGTACGGTTGCCCGGCGCCGTTCCACACCTCATCGGCCCGGCTCGTGCGTCCCCCGCAGTCAGCATGAAAAAGGGCATCGGCTGGACGGTCACGAAACCACAGCACGGTGCCGGTCGTTTGCCGCACGGCTTCCGAAGACTGTGCGGCCCATCTTGATGTCCTCATTCGGGACGGCTCGAACAACTGACAGTGCGTTGTCGCGCACACGTCGAATCCTTCGTTCGCATGCCGATTCAGATGGGCGAGTGCGTATGTGCGTCCGATGATGGCCTGGACTTCGAGCATGCGTTCGACCACCGCCGGGTCTCCGTTTGGCGGCGCGAACTCCGAGAGAATCGTCGCCTCGACGTAGGTCTCGAACGGCACCTTGCGGATCGTGATCCGGTTTCCTTCTTTCACGCCGACGCGGATCGTCGCAGGTTCAGGTAGTCGCGCCGACGGCAACGTCGCGCGCGTAGCGGGCGCCGAGCAGCTCGCGGAAAGCACAGCGAAGGCAAGAATCAGTCGGCGGGCCATCTCAGAATTTATCGGTGTCACGACGTTATAAACTTAGCGCGGAATGATCCATCTGCCGATACTCGACAGGAATCGCTGGCGAACGCGCGCGCGAGTGAGCCCACGCGACCCGCCCTTCGCGACCGTCCAATCAACCGGTGCTACGGCGAGGCAAGGTGGCGCGAAGGAAGACTGAATTAATCGATGGCACGCATTCTGATCATTGACGACGACGCAGCGGTGCGAGAGAGCATCGAGCGGATGTTGCGTTCTGCTGGATACACGGTCCGTTCGGTAGGCAGCGGGGAGGAGGGGTTTGCGCTCGCGCGAGGCGGAGCGTTCGACGTCATTCTCTCCGACATGCGCATGCCCGGCCTCTCTGGAATCGACGTGCTGCGCAAGCTTCGCGACAATCGCGTCGATTCCGTGTTCATGATCATGACTGGCTTCGGCACGCTCGACACCGCGGTCGAGGCGATGCAGCTTGGTGCTGTCGACTTCGTGCAGAAGCCGTTTTTCAGGGACGAGTTGTTGATGCGCGTGCGTGCCGCGGCGGATCGCCGCCAGTTGGCGCGACAAGTCGACTTGCTCGAGCGCCACATTCGCGCCGGCGAACCACTGGACGACCTCATTGGCGACAGTGCGCCGATGCAGCAAGTAAAAGCGTTGATCCGCCGCGCGGCCCCGGCGCCCGGAACAGTCCTCATCACCGGAGAGACCGGAACGGGAAAGGAGCTTGCGGCGCGTGCAATTCATGCAGCCAGTTCGCGCGCGGGTGGCCCGTTCGTCGCGTTCAACTGCGCCGCGCTGACCGAGTCGCTCCTCGAGAACGAGTTGTTCGGCCACGGCAAGGGGGCGTTTACCGGCGCGGAAGGTGCGCGGCCCGGACTGATCGAGCACGCGTCAGGAGGAACGCTCTTTCTCGACGAAGTCGGGACGATGTCGACCACGTTGCAGGCAAAATTGCTTCGCGCCGTCGAGGCTGGCGAGGTGCGCCGGATCGGCGAGAACGATCCGCGAAGCATTGACGTGCGGTTCGTTGCGGCCACGAACGTCGATCTCAAAGCCGCGGTGGATGCGGGCGAGTTTCGCCACGATCTCTACTATCGACTCAACGTCCACCGCATTCACATGCCACCGCTGCGCGAGCGCGCTGATGATCTCCGCCGCCTCGTCGATCACTTCATCGGCAAGTACGGCCCCACGAGCGGCGTCGAGCGATGCGGCGAAGCGGCGTGGTCGCTGCTGTCGTCGTATTCGTATCCGGGAAACGTGCGGCAACTGGAACACATCATTCAGCGTGCCGTCGCAATCGCCCGCGGTCCGGAACTGGCTGCCGATGATTTGCCCGAGGAGGTCGCCGCGACACCACAACCCGCGCCTCCGCGTGAGAGTACGGTTGCCGCTGCGCGGGAGCGCGCCGACCGCGAAACCATCGTCGCGACACTGGCGCGAAACGCGGGTGAAATTGGCGCCGCCGCGCGCGAACTGCAGATCAGCCGAACGACAATGTGGCGGTTGATGAAGAAGTACGGGATCCCCAGTCCCTGATGTTTCAGGCCTGAAACGTTGCGGTGTTTCGTGTGCGAAACACCGCACGCGTCGTGCGCCATTGGTGCCTAGGTAAATCACCCGAATTCGCTGTTTCCTGCACGGGATTGCACGCCGCCCACAGCGTGAGCGCCGCGGCCTGAGTCTTGCCACATTGGCCGCGCAGCCTGTGCGCACCGTCGATCCGCTTCTCGCGCGACTAGAACTGGTTTCAAAAACCGCATCGCACCTGGCGAACGAGCGCGCGAGTGAGCCCACGCGAGCGGAGTGGGGATCGCGGGGCCCCACGAGCGAGCGTGTAGCTACTGTGTCAGATGTCAAACCGTCGCGGGCGGATGCCAAGGCGTTTGACGTCTGAGCATGGCGTTGAGATGAATCAGCAATTTATGCATCGCGGCAACGAGCGCAACCTTCGGCAG
>JBKPSH010000072.1:0-9868 GCA_046734955.1 Acidobacteriota bacterium
TCAACTGCAGCGTCTCTTCGTGCCGGCCCTTCTCGGGCTCTTGCTCTGGGCGATATGGCGAACGGTGGTCCGCAGAGATGATGCCGTTGGACTAGCTCTGTACATCGGGCTTGTCATCATCGTGGACGGCTTTTTCAACACAGGCATCTATCTTCCGGGTCTCGAGAAGGGCAGCATCCGTTACTCCGAGATCTGCGCAGGATTGTTGCTCTTACGGCGGCCTGCGGCGGTTCCACGCACGCGCTCGTATCGTACAGTGAGATTCTTTGTCGGCTTGTATTTCCTGCTTCTCCTCTTCTCGGCGTTCCGGAGCGAGTCGACTTTGGCCGGAATCTTCGATTTTCGACGTCTGATTGTGCCGCAGATTATTGCGTTTCTCATCGCAATGCGCGGCATGCCCTCCAAAAACGACTTTCGCCGATTTCTGCTGTGTGTAACGACGCTCTCGCTGATCGTCGGCCTGTTCGTGTTCTGGGACGTGTTTTTCGATCGGTGGCTCCTCTACAGCGACACGCTGTCCGACGCCATGTACACGATGAATCGGCACAACAATAGGTTCGGAAGCTTCTTTCTGAATCCGAATTATCTTGGTGCGTTCGTGGTGCTCGTTTTTCCGGCGGCCTTCGTGATCGCTCTTAACGAGAGAGTCAAATGGCTCAAGCTGTCGGCAATCGCGGGTCTGCTGGCTCTTGTGTTCTGCCTTGTCGAAACTCAGTCGCGTGGTCCGCTGATCGGATTTGGCATCTCCCTCCTTCTCCTATTGCTGGGACCGGTTGGTGGCATGTCCAGGACTCGACGTCTCGGCGTGATGGTTCCATTCGCCGCGGTGTTGCTGTTGGTGATGCCCGGGTTTTATTCGCACGCGATCGGAAGGTTTGATGAGATCGACCAGGAAATGACGACCGAGCATGCAAGGACGCGACAGACGACTTGGGAGTACACGCAGCGGGCCATCTGGGATCATCCCGTCCTTGGAATCGGCTTCGGCGAACAGCAGTTTATTGGCGCGATGAAGGATTACGGATTTGAGATGGATTACGGGGAGCAATCGCTGGACAACCCACACAACTCCTATCTCCAGATGACTGTGTACGCCGGCATTCCCGCTCTTCTCTGCTTTGTGTTCGCCAACCTACTCTTACTACTCCGCGCGACAGGTGCTGCAGCGCGAGGATTAGAAGCAGGGATGACGCACATCGTGTTCGGCCTGGCCACAGGTGTTGCCGGGTTCCTGACAGTCATCTACCCCGATATGCAAATGTTCACGCAGACTGTCGCACCCGTTTTCTGGGTGTTCTTCGGTCTGCTGCTGGCGGCGACGACAGCGGTTCCGCGAGGCGAGCGCAGAGTGGCGGCTCTATGAAAATCGTCATTCTGACTTCCGAGACGCCGGCCAACGTGTGGTTGGTCAATCAGCTGCTCGATCGATGCAGCGACGTCGCTGGAATCGTCATTGAACGGCGGCCACTCGCCGACACGGTGGAGGCAAAGGCCTCGCGGCGTCGCAAGATGGTAGAGCGATACGGTCGCGTACGGACGCTGAACAAGCTGCTCTTCAACAAGGTGCGTGCGCGGTTCCTGGCGCAAGCCGAACGCGAGACGATTCGAGAATGCCTGTTTCCGAACGGCGCGCCAATCGTCTACGCGCGACCAGTCTCGACGCTTGTTGTCCCGAGCATAAATGCTCCTGGGTGCATTCAGTTCATTCGTGAACGGAATCCAGACCTTCTCGCCGTGTGTGGCACCACGGTACTGAAACCCGAGGTGTTCACGTTAGCTCCTAAGGGGACGATCAACATACATACTGGCATTACGCCCGAGTACCGAAGCGCTGACCCGATTTTCTGGGCGTTGTACCGAGGCGAGCCTGAAAAGGTCGGCGTGACGATTCACTACATCGATCGCGGTATTGATACTGGACCGATCATCCATCAGCACAGCGTGCCGGTGTACCCGAACGACTCGCTCGCAACGATCTACGTTCGTTGCATTCAGAAGGGCGCTGATCTTTATCGACAAGCCATCGGCGAGATCAGTGACGGATCCGTACGCATCATCCGGCGCGAAGGTGTGCAAGGTCGGTCATTTCTCTCCGTCGATCTCGGTCTGGCCCAATACCTTCTGTTTCGCTGGCGTTTCCGCAGGATGGCCTCGAGGCTGCCGCAGCAAGAGGTTCGAGAGCGCCCCTCGACGCTGGAGATGGCGCCGTGAACGGAGGGATCGCGCACCGGCTCCGGCGATCGTGGCACAGGCTGCGGACTCGCAGGGCTACCGTCGATATTCCAAAACGACTGGTCGTCCACAAGGCAGCCTGGCTAAATAATGCGCTCAGCCCGGTTGTGCTCATGGTCGATGACCTCACCAACGCGTGGCACAGCCGTCTCAATGGCGGAACGTGGGAGCCCGGTGGTGATTGGGGCGGTGGTCTGGACCGACCGGGTTCCGCGCTGCGATTCCTCGAGGAACGGTTGCTAAAGGATTTTCCTGAGGCCAAGGTTACCTTTTTCACTGTTGCCGGCCCCATCTCAGCGTACACACGGCACCAGCCCTTCAGTCATGCGGCCTCACTTGACGCGGATATCGCGAGTCGCGCGTTCTTCAAGCGGTTGGCGTCCGATCCTCGCTTTGAGCTTGCCTACCACGGATACGATCACGGGACTCCAGGCGAGCGGACCGAGGGCTTCGTTCAGGAGTGGCTAGGCTTTCCCTCGCACGACGCCGCCGTCGCACAATCCCGGAGAGGATTGAACATCTTCGCCCGTGCAACCGGTGTCGTTCCGCGCGGCGGCAAGTACGGCGGCTGGAGCTACAACGGATTTGCTGAAGCCGCCATTGATGCGCTTGGGTTCATGTGGTGGTGCCGCGACTGGATGCCTCGGGACACGTCCGGCGCTATTGCAGACGAGTATTACGAGCCGCAGTTTTTTGGCCGTAACCGTGTCGTCTCTCTACCGTCGACAGTACATGGCCACTTCTGGGACCGGCGACAGATTGAGCGCCTGCTCGACCATCAACAGATCATTGCGATCGAGGAGCATATTGCTCCGGTACGTCCGGATGGTCTGATCCAAACGCCAAATGTGGTCGACGACATCGAGGATCTCCGTCGTCTGTATCGATTGCTGCGTGGTAGGAACGTCTGGCACGCTAACGGGACCGCGATTGCGTCCTACGTCATTGCCCGTGAGCGAACGCTCATCTACGACGTCACAAGCGACGGATTTTCGCTCGCGTACGACGGCGCCCTCGATGGTCCCCAGCTCACGGTGCTCATCGACGCGGCCGCAATCCGCACGGCCGCGGCGCCATTGGCGGTGACTGCTCCGGATGGCCGGCAGATTGACGCCGCGTCAATGCGTTTTGACACCAAGCAGCGTAAGCACGTCGTGACCCTGCCGGTGATGCAGGGGCGCTATGAAGTACGCGCTCGAAGTAACTCCACGCGGCTTCCGCGAGCCATTGAAGAGGACGTTCACAGTGTGCGGCATTTGCGGCAAGGTTAATGTCAACAGGGCGCGCCCAATCTCTCCTGGTGAGATTGAGGCAATGCGGGACGCGATGCTCAGCCGCGGACCAGACGCGGCGGGCTTGTACGTGGATCGCTATGCCGGCCTTGGACATCGTCGACTGTCGATCATCGATCTCGAGGCCTCAGTCCAACCGATGGCGAACGAGGATCAATCGATTTGGATTGTCTTCAATGGCGAGATCTACAACTTTCACGAACTGCGTCAGCAACTGATCGGCCGGGGACACACATTTCGCACCGCGGGCGACACCGAAACGATCATCCATGCGTATGAAGAATTCGGTGCGGACTGCGTCACACGCCTGCGCGGGATGTTCACGTTTGCCATTTGGGATGCGCGGACGGAAACACTGTTACTCGCCCGCGACCGAGTCGGCGTCAAGCCGCTCTATTACACGCTCACCAATCAGGCATTCCTCTTCGGATCCGAGCTGAAGAGTCTGGTCGCGGACGAACACTTTCGAGGGGTACGTGAGATAGACGAAGAGGCGGTTCACAGTTATCTATCATTCCTGGCGGTTCCCGATCCGATATCAATCTATCGTGGCGTGCGAAAGCTGCCCGCCGGCCATACCCTGACGTTCCGCCATGGGCAGATGTCGGTGAAGCGGTATTGGAACGTCTCGTTTGAGGCCGAGCAAGGAATCAGCAGCGACGAGTGGGAGACGCGCGTCTTCGATGCCCTGTATGAGGCCGTCAAGATCCGACTCATCGCCGATGTTCCGCTCGGAGCATTCTTGAGCGGCGGCATCGACTCGAGCACCGTCGTCGCGCTGATGACGCGGATCATGGATCGCCCGGTCAAGACGTTTTCGATTGGTTTTTCGGACAAGGCTTTCAACGAGGCCTCCGATGCCAGGCGCGTTGCGGAGCACTTGCGCACGGAGCACACGGAACTGATTCTCGCGCCCTCAGAAGCGCGCTTCGTGATCCCGGCACTGCTCGAACATTTCGACGAGCCGTTCGCCGACGCCTCGGCAATTCCTACGTACTACGTTTCCAAGCTCGCACGGCAGCAGGTGACGGTCGCCTTGTCGGGCGACGGTGGCGACGAACTGTTCGGCGGTTATCCATGGCGGCAGGTGCGACCATGGTATCAGCGGAATCTGAGCCGTCTGCCACAGGCCGTGCGATCGACCATCGGCCAGTTGACGGCACGCGTCCCCGCGTCCGTTCCCGGCAGCAATTATCTGCGCCGGATCGACATCCCATACGAGCGTTACATCCTGGATGCGATGGCGGTCTTCGATGAGCAGGATCGGACTGCGCTCTACGCGTCTGATTTTGCGGCGGTGACGCGGACCTGCGATCCTTATGAGTACCAGCTCTCCAATCTTCCTGCGGAGCCCCCTCGCCGCAGTTGGGAGGAGCGCATGATGGAGTACGACCTCAAGACGTACTTGCCGAATGACGTGCTCACAAAAGTCGATCGAATGAGCATGCGGGTATCGCTCGAGGCACGCGAGCCGCTACTGGATCACAAGCTGATTGAACTGGCCGCCAGGATCCCGCCACGGCTAAAAATTCAGAACCGTATCGGCAAAGTGATTCTGAAGCGAGTCATGGCTCCGCTGCTTCCCTCCGAGGTCCTGGACAAACGCAAGCAGGGATTTAGCGTGCCATTGGGAGCCTGGCTTCGGACCGACCTGCGCAGCGATATCGTCGAGACGCTTCGCAACGGCAATCGACATGGGTTCTTCAATCGCCGCGGGGTTGAGCAACTGACCGATGCATTCTTCCACGGTGACGACTCGCGCAATTATCAGGTCTGGACGCTTTACGCGTTCGAGCTGTGGTACGAAAACGTGTATCGGTCTGCGGTAAGAACGGCGGTGGCGTAATGGTGAGCGCGCCGGCCATTACGGTCATCATCCCGGCCTTCAACGCGGAACCTCACATCGGCGACGCGCTCAGCTCGGTGTGCGATCAGACGATCCGCGACTTTGAAGTCGTCCTCGTTGACGATGGGTCGACTGACGGCACGTTGCGCGAGGCTGACCGGTTTGTGGGGAGGCTGGATCTCACAATCCTTAAACAGGCGAACGCCGGGCCCGCTGCGGCGCGGAACGCCGCGATTCGCAGCGCACGCGGTCGATACTGCGCGTTTCTCGATGCTGACGACGTGATGCTGCCGGAGCGGCTGGCATCGCAACTCGCGCTGCTCGACAACGACCGCGACGTGGCGCTCGTTCACACCGACCTGATGACGTTCGACCATGGCGGCACCATCCACCGCACCCGACACGCATTTTCCAGTCCCTCGGGTGGAATGATCCTCGATCGCCTGCTGCTCGACAATTTCATCACCACGTCCACGGTCATGGCATCGACAGCGCGCCTGATCGAGGTCGGCCTGTTCGGCGAATCACGTCGGGTGTCGGAAGACTTCGAGTTGTGGCTGAAGATGGCGGCACGGTGGAAGGTCGGATTCATCGATCGCCCACTCGTTCGCTACCGGCGGCGTCGAGGAAGCCTGTCCGACGACAAACTAGTGACTGCTCGCTGTGCACTCGACGTCATCGAAGCGTTCTGGCGCGAACATCCGCAGCATCGGGCAAGGCAGCCAGGTGTGTACCGGCAGTCACGCGCACGACATCTCGCGACGGTAGCGAGAGCGGCACTTGCGCAGGGCAATCGTTCTGTGGCGATCTCCTACGGGATCAAATCCTTGTGGCTGGATCCCTCAAGGCGACCTGTCTGGAAGACGCTGATCAACGCCGCCCTCCCGGTCCCTTCTGCCACCGCGCGTACCTCGCTCGGAAGAACGGGCTCGGCGTGACATCGCAACTTCGCATCCTCCATATCGGCAATGGGAAGGCCTTCAAGATTAAGGCAATTGCCGATGCGTTCGTGCAGCGTGGCCACGACGTCCACATCGTCGCGATTCCGCCGACTGACGGCCAATGGGATGGCGTCACGTGGCATCGCTTGCCCGATCCCCCCGTGCCCGGTCAAGGCAAGGTCGTTGCGCGGATGATACAAGTGCGACGACTGGCGCGGCGCCTCAAACCTCACGTCGTGCACGCGCACAACGCTTGGGGTCCGGGCTGGTACGGCGCATCGGTTGGTCTGCACCCGTTCGTGGTACATGCGTACGGCGGCGACGTGCTTCCGGAACAGGTCGCCGGCCGGCCGGCGCTCGCCCGTGCCCTGACGTCGTGGACATGCCAAAGCGCCGATCGAATTGTCGTCACCGGCCGCCACATGATCGACGCGGCGGCAGTCTTGGGCGTGCCGCGCGAACGCCTGTTGCTTCTACCGCGTGGTGTCGATCTGGATCGGTACAGACCGGGCCTGGACGCGTCGGCTCTGCGGACACGACTTGGCATCGACCGGAATGCACCTGTCGTTCTCAGTCCTCGATACCAGATAGATGAAGCGCTATATAACCTCGACGTCGTTGTCGATGCATTCACGCGTTTCCGCGAGCAGTATCCAACGGCAATCTGTGTGCAGATGTACGATCCGGCCCGAGAGGGCGGCCGTGCGTCGCTTGAAGCGCAGGCGCGCGACCGCGGGTTGGCGGGGGCCTATCGACTCGTGCCTGCGGTCGCAAACCCGGACATGCCGCTGTTCTACAACATGGCGGACGTGGTCGTCTCGGTCCCATCGTCGGACGGCTTCCCCGTCACAGTGCTGGAGGCATCTGCCTGCGCAGTCCCGCTCGTGGTCAGCGATCTGCCTTACTGCGCGGAGTGGTTCAAGAACGGCGTGAACGGACTGATCGTCCCTGTCCGGGACGCCGCCGCGACAGCAGCGTCGCTCGCCGCGTTGATGCGGGACCCTGTGCGACGGCAGCAGATCGGCGAGGCCGCTCACGCAATGGTCGCCGAGAGAGCCAACTACCAGCACTGCATGGACAAACTCGAGAACGTCTATCGAGAGCTCATCGTGGCACGTGCCGGCCGCCGAAAGGGCGTGTAGTCATGTGTGGTATTTGCGGCCGCTTCAACCTCGACGGAAAACCGGTCAGCGCTGACGAGATCATTGCGATGCGCGACGTGATGACTCATCGCGGTCCGGACGGCCAGGGCATCTTCGTCGATGGGTCAATTGGTCTCGGTCATCGCCGCCTGTCGATTATCGATCTCGAGGGAGGGGCGCAGCCGCTCTCGAACGAGGACGGCAGCGTGACCGTGGTCTTCAACGGAGAGATCTACAACTTCGGCGAAATCCGCCCCCGATTGGAGGCACGTGGACATACGCTGCTGACCAGGAGCGACACCGAGGTCATCGTGCACGAGTACGAGGACAAGGGCTCCAGCTGCGTCGACGCGTTCCGCGGCATGTTCGCATTCGCGGTGTGGGACGCGCGCCAGCGTCAGCTCCTCCTGGCGCGCGATCGGTTGGGTGTCAAACCGCTGTACTTCGCACAATTCGGGCGCTCTCTTGTTTTTGGTTCCGAGATCAAGAGCCTCCTCGAGGCGTCGAACGTCCAGGTCGAGCTCGATCCAGTTGGCGTGCGACGCTATCTCACTTATCGGCATTCGTACGGGAACGGCACGCTCTTTAAAGGAATTCAACAACTCCCGCCCGGTCATGTCCTGATCGCAAATAGCAACGGTATAACGGTGCGCCGTTACTGGGACGTACCGACGCGTGTCGACGATCGCGTCGACGACGCCACCGATGTGCGCGCGCGATTCCTGACGCTCCTGGATGAAGCGGTCAAGCTGCGCATGATCAGCGACGTTCCACTCGGTGCATTTCTATCCGGCGGTATCGATTCCAGCGCCATCACCGCACTCATGGCGCGCCACACAGACCGCGTGAAAACCTTTTCTGTAGGTTTCGTACCCGGCGACGAAAACGAACTGTCGTGGGCGAAGCTCGTCGCCGACCGGTGCCGAGCCGATCATCATGAATTCGTCCTCGGGTCTGAGGACTTCTTTTCGTTGCTACAGAAATTAGTGTGGCATCACGACGAGCCGATGATTTTTCCGGCCAGCATCCCGTTGTATCTCCTGTCGCGCGAATCGAAGAGAGTTGCGACCGTTATGCTCGCTGGCGAAGGGGCTGATGAAATTTTGGCCGGCTACGACACCAACGTCCGGGCATTCCGTCTGGCTCGAATGACCGCCACTGTTCCGGCCGCCGTCCGTCGCTTGATCGCGTCAATCCCGCTTCCTGGCCGCATCGGCTCGATCACGGCGCGCGCTGCACTCGACCAAGAGGCCTTTATCATGGCGGGTTACCGTTTGAGCGGGCATGACGCACTCACTAGGGCCTGCCGGCTTCCCTTGCCCGCCGAAGCCGACGATGATCGCGTGCTCCTCGATGAAGTCAACCTTCCGTACAGAAAAGGTACTTTCCTCGACAATCTGCTCTATTTCCAGCTGAAGACGTATCTGGTCGCGCTGCTGATGAAGCAGGACAAGATGAGCATGGCGGCGTCGATCGAGACACGCGTTCCGTATCTCGATCATCACGTTGTCGGAATGGCCTTGTCGCTGCCGGACACATTGAAGGTGCGCGGACAACGTGGAAAATATCTGCTGCGGGAAGTCAGCCGGCAATTGTTGCCGGATGCGATCATCGACAGACCGAAACAAGGTTTCCCCGTTCCGATCGCGAAATGGTTTGCGCAAAAAGGAAATCCGTTCATCGACGTTCTGCTCGATCCTGGAACTCTCGCCGACGGATTGCTCGATCCAGACTTCGTCCGCGCGCGTGTGAACCGTTTCCGCTCCGGCGAATCGAACTCGGTCGAACTCTGGGCAATGCTGAACCTCGAATTATGGAGGCGAGAGTTCTTCACTGGTGCGAGTCGCCTTCGAGCCGTTGCGTCGTGACGATAGCCACGAATATGGTTCGACCCCGTCACCTGTTGAGCCGTGCACATCGGCGTGTCCGATCAGTTCAGGCACGCGCTCGATACCATTTACGGCTCCCTCCCCCGAGGATGTCCGACGCGCGCCTCGCGTCGGGATTTCGGCATCCGATCGATGCACGCCGCCGGGTAGAACTGGTTAAAACCTATCAGGAGTATTTTCTCACTGGGGCGACGGCGGAAATTTCAGCAGCCGCACAGCTCGCCGCGCATCGTTACTCGGTGTTGGGTCAGACTATCCAGGACGGGGACGGCATCTCGTGGTCGCGGGATCCGATCTCAGGCCGAGAATGGCCAAGCGGGTTTTCACCCGACATTGTGTACCGCGGGCCGGGACGCGTGGGAGAGATCAAATTTCCCTGGGAGCTGAGCAAACATCAATATTTCTTCACCTTGGGCAAGGCATCGTGGCTGACTGACGATCCCTCGACCGCGCTGGAGATCATTTGGCAGATCGATGACTGGATTACGAGAAATCCTTTTCAGCGCGGGATTCACTGGATCAGTGC
>JBKPSH010000073.1:0-10670 GCA_046734955.1 Acidobacteriota bacterium
CGCGTGTCGTCATGGGTCGTGGCTTCACGCCGCAAGACACGCTGCATGCGGCGCCCGTAGCCGTCGTCAATCAGGAGTTCGTCAAGCAGTTTTTCGGCACACGCAATCCGATCGGCCATCGCTTTGGCTTTTCCGGTCCGGTCAAGACCCCTCAGGATGGGGCTCATGAAATCGTTGGCGTGGTGGAAGACACGACCTACACCACCGTCTACTGGAAGAACCACGCCATGTACTTTCTGCCGCTCACACAGCCGGCTGGCATTCCAGGTCCCGACAATCCTCTCGAAAAGGACCAATCCATGTATGCCGGCGCGATCGTGATTCAGGCCGCCCATCCCATCCCCGGCTTCGACAAGATCATCGGCGAGACACTGGCGAGCATCAATCCCAATCTCACCATCGTAAAGTTCCAGACATTCCAGCAGCAGATTGACGATCGATTCATCGAGGAGCGGCTGATCGCGCGCCTCACGTCTCTGTTCGGCCTGCTGGCCCTTCTACTCGCCGCCATCGGTCTGTATGGCGTCACCGCCCATACCGTCGTCCGCCGCACGACGGAGATCGGCATACGTATGGCATTGGGAGCCGCGCGCAGCCGCGTCGTCGGAACCGTCGTGCGCGGCGCCATGCTGCAGGCCGTCACCGGCCTCGCTATTGGCGTCCCGCTGGCAATCTTTTGCGTGCGGTACGTGAAGTCGCAGCTTTATGAGATCACCAGCGTGAGTGTGCCGGTCATCACCATCGCCATTGCCGTGCTGGTGTCTGCGGCTGCGATTGCCGGCGTCATCCCGGCGCTGCGCGCCGCCGCGATTGACCCCGTCCGGGCCTTGCGCGCTGAGTGAACACGCTCAACGCGAAATCACCCCATCGCTCATCGAGACCTCGGTGGCAATCTACGCGTGTGAGCACGACCTGTACTCAGCGGGACAGGAGGCGTGTCAGCGTCGGCTCCATTGCGGTGGCCCAGACGTCATATCCCTTCGCGGTGGGATGCAGGAAATCGTACATGAGGTCTTGGAAATCGACCGATCGGCAGCGAGAAACCTGTCGCGATGTCCAGATACGTTACGACTCCGCCCCGCCCCTCGACCCTGGCAATCCGCTGATTCACCGCGTCGATCGTGGCGCGGTTGGCGTCCGGCTTCTCGCCACGGGGAAAGAGGCCCCGCAGGAGGATGCGACTCGCCGGTAACCGCTGGTGGCTTGGTCGCGCGAATGCCTCGCGCGACCAAACGCGCATTCGTGCGCGCCGTTGGAAAGACTTTCCAGATTGAGGCCCAGAACGCGAACAACGAAACCCGGATTGACCATTCCGGCTGAGGCCGGTGACGCCTGCGAGATGCTGTAGCCCTGCATCGGCTCGCGCGAGAGTCGACGTCCACTACTTCGCATGCACGTCGAGATCAATCACCAGCGCATGGTGGTCGCTGCGGTTCGTCTTGATGACCCACACCTCAGTGCCCCGCACCTGCGTGTCGGTAATCTCCTGCCACCAGTAATCAATCCGTCCTGGGGTGTTCCCGGCGGAGCTGCGCTTGTCCATTGTGAATCCCTGGTCGTCTGGCGCGAGCAGCGTCCATGCGTCAGCAAACGCTCCCTGCATGGTGGTGTATTCGGTCGTCCCCGCTACCATGTTGAAATCGCCACCAAAGATGCGCGGGCCAGCGAAGCCAGCGATCCAGGTCAGCATGGCGTTGATATGCAATCGGCGCTGGTTGGTGTCGAGCGGGAGATGGGTCGCGAAGACCGTGACCGGTACGCCGTTCACCGACACGCTGATTTGCGCCGCTGCGCGCTTCGTATCCAACCAGGTAGGATCCCAGGGTGCTGAATCGTACTGAAATATCGACGATGACAAGACAGGCAGCATCGTCAAAATGAGGTTTCCTTCAGAGGGCGTGGGTCGCGGATCGGGCGCCCATACCGCGGTCCATTCGCGTTGGGTCAGCGCCTCGAGCTTGGTTTCATATTGGACGCGGAGATCAGCTGCCGACGACACGGTGACCTCCTGCAGCGCGATGATGTGTGCGCCAGAGTCTGCCATCAGGGCGACCTGCGCATCGACGTTCATCGTGCCCGCAAGATTCTTCCCCATGCTGATGTTCCACGTCATGACCCGCAGTCGATCGAGCGTCTGCGTCGCCGGCGGCGCTGGGATTGTCGTGAACGACCACACCGGTCCAGCGGTGGATCCCCCAGTCCCCTTCGCCGTGACCTGCCAGTAGTACGTCGTCGCGTAGGCGAGTGCCGCGGATGGCGTGTACGTCGTCGTCGACTGATCCGTCGACACCACGTTCGGCGGGCTGCTCGTGCCAAACGCAACATCGTATGTGCTCGCGCCGGCCGATGCGGCCCATGTCAACGCGGTCGATGGCGCGATATCGGTCGACACATTCGCCGGCGACGGCCCAGTCGGCACGGCAGGTGCCGGGACGGGCGCCGCAGCCGTCGTGAACGACCACACCGGTCCAGCGGTGGATCCGCCAGACCCCTTCGCCGTGATCTGCCAGTAGTACGTCGTCGCGTAGGCGAGTGCCGCGGATGGCGTGTAAGTCGTCGTCGACTGATCTGTCGAGACGATCATCGGCGGGTTGCTCGTGCCAAACGCAATATCGTACGTGTTCGCATCGGCCGATGCCGCCCATGTCAACGCGGTGGATGGCGCGACACCTGCGGCCCCACTCATCGGCGACGGGCCGCTCGGCGCGGCGGGGGGCGCCGCACCCGTCGTGAACGACCACAGGGGACCGGCCGTCGAACCGCCCGAGTTCCTCGCGGTGATGCGCCAGTAGTACGTGGTCGCATATGAGAGCGCCGCTGGCGGCGTGTAGGATGTCGCCGCCTGACCCGCCGACACCACTTGCGGAGAACTGGTCGTGCCAAACGCCACATCGTATGTGCTCGCACCGGCCGACGCTGTCCAGGTCAACGAAGTGGATATCGGCACGGCAGTCGACGCGGTCGCTGGCGATGGACCACTCGGTGGCGCGGGTGGCCCGGCAATCGTCGTGAATGACCACACCGGACCAGCCGTCGCGCCGCCGGTGCCGTTGGCCGTGATCTGCCAGTAATAGGTCGTCGTGTAGGCTAGCGGCGCTGCCGGTGTATAGCTCCTCGCGGTTTGGCCAGTCGACACAATCGTCGGCGGATTGCTCGTGCCCAACGCCACGTCGTACGACGTCGCACGGGTCGATGCGGCCCATTTCAGCAAAGTGGACGTTGCCACTGCAGATGCGCCATCCGCCGGCGACGGACTGCGGGGCATTGTCGGCGGAGCCGCCACCGTCGTGAACGACCACACTGGACCAGCCGTGGACCCGCCTGCGCCCCTCGCGGTGATGCGCCAGTAGTACTTCTTCGCGTAGGCGAGCGGCGCCGGCGGCGTGTAGGATGTCGCCGCTTGACCGGCCGATACCAGCGGCGGCGAACTGGTCGTGCCGAACGCCACATCGTATGTGCTCGCGTCGGCCGATGCGACCCACGTCAACGAGGTGGATATCGCGACCGCTGTCGCGCCACTGGCGGGCGACGGACCACTCGGCGCCGCCGGAGCCGCCGTCGGCAGCGGCATCGCGGCCGCCTCGAGAGTCGCGACGTGCACGGCCCGCGCCACTACCGACGGTGAACTGGCCCTGCCAAGCGGAAGCGTGAAGGGACGCGGCGGTCCGACTTTCTGCGCGAGCGCCACTGCCGGGGCCATGGCGGCGATCACCAGAGCAACTGCTGTCGCGCGGGTATCGAGAGTTCGATATGCGCGCATCATCGAACCTCAATCTCAGCGACGACTGCGTGGTGAGCGCTTCGCGCCGTTTTCACGATCCAGACCTCGGTGGCTAACGCTCCGCTACCGGAACGCTCCTGCCACCATCCGTCGACACGCGCGGGTTGCGGCGGCGTCCCAAACGCCGCCATCGTGATCCCGGCATCAGGTGTGGTGACGAGCGTCGTCCACACGTCGGCGAAGACCGCAGCCATCTCAGGGTATCCGGCGTCGCTCGGCCGCATGTTGAAACTGCCTCCCAGCAATCGGCGGCCCGAGATACTACCCATCCAGTTTTGAAGCTGCGCGATCTGGGCTTTGCGGCTCTCGGCATTGCTGGCGAGCGTGGTCCCCGCGATCGTCACGGTTACTCCGTTGACAACAACGCCAATTCGCGCTGCCGAGCGCTGCGCATCAATGTCCGCTGGATCGAAGGGATCTCCGTCCAGCGCAATCGTCGCGGAACTGGCGAGCGGAAGCGTGCTGAGAATCAGGTTGCCCTGCGGAACCGCTGTTATGCTCCGGGGTTCCTCTGCCCACACGGCGTGCCATGAGCGGCCCGTCGCAGTCTCGAGTTCGGACTCGTACAACGCCGGAAGGTCCGAATCTGATTCGATCGTCACTTCCTGGAGCAGCACGACGTGTGCGTCCGAGCGAGCGATCAGCGAAACCTGCGCTGCGACGTCCGCAATGTTCGCTGCGCTTCGACCGCCGTTAACGTTCCACGTCATGAGGCGGAGCCGCCGCAGTGTTGTTGATGGCGGAGGCGGGTCAACCGGCGGCGCCGACTCTGTGGTGAACGACCACAATGGTCCTGGTGTCGACCCGCCGGCGTTCTTTGCGGTCACGCGCCAGTAGTACGTCGTGTTGTACGACAGCGGGGCGGGCGGCTGGTAGTAGGTTGTCGTCTGGTTGAGCGACACGGCTGGCGGCGTGTCGGTCGTGCCGAGCGCAACGTCGTATTGTGTGGCGTATTGGGCGGCCCCCCAGTTCAACGCGATGCTCGCCGACAGGCCGGTGGCCCCCGTCGAGGGCATGGATACCGATGGAGCCGCGGGCGGTGATACGTCGGCCGCTGCCGTGACATTGATGGAGACCGGGGTCGAGCGCGTCTGATCATTTCGAGAGTCGGTAGCGACCGCGACCAGCGAGTAAGTCCCTGCCGGTACGTCGGTCCACGTCCATTCGTAGGGGCTGGTCGTGTCTGTTCCCAGCGGAACCTCGTTCGCGAGGAACTGCACGCTGGTGATGCTGCCGTCGGAATCCGACGCGATTGCGACCAGGGCGATGCTCGCAGGCGCGGCGAACGTCGCGTCGGGCACAGGCGTGTCGATCGACACGACCGGTGGAACATTGGCTGCCTCGGGAATCACACTCACGTTGTCGAAGGTCACTGTATTCAACACCGTGGCGCTGTGGCTCGTGACTGGCAGGCCAACATAGACGGCCGTTGGTAACGTAATCGTCGTCCGCCCGAGCTCCGTCCAGGTCGCGCCATCGGCACTCCAGGAGCCAATCACCGTCGTCGCATCGCGTTTCAAGCGGAGCCAGACGGGCACCGACACTGTGGCGCCGGCAATGAAGACGGTGGTGCCGCCGTTCACATTGCGGCTCATGAACTCCACCCCGCCGCCAGGTTTGACATCTAGGATCACGTGAGCGGACCCGGCGGTGAGTGCCCCGCGAATCATTACGCCAGCCTTTGCATAGGCGTTGGTGTTCTGGATAGACATCACGCGGGCGACGATCTCGCCGTTGCCCGACAGTGGCTGCGACATGAAATGGAAGGAATCAGCGGTGCCCCAGATGTCGGCACCCGCGCCGCGCACAGTGAATACTCCGCCCGATTCCGACGCGCTGCCTGCCACAGCGACCGCCCCGATGTCCTTCGACGTCCAGGGAGACGGCAAAGCGAACGCGTTGACCACGCTCCCGCCAGTCCAGTGGCCGGGGATGCACCAGGACAGGGAGAGCGCGAACGTGACGGCGATTGCACGTGAAGAGAAGACGGAAGTTGACCCAACAGCCAAGGGTTTGCCTGCTCTCTGCGAAGACGACACGAGGGGAACCATTACTGCGAAGGAGCCGCAGCTGGGTTCACCGTTTACTGATTCAGTTGTGAGGAGACTTGACGGCGTCAGCCGAATGCCGCCAACAAAGTGTAGGACAACCTGCGATGATCCACAAATAGCTCAGCCGAGTGCGATTCCGTTCGGGATCAAACTGATCAATGCGAACGGATCGCTTGCGGTAAGCGAGAGCGGCGCAGCTGCGTCATGGAGGGATCGGCCCACAGCCGCATCCCAATTTCATTGAGGTTTTCGGTGACACTGCCGTCGACAACCGCGACAGGGAGGTGGAGGGACCGGGGGATGGGTCCGTCTGCCCTGAACAGGGGAGCTGGCTGTCATGATTGCCTCTGCTCTGCTCGTTAGGGATTGAAGGACTGGCAAGCATAGATTCGATAAAATCACAACCTAGGGAAAACTCCATGGAAGCAGACGTCGGGCTACCCCTTAACCAACACTGGTCGCAGATGATTCTGGCGTCAGAGCCGGAGACGATTTACAAAATCTCCCGCACCGAACCATTTCGGTTACTGAGTTGCGTTTCTCCGAAAACTTCTCCAATCACACCCGCGCTAATTGGCCGCACCGTGAAAACAGTCATCAGTATTTTGGAACCGGAACAACCTGACCTCATTCATGCACTGCATCAGAGCTTGCGCACGGCAGCTCACACGAAACAACCTGTGGAACTGCAATATCGAATCGGTGGCTATGGTCCCATAAAGCACGCGACGGTGGTGGATGAAGGTCCGCAGAAGGACTACTTGACCATCATTTGTCACGGGACGGAGTAGCTATTCTTCAGCCAGAGAATCGCCGTCTGGATGTGCGTGATTTCGATTGCGACTTGACGTCACATTTCAAGCTTTGCGTCACCGTGTGTGGCGACCTGCCCTTGCCTCGGACTCGGCCGAATCGAACCGCACAACGACGACCGTAATGTTATCGGTTGACTCTCCTTCATTGGCCCTCGCAAGCAGGCTTTTCGCAGCCGCCTCGGGTGCGAGCTCCGCGTCCAGAGTGGCCGCAATTACTTCGTTCGTTAGCATCTCCGTCAAACCGTCCGAACATAGCAAGAGGCGATCGCCGTTCTGCAAATCGAGCGCGCGCGCTTCGACCTTGACCCCCGGCTCGGGCCCGCCGACAACATTCGTCACGGCGTGGCGGAGCTGGTGTCCGGCAACCTCATCACGGCGAACAGCGCCGGTGCGCACCAGATCGGCCACCAGCGTATGGTCCTCGGTGAGCTGGTGCAATTCGCCGTCTCGGTACAAGTAGGCGCGGCTATCGCCCACGTGCATGACGCATAGCTGCGCGCCCAAGTGGAACGCCATCGTCACCGTCGTTCCCATGCCGGTCAATTCTGGGTGCTCCGCGGCTTCCGCGAGAATACGAGCATCGGCTTGATCAAACGCGGACTGGAACAGTGCGAGAACCTTCCTCTCCTCAGTGCGATCGGAACCAACGAACCACTTGAACGAATTGAGCGTGAACTGCTCAATCGCGGCGACGGCAAGGGCGCTGGCCCGTTCCCCAGCGGAGTGGCCGCCCATGCCGTCCGCCACGAGAAACAGATGTGCCCGCTCCTCGCCAACCTGGAGCTTCGGTTCTGGCAAACTTGTCTGCCATACGCGCATCGCCTTCGTGAGCTCCGCGATGAGGAACTGATCCTCATTGGTCGCGCGCACCTTTCCTTTATCGGTGACTCCGAAGGCCTTTACTGTCAGTCGTCGGGGAGGCGTCGTCGTAATGGACTCGTCCGTCATCGGCATCTCCGCTTGTTATCTTCCCCGAAACCAGCAGCCTCATTTTAGTTCTTTCTTCGCGTCGGACTCCTGCGCCAAGGGCCGCGACCGATACGCTCGCACGCTCGTTCCTGCGGCGCTTAGAAGTAGCGCATTGGCCTTTTCTCTGGGCTGCCATCAACGACGGCGACGGGGAGGTGGAGGGAGCGAGGGAGACTCCGACGCCAGCGATAATCGCGAGGGTGCTCTTATCGTCGAAATCTGGAGGATTCGGTCCACAACCGCACTCCGGTTTTATTCCTGTCACTCAGTCACGACATCACCGGCTCGCGATCGACACGGCCCACACCGAGCAGTGCCCCTGCGCCTGCAAGCCCGGGGCAGGTAAGCACGCCTTCAATCTTTTTCGGTTCCGATTGATCAGCTGTTGCCGTTTTCAGACGAGGTAGTGACGAGAGCCGCGCGCAGGTGGGCGGCTGTTAACTCAACTGATCGGTCGAGTTCTACCCGCGGCTGCAATCAACCGCGCCGATGTGCGCTGGACGGTCGTCACTTATCACGTTCGTTTCCGCCGAGTCGTCGCGCGAACGCAACCCCTCAGCCGCAAAACGACGCCGGAGATCGCATTTCCAGATGGAAGCGACTTCGATCCCTGGGCGCCGGACATTTCCGATCAACTTCCGCCGTCGGAAACTCGTGGCTGCGTGCCAGGATTGTCAAGGGGATGGACAGCGAACATGCCCACACTGCAACGGGACAGTGCGTGTGACGTGCGCAGCGTGGGGCGGGTCGGGTGAGGAGTGCTCCGTCCGAAGTAGGGAACGATTCGGTGTAGCGAGTGCAAGGGAAAGGGACAACGCGCCTGCCCGTGTCCTGCGGGCCGACCGTGGTGTTAGCTGCTGGTAGCAGCTCTGCATCCGGCTGCAGCCAGACGTCGCTCTTTAATATTTCGCCAGGTGTAACCTCGTGCTCTGGCTGCATCGATGACTGGCACTATTTCGCCGGAACGCGCGATTTCAGCTCCTCGATCCAATTGAGAACTACCGTCATGGGGGGCAGTGGCGCTGCCGCCGAGGCGCCCGCTGTCTCCTTGAGCATCAGGAATCGCTGGCCGTCCGCGGATACATCGTACGAACGCAGATCGTAGCCTCGAGTCGTCGAACCCGCGACATATCTTTCGTTCAGTAGTCTAGCTGGTTTCTCAGGTGTGAACGTCGCGCCATTGACCCGAAAGCGAACGGCGGTCAACTTATCGTTGCCATCGAGGTAGAAGAGTTCATCGCCTTTGCGCGACCAAGCAGGCCGGGTGCCGCCCTCGGTCGATACTTGCCAGCGCCCCGACTCGACGTTGGGAAACGGTCGGACGAATACTTCATGCCGGCCGGATTCGTCTGACTGATAGGCGAGCCAGTGGCCATCGGGCGAGACTTCTGCGGCAAGCTTCTGTGTTGGCGACTGCAGCAGCGGGACGGGTGGTTGCCCTCGGCCATCGAGCGCCGCCGTGAACAGATCGACCGCCGCGAGCGATCCGATGCCGCTCGCCGCGCTGGGACTGAATAGGATGAACCGCGACCCGTCCGGGGTGACCGCTGTGGCGAACTGCGCCCGTTCGTTCGTCGTCAGGCGTTCAATCGGGCCGGTTCCGTCCGCTGACTGAAAATACACGTTTGGATTGCCGCCGCCGCGCGACGACGACCAGATGATCCTCCGGCTGTCCTTCGTCCACACCGGCGCCAAGTCGACGCCTGGATCGAGATTGAGCGGCGTCAGCGTTTCACGGGCGAGATCCCAAACCCAGATGTCGGATCCCGGGCTGCGTATGTCGACCGCGACGCGCGTGCCGTCGGGCGACAGCCTGGCAACGCCGTACAGTCGTGTCGGCGCCCCGATCGGCGTTTCCATCCCGCGCCGGTTAACCCACACGAGCGAACGAGGGGAAACGTTCTGCACCAACGCGCCGCCTCCCGCTACATAGACGAGCGTGCCGTTGCGGGAAACCGAAAAATTTGCATTGCCGATGGAGGTAGTCATCACCTGGTCGATGACAAGGATCGGTTCGCCGCTCACCTCCAGACGCCGGGGATCGAACCGGACCGCCTGGAGCGTTCCTCGACTGGAGTAGACGAGGTAATCCGGCTCGACGAAGACCGCAGCACTGCCATCGCGGATCAGTGTCTTGTAGTGGCCGGTCTGCAGATCCAGCGCGGCGATCTGCCCTGTGTAGCCGGGACCGCCTGCGATGGTGAAGAGCACCGCTTTGCCGTCGGGCATCGTGAACGGATAGTAGTGGCCGATCTCCCCTTTATCTCGCGCCGGCGTCGTCAACGATCGAGGGTCGGTTCCCGAAGCTGTGATGCTTTGCAGCCCTTTGCTTGGATCGACGACGCCGAAGACAATTCGATTGTCCGCTCCCCAGTGGATGCCGCGCGGAAGGCTCCCGAGTGTCGCGATGGCGATCGACGGTCCCCCTGTAATCGACACCTTGCGCAGTTCGCTCCCTGCAAGATATCCAACCCAGCGTCCATCGGGCGACATGAACGGCTCGCGGCCGCCTGTGCCGGCAAGGATGCGCGGCGTCAGATCGTTAATGCCGCGAACCGCGAAGACCGTTCCACCTGATCCAGTTGTAGAACGGTAGACGATTTGCGATCCGTCCGGCGAGATCACAATGTCGCGGTCGAAACCCTGCAGGAACAAGGGCAGCGATTGTGGCGGCGCCAGGACGAATCGCGCGGGCGAAGTAGCCGGCTGAGACTTGAATCGCGCGCCCAGCCACGCCCCGCCGACCGCCATCGCGACACCGACGGCAGTGACGGCTGCAATCGCCAGCAGCCGTCGGCGCGACCGTAAAGGCGCTGTGGACGCGGCGGTCAAAGGGAGCGACTCGGCCAGTAGGAAGCGCGCAACAGCAATGTCGGACACGCGTGCCCGGCGATCTTTTTCGAGGCACTTCTTCAACAGCAGCCGAACTTGCTCGGGCACGTTCGCAGGCAGCAGCGTCCAATTCGGCTGCCCACGAACGACTGCGGCAATCGTCTCCGTCACGTCGTCGCCATCGAACGCGGGTCGACCGGTCAACATCTCATAGAGGACGCA
>JBKPSH010000074.1:0-90396 GCA_046734955.1 Acidobacteriota bacterium
GCTGGGTGGCGACCGCGCTGCTCGATCTCGAGCCGCGGCTTCATCGCGTCAAACACTTTGAGGCACTCCCGGACCTACAGCGCGCGTTAGCGCGCGCGACCCGGGTCGCGACCAAAGAACACGCGGCGTGAACGGTGGGCATCACCAAATTTCAACTAGGAATGGCATTGACCCTCCGGGATCCGGGATCCGGGATCCGGGATCCGATGATTCAAGGATTCAACGATTCAAGGATTCAAGGATTCAAGGATTAGCGATTCACGATCAGTGATCAGCGATTAGCGATTCATTCATACCAGAGCCAACTGCTCCGCCGTGGGTTCCGCTCAACAGTACCAAGGTTCGTTGAGGTATGGGATCGCCGCTCTCGCCACGAGCGGCGGCTGTTTGCGAACGGAACGTGTCTCCGCTCGCGCGTGTGCGAGATCCCAGACGTGGCCAAACAACTCGGTCCGCGAGAGCGATATCTTCACGCCGACGAGCTCCGTCAGCTCCGACTGGAGATGGTCGACCGCCTGGTTCGGATGAACCCACGGAAACGTCAGCGACCGCGGATCGAATGCGCGTGTGACAGCCCGGACCTCCTCGAGTTCGAGCATCCGTGAACCCTGGGGAATCAACAGCCGGATCGCGAGCTGAATCGGCGCGACGTGCTCGACGAGTTCCAGCCGGTCGATCGCATGCAGCAGATCCAGGTAGCTCGCGAACGTCGTCCATGGTGTGAACGGAACGAAGGTCGGCGCAAGAACGAGGCCCGCGGTCCGGGAAAGATCGACGACGCGCTCGAAGTCGGCGCGCGTGTGTCCCTTCTCCAGCTTTGCAACCACGGCGTCGTCCAGCGACTCCACCGCCGTCGTCACAAACGCGCAGCCGGTCTCGACGAGCACCGGCAGTAAACCCGAGTGCTCGAGCAAGTGTTCGACTTTAATCGTGACGTCGTAGGTGATGCCGGGAAACTCCTCAGCAACCGATCGGACTATTTTCTCGGCATGACGAATGCCGTTGAAGAAGTCCGGATCGCCGAACGTAATATGTTGCGCACCGGCTGCAACCTGCGCACGTACGTCCGCGAGGACGACGTCGGCCGGAACGACTCGAAAGCGGCCGTCGTAAACGGGCACGATCGGACAATGGCGGCAACGATGCTTACATCCGCGACTAGCTTCGGTGTAGCCAACGATTCGACGCTCATCGGAGATCTGAAGTGTCGCGTAGCGCGAGAGTGGCGGCAGTCCTTCGCGCGACGGCACGCGAAATTGCAGACGCGGGATCGTGGCAGGCGTAAAGGCCTGCGCGAGGTTCCCACCAATTGGCCGCCCATCCCATTCTGTCGTAGCGCAGCCCTTCAGAGCTGCCGCTACCAACTCCTGTTCGAACTCGCCGCCGAGCACGTGCTCGACACCATGATCGCGAAGCAATTCGTCATTCAACGGCGCATACAGACCGTACGCGATCAATCGGGCGGCGGGATTCACCGCGCGCACACGATCCATCACAGGAATCGCCAGGCGCGTTGCCGTGTGCATCGGCAGAAAAAACGCGATAACTTCCGCCGCTTCGATCTGGCCGGTCGCGAGCTTTTCGCGCGTGAGATCGACGCACACGACGTCGGCACCCGCCTCGCGCAGCCACGCCGCCGGAGATGCCAGCCCGAAGGGCTGACGGCCCATGTCGTACGTGGAAATCAGGAGCACCTGCACACCTTTATTGTACCCACACGCGAACGAGCGATAGCGAGTGAGCCTCGCGATCCGCCTTCGCGGCTGACGCCGCTACCGCGAGGCAGGGCGCAGCGGGCGCGAACGGAGTGGAGCGAGCCGCGAAGGACGAGCGCAACGAAGTGAGCCTTGGGCGGGGCGCAGGGGTCCCCGCCACTCACTCGAAGCCGACGCAGTCCCCCGATTGAACTATGCTGATGGTGGATGACTGACCCCGCCGCCGCTGCTGCCGATCCGCGAGACTTTGCCGTCGCCGCGGCCGAACACGACCGTGCCTTCTTCGGTCACCCGCGCGGGTTGTCCACGCTCTTCTTCACGGAAATGTGGGAGCGGTTCAGCTACTACGGCATGCGCGCGCTGCTGCTGCTCTTCATGACCGCGCCGGTCGCCAGCGGAGGACTCGGATTCAACGCGGCGCAGGGAGGCGCGATTTACGGCCTCTACACGTCGATGGTGTACATGATGACGTTGCCTGGCGGCTGGATCGCGGACCGATTCATCGGTCAACGGCGCGCCGTGCTCTATGGCGGGGTCCTGATCGCCTCGGGACATTTCAGTATGGCGGTCCCTTCGCTGGCGACGTTCTATCTCGGATTGTTCCTGATCGTGATCGGCACGGGCCTGCTAAAGGGCAACATCAGCGTCATGGTCGGCTACCTGTATTCCAAAGAAGACAAGCGCCGCGATGCCGGATTCTCGCTCTATTACATGGGCATCAACATGGGCGCGTTCTTCTCCCCGCTGGTATGTGGCTATCTCGGACAGAACGTCAACTGGCACATCGGATTCGCGTCGGCCGGCGTCGGCATGCTGTTCGGCCTCATTCAGTACGTCGCCGGAGGTCGATACCTTGGCAGTGCCGGCTTGCACCCGGCACCAGCGGAATCACCGCAGGCAGCGGCGACACTCCGTCGTCGCGCGCTTCTCATCGGCGTGGTTCTCATTGCGGTGATTGTGTTGTTCGCCATCGGAACGTTCACGGGCACTCTGCCGATCGCCGCAACCCAGATCGCCGACGCTGCCGGATATTTCCTGCTGTTCCTGACGCTGAGTTTTTTCGGATGGCTCTTCAGTTCCGGCGCCTGGACGCGCGAGGAGCGGCATCGGCTTTATGCCATCGGCGCGCTGTTTTTTGCCGCGGCGATCTTCTGGTCTGTGTTCGAGCAGGCAGGTTCGACGCTGAATCTCTTTGCCGACCGCAACACCAACAACGTGCTCCTTGGCTTTCCATTCCCCAGCAGCTGGTTCCAGTCGCAGAACTCGTTGTTCCTGTGGATGCTCGCGCCGGTATTCGCCTGGCTGTGGTTGCGCCTTGGCGATCAGGGCAAAGAACCATCGAGCCCCGCGAAATTCGCGATGTCGCTGATCTTTGTCGGCGCCGGTTTTGCGATTCTCATCATTCCCGCCCGACAGGGGGGGCAGGTCAGCCCGATGTGGTTGACCATGACGTACCTGTTGCACACGATCGGTGAGTTGTTGCTTAGTCCGGTTGGCCTGAGTGCGATGACGAAACTCGCACCCGCGCGCATCGCCGGTCTCGTGATGGGGATCTGGTTTCTCGCGACATCAGTGGGGAACTACATCGGCGGTCGAGTCGCGGGCCTTTATGAATCATTTGCGCTGCCAACACTGTTTTGCGCCGTCGCAGCGTTCTCTGCCCTTGCCGCGGTGGTGATGTTTGCGCTCACGCCATGGATCAAGAGGATGATGGGCAGAGTGAATTGAATAAGACCTGATCGGGATCCGGTGTGCGGGATCCGGGATCCGACAGAGTCGGTCGTGCTGGGATCGCGCGGATTGATCCGGTCGGTGAATCAGCAGCGCCCGCGGCCCGAGCGAGGCGCGAAGTCGCCGAGCGAGAGCGATCGGGGGTGGGGCCCCGCGAGCATAAAAAATGGTCCTCGAGAAATACAAACAGAAGCGCAACTTCAAGTCGACGCCCGAGCCGTCCGGTGACGTCAAGGTCGCCGAGGAACGCGCGAAGAAGGCGAAACCCGAGCGGGGGCTCTTCTTCTGTGTGCAGAAACATCTCGCGAGCCACCTGCACTACGATTTTCGGCTCGAGTGGAAAGGCGTGCTGCTGTCGTGGGCCGTTCCGAAAGGACCGTCGCTGGATCCAAAGACGAAGCGACTGGCGATGCACGTCGAAGATCATCCAATCGAGTACGGTACGTTTGAAGGCGTGATCCCTGAAGGCTACGGTGCCGGAATCGTGATGCTATGGGATCAGGGAACCTGGAAACCGGAGATACCAGACGTCGATGCGGCCCTGAAAAAAGGGGATCTCAAGTTCACGCTCGACGGCTACAAGCTCAAAGGCTCGTGGGTCCTCGTCCGCACCGGCGGTCGCTGGGGTGGCGGTGACGGTCGAAGCTGGCTCCTGATCAAACATCGTGACGACTGGGCCGGAGACGTCGACATCGTCGAGTTTGCGCCAAAGAGCGTGAAGAGCGATGGCGATTTCGAAGACATCCTCGCCGCCGATCAGCCGGATGTGTGGAAGTCACATCGTCCGGCGAAAGGCGGCGAAGCGGGCGAGATGCTGGCGAAGATCATCGAGCGGGCAGCGCGGTTGAAGGCTGGCGTGTCCGCGGATGAGGCTGCAAAACCGACGGCGAGAAAACGTACGACGGCGGCAAAACGCAAGGTGAAACGGTAGATGGACAAGAGCGATTACATTCTTTTCAGCGGTGCGGCTCCTGGCGCCGAGGCGGAATTTGGTGGGTGCGCCGAGCGCCATGGAATCGAGGAAGTGAACTTCACCTTCGACGGCCACACCGAAGCCCGTCGGCGCGGCATCCGCGTCCTCAATCATGAAGAGCTGTTGGCGGGGGACGTAAGCCTTGAATACGTCTCGCGGCTGATGAACCGCCGGTACACGGAGGGTCCGGGTATCCGGAAGATTCTTCAGACGCTGTGGTACCAGGTGAATCACGGCCAAGAGATCTACATCGTCGGCACCATCCAGCAGGACAGGACCGTTCGGGGTGGAACCGGCTGGGGCGCGGAGTTCGCGAAGCTTTGCAACAAGCCGCTTTTCGTGTTCGACCAGGACAAAAACGGCTGGTTTCGCTGGACCGGCAGCGATTGGTCCGCGCTCGGAGACACGCCGAGGATCACCCATCCGCACTTCACTGGAACGGGTACGCGCCAAATTCGTGACAACGGGAAACGCGCGGTTGAGGATCTCTTTACGAAATCGTTTGAACAATAGATCGCCGCGGACAGATCGGGGCGGCGCTCACCGCCGCTCCTCGAGTTCCATCCAGCGCGCCAACGCGTCATCCAGTTCGGGAGCGATCGCGTCAATCCTCGCAAGCACCGCACGAATGTGATCCGCGGATTGCTTGTAGAAATCCGGCGATCCCGCCTCCTCCTGCAATCGCGATTGCTCCGACTCCAGCAAGGCGATGCGTTCGGGCAATGACTCGAGCTCGCGGGATTCGTTGAAGCTAAGTTTCTTACGCAGCCGGGACCCGGGATCCGGAGTGCGGGATCCAACCGGATCACGCACAACGGATCCCGCATCCCGGACAGTAGTTCCCGCATCGCGCCCAACCGATCCCGACTGTCTCAGATAATCCTCATACCCGCCGACGTACTCGGTGATCCGCCCCTCTCCCTCGAACACGAGCGTGCTGGTCACGATGTGCTCGAGAAAGAGTCGATCGTGGCTCACGAGCAGAATCGTGCCCTCGAAGTCGGTGATCACCTCCTCGAGAAGATCGAGCGTCTCGATGTCGAGGTCGTTCGTAGGCTCGTCCATCACCAGCACGTTCGCCGGCCGCGCGAAGAGCCGCGCGAGCATGAGCCGGTTGCGTTCGCCGCCCGAGAGAGCGCGGACCGGCGACACGGCGCGATCGCGCGGGAACAGGAAATCGGCAAGATAGCCCATGACGTGGCGCGGCGAACCATTGATCACGACGGTGTCGTTGCCATCGTTCACGATGTCGGCGACCGTTCGATCCGGATGGAGCTGCTCTCGCTGCTGATCGAAGTACGCCACCTCGACCCGCGATCCCCGACGAATCATCCCTGAATCAGGAGGGAGTTCGCCGACCAGCAGCTTCAACAGCGTCGTTTTTCCGGATCCATTTGGCCCGATCAAACCGATCCGGTCGCCGCGCAGGATGCGTTGAGAAAAATCGCGCACGATCGAAACACCGCCGAACGACTTGGTGACATGTTCCGCTTCGAACACCAATTGTCCCGATGCATCAGCCGGGTCAACCGACATCCGCACGGGACCCGACTCCGCACGATAGGAGGCGCGTTGTTTCCGCAGCTGCATCAGGTCGCGCACACGCCCTTCGTTCCGTGTTCGGCGAGCTTTGACGCCCTGCCGCAACCACGCTTCTTCTTTTTCGAGCTTCTTATCGAGCCGCTCCAGTTCAAGCGCCTCCGTATTGAGCGCTTCGGCCTTCTTCTGGAGATACCGATCGTAGGTGCCTGGCCACGATGTCAGTCGTCCGCGATCCAGCTCCACGATCCGGGTCGCAAGTTTTCCCAGGAACGCGCGGTCGTGCGTAACAAAGAGCAGCGCGCCTGCAAATCCACTCAGAGAATCCTCGAGCCAGCGGATCGCGTCGATGTCCAGGTGGTTCGTCGGTTCGTCGAGCAGGAGGAGATCCGGCTCGGATACGAGCGCTCTCCCGAGCAGCACCCGGCGCCGCCACCCACCCGACAGCTCCCGCATCGGCCTGTCGGCGGGCAACGCGAGACGTGAAACCACCATTTCAACCTTTTGTTCGAGCCGCCAGCCGTCACGTTCTTCCAGTTGATGCTGAAGATCCCCCAGCCGGCTCAATGCTTGTTCCCCGCCGCGCTCGGCCACTTCCACCGCGGCACGGTGATACGCGGTCACGAGTTCGGCAAGCGTCTCCAGTCCCGCCGCCACTTCGTCGAATACCGAGTGGGTCCCGGCAGCGGAAACACTCGATCCCTCACGCGTATACGCGGCGACATCCTGCCCCAGCCGCGCCGTCCGCAGCGACGGCGCGCGCCAGACGACACCGGTGTCCGGCGGAATCTCAGCTGAAATAATTCTCAGCAGACTTGATTTGCCGGATCCATTCCGGCCGATGAGCGCAATGCGCTCGCCCGGTTCGATCCGCAGGTCGGCGTTCTCGAACAGTGGAAGATGACCGAAGGACAGCGAAACGGCGTCAAGAACCAGAATGGGCATCGAGAGAAAATCCGATCCCGGATCCCGGACAACGGATCCGGATTCCGGCAGCATCAGAAACCGATCACAACAGCCGTCGCGCGAGGATTGCCCACACGGCCTGTGCCAGGCGACGTCGATCGTGACGAGCGATGTCGCCGTACCAAAAATCGCCCGCAACGACTTCGCATGACGAGGGAATGTCGCCGGCTTCGAGCGGCTGCTTATGCTCGCCGCGATATCGGGCGAGTGTCTCGTCCGACGGGAGGACGGTGTTGTAAAGCACGACATCGATCGACCGTCCGATCGCTGCGCTCATCTCACGCACGGCGTGGCCGGCCGTGAAATGCGACATGCCTCGCCCTTCGGTCAGCAGATTGGTGACGAGAATGACCGGCCCGTTCACCTGTTGAATCGCCTGCGGCGCACCTTTGACGAGAAAAATCGGCAGCAGACTCGTATAGAAGCTTCCCGGACCGATGATCACCGCACTGAAACGTGGGATCTCCTCCGCGACGACCGGGTGGAGGCGTACCTCGGGCTCGAGCCACAGCCGCACGATCGCGCTGCCTGCTGTCTGCCCGGCATCCACGGCGACTTCGCCACGCGACCTGGCTCCATCACCGTATTCGGCGCAGATGCTCGCCTTCTCCGTACAGACCGGCCACACCGTCCCCCTGCACCCAAGCAAGGCGCGCAGTCCGTCGACCGCTGCGAGGAAGTCGCCGGTGTACCGCTCCATCATCGAGAGGAGCAGGTTTCCGCCGGTGTGTCCACGCAGCCGCGAGTGCTCGAGCATGGGGAGGCGCGATAACAGCACACGGCGCGCTTCGCGCTCGTTCCGCGCGAGCGCGAGCGCACACTTGAGCACGTCACCCGGCGGCAACACGCCAAGTTCGTCGCGCAGCTGCCCGGAGCTGCCGCCGCTGTCGAACATCGTCACGACCGCATTGACGTTGAGCCAGGGATTGTTCTTCAGTCCGCCCAGCAGACTCGGCAACCCCGTGCCTCCACCGAAGCATCCGATGTTGAGTCGTCGGAGTTCCATGAATTGCTGATTATGAGGCAGTTGCCAGTTCCCAGTTCCCAGTTACCAGTTCCCAGCCGGAATGCCGTCTCGAACTGGAAACTGGAAACTGAAGACTGGCAACTCGTACATAATCACTTGCATGGATTCTCTGCCGCTACCCGGAGACGAGCGCGCGGCGCTCACCAGCCTTGCCTCCGAGCTTGACCGCGTCTTCGGCGCGCGACTGCGATCGGTTGTCGCGTACGGGCTAGATACTCCCGCGACTCCGCGACTCCTGCACACGCTGGCCCTCGTCGATCGCCTTGCATTCGACGATCTCGTCAAGTGCTTGCCCTATGTGGCTGGCTGGCATCGACGCTCCCTGGCCGTTCCACTCATCCTCGAACTGGAGGAATTCCTCCGCACGCTCGATGTCTTTCCGCTCGAGTACGGCGACATCATCGCGCATCACGTCGTCATCGTCGGAACGAATCCTTTCGGCAACGCACGCGTGGCACAGGGCGATACACGGCGCGCATGCGAGCTGAGCGCCAAGAGCCATCTCATTCATTTGCGCGAGGGGTTCCTCGAAACCGGTGGGCACTCGGACGCGGTTGGACGCCTGATCGCGGCATCAGCGCCGGCGTTTGTTGCGCTGCTCCGTAATATTGCCAGGCTGACAGATGCTGACACGTCGGATCTCCCTGCAACCGCGGAACGGCAGATAGGAATCCCCGCCGACCTCGTACGCGAGGTCATCAGCGCCGGCACCGGCGTGCGCAGCGCGATCGCGGATCCGACGGCGCTCGTCGTGCGATACATCGCCGCATCCGAGCGGGTCTGGGAATACGTCGACATGTGGCGGGCGCACGCCTGATGGTCCGTCGCGCCACGTCCGTCGTCCTCGTCTTGCTGTTGGTGTGCCTCGTCGTCCCTGGAACAACGAAGGCTGCCGCGCAATCCATTCCTCAGCTGACCGCGCCGGTCAACGATTTTGCCGACGTCATCGACGACGACAGCGAGCGAGAGATCGATCGCCGAATCCGCGCGCTCAAGGCGGCAAGCGGCGACGTGGTCGTTGTCGCCACGGTGCGGACGTTCAAGCCCTACGCCGACATCGATGAGTATGCAGTAAAGATGTTCGAGAACGGCGGCCGCGGCATTGGTGACAAAGGAAAAGACAACGGCCTCTTGATCGTCGTCGCCGTCGACGATCGAAGGATCAGGATCGAGGTCGGGTACGACCTCGAGCAATTCGTGACCGATGGTTTCGCGGGGGAAACGATTCGCGACGTCATCACACCGCAATTTCGAAGCGGCAACTACGGCGCGGGACTGCTGGCCGGCACCACATCCGTCATCAACCGCATCGCGGAGCGGCGCGGCGTCACGCTGCAGGACGTCCCCCCGCCTCCGGCGCCTCGGCGGACCACCGGTTCAGGCTTCCCCTGGTGGATCATCATCCTGCTCATCATCATCATCGCCAGCAATCGGCGACGACGCCGCCGGCGGATGTGGGGCGGCGGCCCGTGGAGCGGGTGGAACAGCGGCATCGGACCGTTCGGCGGGGGCGGATTCGGCGGCGGCTTTGGCGGATTCGGCGGAGGTGGATTCGGCGGTGGCGGTGGCGGTGGTGGCTTCGGCGGATTCGGTGGAGGCCGCAGCGGTGGCGGCGGCGCATCCGGTGGTTGGTAGACGAATCGCTAATCGCTGATGACTAATCTTGAATCCGTGGCTTCCGCCTTCAGGCGGAGATCAGTAGGAGAACAGAAAAGGGGCGACATGGATAAACGACTTCGATTCACGACGAACATCGCCATCCTGATGTTGATCACAGCGCTGTCCGGTTGTTCCTACAACAAGTTTTCAACCCAGGAAGAAGCCATCAACGCGCAGTGGGCGGAAGTGCAGAACCAGTTGCAGCGCCGGAATGATCTGATCCCGAATCTGGTCAACACTGTGAAGGGCTACGCGGCGCATGAGTCAGGTGTCTTCAAGGACATCGCGGATGCGCGCTCGCGACTGCTCGCGGCAAAAACGCCTGAAGAAACCATCCAGGCCGCCAATCAGACGTCATCCGCCCTCGGGCGGCTGCTCGCACTCGTCGAGAACTACCCTCAGCTCAAAGCGGACGCGCAGTTCAATCGATTGATGGACGAGCTGAGCGGGACCGAAAACCGGTTATCCGTTGCACGTATGCGCTACAACGAATCGGTTCAGGCATACAACACACAACGACGAAAGTTCCCCTCGAACGTCACCGCCAAGATGTTCGGCTTCAAAGAACATCCGTACTGGGAAGTTCCCCCCGAGGCCCGGCAGGCTCCAAAAGTAGACTTCAGCAAGTAGAAAGGCAGAGGAGAAAGTTGTGAGTCGACAGATTCTGCGCGTGCGCGTGCTCGCCTGGCTCGGCATTGGGGTGTGTCTCGTCGCGGGGCGAGTGCTCATCGCACAGGGGCCCGCCCAGGTCCCGCCGCTTCCGCCGCCTATCAATCAGTCCGACGATCCCATCTTGAAGCCTTTCGTCTGGCGACCGATTGGTCCGGCGAGCATGGGCGGTCGCGTCGATGACATCGCTGTCGTCGAGAGCAATCCAAGCACGATCTATCTCGGATTTGCGACCGGCGGAATCTGGAAGAGCACGAATAACGGGACGACATGGATGCCGATCTTCGATACGTATCCTGTCTCCTCAATTGGCGACATCGCAATCGCGCCGTCGAACCCCGACATCGTTTACGTCGGCACCGGTGAGCCGAACAATCGTCAGAGTTCCTCGTTCGGCGCCGGCGTGTACAAGTCAATCGATGGCGGGAAGACCTTTCAGGAGGCTGGCCTGAAAGAAACGCAATCGATCGGCCGCATCGTCGTGCATCCCAAAGATCCGAACATTGCGTACGTCGCCGCCGTGGGACATCTCTTTGGCCCCAACAAGGAACGCGGTCTCTATAAGACGACCGACGGCGGAAAGACCTGGACCAATACGAAATTCATCGACGACAACACGGGATTCACCGACGTCGTGATCGATCCAGGCAATCCGAACATGCTCATCGCTGCGTCGTATCAGCGGCGTCGCACGCCGTGGGGGTTCAACGGCGGCGGGCCGGGCAGTGGAATCTGGAAGACCACCGATGCCGGCAAGACATGGACGAAGCTCACCAACGGATTACCGAACAATCCGATCATCGGACGGATTGGGCTCGACATCGCGCGCTCGAAACCATCGACAATTTACGCGTCGATCGAAGTTGGGCCGAGCGGTGGCACCGGAGCCGGCGTCAACGATGATGGAACGCTGGTGCCTCCCGGCCAGCGCGGAGGGGGCGGCGGTGGCGGAGGCTTCGGCGGCGGACGCGGTCAGGCTCCTCCGCCAGATCCCAACAAGAGCGGTGTGTGGCGATCGGATGATGGCGGAAAGAGCTGGCGCTTCCTGTCGAATCAAGGCGATCGGTGGATGTACTACAGCCAGATCCGTGTCGATCCCACTAATCCGGAGATCGCGTATCAGGGCGGCGCGCCCTTTTTCAAGAGCACCGACGGTGGAAAAACCTGGAACACCGTTCAAGGCATTCCACATAGCGATCATCACGCGATCTGGATCGATCCACGCGATGGCAAACACATCCTGCTTGGCAACGACGGCGGCTTCGACGTGACCTACGACCGCGGCGACACCTGGGAGTACGTCAACAACCTGCCGGTCGGGCAGTTCTACGCGATTAGCGCGGACATGCGCAAGCCGTATTACGTCTGCGGCGGATTACAAGACAACGGCAGCTGGTGCGGACCGAGCGCCACACGTAGCGCAAATGGAATTCTGAATTCCGATTGGTATCGCGTCGGCGGCGGCGACGGGTTCTACACGCAGAACGATCAATCGGACTGGACCGTCGTGTACTCCGAGTCGCAGGACGGCGCCACCAATCGCCTCGATTTACGGACAGGACGCAGCAACAGCATCCGGCCGCGTGGACCAGGACAGGCCGGACGCGGCGGTGGCGGCGCGCCGGCCGGCGAAACACCCGATCCAGCCGCCCAAGTGCCCGCGCCGTTTGGATTCGCCGGAAATCAAAACCCGAACGTGGTCCCGACGCCGCCGTCAGGCACGTACTACCGTTTCTACTGGAACACGCCGTTCATTCTTTCGCCACACAATCCGCGAACGATATTTCTCGGTGGTGACCGATTGTTCCGCTCGTACGATCGGGGCGACACATGGGTGGCCTCTCCGGATCTGACGAAGAACATCGGCCGCAACGACCGTCCGATTCTCGGCGTCGACGGTTCAGCGCCGATGGCGTCGAAGCACGATGGCGCAGCGTCGTACAGCAACATCGTCACCATCGGCGAATCGCCGCTGGTGCCGGGCATCATCTGGGTGGGAACCAACGATGGCAATCTTCAAGTCAGCCGCGACAGCGGCAACACATGGAAGAACGTCGTCGACAAAGTGCCAGGCGTGGCGAAGGAGACGCACGTCTCGCGCGTCGAGCCATCACGCTACGATGCCGGCACGTGTTACGTGACATTCGATGCGCATCGCACCGACGATCACAAGCCTTACGTTTTCCTGACGACAGACTTCGGTGAAACGTGGACGTCGATCTCGTCGAATCTTCCCGAAGGAAACGTCAACGTCATTCGCGAAGATCCGAAGAACAAGAACCTCCTGTATCTCGGAACCGAGTACGCGTTCTACGTATCGCTGAACCGCGGAAGAGAATGGAAGCGGTTCATGAACGGGATGCCGACCGTGCGCATCGACGACATCATGGTCCACCCGCGCGACAACGATCTGATCGTTGGCACGCACGGGCGAAGCATCTACATCATCGACGACATCACGGCGCTCCAGCAGCTGTCAGACACAACGACCGGGTCAGACGCGGCTTTGCTGGATATCCGCCCTGGCGTCTCGTGGGTGACCGACATCCAGAAGACTATCCTCACCGAGGGGGCGAAATCCTTCCGCGCGCAGAATCCGTCCCAGGGATCTGCGATCAGCTACTGGCTGAAGAGCGCTGCGACGTCAGACGTGCGGGTCACGATCAGCGACGTCACCGGCCGTGAGATCCGTACTCTGGTTGGGACGAAGAACGCCGGCCTCAATCGCGTGCAATGGGACCTACGCGCAGGCGGTGCAGGAGGTCGCGGACGCGGCCAGGGAGGCGGGGCTACTCCGCAGCCAACTGCTGCCGCCGAGGCCGGAGCACCAGTTGCGCAACCGGTGACACAACAACCGGCCGCGCAACAGCCTGCCGCGCCGGCCGCACCAGACGAAGGGGCGCGTGGAAGAGGAGCGCCGACAGCAACGCCGGCGGCGGCACCGAGAGGTGGCGGCGGACGCGGGCGCGGGGGCGTCCAGGGCCCACCGGTCGCGGCGGGCACCTATCTCGTCAAGCTTATGATCGGCGACAAGCTCATCGGTCAGAAGACGATTGTGGTCGAGGCGGATTCGACGTTTCTGCAGTAGTTGGTGAATTGGTGAATTGGGCGACTCACTGACGCCGGGCGTCCTCAATTCACGATTCACCAACTCATAAATTCATCAATTCACCAATTCATTTCTGCACGTTCAGCGTCGCGTCCAGCTTGATCGTCTGTCCGCTCACCGGATCGGTCACCGCTGTCGATTGAGCCGTCTGGCCGTCTCGCATCATCAGCGTGAAAGATGAGTTGAAGTTGCGAAAGGCTGGCGCACCTGTGCTGGCGATCGTCGACCGGGCCGCGGGCTCGGCTTGATCCGGGTAATACACGGATGAATCGGTGATGGTAATTTGTATTTTGTAGAAACCATCGAGGGCGGTGGACGCGTTTACGTCGATATTCGTGCCGACATCGCGATAGTTATACGACTGCGTCTTTTCCCCATCCTTTCCGAAAATCGTCGACGGAACCGGAATCTGTGTACCCAGCCGCAGAGTTGTCGGCGTCCTGCCATCGGTCGCCGTCGCCCAGAGAGTGTGCGGCACGCTGCTGATCTTCTTCTCCCCCTGGTAGCGCGAAAAAACGAGCGACAGTTTCAACGAGACGGGCGTCCCTGGACGAGCCTGTGCGGCCGGCTGCGCGTCCTGCGCGACAAGAGTTGTGGTCGTCAACACGGCAAGCGCGGCGGTCATGATTTTGAAAGCTCTGGTCACGGTTCTACTCCTCATTCTGAATACGCACTACTGCCCGCCGTTCGGATCGACAGGAGTCAACACGAGTTCGGGAACTTTTAATGGCTCGGCGATCGGCAGGGCGCCTGCGTGCGCGTCGGCGGCGATACTCTCGCCATTCGAAGCGTCCAGGATCGTATTCCTCGCAGCGGCCGCAAGGCGCTGGATCGCCGCGGTGATGGCTGGATCGATGATGACTTCTGGACTCGCCGTGGCCTCCATGGTAAGCGTGGATTGCTTGTGAACGGCGGCCTGACGAGCAGCGATGATCACCGGCGCTATCCTGTGTTCCACTGGTAGCGGCGTGTCCGAACGCCTGACGATCTCAGCGTTCTGAGTCCCAGACGAACTGTCATTCGTTCGAAGCACAGCCACGAAGATCAGCGCCGCGGCGGTCGCGATCGCCAATCCGATCCAGCCCCATCGCGTCGCACGAGATTCGCGATGCTCGTCAATACGAGCGCGGACTCGTGCAGCGAACTCCGGTGACGGCTCGATCGACAGCAACCGCTGCAGGTCGGCCTCCGCCTCGGCGACAATGCGCTCGTCCAGTTCTGTCATTTGCTCGGTGCGAGACATTTCAGACTCTCCGCCAGCCCTTTTCGGGCCAGATACAACCGCGACTTGACGGTGCCTTCCGGTAAATCGAGCAGTCGCGCCATCGTTCGAATGTCATGTCCCTCGATCGCGCCCAGGACGACGACGATTCGCAGCTTTTCCGGCAGCGTGTCGATCGCCTCCCACAAGCGCTCGGCGCGCTCACGTGATACTGCAACCTCTTCGGTCGACGGCGCGTGAGCGAATTCGACCGCCTGTTCCCGCGCCGTGCGACGCCGTTCGGATCGCCAGCGGTCGATCGCCAGCCGCCACGTCATCCGCATCAGCCACGCGCGGAACCGATCACGATCGCGGAGTTGAGTGAAGCTGCGATAGGCCTTCGCAAACGCTTCCTGCGCGACATCTTCGGCGTCCTGCCGGTGGCGCAGGACCCCATACGCGACGCGGAAGGCCAGCGTGGTCGATTCGCGAAGGCGGTCCTCGAACTCCCGCTCGAGATCCTCGTCCAGGGTCACAAACGTCCCGGAAAACCCGCCGGCCCAGTCATTCATTCAAGCTCCAGAAGCAAGACGGCATGGACACGGAGTGAGTTCAGTCACGTCATCTCACCCGTTTTTCTGACGGTTGAACTGGCGTCAAGGGACGACATATTCTCTAAGGATGGCTCTCAAAGATGCATTGCTTCCGGAATTCGACCATGAGATGGGCACGACTCGACGGGTGCTCGAGCGCGTACCCGAGGCGGAATTCGCCTGGAAGCCGCACGACAAGTCCTTCAACCTCGGCCAGCTGGCCGGGCATGTCGCGAATATTCCCCACTGGGTCGATGCGATCGTCAAGAACACGGTGTTCGATCTCGCTGACGCGGAAGACGCGCGCCCCCGCGTGCCGGAGTCAACCGCGTGGCTCGTGTCACAGTTCGAGAAGAATGTCGGCGCCGCCCGGGCGGGAATCGCGAGTATGAGCGATCCGGAATTCCTCGCGCCGTGGACGTTCAAGCACAGCGGTCAGACCGTCTTCACCATGCCGCGCGCCGCCGCACTCCGGTCATTCGTGATGAACCACCTGATTCATCATCGCGGACAACTGACGGTGTACCTGCGCCTGAAGAACGTGCCCGTGCCGCCCGTCTATGGTCCTACCGCTGACGAACAGTGAAAAGGCAATCCGTTCTTTTACCTTTCCTTTTCCCTTTTGCCTTTTGCCTTTTCCCTTTCCTGTTACTTTGCACCCTCAATTCCGCCGGCTATCGCTACGGCGCCTCCGATCTCGCGTTCTACATCCCGGCGGCACTCGAACGGCTCGATCCGTCACTCTTCCCGCGGGACGGCGCGTTGATTGCGTCCCAGGCACGATTGACGATGATCGATGAGACGATCGCGGCGCTGTCGCGCGTCAGCGGACTCGGATTGCCGTCACTGTTCGCGACGTTATACGCGACGACGCTCGCGCTGCTGCTGGCCGGCGCACTTCTGCTTGGACGGTTCCTGTATCGGACCGAGGCGGCGGCGCTCGCATTCGTTGCCGCCCTGACCTTGCGCCACGCCATCGCGAAGTCGGGGACGAATACACTCGAGGGCTATTTCCATCCGCGCCAACTCGCATTCAGTCTTGGGGTTCTGGCGCTGGTCGCACTGATGCAACAGCGCGTGCTCGTCAGCGCGGCGCTTGTCGTCGCCGGTGGTCTGCTTCATCCGACGACGGCGTTGTGGTTTTCGATCTGGATAGCGATTGCCGCGGCCGTGAACGATCGCCGGTGGCGGCTACCGATGATCCTTGTGGCAATCGCGGTGGTAATTGCAGCCGCATGGATGCTGGCGGCAGGACCGCTTGCGGGCCGGCTGGTCACGATGGATGACGAGTGGCTGGCGACGCTGGAGACCAAGGATTATCTGTTCCCGCTCGAGTGGCCTCTGTATGCGTGGGGACTCAACCTCATTTATCCTCCGACCATTTTTTATATCTACAAACGGCGGTCGGCCATGGGCATTCTGGCGCCGGGGGAACGAGGATTGGTCTGGGGATGCCTGGCGCTCGTCGGCGTATTTGCAGTCGCGCTGCCGTTGAACGCGGCGCGACTCGCCCTGGTGATTCAACTCCAGGTACCGCGGGTGTTCTGGATGCTTGATTTTCTCGCCATTGCCTACCTGATCTGGTTGATCGCGGAAGACCTCAAGCCCTCGCCGCGGCGAGCGGGGATCGTCTGCCTCGTGATCGCGCTGGCATCGCTGACGCGCAGCGCGTACATCAAGTTCCTTAAGTTTCCAGATCGGCCAATCGCCGAAATCGGCGTGCCCGACAACGACTGGGGGCGCGTGATGGCGTGGGTGCGCAGTACGCCTCACGACACCGGCTGGCTTGCTCACCCCGGACACGCCGTTCTGTACGGAACGAGCGTCAGAGTTGCAGGGCAGCGCGACGTGTTTGTCGAAGGTATCAAGGACGCAGCAATTGGCATGTACGAACGCGACGTCGCCATCCGCACGCGCGATCGATTGCAAGAGCTGCGCGATTTCGACACGCTGACGCCCGAGCGCGCGACGTCGCTCGGCGCGCGCTATCAGATGGACTTTCTCGTTACGGGTCAAACTCTCGATCTTCCGGTGGCGTTCTCGAGCGGGCCACTGCGGGTCTATCGCCTGCGATGAACGATTACGTGCCCAAGCGTGGCCTGACGAACGGCCATCTCATGACAGTGTATTGCTGGGGAAAGCCGCGCAAGTTCCCGGCGTTACCCGCACCGACCGAACGCCACTTCGATACCGAACCCAAAACCCGCGTCCTCGCGCATTGCCATTGGCAACGCGATCCCGCCGCGCATCCGGCACTCATCGGCCTGCATGGTCTGGAGGGATCGAGCAGCGCGCACTACATGCGCGGCATGGCGGCGAAGGCCTACGGACGCGGATTCAACGTCCTCTTGCTCAATCAGCGCAATTGCGGCGGCACGGAATCGCTGTCCGCAGGGCTCTATCACTCGGGTCTCACCGCGGATGCTGCCCACGTCATCAGCGAACTCCGACGCGACGGCATCGATCGCGTCGTCGTTGCCGGCTACTCGCTGGGAGGGAACCTGGCGCTCAAGCTCGCCGGCGACTACGGAAGCGCGCCACCGCCATCGCTGAAAGGCGTGTGTGCCGTGTCGCCCGTGATTGAGCTGGCCGAGTGTGTCAGAGCGCTCGACCGCCGTGAGAATTTCATTTACCAATGGAATTTTGTCAGAGGGCTGAAGGCGCGGATGCGCCGCAAAGCGGCCGCGCATCCGGGACGATTCCCGCTCGAACGGCTGTCGCAGGTGCGAACCGTTCGCCAATTCGATGAATACTTCACCGCACCGCACTTCGCGTTCGATGGCGCGGATGATTACTATTTTCGCGCGAGCGCGATGCGCGTCGTCGATCGGATCCGCGTGCCGGCGCTCGTCATAACCGCCGAAGACGATCCGTTTGTCCCGGCTGAGATCTTTCGCGATCCACGCCTCCAAACCAATCCCCACATCAACCTCGTCGTCACCCGGCATGGGGGCCATTGCGGGTTCGTCGCCAATATGAACGGGGTGGACGACGGGTATTGGGCGGAGCGCCGGATCGTTGAGTTTGCGGCCGCGGTGACGGAGAGCAGGAATCGCTGATCACTGATCACTGATCGTGAATCCCTTATCCTCGAATCGTCGAATCCCTAATCCTGGAATCGGCGAATCGCGCCATCGACATTCGATTCAGCGATTCGAGGATTCAAGGATTCATGGATCCACGGATTAGCGATTCGCGATCAGTGATTCAACGATGAGCGATTCGCGATCAGTGACTAGTGATAAGGGATTAAGCATCGAGCGCTGAGATCAGGCGACGCGCAAAGTCCGGCCCGAGCCCCTGCTCCTCGTGTTTGAAGTAGACAAAGACATCCGACAGCCCGAGGGTGCGGATCGTCTGCGCCCATCGGTCGATGTCGGATTGTTGATAGCCCTCGTCGCGGAGGCGGAAGTAACCGTAGTCGGCGGTCATCTCGACTGGTGTGTGCAGTTTCTCGCTATCGGCAACACACAACGCGACATTGCGTCGACGCAGCGTGTCGAACGTCTCGGCGTCGAACCACGATGCGTGACGGAACTCGACTGCCGCGCGCGTCCCTGCTGGAAGTAAATCGACGAACTCGCCGAGCACACGGGCGTCCTTCTTGAACGTCGGTGGCAGCTGAAAAAGGAGCGTGGCGAGTTTTGGCCCAAGCGTTCGCGCGGTTCGGCAAAAGGTCTGAAGCAAGTCTTCACATCGCTGCAGCTTTGAATCGTGAGTGATTCGTCGCGGTGCTTTCAGCGTGAACGTGAAGTTGTCAGGTGTCCCGGCAGCCCAGCCGGCGAGCAGTTTCTCGGTGGGAATGCGATAGAAGGTGTAGTTGATTTCGACCGTCGGAAACCGTTCGGCGTAATACGCGAGCATTTTATTGGTGCTGAGCTTCTCAGGATAAAAAGTGCCGCGCCACTCTGGATAGTTGTAGCCGGAAGTGCCGATGCGGATGGTCATAGGTGTCAATGTTCAATGTTCAATGTTCAATGTTCAGTGTTCGGAATCCTGAGAGCCGCGGCCGGGATTAGATTCGGCAGTCCTTATGATTCTCGTCAGAATTTTCAGGATTTGGTGGCACTCGTCAATAAGCGGTTCTGCCTGCGCTCTTATTGTCGGCTTGGCGAACGCGATCAAGCGTAGCCAGTAGCGCGTCTCTGCCGACTCCTTCCGAGCGATGGCCCCCTTTCCAATGAAGTCACGTTTGGTCTGTCCGGCATCAGCTTCTTCGAGGTTTGCGCCGATTGACGTGCCTGCATCCAGCAATTGTGAGCCGAGTCGTCGGATGACGTAGTCTGATTGAGCCAAGAGCCGGCAAAAATCGATGATTTTGCAAGCGAACGTAAATGTGCGTGGTTGAATGTCGTGCGGTCGGGACATGGCGAGCCGGACTGCACGGCATGTTCCGTTACCGCCGCTCAGGATTCTCGGCGGAGCCGAAGGACCTCGTGGCGATGAACAGATTGCCGCTCCGAACCATTGCAGAATCCGCGCTGTCAATCACGCAGTTGGTACGCTGCTTCTGCTCCATTGAACATTGAGCATTGAACATTGAACATTGAGCATTGAACATTGAGCATTGAACATTGAGCATTGAACATTGAACATTGAGCATTGAACATTGAACATTGAGCATTTGTGGGACTGCTCCGCCCATTTACGAACAGTGTGATGGGAGGCAATTCGGACGGTTGATCCCATATAACTTACATAAATTCAACAACTTACACCTCGGTCCCTGCCGTGGCAAACCCTTGGCTATCACTCCGATATGCTCCACGACCTTCGGCATGCTGTCCGTGGACTTCTCAAGGCTCCCGGGTTCGCTGCGGTATCGATTCTCACGCTGGCGGTCGGGATCGGTGCAAACACGGCGGTGCTCAGCCTCGCCCGCGCTGTCTTCTTAACTCCTCTACCCTTCAAGGATCCGGACAGGCTGGTCGCGATTGCTGAGCGGCGTCCGAGCAGCCGAACGAGCAACATCTCCATTTCCGGACATGAGTTCGCCGCGTGGAGAGAACAAAATCGGGTGTTCGAGGAGATCGCTCTCTACCACCCCACGGGGCTCAACCTCACAGGAGTCGGAGAACCACGAGCCGTCCAAGTGATCGAAGCGTCGGTCAATTATTTGCCGATGCTTGGTTTATCGCCCGCGCTCGGACGCTGGTTCGATGACGGCGAGAACCGGGTTGCGATCGTGAGCGATCCGTTATGGCGGCAGCGTTTCGCTGGCGATCCGGCGGCCATCGGGCGGACGGTCACGTTAAACGATCAGTCCTACACAGTCGTCGGCGTCATGCCTCCCTTACCCCGGTCGTTGACGCCCGATCTGGTCCTGCCGCTCGACATCCCTGAGCAGATACGCGCGGTCGGGCGGCACAATCTCAGCGCGTTCGCGCGCCTGCGTCAGGACGTGTCGCTCGAGGCCGCGCAGCGCGATCTCAGCGCGATTGCCGATCGTCTTGCCGCCGAGAGGCCGCGCGATAACACCGGTCACGGAGTCGCGGTGACGCCGCTGAGAGAAGAAATGGTTGGCGAGTTCCGGCGCGCGTCGTGGCTCATGGTTGCAGCGGTGGGTTTCGTGCTGTTGATCGGTTGCGCGAACGTGGCGAACCTGCTTCTCGCGCGAGGCGCCAACCGTCAGCGCGAGATCGCGATCCGCACCGCGCTCGGCGCAGGCCGTGCGCGAATCGTGCGGCAACTGCTGGTCGAGTCTCTTGTCCTCGCCGTGCTGAGCGGCGCGGCAGGACTGCTGATGTCGGCGTGGATTATCGATCTGACGCCGACTCTGTCCGCCGTAAACATTCCGCTGCTCGAAACGACGAGTCTTGGATGGGCGGGTCTTGCGCTCGCCTCGGCTATCTCATTAATGACCGGACTCGCCGCCGGCATGGTGCCTGCCCTGCGTTCGTCGCTGGTCCGCCCTGGCTGGCTGCGCGAGAGTCATCAAGTCTCGGACGACCGAAGTGGACGAATGATGCGCAATGCGCTGGTCGCGGCGGAAGTAGGACTGACGCTCGTTCTGCTTGTCGGTGCCGGCCTGATGGTCACGAGCTTTGCCCGGCTCGTCGAAGTTGATCCTGGTTTTCGAACCCGTGACGTGCTGGTCGTCCCAGTTGATCTGCCCGCTTCCCGCTATGCCGAGGCGTATCAGCGTCGCGGTTTCTTCGATCGTGTCATCGGCAGCATTGAAGGAATTCCTGGAGTGCAGGCAGCCGGTGCAGTGTCGCACTTGCCGCTCGGCGGCGCCGACAACTGGATGCCCTTTCGAATGCTGGGCAAGCCGGACCCCGGACCTGGTCAGGAACCCTACGCGCCATTTCGTGTCGCAACGCCTCATTACTTTTCGGCGCTCGGCATTCCGCTTCGCCGCGGACGGTTGTTCAATGACGGCGACGCCCGCCAGTCGGTGCCGCTCATCCGATGGTTTCCGCAACAGCCGTATCCACCCGGATACGACAAGCCTCAAGCCACGCCTGTAGCTATCGTGAGTGAAAGCGCCGCGAAACAGTTCTGGCCCGGGAGCGATCCGATTGGCCAGCGTATTCGTGTGATGCTCAGTCCCGACGTCACGATCGTCGGCGTCGCCGGCGACGTGCACCACAATGGTCTCGATCTTCCCAGCTACCCTCACATCTATCTACCTCATAACCAGGAGCCGTGGGGTTCTGTGTCGCTCGTTGTTCGCACGGCGGTCACTCCCAGCGAACTCGCACCGGCGGTGCGTGAGCGCATACGCGCCGCGGATCCCGAATTGCCAATCTCGGTCCGAACAATGACGGATGTGATGTCCACATCGGTTGGCCGACCACGCCTCTACGCTGCAATGACCGCGGTTTTCGGATCAGTGGCGCTTCTGCTCGCGCTGGTTGGAATCTTTGGCGTGGTGAGTTACGTCGCGACGCAACGCACGCGAGAGATCGGTGTGCGCATGGCACTCGGCGCTCAACGGCGCGAAATTCTCATGCTCGTCGTCGGTCAGGAGATGCGCCCGATTGCGGTGGGGATCGGTCTTGGCGTCCTGACCGCGGTCGCCATCACTCGTTTCATGGCGAAGCTGCTCTTTCAGGTCACGCCGCTCGATCCACTCACCTTCGCTGTCGTGACGACGTTGCTCGGTGTGGTGGCGCTGGTCGCCTGCTGGATCCCGGCGCGACGTGCGACTCACGTCGATCCGCTAACCTCGCTTCGCGCTGAATGACTGCCTGCTTGCTAGAAAGGGCTGCCGCGAATGACGACGCGAGCGAGCGCAGCGAAGCGAGCCAGGCGAGCCTCTCGGAGTGGTAATGACGGCAGATTTTAAGTACGCGATTCGATCGCTCTCGCGAAGCCCAATATTCGCGCTTGGCGCGATCGCAACGCTCGCCCTCGGCATCGGCGTGAACAGTACGATCTTCACGCTGGCGGACAACGCGCTCTTCAGGCCGATGGCGGCGGTCGGTACACCGTCCGAGCTGGTCTGGGTGTCTGGCTTGTCGCGGACGACCGGCCGCACGGGCGGCGTGTCGTATCCCGAATACGTAGACTTTCAGAATCGCACGACCGATGTCTTCTCAGGGCTGATGGCATTCGCGCCGTCGTCGTTCAGCCTTGGCAGTGGCGGAGAGCCGCAGCGGATACGGGGGCACCTCGTCAGCGACTCGTACTTCTCGACGCTCGCGGTCAACGTCAGCGACGGCCGAACCCTGCAGCGATCCGACCATGAACCCGGTGCACTCCTTGTCGCCGTAATCAGCCATCGTCTTTCGAAGCAGCGATTCGGGGGGAAGATTCCAGACCGACCAATTCTCGTGAACGGCCGCGACGTCACTGTCGTCGGCATTGCGCCAATCGGGTTCGTTGGCCCGGAGTTCGGTCAATCGGCGGACATCTGGGTACCGATTTCCGCGTTGCCGCTGATCAATGCAACACAGGCGGCGTGGGTGAACCAGCGCGACACGCTTTGGCTGCGCGTCATTGCAAGACGGCGAGTTGACGTTTCTCTTCAGCAGGCGCAAGCGGTCGTCACAAGCGTTGCCGCGGCGCTCGACGCGGAGCATCCGACCATACACAAGAATCGCGGAGCGGTTGTCTCGAGTGCATCGTCCGGAGTGCGCCCCTCAGAGCGCGGGGAACTGCTGCCAATCGCCGCGCTGCTCTTAATCGTGACCGGACTCGTGCTCCTGATCGCCTGCGCCAATGTCTCGAACCTGCTGCTCGCGCGCGGCGCGGCGCGCTCAACTGAGATCAGCATCCGGGCCGCCGTCGGCGCGTCACGCTGGAGAATCGTTCGTCAGCTACTGATCGAGAGTCTCGTGCTTGCCTCGGCCGGCGCCCTTGGTGGCCTGCTGCTCTCGTTCTGGGCCGCCGATCTTTTGCTCGCTCACCTGCCAGAAGTGGACTTCGGCGGCCTCGACGCGAGCGTCGATGCGCGCGTGCTGGTGTTCACGTCGGTGCTCGCCGCGATGAGCGCGTGCATCTTCGGACTGACGCCGGCGCTCAATGTCACACGCGGCTCGCTGTTGCCGCGACTTCGTCAAACGGTCGGTGCTGGCGGCCGCTCACGCACGCAGGGATTCTTCGTCGTGATGCAGTTATCGCTGTCGCTGGTGTTGCTGCTTGGCGCAGGCCTGAGTCTCCGCGCGCTTCAAAAGACAGCCGCGATTGAGCTCGGGTTCAACGCTGACGGTTTGCTGACCGCGTCGTACGATCTCACGCTTCAGAACTACCCCCGCCAGCGGCGTGAAATCTTTCGCCGCGATCTGGCCGCTCGGATGCAGTCGCTTCCTGGCGTCGGGTCAGTCGCTATTGCGGATCGGCCGCCGCTTAGCGGGACGATGGTAAGCGCGATGGTGACGGCAACCGATAGCGACGGCCGTAAGTTCGAATCGCGTGCCTACATGAGCAGCATTGGATCCGATTACTTCAAAACGATGGGGATTCCCTTGCTTCGCGGTCGCGGCGTCGCCGAAACCGATCGGCCCGGCTCTCCTGACGTGGCAATCGTCAACGAAACCCTTGCCCACAGGCTGTGGCCTGATCTCGATCCACTCGGACGAACGTTACAGGTCGACGACCAGCCTGTGCAGATTATTGGTGTCGCGCGAGATGCCAAATACGACGAAGCCACCGAAGATCCGCGACCGTTCCTCTATCTCGCACTGGACCAGCATTCCATGATCGATCGAGAAACTGTCATCGCACGGTCGTCCGGTGGGGCCATCCTCACCGGAGCCGCCGTTCGGGATCAGATTCACGCGCTCGACCCGGCACTGCCGGTCTTCGACGTGAAATCGTTCGACGATGTGCTGCGGGATCGCGCGGACAAGCAGCGTGGGATCAGTACGCTGTTTGCGGCATTTGGGCTGCTGGCGCTCGCGCTTGCGTCTTTGGGACTGTACGGGGTGATGTCGTATGCCGTCACCCGTCGCACTCACGAGATTGGCGTGCGACTGGCGCTCGGGGCGACGCCTCGACAACTCATCAGCCTTATCGCGAAGGACGGCTTTCAGTTGACCGCCTTCGGAATCGCGATCGGAACCGTGCTCGCGTACCCGCTTGCACGTGCGCTCGGCGCACTGATTTTCGGAGTCCAGATCGCAGACCTCGCAACGTTTGGAGCAACGTGTGTCGTCCTGATCGCCGTGGCGATGACCGCGGCGCTTCTGCCGGCGGCCCGGGCAGCCCAGCTCGATCCGGTTGCGGCGCTGAGAACCGAGTGATCAGGTGCTGAACGACCTTCGCTACGCGTCGCGGATGCTCCTCAAGTCACGGGCGTTCGTGTTCGGCGCAGTGGCTGCGCTCACCATTGGAATCGGTGCAACCACCGCGATGTTCAGCGCGGTGAACTCCGTGCTGCTTCGCCCACTGCCGTTCCCGGATGCGGACCGCCTGTATGTCGTCCGCGAAACCCGCGCCCAGGCCGGCTTTGAACGCACGGTCGTTGCCGATGGGGAATACCTGCGGTGGGGTCGCAACAATCCCCACTTTGAATATGCTGCCGTCGTCGAGGAACCGGGTCTCTCGATCAGGATTGGTGATACGCCGGAGCGAATGCCGGCATTACGAGTGCCCGCGGATTTCTTTCCGCTCTTCGGTGTCACTCCGGCGGGAGGCCGCGTCTTCACGCGCGAAGCCGAACAACCGGGGCAAGGCAACGTCATTCTGATTTCCTACAACCTGTGGCAGCGGAGACTCGGCGCATCAAGCGACGTCATTGGACGTCTGATCGCGGTCGAAGGGCGCCCCTTCACCCTGATCGGCATCCTTCCGAAGCGCTTCTCCTTTGGCGGACGCGTGGACGCGGTCGTCCCGATGACGCTCGGCCCCGCCGAGGCGGCGGAATTCTCGTCGCACTCCTTCGATATGTACGCGCGCCTCGCGCCGGGGGTCGATCCGGCGCAGGCCGCCGCCGATCTGACCCGGACGATTCTCGCCACTCAGGATGATCCGCCGCATGCCACAGGCGCCGCGCTCGTGCCGCTCCAGGAAGAGGCCGTGGGCGACAGCCGAACGGCAATGCTCGTGCTGTTCGCCGCGGTGGGGTTCGTGCTGCTCATCGCGTGCGCCAACATTGCCAATCTCCTGCTCGCACGGGGTGCGTCGCGGCAGAAGGAAATCGCCGTCCGATTCGCCATCGGCGCAACTCGCGCGCGGGTTCTGCGGCAGCTCGTGACCGAAAGCCTCCTGCTTTCATCGGCAGGCGGTGTGCTCGGCCTCGTGCTGGCATCGTGGTTGACGGATCTGTTCGCACGCAGAGCCGAGGATTCTCTTCCGCGCGCCTTGGAGATTGGAATGGATGCGCGAGCGTTTGCCTTTGCGCTCGGCATCTCGGTCGTTTGCGGAGTGCTGTTCGGCGTAGCCCCAGCGTGGCAGGCATCAAGGGTCGACATCCATTCCACGCTCAAACAGGAAGCCCGCGGGGGAACCGTGGCAGGACGGAGGCGGGCGCTGTCGTTCTTCGCCACCGCCCAGATCGCACTCGCCCTCGTGCTGCTCGTGGGCGCGGGACTTCTTCTCGCAACGTTTAGGAACCTGCGCCACGTTGATCCGGGATTCGAACCGGCACACGTGCTCACGGCAGCGGCGTACCTGCCTGATTGGAAGTACACGACAGCGGAACAGCAGCGGGCGTTCTTTCAACGCGTAACATCAGATCTGGCAAATATTCCAGGCGTGACCGCGGCAGCGGCAGTGAACGTGCTCCCGCTCTCGGGCAACAACGCCTCGGGAGCAATCACGGTCGAAGGATTTCCGCCACCGCCACCGAATCAGCGTGAAAGTGCCGATCGGCGGATGATCACACCGGGCTATTTCTTGGCCATGGGGATTCGCCTCGTCGCCGGGCGCACTTTTACCGACCGTGACGACGAGCGATCGCCTGGCGTAGTCATCGTCAGCCGTTCGCTGGCGGAACACTACTGGCCCGGCGAGAATCCGATTGGCAAGCGCCTCAAGCTCGCGCGATATGCAGCGGCTGCGCCGTGGCTGACCATTGTCGGCGTCGCCGCAGACGTTCGGCACGGCACACTGGCAGCTGCCTCCAGGCAAGTCGTCTACTTCCCTCACGCACAGCGGCCAAGCGGTGGAATGGAGCTGCTCGTGCGCACCGCGGCTACTAATCTGAGCGTCGCGAGCGCGATTCGAGAGGCGATTCACCGGATGGATCCCGATCTCCCTGTCGATTCGATTGAGCCAATGACCGAGATCGTGCGCGCGTCGCTTTCCGATCGCGAGCTGGAATTCGCGATCCTCGCGGCCTTTGCACTAATCGCAGTTGTCCTCGCCGCGACGGGGATTTATGGAGTCATGACCTACACCATCAGCCAACGGGCGCAGGAATTCGGCATCCGCCTCGCCCTTGGCGCCTCACCAAAAAACATCGTCCAACTGGTGAGTGCCGAAGGACTGCGGCTGACAGGGGCGGGAACCTTTGTTGGGCTGGCTGGTGCCTGGGTCGGATCGCAGATGCTCGACGAGCTCTTGTTCGGGATCGATCCAAGCAATCCCGTCATCCTCGGGAGCGCTGCCGCGTTGCTCGCTTTCACGGCGCTTGCCGCGTGCATCATGCCGGGCTTACGTGCTATGCGCGTCGATCCACTCACGTTCGTTCGATCGCAATAATCAGGTCAGCCGGTTCACCATGGGTCACGACATTCGATACGCTCTCCGCAACCTCACGCACAATCCGGGCTTCACGATCGTCGCAGTCCTGACGCTGGCGATCGGGATCGGCGCCAACACGGCGATCTTCAGCGTCGTGAACGGCGTCCTTCTCAGGCCGCTGCCCTATCCCGATCCGTCGCGGCTCATCCGCCTCTGGACATCGAGCCCGTCGGAACCACGCAGTAACTTCGCGCCGGCTGACTTCCTGGACCTCCAGCGCGACAACCATACGCTCGCCGCTCTCGCGGCTTTCAGAGACGATGCGCTGACGATTACGACGCCGGGCGGTGAACCGGTGCGGGTGCAGGGTGCGCGCGTTAACGCGGAGTATTTCGATGTCTTCGCGATGCCGGCCGCGATCGGCCGCACGTTCAATCGCACCGACACGAATGACAATGAGCCGCTGGTGGTGCTCAGTCACGCGCTGTGGCTGCAGCAGTTCGCGTCCGATCGCCAGATCGCAGGCCGCCGCGTTCGCGTGGACGGCGTGCCGCACACCGTTGCCGGTGTCATGCCTCAATCGTTTGATTTTCCTGAAGGAGCGAAGGCCTGGATCCTCTCAGCCAAGCCGGTTCCGCTTCCGCCGATTGATGTACCGGGCGACCTGCTACGCAATCGCGATGTGCACTACTTCCAGGTGATTGCGCGACTGAGGCCGGACGCAACACCGGAGATTGCGCACGCGGATCTCCAGACCATCGCCGACGATCTCGGGCGACGCTTTCCGGAAAGCAATGGCGGGCGGGGTATTTCCATCCAGCCTCTCAGGGAAACGATCGTCGAGGATGTGCGGTTTGCGCTGCTTCTGTTGCTTGGTGCGGTAGGCGTAGTCCTGCTGATTGCGTGCGCCAACATCGCCAGCCTGCTTCTCGCCCGTGCATCGGGACGACAGCGCGAGCTGGCGATTCGAGCGGCGCTCGGAGCCGGGCGCAGGCGCCTGGTGCGGCAACTGATCACAGAAAGTCTGATCCTGGGGGGAGCGGGCGGCATCTCGGGACTGCTCCTCGGCGACTGGGCGATTGCGCTTCTTCTGGCGATCATTCCCGAGGGCATTCCACGAGCGGCCCAGATCGAATTGGATGGCCGTGTTGCAGCGGTCACGATTGCCGCGGCATTCCTCAGCGCGTTGCTGTTCGGCGCGATCCCCGCGCTGCAGGCGTCGAGAGCCGATGCCTCGCTGGCGCTGCGCGAGGCGGATCGCGCGACGGCCGGCGGCCGGCGGCGGGCAAGGACGCGAGCCGTCCTGGTGCTCGGCGAGATCGCGCTGACATCGATCCTGCTCGTTTCGTCGGGTCTCCTTCTCAACAGCCTCATCCGACTGCAGCACGTTGACCCCGGCTTCAGAACCGACCAGGTCACGCTGATCTCCCTGCCGCTGCCGCTGTCCCGTTATCCCGATGGCAAGCGTCAGGCTGCCTTCTACCGCCAGATGCGTGACGCGCTCGAACGTCGACCGGAAGTCCAGTCGGCGGCGATTCTGTTCCCCAATCCACTTCAGGGACGTAACGCGAATGGAACCTTCACCATCGAAGGACAACCCGCGATACCGCGCGCCGATCGTCCGTTTACCGCGCTCGCGTCCGTATCGCGCGAGTACTTCAGCACGCTCGGCATTCCGCTGATCAAGGGGCGCGCGTTCACCGATCAGGATCGCGATCCGGCACCGGCGGTGTCGATTGTCAATACGACGTTCGCGCGTAAATACTTCGCTGGGCAGGACCCGGTCGGCCATCGCATCCGCTTCGGGGAGAGCGCCGAGGACTGGATCACCATTGTCGGTGTGGCGGGCGATTCGCGGAACATTGGACTGAAGGATCCACCGACTCCTCTGCTCTATCTTCCCTACGACACATTTCCTCTCGCTTTCATGTCGATCGCGGTGCGCAGCACCGCAGGCACCGGCATCATCGCATCTGCCGCACGACGCGAAGCCAAGAACATCGATCCCGACATTGGCATCGATCGCATCGTTCCATTGAGCGATGTCGTTCACGAATCGGTCGCGGAGCCGAGATTCCGGACGTTGCTCCTTACAGCTTTTGCGGTCATTGCACTCGTGCTTGCTGCGGTCGGCATCTTCGGGTTGATCAGTTTCACGGTCGCCCAACGAACGCGTGAGATTGGCATTCGCATCGCCCTCGGTGCCCGGCCGGATCAGGTGGTCGGCTCGGTTGTGCGTGAAGGGCTGATACTCGCAGCGGGCGGTCTGGCACTCGGCATCGCCGGGTCGTTCGTGACGACGAGATTGCTCGAGACATTTCTCTATGACGTACACGGGAGCGATCCGCTGACCTACACGGCCGTCGCGGCGATCCTCATTGGAGTGGCATTCGTGGCGACCTACATTCCATCGCGCCGCGCAGCGCACGTTGATCCGGTTACCGCTCTCCGCGCTGAGTAACCGGAAGGCAAAAGGGAAAAGGGAAAGGGAAAAGACAGGAACAGGAACTTGACATGACCGACATCCGTTACGCACTGCGGACACTGCTTCGCGCGCCTGGCTTCACCGTCGTCGCGATTCTGACGCTTGCGCTCGGCATCGGCGCGACGACCGCGATCTTCAGCGTCGTCAATGCCGTGCTGCTGCGACCGCTGCCCTACACCGATCCCGATCGACTCGTGATGACGCGGGGTTCGCTTGCCGACTTGCGCGATCTCGACGCGGCCAATCACTCGTTTGAAGAAATGGCAGTCTGGGCGTCGAACATGTACAACCTTCGCGTCGGCGACAACTCGGAACAGGTTCTGGCAGGCCAGGTCACACGCAATCTGCTGCCACTGCTGGGCGTTCAGCCGCTCATCGGACGCAATTTCACCGAAGAAGACGACCGCCAGGACACGGTCATTCTGGGCTACGGGCTGTGGCAGCGCCGGTTCGGCGGCGATCATCAGGTCATCGGAACAACAATCAATCTGAGCGGGACCACCTACACCGTCATCGGCATTACACCGCCATGGTTCCGGTTCCCTGACGCGACGTTTCAACTCTGGGCGCCGCTGAGCATGATTGACCGTACGGCACCCGAGCAGGCAAAGAATCGCGCATTTCGCATTTTCCGCGCGGTCGCCAGGTTGAAACCCGAGGTCAGCATCACGCAGGCGCAATCGGAAATCCGATCGTTCAGCGAGCGACTGGCGCGCGAGTTTCCGGCGACCAACGAAGGCGTCACCTACGAGGTGCAGATGCTCTCGGAACAGCTGGTGCAAAATGCGCGGCCGGTTTTGCGCGTACTCCTCGGCACGGTGCTGCTCCTGCTCCTGATTGCGTGCGCGAACGTCGCCAACCTGATGCTTGCGCGAGCGACAGTCCGCGAGCGCGAAATGGCGATACGGGCGGCTCTTGGTGCCGGGCGTGCGCGACTGGTTCGTCTCCTGGTGACGGAAAGTCTGGTCCTTGCCGTCCTTGGCGGCACAGTCGGAGTGATCGTAGCGATGTGGGGAGTCGACTTGCTGCCGGCGGTGCTCGAAGCTCGTGTGCCGCGTGCGGATGGAATCCGAATCGATGCCGTCGTCCTGCTGTTCTCCGCATGTGCCACGCTCATCACCGGACTCATCTTCGGTCTGACGCCGGCGATGCAGACGGCTGGCGGACACGCCGAATCACTCAAAGACAGCGGCCGGAGTGTTGCGGGAACCGTTCGCGGTCGACGCTTGCGTCAGACGATCGCTGTTGTCGAAGTCGCACTTGCCGTGATCGTTCTGCTCGGTGCCGGCCTGCTCGTCCGCAGCTTTCTGACGCTGAGTGGAACCGATCCAGGGTTCACGCCGACGCAACTGTTGTCGTTCAACGTTCAATTCATTTCGCTGCCGGACGTCGCCGCCCGTGGCCAGGTCGCCGCTACCTTGATCGATCGATTGAGCCACGTGCCGGGAGTCGAAGCGGCCGGCGCGGCGACCGGCTTCCCCAGCGTTACCGCGCAGCGCGGAACACGCTTCGCCATCGACGGCCGAACGTTGACCGCCGACGAGGACTCTGCCTATTTCATCGCCGCGACACCGGGATACTTCAATGCGCTTCGCGCGCCGGTTCTTCAGGGCCGCGCAATTGATGCGACCGACCGCGCCGGAGGCGAACCGATCGCGGTCATCAACCGCACATTCGCGTCGCAGTTCTTTCCGGCGGGAGATGCGGTCGGGCATCGGCTCCGTATCATCAACCCCGAACAGTCGGCGGAATGGCGAACGATCGTGGGCGTTGTCGGCGACATCAAGTACCGCGGATTGCACGAGGACACGCCGCCTACTCTCTACACACCATTCGCGCAGACACCGTTCATGTGGCTCTACGTCATGGTCAGAACACCGGGCAGGCTCGACTCCTTATCGGCGACATTGCGCTCACTGGTCCCCGCGGTGGAGCCGTCACTGACCGCCGGAAACATCAGGCCGATGACCGACGTGATCGCGCAGGGTATCTCCGGACCGCGTTTTAACATGCTGCTCGTGTCCGCGTTTGCCGGACTCGCACTGCTTTTGTCGTCTATCGGGATTTACGGAGTGATCGCGTACTCGGTCGCACAACGATCCCAGGAGATCGGGGTTCGCATGGCGTTGGGCGCCGCGCGTGGCGACATCCTGCGACTCGTCATTCGTGAAGGCGTCGTGATTGCGCTTGGCGGAATTGCTCTCGGCCTCGTCGGCTCATTCGCGTTGGGGCGGGTCATGACCGGGTTGCTCGTCGGCGTATCCGCGCGCGACCCGCTCACGTTCGCAGTTGGCGCGGTCGCGCTCTTCGTGATCGCGCTCCTCGCCGGTTACGCGCCTGCGCTTCGCGCTTCCCGCATCGCGCCGTCTGATGCATTGCGCGCGTAGAAAGGGAAAAGGCACAAGGGAAAAGGGAAAAGGAAAGGTAACAAGGCAGCAAGCCAAAAAGAGCGACCTTGCCACCCAGCCAGAGGTTGCATTTACTGCGACGTCAGCAGAAACGACCTCGAAATTCCTCGTGAATCTTGAGCGGAACGGCGCGTGCATCGTTGTGCGACATGGCTCAGAAACCGTACGACTTTCGCCAGCGCTCGTTTCTGTTCGCGTGCGACATCGTCGCATTTGCGCGAATCGTCGCCGCCCGAGGTTACATCTTCGGCCGACTCGCGACGCAGTTGGTCAAGTCTGGTGCATCCGTCGGCGCAAATCTGGAAGAAAGTGTCGACGGACAATCGAAACCCGACTTCACTTCGAAGCAATCGATCGCATTGAAAGAGGCGCGTGAAGCGCGATTCTGGCTTCGGCTCATCGCCGCGAGCGAACCCTCACTCGCCCCGCGCGCTCAGCCACTCATTACCGAAGCATCAGAATTCGTCGCGATGCTGACGGCATCTGTGAAGACCGCCAAATCCAACCCGTACCGAGGAGCAAGGCGAGCTGCAATCGGCTGCCTTGTCCTCTTTGTGGTTCTTCTGCTGTGGCAGTAATGCCCGCTCGGCTTTGACCTTTCCTTTTCCCTTGTGCCTTTTCCCTTGTCCCTTTCGGGGGCGAGGTCATTCCGTCGAGCTGAGCGTTCTCCTGCGACGGCGCTTTCTACGGACGAATCGCGACTTCGTACGAAGCAACTTCGGCTGGACTGGCACCGCCGACAACGCGGGTAAGCGCGATCTCGTACGCGCCGGGTGCGAAGACGTCGCCGGTGATCAACGCCGTCACCATTCGCTTGTCGTCCACGGTCGCCGCGGTCAGCGCGCTTCGTGACCATACGGTGTCGCCGCCACTCCACGTCCGGATCGCAATGCTGTAGCGCGCGTCCCGTGTTTCGGTGCGACCGGGAAGTAAAAGCCGCAGTTGAATCGCTTGATGATCGGCTGGTTTTGCGACGGTCGGATCGGGCGGCTCCGCGCCTCTCTTGATCAACGGAGAGAGCGTGAGCGTCGGCTGCGTGACGGGAGCGCCCGTGCCGTGCTGGCGCGCGAGCTGGAGCGCCACCGCTTCGCGTGCCGCCCGGTCGCGCGCTGCCTGTGCGCTCAACTTGTCGAATTCGAGGCGTGCATTCAGGTCGGCGGCGCGCAATGATGCGATTTCCGTTCGCGCCCGTAACAACGCGGCGCCCTCTCCTACGGCAACGAGGACGAGCACGATACCGAGAGCGACGAAGAGCCATTGAAGGCCCGGACGTTCGAGCCCACTCACCGGACGCATGACGCCCACACGATATACTGTTCCTCGCCTATCCCCAATTCTTCAGGACCTGCAGCGAGGTACGCTCTGCATGTTTGCCGTCCGACAGATCTCCACTGCGCTGGTTTTGACCGCGGCACTTGGTGCGGCGGTCGTGGCACAAGACACAATCGCTCCTCAGTCATCGACGAGCGCCACCGACAAGAATCAAGGCTCGACACCGAAGGAATTCAAGGCGCTCAAATATCGATTGATTGGACCCGCCGCCGGCGGACGCGTGGCACGCGCAGCAGGCGTAGCCGGTGATCCGGCGACCTACTACCTTGCTGCCGCCTCCGGCGGCGTCTGGAAGTCAACTGACGGCGGTGCCAGTTGGAAGCCCGTCTTCGACGATCAACCGATCTCCTCGATCGGATCGATCGCGATCTCGCCGTCGAACCCGAGCATCGTGTATGTCGGATCCGGCGAAGCGAATATTCGCGGCAACGTCGCCGCCGGTAACGGCATCTACAAATCGTCCGACGCAGGCAAAACGTGGGCGCACGTGTGGGACCACGAAGGGCAGATCGGCAAGATGGTCGTCCATCCAGAAAATCCGGATATCGCGTTCGCCGCGGTCCTCGGTCACGCGTTCGGACCCAATGCCGATCGTGGCGTGTTTCGCACGAAGGACGGCGGAAAAACATGGGTTCAGGTTTTGAAGAAAGACGAGAGCACCGGCGCGTCGGACGTCGAGATGGATCCGTCCAACCCGCTCGTCATCTTCGCAGGGTTCTGGCAGGCGCGCCGCTTTCCGTGGGACCTCGTCAGCGGCGGACCAGGCAGCGGCCTCTATGTGTCGCGCGACGGCGGCGACACATGGAAACAACTCAAGGGAGAAGGCCTGCCCGACGGGATCTGGGGAAAGATCGGCATTGCGATCGCTCCGTCGGACAGCCGACGGGTGTACGCGCTAATCGAAGCCGACAAAGGCGGACTGTTTCGATCCGACGACGGTGGCGCAACGTGGCAGCTGGCGAATCCTGCCCGCGCGCTGCGGCAGCGGGCCTGGTATTACTCGACACTGACCGTCAGTCCAACCAATCGCGAGGACCTGTGGTTTCCACAGGTGCCGATGCTTCACTCGATCGACGGCGGCAAGACGATCCAGTACGTCAAGGGCCTGCACCATGGCGATCATCATGACGTCTGGATCGATCCGAAGAATCCGAAACGGATGATCGCCGCCAACGATGGCGGCGTCGACATTTCGACCAATGGCGGGGAATCGTGGTTCGCGCCGCCGCTTCCGCTCGGTCAGTTCTATCACGTGTCGGTCGACAACCGCAGACCCTATCACGTGGCCGGCGCGATGCAGGACCTCGGCACCGCCCAGGGACCGAGTCAAACCTTCGGCCGCAACATCGCCTTATCGGACTGGCACAATGTCGGCGGCGGCGAAGCCGGTCACGTCGTTTCCGACGCGAGCGATCCAAACATCGTCTATGCGGGCGAGTACCTCGGCATCATCACCCGATACGATCACCGCACCGGCGAGTCGCGGAACGTCAGCGCCTGGCCCGAGAATCCTTCGGGCCACGGCGGCGAGGACATGAAATATCGCTTCCAGTGGACCGCGCCAATTGCCGCCTCTCCGCACGACGCGAAAGTGATTTATCACGGCGCGCAAGTGATCTTCCGCACGACCAACGGCGGTCAGAGCTGGGACGTGATCTCGCCGGACCTGACGCGCAACGACAAATCGAAACAGAAATGGGCCGGCGGACCCATCACCGGCGACAACACCGGCGTCGAAACCTACGACACCGTATTCGCCATCGCTGAATCGCCGATGCAGAAGGGGTTGATCTGGGCGGGCACCGACGATGGGCTCGTGCATGTGACCCGCGATGGCGGACAGACCTGGACGAACGTGACCGCCGCAATGACCGGCATGCCCGAGTGGGGCACGGTCACGATGATCGAGCCCTCACCGTTCGATCCCTCAATCGCCTATGTCGTAGTGGACGCCCATCGACTCGACAATGTGCACCCCTTTCTGTTCAAGACCGCGGACTACGGGCAGACATGGAAGCGACTGGACGCGAAGCTGCCGCAGGACGTTTACCTCCACGCGGTTCGCGAGGATCCGAAGAAGAAGGGGCAGCTGTATCTGGGCACGGAACGTGGCGTCATGTTCTCAACCGACGGCGGCGAAACGTGGCGGGATCTCAGGCTGAACCTGCCGACAGTGGCAGTGCACGATCTTGTCGTCAAAGATGATGATCTGGTCGTCGCCACGCACGGCCGTTCGCTGTGGATTTTTGACGACCTGCGGCCGGTTCGCGATTTCAACGCCGCTATTGCTTCTTCCTCTTTTCACCTCTTCCCTGTCGCCGATCCGATCCGGTGGCGGCTCGGAAGCGATGCATATGGCGCGAAAGCCGCGGGCTTTCCCAACCCGCCGCCCGGCGTCTCCATTTCCTATTTCCTGAAAGAGAAAGCCAAGGGTGAGGTGAAAATCGAAATCCTCGACGGTCAAGGCACTGTCGTTCGAAAGCTCACCAGCATCCCGCGTGAACCGGATGGCAGCGACGACAACGAAGATCCCGAAGAACTCAAGAAAGCCGCGCTGTCGGTCGAGGCTGGCGTGCAGCGGACGTCGTGGGATCTCGCCTGGCAGGGGGCCGCGAAGATTAAAGGCGGCAAGATCGACACCGGGGATCCGATCGATGGTCCACGTGCGGTGCCCGGCCCCTATACGGTGCGTCTCACCGTCGATGGCAAAACCCAAACGGCGCCGATACAGATCCTGCCGGATCCTCGCGGTGGAATCAGCCAGGCCGATCTCGAAGCTCAAGTCGCCCATGCGCTGCGCGTGCGGGACGACGTGACGAAGTTGACGTCTCTCGTCAACGATTTGCGCTCGGTCAAGGAGCAACTGAAGGCACGGTCGAAAGCGCTCGAACCACGCAAAGAAGAATCCGGCGTGACGGAACTGATGAAAGCCTCGGACGATGTCATCGAGAAAGCGGACGCGCTCGAAGACAAGCTGCACAACCGCACGGCGGAAGTCGTGTACGACATTCTCGCGATGCGTGGCGGCACGCGTTTGTACTCGCGACTCGTGCCGCTGCAAACCTGGGCGGTGGAGGGGGACGGTCCGCCGACGGCGGGCATGGTGCAGGTGCTAGAGGTTCAGGAGAAGGAACTCGCCGAGCTGGAGCGCGAAACGCGAAACTTCATCGAGGAAGAAGTCGGCACACTCAATGCCACGGCGGTCAAGCTTGGGCTGTCATTCGTCATTGTGAAGTGAAGTCCCCTACAGTGTCTGAACCGTGAACTAACTCAGCCGCAAAACACACGCTAACTAGCCGGTATTTGACTGGTGCGATTGTTGCTCACTCCTGACTAGATAGGCGTGTGACTTCATACGCAAAGGAGATAACGCATGAGCCTTCGAACTTGGATCGCGGCGCTCGCTCTAGGTGCCTTGACGGTTGCGCCCGCAGCTTCGGCACAGACGAGCACGGCCGCGAAAAACGACAGCGCGATCAAAGGTCGGGTTGAAGCGCGTTTGAACAATGTGGAATCGCTGAAGGACGAACACATCACCGTGTCGGTCGATAACGGTGTCGTCACGCTGAAGGGAGACGTCCGCACCGCAGCCGACCGAGAGCGTGCCGCGGAGCTGGCGAAGGTTCCCGGCGTAACCAGCGTCGAAAACAAGCTGGAAGTGGAAGGGTCCGAGAAGGGTGTGGCATCGAAGACCAAGGACGCGACGACCAAGGGCGCGGAGAAGACCAAAGACGCGACGGTCAAGGGCGCGAAGAAGACAGGCGAAGCGACCAAGGACGTGGCTGGAACGACCGGTGAAGTGATTAACGACGCGTGGATCACGTCGAAGATCAGCGCCGACTTCGTCAACGAAGACACGCTCAAGGGCAGCGACATCAACGTCGACACCAAGGACCATGTGGTGACGTTGAAGGGCACAGTGGCGTCGGCGGCTGGAAAAGCCCGCGCGGAAGAGATCGCGAAGACGACCAAGGGCGTGAAGCGCGTCAACAACACGCTGACGATCGGACCGAAGAAGTAAGGGCTGCCTCACGCGGCGCGTTTCCGGCTTCGTGAAACGGCCAACGAGAGCACGATCAATCCCCAGGCGGCGAGCGCTGCTGCCTGGGGCCACAACAGATCGAGCCCGATCCCTTTCAGGAATATTCCCCGCACGATAATCAAGAAATAACGCAGCGGAATCAGGTAGGTGAACACCTGAATTACCGACGGCATGTTCTCGATCGGAAAAATAAATCCGGAGAGATAAATCATCGGGGTCAGAAAGAAGAACGTGGCGGTCATCATCGCCTGCTGCTGCGTCTCCGAAATCGTCGAGATGAACAGGCCCAGCGCAAGCGTGCACAGCACGTAGAGCAAACTCATCCCAAGCAACAGCAGGAAACTCCCGCGCAACGGGACCTCGAACCAGAACACAGCGACGGCGACAACAAGCACCACATCGATCATCGCAATCGCGCCGTACGGAAGCAGTTTTCCGACGATCAACTCCCAGCGCCGGAGCGGCGTCACATTCAGCTGCTCGAGCGTGCCGAGTTCCTTTTCGCGCACGATTGCCATCGATGCCAGATTCGCGGTCACGACGAGAAGAACGAGTGCGAGAACCCCGGGAATCATGAAGTGACGGCTTTCGAGCTGTGGATTGAACCAGATGCGGATTCGCGGCTCGATGCCGCCTGGCTGCTGCCTCACGGCGGTGGACGGATTGGCGGCCATGCGCCCCTCGACGATCTCCTGTGCGTAGGCCCCGATCACGGTCGTGGCGTACCCGAGTGCGACGGTGGTCGAGTTGGAATCGCTGCCGTCGGCGATGAGCTGAAGCCGCACGGGAACATCTGCCCTGATGTTCGCTCCGTAACCGGCTGGAATTGACAGCGCGAGCCACGCTTTGCCCAGCTCCAGATACGGTTCCACTTCGGGAGTCGTAGACACCACGCCAGCGAGCGAAAAATTGCGCGAGCCATCGAAGCGGGCAATGAGTTCACGACTCGCGGGCGAGCGATCGCCGTCAGCGACCACCACCGGCACATCGCGCACGTCGGTCGTGGCCGCGTATCCGAGCATCGTCAACTGGACGATGGGAGCGATGACGACCACGCCAAACAGCTTCGGATCTTTTCGCAGCTCGAGGAATTCCTTCCACACGAGAAACCGGAGCCGTTGCACGTCAGGCTCGCTCTCTCGCCAGGCGCAGCGATGCAAGACCGAGCATCGCGGCCGCGTAAACGCCCAGCGCTGTGAGCTGCGGAAGCAGCGGCGCAAGCGCAGTGCCCTTGAGGACGATGCCGCGCAGCGCGATGAGAAAATATCGCGCCGGAACGAGATGCGTGATGAGCTGCAGGGCGGCGGGCATGCTGTTAATCGGAAAGATGAAGCCGGAGAGCATGATCGTAGGAAGGAACGAAATCAGCAGGGCCATCTGGAACGCGAGCTGCTGAGTATCGGCGATCGTGGAGATCAGGATCCCTGTGGCGAGCGCCCCAATCAGAAACAACGACAGCGCGATCAACAGCGATATCCAGTTCCCGCGCATCGGCAGACCGAACAGAAGCATGGACGCGCCGATGATGAGCGCTGCCGAGGCAAGCGCAATGATGAAATATGGAATCGTCTTGCCAATAACGAAGGAAAACGTTCCCAGCGGCGCCATACGGATTTGCTCGATGGTGCCGGTCTCCTTCTCGCGGACGATCGACAGCGCGGTCGAGGCGACGGCAGTAATCATGGCGATGTAGGCGATCAGGCCGGGTACGAGGAAGAGCGTGCTGCGGAGTTCCGGGTTGTACCAGATACGCGGCTCGACCGAAAGCGGAGGCGCCAGGTCGGCGCTGCCAGGCGCCAGCTCCTCGTTCACTGTTCGCAGAATACTTCCTGCGTAGCCGAGCACCGCCGTTGCCGTATTCGCGTTATCGCCGCTGATGATGACCTGCACCGGTACGGTCCGTCCGGTCCGGACGTCACGACCGAATCCTTCAGCGATGACGAGCACCGCGCGCGCGTCGTTGAGGTCAAGCTTTCGTTGCGCCTCCTTCGCATCGTAAACGGCCCCGGCAAAATCAAAATATCCGGAGTTGATGAACGCTGAGACGACCGCCCGGCTTTCGGGAGATCCGTCACGATCCTGCACCGCCAGCAGCACGTGGCGAATGTCGAAATTGAGCGCGTAACCGTAGAGCAGGAGGAAGAACGCGGGCACGAAGATCAGGATCAGCAACGTGCGCTGGTCGCGCGCGATTTGACGGAGCTCCTTGCGATAAACGGCGAGCGTCTTCTTCACGACGCGACGCTCCGCTGCGCCTCGGCGCGCTCCACAACATCGAGGAACACGTCCTCGAGTGAAGGCTCTACCAACTCGATGGACTCGACGGGAATTCCACGCGCCCGCAACTGCTCCGCAACCGTCGCTGGTTTGAGCGTGGAGTCCTTCAACACTGCATGCACGGCCGTGCCAAACAGGCTCGTCTTCTCGACCACCGGCATCGCATCAAGCGCCTGCATCGCGTCGGTCGCTCGCGGCGTCCGCACCTCGACGATCGGCCGGTCCGCGAATACGCGCTTTACCTCTGAAATGGTTCCGATCGCCGCCAGCCGTCCGGCATGAATGAGGGTCACCCGATGGCAACGTTCCGCTTCGTCGAGATAATGCGTCGTCACGAGGATTGTCACGCCGGAGTTTGCGAGCGCATCGATGAGGCGCCAGAACTGGCGTCGGGATAACGGATCGACCCCGCCTGTGGGCTCGTCAAGGAAGAGAATCGCCGGCTCGTGCAGAATCGCGCACCCCAGCGCCAGCCGCTGCCGCCACCCGCCGGCAAGATCACGCGCGAGGCTGTGCTCGCGGCCGCGAAGGCCTGCCATCTCGATCACGAACGATCGACGCGCCTCGAGTTGTTCCGGCGTGAGTCCGTACACGCCACCAAAAAATCGGATGTTCTGATCGACGGTCAGCAGCTCATACAGCGAGAATCGCTGCGACATGTAACCAATCCGCCGCTTGACACCTTCGGGATCCGCCGCGACATCAATGCCGCCGACACGTGCGGTTCCCGATGTCGGCCTGAGCAATCCGCACAGCATACGAATCGTCGTCGACTTCCCGGCGCCGTTGCTGCCGAGAAAGCCAAAGATCTCACCCTTCCGCACTTCGAACGAGACGTCGTTGACAGCGACGAACTGACCGAAGCGGCGGGTGAGATGCTTGACGTCGATTGCAATAGACACGGAGTCGTTATTTGCCAAGGGCGCGATCGAGTCGTGCGTCGGCGAGCCGTGCATTCGCGCGAGCACGCGTGAGATCCAACTCGGCTTGCAAAACCGCCAGGTTCGCGTCGAGCACGTCGGTGTTGGTGACGACTCCGGCGCGGTATCGCTCCATCACGACGCGCTGCGCTTCCACCGCGCTGTGAACCCCATCCTGAGCCGCATCGATTGCCGCGCGGCTCGAGTCGACTTCGAGCCGGCGCTGCTGCACTTCGAACGACACCTGTCGATCGAACTCCGCCGTGCGTGCTTTGATCGCCTGCGACGCGGCGACGGTTTCGGCAAGTTGCGCGCGGCGGCGGCCGCCGTCCCACAACGACCAGCTCAAGTTCAGGGAGGCGTCCCACGAGTCGTGCCATTCGGCGACGCGAGGAAAGACGCGAGCGTTGGGTCGAGCGTAGTCGTAGCCGGCGTTGACGCCAACCTGTGGCCGCGCATCTGCCTCCACCGCTGCCTCGCGGGCCCGTGATGCTTCCAGGCGGTCCTCCAGTGCCCGGCGTTCCGCCCGCTGCGCACGCGCCTCGGTCAACAGACCATTGAGCGTCGTGGTCGATGCCACCCGTTCTTCGAGCGCCGCAATCGGCTCGATTCGCTCTAGCGTGTCGATGCCAATCAAGCGTCGAAGATCGGCTTCGGACACGCCGCGGATGTTGGTGGCTTCGATTGAGAGGAGGCGCTCTCGCGATTGCTGCGCTTCAGCGGTCAGGACTTCGTTCGGAGCGATGAGCCCTTGTTCGAGCTGCCTACGAAGATCGGTCACGTGCGCCCCGATCGTATCGAGGGATCGCGCGAGCACGCGCTCAGACTCGATCGCGGAGACCAGCGCCCAGAAGGCGCGTGTAATCTCGAGTCGCAGGTCCGATCGCGCGGCCACAATGTCTTCTTCGCTGGCCTTGCGCTCGGCCGTGGCGACGCGTTCGAGTGCATCAGTGCGGCCGGCCGAATACACCGGCCACGCCAGATCGAGACGCGCGCGATAGTTGTCGGGCACGTCGGGATAAACCACAATGACCCCCTGTCCCGGCTGCACGATCCTGAATTCCTCAACGTGATTCGTGCGCGTGTAGTTCGCAAGGATCGACAGTGACGGCATCGATGCCGCATCGCGCCCTGCCTCGGCCGCGGCGGCGCCTTCCTTGCGCGCCTGCAGCTCTGCGAGCCGGTGACTGTTGGCAAGCCCGCGCGCAATCGCTTCGTCGAGCGTCAGCCGCAGCGGTTCCTGCGCCGCAGCGCTGTGCGGTATCAAACACAGTAAGACGAGCCCGACGGTGCGTGTCATGGTTCTCTCAGCGGATCAGAAGTAGAGGCCACCCGCGTCGTGGCGGTAATGAGGTCGATGAAGACGTCTTCAAGCGATGCCGCGATCGGACGAACCGACACGGCGGACGCGCCCGCCCGCTCGAGCGCCTGAGCGATGGCCCTCGCTGCCTCAGCCGGTTGCTGGTCACGTAAGCGAACGTGGGCACGATCTCCAAACGACTGCACGTCCGCGATCCCGGGAATCGATCGCAGGACGTCGAGCGGTGGGCGTCCGCCTCGCACACTGACTTCCACCAGTTGCCCGTCGAGATGACCCTGCAACTGTTGTGGACGATCGACCGCGAGCAGCTGCCCATCATGGAGCAAGGCAACGCGGCTACACCGCTCCGCCTCGTCCAGATACGGCGTCGACATCACAATCGTGAGACCACGCGACAGAAACTCCGAGAGCAGTTTCCAGAATTCCCGCCGCGACACCGGATCCACACCGGTGGTTGGTTCGTCGAGCAGCAGGATCTTCGGTTCGTGAACGAGCGTGCAGGCGAGCGCGAGCTTCTGCTTCATCCCACCCGAGAGGCGATCCGCTCGTCTTGATCGGAACGGTGAAAGCTGCGTCATTTCAAGCAGTCGGTCGCGCGCGGGCTCATATCGGCGGACGCCGTGAATCTCGGCAAAGAACCCGATGTTCTCGTCGATTGAGAGATCGCCGTACAGTGAGAACCGTTGCGAGAGGTAACCAAGATCCGCCGTCACCGCTCGATGCTGCTTCACCGGATCGTGACCAAGTACTCGAATCTCGCCGGTATCGGCGTGCAAAAGCCCGCACGCCATTCGAATCGACGTCGTCTTCCCGGCGCCGTCCGGTCCAATGAGGCCGAACATCTCCCCTCGCTCAATCGTCAGCGACAGTTGGTCGACGGCAGTCAGTTCGCCGTACCGTTTCGTCACGCGGTCAAAGGAAATGGCGGCTTCCATGGCTCGCTACTTCGGCAACTCGGCTTCGACCGGCATGCCAGGTTTGAGCACACCGTCGCGATTGTTGGTGCTCACCTTGATGCGGTAAACGAGCTTCGATCGTTCCGCCGCGGTTTGAACGTTGCGAGGCGTGAACTCCGCCTTCGGTGAGATGAACGTGATGCTGCCCTGCAGGCGTTGTCCGGCATCAGTGACGAGCGCCACGGCCTGCCCGAGCCGCAGCCGCGGCACAACTGGTTCATCGACATAGACGTTCGCCCACGCATGATCGAGATCGGTGATCGCTACGACGGGCGTCCGCGGGGCGATCGTTTCACCGGCATCAGCCAGCTTGGCGGTCACGATGCCGCCAACTGGTGAGGTCAACACCGCGTCGGCCACGTTCTTTCGCAAGGCAGCTATCTGCGCGTCGGCTGCAGCCACCCGCGCCCGACCGCCGGCAATCTCTTCAGGGCGCGCGCCGGCGCGCAGGCGGGCGACGGCTTCATTCGCCGCCCGCGTGCGTTCGCGCGAGGCATTGACACGCGCCGCGGCCACATCGCGTCGTGTCGCAGCATCGTCACGCTGTTTGCGCGAACCGGAATTGGATTGGAGCAGCGCCTCAAAGCGCTGCAGGTCGGCCGTCGCGGACTGAAGTTCCGATTCCGCGGCGACGACCTCGGCCTGCGCCGACTCGGCCTGCGCGCGCGCCTGGCGAATGTCCTCAGCGCGCGCCCCTGCCTCGAGCAGTTTGAGAGCGGCCACGGCTTGATCGCGATCCGCTTCGGCCCGCCGCAGCGCGATCTCCGTGTCGGCCGTATCGAGCTTGGCGATCAGTGCGCCTGCTGCGACGCGATCGCCTTCGGCGACGGCAACCTCGATCAGTCGTCCGCCGACTTGCGGAGCGACGCGCACATCGGTCGCTTCGACGTAGCCCGACGCCCGTTCGGCATTCTCCTGCGCGCGACCGCCGCACGCCGCGGCCGCCGCAGCGGCCGCGACGACGGTGACGAGGTGCCATCCCCGAAAGCCGATGCTCATGCTGTTTTTCCTTGTAACGCCATCAATGCCAGGTGCTGCACGTGCGCGACGACTTCATTCCGGGAAACCATCGCCGCGCCGGGTACTCCGGCGGTCGCGAGCCGACGCCGCAACTGCGCGCTCGCGAAATATAGAAGCAGCGGTCCGACGACGCCGGCGTGTACGAGGATTGGATTGACGGCACGAAAACGCCCCGACTCAATTCCTTCGTGAAGGATGCGGCCGAGCGCGGTAATGACTTTCCGAATGTGAACGATGGTCGCCGCATCCAGGTGTGTGCCGTTCTCCGCGATTTCGCGAAACCAGATCGGGGGGAAATGCGGCCGCGCCTCGGCTTCAATCGCAATCGCCTCGACGAAAGCGCGAACCTTGACGTCAGCATGGGAGTCCATCCGGCTCGCTTCCTCGACGCGCACCGCCACCGCTTCAAACATGTCGCGCAGGATCTCGCGATAGAGCGCGGCCTTGCTGGTGAAGTGGTAATAAATCATCGCCTTGTTGACGCGGGCGGCGCGCGCGATGCGATCGACATTGGCGCCGGCGAATCCGCGTGCCGCGAACTCGGCCGCGGCAGCCTTGACGAGACGCCGTCGCGAGGCGGCACTCCGATCCTGCTGCCGCCGGCGACCGCTATGCCGCGCCCCTGATCGATCCATAAACAAATTAACTGGTTAGTTAATATCTTACGTCCGATTCTACGCCCGGCCGGGTCCAGCGTGTCAAGCACTCGCTCCCTTCCCTGCTGCGGTTTGACGCTCGGAACCCGTACAACCAGCCCACAGATAACCCCACAGTCAGAATATCGAACGATAGTCGTGACACCGAGTGCACCGCTGCAGCCAGGTACGCAATATCAGTTCGGTGTTTATTACTGGAATACCGATCTGGCAGGCAACGCGTACGCGTCATCAGTTGCGATCAGCTTCACCACGGCGACGCAGTGAATCAAAGACGCGAACGAGCGTCAGCGAATGAGCCTCGCGAGCGAAGTGGGGCGCTGGCCCCCGCGAGCGAGCGAGTAAGGGGGTTCGGGGGACGAAGTCCCCCGATTAATGTAAGGACGCCACGTACGCCGAAAGATTCAGCATGTCCTCCTGCGACAGCTTCGCCACGACCTGTTTCATCAGCGGTGACCAGAGGCCCTTGCGGGTCCCCTGCTGAATATCCCACAGCTGACGCATGATGTAGCTGGGCGACCGTCCGGCAACGCCGGGCATGGGTCCGAGGCCGTTCAGATCCTGTCCGTGACAGACGTTGCACGGCAACGTCTTGTTACCACCGCTCGAAGCGAGCGCCGCCCCCTTCGCAATGCTCCCACGTGGCGCGTAGGCGACGAACCCGGAATGTGGATCGCGCAGCTCGAACCTTTCGGCATCCTCGGGCGTTTCGACGATGCGGTTGCCGAGCGGCTCGGTGCCACCGTCGGCAATCGGGAAAAACACATTGCCGGCGATCCGCATCTTAGGAATGGTGTCGGTCTCGACGACGCGAACCCACGGCGTGTACTTGAGAGACGCGATGTACTCGGCTGCCGCCTTGATCTCCTCGTCGGTCATCGCCTTTGCCGCCTGAATCATCTGCGTCGTGTTGGTCTTCCGCACATCGGCACTCGCCCGCAGATCGTTCTTGAAGTCCGCGAGCTGCTGCACCACATACGCGTACGGAAGCCCCGCGATCGGCGCGTTCTCGGGGCGCCCTTTGCCGTTCGGCATGTGGCACATGCCGCAACCTCTCACATCCGGCGCCCGACCGTGCACGAAGACCTCCGGCATCGGCGGATGTTCGCTCGGAAACCAGTCAGCGACGTGAAAGAAGTCGCGCAACTCGGCAACCGTGAACGCCTGTGTGCTGTCGGGAATATGTTTCGGCGAGGGATCGGGCGGGCGCGGCCCGCCTCCTCCGGCAGGCGGGGTGTTTGGGACGCCATACGCCCAGTCTGGCGATTTGACTGGCGCGTCTTGAGCGATGACCAGCGCCGTGTAAGTCAGAGCCGCGAGAGAGAGTGCAACGGATGAACTGCGCATGAGGATGAATACGCTACAGCAACTTGGCCAATCGCGCATAGCCCGCCCGGCTGACCGGCAGCTTGACGGCGTCTCTGAGGATCGCGACGCGGCTGTCCTTGGCGTACAGCTCGACGCGTGCGATCCGTTCGATGTTCAGCAGATACGATCGATGGATGCGAACGAAGCGCGCGGGATCAAGCAGAGCCTCGACGGCAGCAAGCGTCTGATCCTTGAGATACGACTTGCCGTCGGCATGGAACGCGACGTAATCGTCCTGCGCCTCGACGTAATCGATTTTCTCGATCGGCAGCACATGGACCTTGGAACCGTCGCGGATCAGCACGCGCTCGAGCGGTGTCCGCTTCGCCCGAGTCTCGTCGACCAGCGCCTCCACTGGCATCGCCTCACGCGCCGCAAGCCGCTCGCGCGCGCGCGCCAGCGCCTCGGCAAATCGCTCGGCACTGAATGGCTTCAGCAGGTAGTCAATCGCATGGACCTCGAAGGCACTGAGCGCGTACTGGTCGTACGCGGTGGTGAAGATCACCGGCACCGATCGCCCAATGAGTTCCAGTACTTCAAACCCACTGAGCTTTGGCATCTGCACATCGAGGAACATCAAATCGGGCGACAGCTCGGCCACCGCCTTGACCGCTTCGAAGCCGTTCGCGCATTCGGCAACGATCTCGACTCCCGGGTGGGCGCGGACGTATTCGCGCACCACGGCCCGCGCCAGCGGCTCATCGTCAACGACAACGACGCGAAGGGAATCGGTCATGCTGATCGCTCCACCGGCAGTGTCAGCTCGACTCGCCACATTTCGTCCACTTCTGTCGACGACACTCGAGCAAGGTCACCGTACACGGCAAGGAGACGGGCGCGCACGTTCGCCAGTCCGACGCCGGTGCCGGTGCGCCGCGGACGATCCGCATCGCACGGATTCTCAACCACGATCTTCAACGTCGTCTCTGCCACTGAAGTTCTGATCGCGATCAGGCCGCCGTCAAGTACATGAGCTACCCCGTGGGTCACGGCGTTCTCAACCAGCGGTTGGAGCAGCAAGGGCGGCACCAGGACCGCACCGTCGGTGGGGATGGCGACGCTGACACGCAAGCGGTCACCGAACCTCACCTGCTCGATCTCGAGGAACCGCTCGGCGAGCTTGAGCTCACGGGCAAGCGTAATACGATCTTCCGATCCGAGCGCGAGACTGTCGCGGAAGAAATCTCCGAGCAGCACGCACATGCGGCGCGCGGCCGCCGGATCCGCGGTGGTCAGCGCGCTGATCGAATGCAGACTGTTGAACAGGAAGTGAGGATCGATTTGAGCTCGAAGCGATCGAAGTTCCGCTTCGCGCGCGTGCACTTGCGCTTCCAGTCCGCGCCGCTCCGCCTGCCGTGACATCTCGAAGGCCGCGAGCAGATAACTGATCGCAAGCGACAGCAGATAGAGCAGCACGCCGTAGCCGAAGATCAGCGGCCGCACCGCCACAAAGACGCGGGCCGGCGCGATCTCGCTCCCTCGGGTGAAGATTTCGAGCCAGCCGCGCGCGACGACGAGCCATATCGCGCTGGAGATGACCGACGAGCTCAGCGCCGTGACCATGAGCCGCACTGGACCAGTGGGCCCGATTGGTGTGCTGCGCGCGACGTACCAGGCGGACAGACAAAAGAATGCGTAGGCGAGAGCGATCGGCAGCGCGATCGCCAGCGCCGCGAACGGGGTCAGTCCGCCGGCCGCCACGAGAAACGCGGCAAGCGATAGTCCGATGAATGTCCAGACAGCAAGATACAGCGCAAGACGGCTCGCTCGCGCGAGGATCGGATGCATTACGGATTAGTTCTTGATCTCCACGCCACCCATGATCACCAGTCCGCGCACCAGCAGCCGCTGGTTCGACGCGTCACGCACAGCCCGGGTCTTGTCTTCGTATCCCCCGAGGATCGGCGTCACGCGCCCCGAGACGCTCCAGTTCTCAGGAACCCTAATCTCTATTCCGCCCCACATCGCGAAGACATCGATCACGGCTTCACCTTCGATCGCCGCCTGCCGGAGATCAATCTGGCATCCGCCGAGCACAGCCGTGATGTCGCCGCCACGAAACGTCTTCGAACTGTTGCCACGATTGACTCCCGACAATACGGCCATCGCACTCACAGTCGAATGAGAATCGCCAATGGCTCGTCCACTCCCTTGCCCATACATGCCGCGCCACACCATGGATGCGCCGGCAAACACGAGGAGCATGGGCCACAGACTCCACAAGCTGACCGTGACGATGCCCATTCCCTGCAGCAGCAGCCACCCGCCCGCGAACGTGAAGATGGAGCCGCTCAAGATTCGGCACCCGCTTCCCTGCCAGAGTTGCAGCAGCCCGACGGCGATGAGTGCCACCGGCCAGTAGCGGAGATATTCCTCGGTATCGAGGAACCCGAGATTCTCGAGCGTGAACAGCAGACCGATGACGACGATCAGCACGCCCATCACGAGCTGCGGTGCGATCTGACGCGCGGGCTGCGGACCGTCCATCATCGCTCCCCCTCGGCGTGCTGACAGGCGCGTCGATCAGAGCCTTCAATCGCCCGCCAGATCATCCCGATGCCGGTGCCGACGATGAGGAGCGGCCACGACGTGGTGTACCACAGCCCAAACACTCGAAACTCATTCACGAAAAACCAGAGACCGAGATAGACAAACCAGATACCGGTCCAGCGTGATGGACGTTTTCCGTCTCGTGAGGCTGGTGGCGCAAGCAACCGGGACACACCGAACGCAATCATCACGAACGGCCACAACTTGCCCGTCAGATGGATTGCTGAGAAGCCTGTCCGATCCGCGAGCAGCGCCAGTCCTATTAAGGTGAGGATGAGACCCACGAGGACGGCGCCGCTGTCGCGACGAGGCGGTTCTTCTTCCTGATTACTCATGATCCGTGTTCATTGTCGGGATCCGTTGGCCGGGATCCGGGATCCGATCCGTGTGAATCCGTGTTCTTCCGTGATCCGTCTTTTTCCGTGGTCCATGTTCTTCCGTGTTCTTCCGTGGCCCGTGTTTTTCCGTGGCCCGTGTTCTTCCGTGGTCAGGATACGGCGGCCCCGCGCGCGAATCCCAGTGTTTCCGGTGAACGCCCCCACCCTGCCGGTAAACGGCGTCTTGTCCACCGTAGCCATGCGCGACGGCGGATGTTTGGTAACATGGCCGCTCATGCGCACCTGGCAGAAGGACTTGCGACTCTGGTCGATCGCGCTTCTTTTATGGGCACTCCCCGCCGTCACGACGGCAGCAGGGCCGCAACAGGACGATTTGAAGACGCGCCGCAGCCACACCATGGAGAAATTGGGGCCCGAGGCGATCGCGATCTTCTGGAGCGCGCCGTCGCGCGTCTACTCCGCCGACGTCAATTATGAGTACCGGCAGGATAGCAACCTGCTCTATCTCACCGGCATCGATCAGGAAGAGACGATTCTGGTCCTGATGCCTGGTAACGAGACGCGCAAAGAGATTTTGTTCGTGCGCGAGGCTGACGCGCGCCGTGAACATTGGAACGGCCACAGCCTGACCCCGGCCGAAGCCACAGCTGCAAGCGGCATCGAGACCGTGCTGACGCTCAACCAGTTCCAGCCGTTCATCGCCGCGATGTTTTCAAAGCGGCCGATCGCTGGAGCGGCGACCGAGTACGCGCGGTTCTTCCAGGCGCTGTCCGACGGCCGCGCGAAGCTTGCGCTGTTGCTCGAGCCGGTGACGGATCTGTCGACCCCTCCGAGCCAGACGACCGAGTTCGCGTCAAAACTGCGTGACCGCTTTTTCGGCTTCTCGGTTCAGGATTCGTCGCCGATTCTCGCCGAGCTGCGGCAGATCAAGACGACGTTCGAACAAAACGTGCTTCGCAAGAGCGTCGAGATCTCCAGTGAAGCACATCGCGCCGGTATGCGCGCCGCCCGCGCCGGCAAATATGAGTACGAAGTCGAAGCCGCCATAGAAGAAGTCTATCTGCGCAATGGTGCGATGAGCTGGGGCTATCCGTCGATCGTCGGGAGCGGACCGAACGCGACCATTCTTCATTACGAAAAATCCAGCCGCAAGATGGAGCCGGGCGATCTCCTCCTTGTCGACGCAGCCGCGAACTATCAGGGTCTCACCGGCGATATCACTCGCACCTACCCGATCGATGGCAAGTTTTCCCGCGAACAGCGTGACATCTACGACATCGTCTATGCCGCGCAGCAGGCAGGCGAAAAGGCGGCCAGGATCGGCGGCCAGGCGCGCGACATCCAGAACGCATGCGACGAAGTGCTCCGCGCCGGGCTCGTCAAACTCGGTCTCGTGACCGATGGCAGCGGAATGCAGTTCAAAATCTGGGCGACGCACGGGGTAACGCACTGGATTGGAATGGACGTGCACGACGTCGGCGTTCCGCGCAAAGCGCTCGACGCCGGCATGGCGTTCACCATCGAGCCTGGGATCTACATTCGTGAAGCGGCGCTGAACGATCTGCCGAAGACACCGGAGAACGCGGCATTCGTCGAGAAGGTCCGACCGCTCGTCGCGAAGTACAAGAACATTGGTGTGCGGATTGAGGATTCTTACCTGCTGACGAAGGATGGACTCGAGCGGCTGTCGAGGTCCGTGCCACGCACGGTTGAAGAAATCGAAACCTTCTTGAAAAGGTAACGGCCTTTCCCTTTTGCCTTTTGCCTTTTCCCTTTTGCCTTTTTATTTCGGCGGCAGGCCCGCTGCGATGCGGGCCTTCTCGAGTTCCGCGAGCGCCTCCTGAACTTCCTTCCGCGCAGCTTCGCGTTCGCGGTCCGCTTTGGCCTCCTGGAACTTGTGAACCGCTTTCTGAAGCGCCCACTGCAGCGCGAATGACGTGGCCGCCACCGTCGCCGCTTCCTTATTGCTGAAGGCGGCATATCCCTGCACATCCTTCGGGGTGACCAGGTCGAGGAACTCCTGGTGCGTCATCCCGCCGGAGGCCGGCACCGGTCCCTTCAGGTAGTCGGGCCCCAGGATGTCCTCGATGGTCAGCCTTCTCGCGACGACCTCGACGCGGAAAACCGTCCCTTGTGTCTGCAGTTTGATCGCGGGCGGGTCCGACAACTTCTGGCGGATCCGATCGACTGAGACCGGTAACTCACCGTCCGGTGTGTCCGTCGGTGTGGCGGCAATGGTTGTGTCACCCTGGAGGGCAGGAGTCGGGGCCGGCTGCCTCTCTTGAGGCATCGCGGCCGTCACGGCGGCCGTCAACAGTAGAACAGGGAGCGCGAACATCCGCCTTCTCACTTAGGACGACAGACCAGCCGTCCCAGCCTCTTTATATGCAATATGACGGCTCAAGGCCTAAGGCGCAAGGCTCGACTGGGCACTATAATGAGAAACCGATCCTCTTCACGAGCCGTCTAACCGTCGAGTACCGGCACGATTCACAGAAAGGGTCCACGAACTCATGGCTTTTTTTTCGAAGGCGCCGCAACCGGCAGTAACCGCGCAGAATGAGGTAGCCCTTGCGCCGAACGCGCTGATCGCGCTTCGCAATATCGAGAAATCGTACGCCCACGGCACCAGCCGCACCTACGTGTTGCGTCGCATCAACCTCGACGTCAAGGAAGGCGAGTTCATCTCGATTATGGGACCGTCGGGCGCCGGCAAGTCGACGCTGCTACACATCATCGGCATGCACGACAGTGCATGGACGGGCGAGTACTACTTCCTCGATCAACCGGTACACAAACTGGCGGCGAAGGATCGCGCCAAACTGCACAAGCAGTACATCGGCTTTGTATTTCAAAGCTACCACTTGCTCGATCACCTGACGGTATATGAGAACCTCGACATCCCCCTCTCGTACCGCGACATCAAGAAATCGGAGCGCGAGAGCATGGTGTGCGACATTCTCGATCGCTTCGCAATCGTCGGCAAAAAAGATCTGTATCCGAATCAGCTCTCAGGTGGCCAGCAGCAGCTGGTCGCCGTCGCCCGCGCGGTGATCTCGAATCCGAAAGTCATTCTCGCCGATGAACCGACCGGCAACCTGCATACCAGTCAGGGCAAAGAGATCATGGAGCTGTTCAAGAAACTGAATGAAGCTGGGACGACGATCATCCAGGTCACGCACTCGGAGACGAATGCGGCGTATGGAAGCCGGGTCGTGAATTTGAGAGACGGATGGGTCGTCGATTAAGGGAAAAGGCAAAAGGCAAAAGGCAAAAGGGACAAGGAAAAACGTAAATTTTCCCTTGTCCCCTTGCCTTTCTACCAGCGCGGTTCTTTGCGCCGACCGCCGCTGAAGTCTCCATCGTCGTAGCTGCGATTGCCGCCGCCACCACCGCCGCCGCCGCGATAACCGCCGCCGCCCCCGCGGCCGCCTCCGCCGAAGCCGCCTTCAGGCTTCGGACGCGCTTCGTTCACAACCAGCGCGCGTCCCTCCATCTGCTGTTCGTGGAACTGGCTGATCGCTTTTTGTGCTTCCTCGTCCGTGCCCATCTCAACGAAGGCGAAGCCGCGAGCTCGACCGGTCGCCATGTCGCGCATCACGCGGACGCTGTCGACCTTGCCGACGCGGCTGAACATTTCGGTGAGCTGATCTTCGGTCGCGGAGTACGGAAGGTTGCCGACGTAGAGTCTCCTGCCCATCTGTCACTTACTCCTGCCCTAGGCAGCCTGACCAGCCTCGGCCGAAACTTCGGCAGAGCGCCGGAGCGTGGGAATAGCCGGAGGGGCTGCGCTACAAAGATGACGCGCAATTGTTCTGACAAGGAGCGGACCGCGCGCCCTGGACCACTCTCGCCGAAATGCGCTCGCGGATTGTTCCGAACAGCAAGAATCGGGCTGCACAGACAAGGGGCGGGCTCCCATTCGGCCGGGAGTATAGCAGAATGCATGCCGCGACTTTGCAGCGTACAAAACCTCATCCGTGACAATCTTTACCAACGTGCGGCCTCACGTTACAGTGGCAATCGTGCGTACGGTCGTTACGGTCTTCGTCGCTACCTCGGCCATGCTGTGCGCGTGTGTGCGGTCGCAGCACTATGACCTGCGCGGGCAGGTGCTTGCCGTCGATCGCGGTCGTCAGGAAGTCACGATCAAGCACCAGGACATTCGTGGATTCATGGCCGGGATGACGATGCCGTTCAAGGTTTCCGATCCGGGGCTCTTGAACGGGTTGGAAGCTGGCGATCTCGTTGAGGCCACACTCGTGGTGAAGGATTACACGGGGTACCTGACGGCGTTGCGGCGCACCGGGCACGAAACACCCGCTCCGTTGGAAACGCCTCCCATCGCCGTGCTGCAACCGGGCGACCGAGTACCGGATGTCCGGTTGGTCGACGAGACAGCGACAGCTCGGGCGATCGCGGACTGGCGAGGAAAAGTTCTTGTCGTCACGTTCATATACACACGCTGTCCATTCCCGGACTTTTGTCCGAGGATGGACCGGCAGTTCAAGACCGTGCAGACAGATGTTTTGGCCGACCCGCAGCTCCGCGATCGTGTCGCGCTGTTGTCGGTCACGTTCGATCCCGCGTTCGATACGCCGCCAGTTCTCGCCGCGCATGCCAGGCAGCTCGGTGCCGATCCCCGCCTCTGGCATTTCGCAACCGGAGATCGCGAGGCGATTGAGGGCTTCGCCTCTCGCCTCGGCGTCTCGGTCATTCGCGAAGGCACGAACGCGGAAAACGTGACGCATAACCTGCGCACCGCGGTGATCGGATCAGACGGGACACTGCGCACCGTGTTCAGCGGCAACGAGTGGACTCCGGCGCAGCTGATCAATGCCGTGAGACACGCCGATTGAGCGCCGCGCCGACGCCACCGATTGGCGCGGTGCGCCCGCCGTGGTCGGCATTTACTCCACGCGAGCGGCGCATCATCCGCCGTCTGCGAACGCCACTTCAGGTCCAGCGTTTTTTGAACGCGCTGCCGTACAACACCGAGCCGCCGCCGAAGGGAGCGACACAGCGCACCTTTCGCGGCGTCATCGCTCATAACTCTGCGCATTGTCTGGAAGCGGCGCTGAGCGCGGCCGTGATCCTCGAGCAGCACGGTTGGCCGCCGCTGGTGATGTCGTTCGAATCCATCGACGAACTGGATCACGTCATCTTCGTCTATCGACAGAACGGCCGCTGGGGATCGGTGGCACGATCGCGGGACCCGGGACTGCACGGCCGTAAACCCGTCTTCGCGACACCGCGAGCGCTCGCGCTCAGCTACGTCGACGAATACGTCGACTTCACCGGACGCATTACTGGCTACGCAATCGCCGACCTGCGCGACGTCGGCAACTACGACTGGCGACTCTCTTCAGGGAATGTGTGGAAGGTCGAACGCATGCTGCTGGAACTGCCGCACCGGCGGCTGCACATCTCCGACGTGAGGATCGATCGCCTGCGAAAACACTATCGTGAATACCGCGCGCGCTACGGCCGCAAGCCGGTGTATTACAAGCGCATGGACAGGTGGACTGAACTGCCGAGGGAGTTTCTGTAATCAACAATCGGCAATTTCAGCGAGTCGTTAATCCAAATCGAAGTCTCTCGTGGGCTTTGTGATCGGCTCGGTGTTGGCCTGCTTGAGCGCTTCCTCGAATCGCTTCGACAGCGCATCGCCCCGGGTTCTCTCCGCAGCAACTGATTGCTGAAAAATATCTTCGCGGCGGCGCGCCTGTTCATCGAGCAGGCGATGCGCGTCGCTCAACTCCGGAATCTCTCCGCTCGGCGGCTCCACGTGCCGGACGATCCGCCGAAGATTGACGTCGATTACCAGCGTGGAGCGGCAGCACGGGCAGGTGGTTTCGAATTCAGACTTGAGAGCCATGGCGTTGATCCTTGCAATTGGTGAATTGGTGAATTCACCAATTCACCAATTTCTTATTGCGGTTATCGAGCTCCAGCTTCACTTCCTCCCCCTGGGCATCTGTCGCGGTGACCTCGACCCTGAACACGAACTGTCGCGACACATCGTAACGCTGCCCGAACGCGGTTTGAAACTGGCTCAGCGGTGCGGCCATCCGGCTGCCCGCCGCGAGCGACGGTGTGCCGCCACGAAAATGATCGTTGACGGTGACGACGACGTTCCGCCAATCGCGCGCCGTTTGATTGTGAATGGCAACGATGTTGTCATTGACCTCGATCGGCCCCGGACGCGGCTTGCACGCGGCGTGAATCAGCCCGAGGACCAGGAGCCCGCAGCACAGGCGCCGTACCATCGGATTATGATATCCCCATGCGCCCCGACGGCCGGTCGACGGCCCTACTGCCTGCTGGTTCGGGAACGTCGCGCTGATGTTCTGGCTGTCGGTCGCCGGGGCGGTCTTTCTCACCTGGCTGATCCTCGTGTTTCTGTTCACGCCGGGGATCAATTACCACTTAGCCGCACGGACGTCGATTCACGAACGTGACTTTCTTTATACCCTGCAGTCGACGTGTCAGGCCGCGCTCCATCACGGCAACGCGGTGACGGTTTTCACCAACGGCGTCTCCTTCTATCCCGCAATGCTGAGCGCCATCGGCGGGGCGACACGCTCCATCAACATGGAGCTGTACATCTTTCAGCCCGGCAAGATCGCGGACCAGTTCGTCGCCGAACTCTCGGCCAAGGCACGTGCCGGTGTGACGGTGACGATCGTGGTCGACGCGATCGGCAGTCTCTCACTCTGGGGACGACCGGTCAGACGCCTCCGCCGCGCCGGCTGCCGGATCGAGTCATATCAAAAGCTGCGCTGGTATTCACTCGCGCGGCTGAATAACCGAACACACCGTGAACTGCTAATCGTCGACGGAAAGGTTGCCTTCATTGGCGGCGCCGGAATTGCCGACTGGTGGATTTATCCCTCGTTCAAGCGCATGCGCTGGCACAAACCATGGCGCGACACGATGCTGCGCATCGAGGGGCCGGTCGTCGCGGCGTTGCAGGGGGTCGCCGCTGAGAACTGGCTCGAGTGCTGCGGCGAAATTCTGGCCGGTGCAAAATACTTCCCCACTCTGACGCCGGCTGGCGACACGACCGCATTCGTCGTCAAGAGCTCCCCCTCGGATCGCGCGACCGCCTCGCGCGTGACATTCCAGACGCTGATGGAAGGCTCCGATCATTCAATCCACATCAACACCCCGTACTTTCTCCCCGATCGATCGCTGCGGCGGGCGCTGATGGAGACCGCACGCCGCGGCGTGAAAATTACGGTGATCGTGCCCGGCCGGAACACCGATCAACGATGGGTGCGGCTGGCGAGCCGCCGCATGTGGGGTCGACTGCTCGAAGCAGGGGTTCGAATATTCGAGTACCGAAGCACGATGATTCACGCCAAGGTGCTGATCGTGGACGAACTCTGGTGCGTGCTGGGCACGACCAATATTGATAACCGATCATTCGAACACAACGACGAGGTGAATATCGCGATGCGGGATCGCGCACTGGCGATGAGACTGCTTGAAGACTACGTGCGCGACGTCACCGAGAGCGAAGAGATCACGCTGGAGCGCTGGAGGCGCCGGCCCTTCTGGGAAAAAGTCGTCGGTCCGTTCGTCTGGATTCTGGAGCGGCAGCAGTGAGCGACAGCAAATCCGGCCGGCACCACGTCGACGTCCGGGTCGCGACCTACAACATTCATCGCTGCCGCGGGATGGATCGGCGGACGTTGCCGCTGCGCGTCGCCGAAGTGATCAGGGAAATGAATGCCGATGTCGTGGCGCTGCAGGAAGTCGTCGGTGCCGGACCGAACGGCGCCGGACAAGCGGAGGAGATTGGCGCCGCCGTCGGTATGGGCTGGGTGATGGCGTCAGTGCGGCATCTGCGAAGTCATCTGTTCGGCAACGTCGTCCTCAGCCGCTTTCCGATCGTGCATCACAGTCAGTACGATCTGTCCTGGCGCACCTGCGAGCCGCGCGCGTGCCAGCGCGCCGACCTGGACCTCGATGGACATCCACTGCATATCTATAACGTGCACCTCGGGACTGCGGTGCTCGAGCGGCGATATCAGGCGACACGTCTTGCCGGATTCGTCCACGACAAGCGAATCGAAGGCACCAAGATCATCCTTGGTGACTTCAATGAATGGCTGCGCGGACTCGCGACCAGCACGCTCAGTTCGCTATTCCAGAGCATCGATATCTACGAACACCTGAAGCGGCGCCGCACCTACCCGGGCATCTTTCCTGTCTTGCACCTCGATCACATTTATTACGAAGGGCACGTCGAAATCCGCGGCCTCGAGCTCATTCGCTCGCGCAAAGCGCTGATGGCGTCGGACCATCTCCCGCTCGTCGCCAACCTGCGCATCGGTCTGTAAAGAGGCTGTCCGCTTCACTTACTGCTCGCGGAGTCCCACCCTCGCCTTTTCCCCTTTCGTGGAACACGCACGGCACCCCGTCCGTATTGACACATAGATACCAAAGTGATATCACTTTGGTATCTCACAGCGGGGTCCGTGTTAATCCGTGTTTTTCCGTGGCCCGTGAGTCCGTGTTCTTCCGTGGCCCGTGTTAGTCCGTGTTCTTCCGTGGCCCGGGTTTTTCCGTGGCCCGTGTGAGTCCGTGTTCTTCCGTGGCCCGTGTTAGTCCGTGGCGGCGAGGAGGTCGCACACCATGATTCGCGAACGCGAAAACCCGGCGATTCCGGGACTGCCTGTCCTCATCGGCGGCATTGCGCTCATCTTCGGCAGCATGTATCAGATCATTCAAGGCGCGCGCGAGCCGTCCGCCGTGATGATCATCGGGTGGACGCTCGTGCTGATCGGATCGTTCCTGTTGCTCGCGGGCCTCTTCGTCGTCAATCCGAACGAAGGCAAGGTGCTCCAGTTTTTCGGCAACTACGTGGGCACGGTGAAGCGGCCAGGACTCAGGTGGGCCAACCCGCTGTATACGAAGAAGCGAATCTCGCAGCGCATTCGCAACTTCGAGAGCGCGCGTCTGAAGGTCAACGACAACGAGGGCAATCCGATCGAGATCGCCGCGGTCGTCGTGTGGCGCGTCGTCGACACGGCCGAAGCGGTCTTCGAGGTCGACGACTACAACAATTACGTCAAGGTGCAGACGGAGGCGGCGCTGCGCAACCTGGCGACCAGCTACACCTACGACGCGCACGACGATGCGCAGATCTCGTTACGCGGACACACAACGGCCGTTGCCGAGCACCTCAAGAAAGAGATCCAGGAGCGGCTCGCACGCGCCGGCGTCGAAGTGATGGAAGCGCGAATCAGCCACCTCGCTTACGCGCCGGAAATCGCGCACGCGATGCTGCAGCGTCAACAGGCAGGAGCGATCATCGCCGCACGGCAGCGAATTGTCGAAGGCGCGGTCGGGATGGTCGAAATGGCGCTCGACATGCTGTCGCGGCGCGACATCGTCACGCTCGATAACGAGCGGAAGGCGGCGATGGTCAGCAATCTGCTGGTCGTGCTGTGCGGCGACAAATCGACGCAGCCGATCGTCAACACCGGCACGATCTATCAGTAAACGCCGTGGCCGAGCGGAAACCGTTCCTGCTGCGAATCGATCGCGAGATTCTCGACGCCGTTCAGCGCTGGGCAGACGATGATCTGCGCAGCCTGAACGGCCAGATCGAGTTTCTCCTGCGCCGGGCGCTGAAGGAAGGTGGACGCGAACTGAAAGACGCGAGCCACGGAAGAACACGGATCAACACGGACCAGAGGGAGAAGAAGGAGAAAAGCTAGGACTCTTCGTATTCGGTTTCTTCCGGCGGCAGCAGGCGCGTCGATGGACGCAGCGCCTCGCGATGGTCGAACAGCGGAAGATCGCGCACGTGCTGCGTGAGCGGGCAGCCCGGTCCTTTCTGCTCGAGGACGACGGTTACAGGACTGCCTTCGACGCCTTCACGAAATCCGATGCGGCAGCCGCACGCGAGCCGTGCGTGCGTGAACCCTTTCAACATCCTGTAGCGATCATACTACAGGAGCGCCTTGATCTCCTGATCGATCCGCTCCTTGGTCACCGGCCCGAAGTGGCGTCGGCTGATCGTGCCGTCGCGACCGATAAAGAACGTGATGGGTACTCCCACAATCGGTCCATATGCATCGTCGAACTTGTCGTCCCAGAGCAGGAGCGGATAGTTCATGTTCTTCTTCGGTGCGTACGCGCGGAGCGTTTCGGCGGGATCGTCGAGCGAGAGACCGAGCACGACGACGCCGTCATCTTTGTACTTCGAGTACGCCTCGACCAGCTCCGGAATTTCAAGCTCGCAGGGGCCGCACCAGGTCGCCCAGACATTGAGCAGGATCACTTTGCCCTTGTAATCGGCAAGGCGAACGTCGGCGCCGTTCATGTCCTTGAAGACGAGATCAAGGTTCGCTTTGCCTTCGGACTTCTTCGTCGTGTCAGCCTTGGCCGCGTTCTTCGCTTTCCAGTCGAGCTCCGCCGTGTGCAGGATTAAGGGCACCACCAGCAGCGCGAGCGCGCTGGCAGCAGCGATTGCAGCGATCCATCGACTCTTCATCACGTAATCCTTGTCGTTCCCAGTTTCCAGTCAGTGCGCCGTTTGCCTTACATATCCGATGACCGGCGCGAGTTCGTTCGGGCGTGCACGCGCGAGCAGCACGTAGGTCCGATCTTTCCCTGACCAGATCACTGCCTCGTGACCAAACTTCTCCACGAACTCCTGTCGCTCGGGCACGCCGTTGATGGCGCGCGGCACGACGAACATCGACAGCGGATGTCCGTGCCACATGTACATCACGTGGGCGACGCGCCCACTGCTCATTGCGCATCGCCGAACGCCGAGCAACTCGAGTCCCGCGCTCGGAGAGCTGTCGGGAACCTCAATCGCCCATCCTTGCTTCTCGGCCCATTGGTGCGCCGCGGTCGCGGCGTCGATGTGCTTGAGCCGCTCCGGCGCGAACTGAAAGCACTTGACGTGATCGAGCGTCAACTGCGCGGCGATCGCCTCGACCTTGTCGTTGACGCCGATGATGAATACCGCGGCAACCGCGATGATCAGGGTTGCGGCGAGTGACAGCGGAATCCATGGCCGCTCGGCGAGACGCGCCGCGACCGACCGCCGGCGCGGAGCGCTCCCGGCTTGAGCGGCGCATCGCGCGCGCAGCTCATTCGGCGCGTTCGCGCGAAGTGAAGGACGGCAAGCCGCCACAGCCGCGCGGACCGTCCGCTGCTCAGCAACGTTTTCGCGGCATGGCGGGCATCGATCCAGGTGTGACTCGACGGCTGCGCGATCGACAGGCGCTCCTTCGCCGTCAGCGTACGGCGCGAACAACGGATCCAGGTCACGGCACTTGCTCATCGCACCTCACACCACATCAGCCTTCTGCTTTCCATCAGTGGCTCGTTTCACTGTTTCCGGTCCGGACTCCCGCAAGCGTCCGGCCTGAAGCCGTTCATACAACGCGCGGCGGCCTCGAGAGATCCGCGACATTACGGTGCCGATCGGTACGGCAAGAACTTGCGCAATCTCCGCGTAACTGAGCTCCTCCACGTCCCGCAGCCACACCGCCTGGCGGAATGCGTCAGGAAGTGCGTCGAGCGCCGCCTGAAGGTCGGCGTCCAGCGTCGCGCGCGTCAGCAGCTCCTCGGGCGAATGCTCGTTCGCGGCATACGCGGGAGCCTGATCCACATACTCGCTGTCGACGTCGACCGGGTTCCGTCCGTCGTGCCGGAGCATATTCCGGAACGTATTGTGAAGGATCGTGAACAGCCACGCCTTCAGGTTCGTCCCGCGCTGAAACTGCGAGGCAGAACGGAACGCCTTCAGGTACGTGTCCTGGACCAGATCCTCCGCGTCCGGCGGCCGGCGCGTCAACCGCAGCGCGGTGCCGTACAGGCTGTCGACATATCCGAGCGCTTCCTGGACGAACGCCTCGTCGGTAGCTGGAGCTGACCGCCCATGGTCGTCCGCAGGCGAAGACTCGCCGGCAGGCGGATCGGACGAGGTCGCTCGGCGGCGAAACACCATGGCGTCGAATTTCAGGCCGCCCAATTAAGGGAAACACCGACGGGACGACCGTTTATTCCTTGTATTGTAAGTTCTTTCGGTCGTCGTCCGGCCTCAGCCGAAGGGCCCTTCGGCCTTCGGCGCCTTCCCTTTTCCCTTTTGCCTTTTCGATGTCCGTCGACGGGGACGGCGCGATACCGGAGGATGACAGCGCGCCACAGTGGTTCGTGGTGTGATTGCGCGGTTTACTCGAATTCGCCACGCAGCACAGCAGGTACATGGCTTGCTTCGGGCCCCCTGGCGATCGTTTCGCTTCGTTGCCGGCACCCGATTCCGGGGACGCGAACGTTGCGACAACCGTCTCAGCTACAGTAACATCGGCGACGAGCAGCTGACGATCTACGTCGCCGCGTTCGCAGGAGCGGACTGGCAGTCTGTCTCGCTGTGCTTCCGAGGTGAAATATGCGTACGCGTCCGCCGCGCGGCTCTGTCGCGCCGATGGCCCTCACACTCCTCGTCTTCGTCTTCCTGTTGGGCGGCCCTGTCGGGGAGGCCTTTGGCCAGACGCCGTACATCCCGTATTTCGGCAAGAACCGAATCCGCTACAACGACTTCAAGTGGAACATCTACAAGACCGATCACTTCGAGATCTATTACTACCCGGAGATCGAGAAGCAGCTTGAACGGGTCACGTCGTACGCGGAAAGCGCCTATCAGCAGGTCAGCTCCGATCTCAAACACGATCTCGCATTCAAAGTTCCGCTCGTCCTCTACAAGACGGAAAGTGAATTCCAGCAACAGAACATCGAGCCTGGCGAACTGCCGGAAGGCGTGCTCGCGTTCGCCGAACCGTATCGCGACCGCATGGTGCTGCCGATTGACGAGCCGTCGGACGCGCTCTATCGCTTGATCACGCACGAACTCACGCACATCTTCGAATTCGACATCATCCCGCGCTCGCTCCTCCACCGGCAGCTACCGTTGTGGGTGGATGAAGGCCTCTCCGACTACATGACCGGCTACTGGCAGCCGTTCGATCTGATGACCGTGCGCGACGCGGCGATTGCCGACATCATCCCGTCGATGAGCGATTTCGAAGGCGTGCAGTTCGCCGACGGCCGTCTCCCCTACAACCTCGGACACGCGGCGTTCGAGTTCATCGAATCGCGCTGGGGCAAGGAAGGGTTGCGGCAGTTCCTGTTCGCGCTGCGCAAAGCCGTCATCGGCGGCGGCGAGAGCGCTTATGAAGAAGCGTTCCGCCTGAAGCCGGAAGAGTTCGACGAGCAGTTCGACAAGTACTTGAAGGATCGCTTCAAGCCGTTCCGCGACAAGGAACGGCCGCAGGATTACGGACGGGATCTCGCTCCGAAACGGGGCAAGACGCAGTACACGGTGGTGGTGTCGATTGAACCATCGCCGTCAGGCGATCTGATGGCGGTCGCGGCGGGCAACCGCAAGGATCAGGAACTGGACATCGTGCTGATGTCGACCAAGGACGGCAAGATTGTCGGCAACCTGACCAGCGGGTTCAACCAGAACCACGGCTACGAGTACATCGCGACGCCGGGCGGATTCCGGAATAATGCCGTCTCGTGGATGTCGTGGGCACCAGCCGGCGACCGCATCGCGTACTTCGCGCGAACCGAGAAGAACAAGACGCTCATCCTGCAGAATGTGGTGACGAAGAAGATTGAGACGCGCATCGAGCTGAAAACCGTCGACGGTCCCGAGTCGCCGGACTTCAGCCCGGACGGACGAGAGGTCGCGTTTGCCGCGATGCGCGGAGCCGTCGCCGACATCTTCGTCATCAATCTCGAGACAAAAGAAATCCGCAACATCACCAACGATGCGTTCGGCGATTACGCGCCGACTTTCGCGCCCGACGGCAAGTCGATCATTTATCTCGCGCGCGTCAGTGGAAATGACAAGCTGTTTCGAGTCGATCTCGACACCGGCAAAAAGACCCAGGTCACCTTCGGCACCCACGACGACGGCGGCGTGCAGTTTATCGACAACGACACGATCGTGTTTCCGTCGACCGCGACCGATCCCAATCAGCCGATCGAGCCAGAAGTGGCGCGCAACGGGAACATCTACAACATCTGGACGCTCAAGTTTGACAAGGACGGCAAGCCGGGCGAGCTCAAGCAGTATACGGATACGTTGACCGGGAACGTCTCGCCGATCGTGCTGCGCGATCAGAAGCCGGCGAAGATCGCCTTTGTGACGTACTACAAAGGCGAGTACGGCATCCACACGCTGCCGAGAGATGAGGCGCTGCACACGGTGGCGAACTCCGAGTTCGGGTCCGCGGAAGCCGGTGAGCCAATGGACTTCATCCCGCCGCAGACGCACACGCTCGTGCCGTCGAACATCCACAAGAAGGGCACGTTCGAAAAGCTGTTCCTCGAGGGACGGCCGCCGGTGGCGCTTGGCGTGACGAGCGGCGGCGACGTCTTCGGCGGCACCGAGGTGACGTTCAGCGACGTGCTCGGCGACAAGCAGTTCAGCATGTTCGCGTCGTCGGTCTCGCAGTACCGGACGTTGAACTTCTCCTACGTCAACCTGTCACGACGGCTGCAGTACGCGGTGCAGGCGTATTCGCAGCAGCAGTTCTATTACGGCTACGATCCCGGATTGCTCTACGGATCGGAGTATGCGTTCGTGAGCCGCGATCAAGCCATCGCAACGCAGACCGCCCGGGGCGCCACGATCTTCGGCATCTATCCGTTCAACCGCTACAACCGCGTCGAGCTCTCCGCCGGCGTCTACAACTACGAGCAGGGCTATAACGATCCGAACCTTCAGGCCGTGGCGGATCAATACCAGCAGGATCAGTACGGGCGTCTGTTGTTCAGCTCGGGTAGCTTCATGCCGTTGGGGGTTGCCCTCACACGTGAAACCACTGTGTTCCGTGAGTATGGCCCGCTTGCCGGCAGCACGATGCGCCTCGGTTACGAGTACGCACCGTCGGTCGGCAGCTTCCTGTCGCGACAGACCGCCGACGTCGATGCGCGCTACTACCTGCGACTCGCGACCAACGGCGTCCTGGCATTCCGCGCGCGCGGGTTCAAGAGCTGGGGTGAGTTCCCCGGCTACATGTACTTCGGCGGCAACTCCGAGCTGCGCGGCTACGACTACCTCGAGTTCCTTGGGAACAAGGCGTTCTTCCTCAATACCGAACTGCGGTTCCCGCTGATCGAAGCGGCGCTGACGCCGCTCGGTGTCATTGGCGGACTTCGCGGGATCGCGTACGCGGGCCTCGGCGCGGCGGGTTACGAAGGCATCCCGATGAACGTCTGGACGCACGATCCGATCACGGTCACCCCGCTGCTCGGCTTCCGTCCGAACTACGAGACGTTCACCTACGATCCGATATATGGCCAGCCGCAGCAGATCAACGGCTTTAAGCTGGTAGACGGCCGCGCGTCATACGGGCTCGGACTTGAAACGTTCGCCCTTGGCTTCCCCATCCACTTCGACTGGTCATGGCGAACCCTGATGAACAAGGACTACGAAGATTACGTGTTTGCGTATCAGGGAATCCAGGAAGGCGAGTCGGGCAGCAAGTGGTTCAGGAAGCCCCGATTCACGGTGTGGATTGGATACGACTTTTAAGCTGATCTGCGGTGACGTATAAGGGCCAGAGTTGAACACTCTGGCCCTTCGAATGTACGCTGGTGTTACTGGCCGTGCCTGAGAAACGCCGCTGCAACGATCTCGTCGGGCTTCTCGCGGATTTCGTCGAGCATCATCTGCCGCCTCAGGTACACGCCGATCTCGAGCGCCACCTCGCCGCGTGTCCCCGCTGCGTTGCTCAGTTGAAAACCTACAAGTCGACGGTCTCGCTGCTCCGTTCCATCAAGGAAGACGACTTACCGCCAGAGCTTCGATGCACGCTCAAGGCATTTGTGGACCGGAATTGTAAAAACTGAAATTGCTGAATGTTGATTGCTGAGTGCTGATTGAACGCGACCCGTCAATCAGCACTCAGAATTCAGCAATCAGCATTTTCAGCCGCGGGCTTTTGCCGAATTGACCCGTTGACATACAGTACGTCGCGATGAGCGAAATTCTGCCGGGCAAAAGGCCAGCGGAATCCCTGACCGAGATGGTGCAGGTCGTTCTTCCGAACGATGCGAATCCACTGGGATTCATCCTCGGCGGAACGGTCATGCACCTGATCGACATTGCCGGCGCCATCGCGGCGCACCGCCACGCGCGCAGTGTGCTGGTGACGGCAGCCGTCGATGGCCTCCAGTTCCTGCACCCGATTCGCGTCGGGGATCTGATCATTCTGAAAGCGCGCGTCACCGCAACGTGGACGACGTCACTCGAAGTCGAAGTCGAGGTATTTTCGGAGGAAACGCTCACCGGACACCGGCAGCTCACAAGTCTTGCCTATCTCACGTTCGTTGCGGTCGATCGCGACAGTCAACGACTTCCCATTCCGCATCTGATCCTCGAAACCGATGACGACAGACGACGGGCCGCCGAGGCCGAAGCGCGTCGCGCCGATCGCCTGAAGGCGCGCCAGGCGTTGGAACTCCGCCGGGCCACCGCGGCGGAGCGATGACCGAGGCGCCGCGCGGATCATCCCGCCGCTCGTCGTCGGTCCTCTTTGTGGTTGCCATCATCGCTGCCGCTGCGGCAATCGCCATAGCGATTTCCGGTGGATTCTCCGTGCGGCTGTTCGGAATCCGAGTGTCGAGCCGTGGACCGTTGCGGCCGACACTATTCGCGCTGCTCTTCCTCGCGATTGCGTATCGGCGCATGCCGGAGTGGCAGAGGGGCGCCGTCTCGAGTTTTCTCTCTCGCTTTCTCCGCGCCTTGACGCCATGGGTGGCGACGGCAGCGGCTGCGGCGGTCCTGGTGGTGTGCTGGGTGTATGGCACTCGCGCCGCCGGCGGATCCGACAGTTATGGGTATGTCAGCCAGGCTCGTCTCTGGCTCGCGGCCGATCTTCACGTCCACCAGGATTTCGCTGCGACAGCGCCGTGGCCAAACGCCGACTGGACGTTCACGCCGCTCGGCTATCGGCCCGCGCCGGGCCACACCATCGTTCCGACCTACGCGCCAGGATTGCCGCTGTTGATGGCGATGTTCATGAAGTTCGCCGGCGAGTGTGGTGCGTTCATTGTGACGCCTCTGTCCGGCGCCCTGCTCGTGCTTCTGACGTTCGCACTCGGTGTCCAGCTATCCGGTCGATCGACCGGGGCGCTCGCTGCGCTCTTGACCGCCAGCAGCCCGACGATTTTGTTCATGACGCTTTGGCCAATGAGCGATGTGCCCGCGGCTGCGTTCTGGATAATGTCGCTGGTGATCGCCGTGCGGCCGCCGTCGCTCACATCCGCAACTCTCGCAGCGGTCTCAGCGGGCGTCGCGATCCTCATTCGACCGAACCTCGCGCCATTGGTTGTCTTTCCTGCCGCCTTGGCGGCATGGCGAGCAACGGGGTCCGCCAGTGTCCGAGTCCTGCGTCTCTCCATCTTCGCACTCGCGTGTCTCCCTTTCGTCGCACTCGTCGCCTGGGTCAATCACGATCTCTACGGATCGTTTCTCACGTCCGGATATGGCGAGGCATCATCCATCTATAAATGGCAGTACTTCCGACCGAATCTCGATCGCTACCCGCGCTGGCTGTGGGAATCGCAGGGCCCGTACGTATTCGTATTCCTGCTGGCCGTCGGGCTGCCGCGTGGCCCGAAGACGGAGAGCCGGGCGCTGCGCTGGATCCTGCTCGCCTACGTCGCCGGCGTGTTCGCCTGCTATCTGTTCTACGGTGTGTTCGATGACTGGTGGTATCTCAGGTTCGTCATTCCTGCACTGCCGGTGATGTTCGTGTTGAGTATTGATGCGATCTCACAAGCTGGCCGCGGGTTCGGTCCAGTGGTCCAAGCAATGGCAACGGTTGTCTTCACGGCGCTCACGGTCAATCATGCGATCGCATATGCGCGGCAGCACTCGGTTTTCGAGATCGGCGAAGGAGAACAGAAGTATGCGGACGTCGGCCGATACCTCGCGCGTGAACTCTCGCCGGACACGGTCGTGATCTCCGGACTGCACAGCGGGAACATCCGGTTGTACTCACAACTGAGAACGTTGCGGGTCGACGTACTCGACGACGCGTGGCTCGATCGCGCGATCGATTACCTGAAATCAGAGGGTCCGCCACCCTACCTGGTGCTGGAAGAATCAGAGGTTCGAAATTTTCGTCAGCGCTTTGCGAACCAGCAGGCCGTCGCACTCGTGGATCGGCCGGCAGTGGCGGTCCATTCGCGGCGCGTGTACGTGTTCAGTACCGATCCTCGGCGTTCAGCCGATTCGCCACAAACGATTCCGCACACGAGTGGGTGTGAGTGAGTTATTTCTGAAAGTACTGCGCGTTCACTGGAATATAGTTCTTCCACTTCTCCGGCGTTTCATCGAGCGCGAAGATGGCCTCGACCGGGCACGCCGGCACACAGGCGCCGCAGTCGATGCACTCATCGGGGTGGATGTAAAGCATCTCGGCCGTCGCGAAATCAGGTTCATCCTTGCGGGGATGAATGCAGTCCACCGGACACACATCGACACACGCGGTGTCTTTGGTACCGATGCACGGCTCGCAGATGATGTAGGCCACTGTCTGTATCTCCTCCTCAATCCCTCACAAGATAAACTCTGGTTATATACGCAGGACGGCGATCAATCAAGGTTCAGTGAATTTTGATTCGGCCGGCGAATCCATCGTCGTAGCCATGGTAATGCGTGATCGCAGGCTCGGGATAACTCCAGCAGTAATAGCCTTCGCCATTATCGAAATCGACGAGCCACAGGCCCTTTGCCTCGAGGCCGAGGGCACGCACCTCTTCAACCCATCCGGCCACGACGTCACGCAAGGCCTCGGATAAGAGGGAGTGTTCAGGGTTATCCTCGGACAATCCGCGGAGCTGGTCGGCCAGCGCTTCAGCCCGGCGTACCGCATCCGCGGTCAGATGTTTCACCTGCGGCAGCAGCTCTGACGCCTGAGTCAGCGTGAAGATCTGGGCGGAATCGGAAGTCGTAGCCATCCGACGATTATAATTGCAGCTTTAGAGAACGGAGAAGAGGTGACACGCGCGCGATCTCTTCCCGGCTGTACCCACGTGTTTACCTGGCGCCTTACACATTGTCTTCTCCTCCTCGCGGTAGTGACCTGCGCGGATCCGATGCCTTCTCGCGCACAGACGCTCCCGGAACGGCCGATTCAGGCCTTCGACGGGAAGGTCGCGCTCGGGGCCGAAGTGATTGCGACCGGCGGTAACGCCGACGAGATTGCGTTCTTCAATTACACGGACTACGAGCACAACGCACTTCGCATGTTCCGGATCGGCGTCTCGGGAATTTATCGCCCCGCCCACTGGGTGTCGTTTGTCGGCGAGTTGCGATCCGAGGATCTTGAATCGCCGAACGCCTACGCGGCGTACGTTCGACTGCGGCCGTGGCGCAATCGATCGTTTGACATCCAGGCCGGGCGAATCCCACCGGTGTTCGGATCGTTCGGACGCCGGCAATACGAGACCGGGAATCCCGTCATCGGCTATCCCCTCGCCTATCAATACCTGACGTCACTACGGACTGACGCTATTCCGGCGACGGCCGACGACGTGCTCCGGATGCGCGCGCGCGGATGGCGTTCGAGCTATCCCATCGGCTCACCGCTCCCCGGCCCGGGCATTCCCCTGATCAGCGGCTTCCAGTGGGACACAGGCCTGGAGGCGACGTGGCGGACCGGCGTACTGGAACTTGCCGGCTCGGTCACCAACGGCACGCTTTCGAGTCCGCGAGTGAGCGATGACAACGGCGGCAAACAGGTCGCGGCCCGCGTCGGCGTCACGCCCGCGGTCGGTCTTGTTCTGGGGGCATCCGCGGCACACGGGGCGTGGCTCTCACGAACCGTGTCACCCGACTCGTCGCCGGCACAGCAGTCGTACGGTGCAGACGCAGAGTACTCGCGCGATCACTGGATCGTGCGATGGGAACTGGTCTGGAGCCGCTGGGGCTTTCCGCATGCCCTGACTCCAGACAACACGACGTCGCTCGATTCGCTGGGCACGTGGGTCGAAGGACGATATCGGGTGACGCCGCGGATCTTCGTCGCGGCACGCGCCGATCGCCTCGACTTTTCGACGCTGCACGGTGCAACGATTGGCGAGACTGGCTTGCCTTGGGACGCGCCGGTCAAACGCGTCGAAGGCGCGTTTGGGTATTACCTGCAGCGTAATTTCGTGCTGCGAACCAGCGTCCAGAGCAATTGGCGTGATGGCGGGCGCGATCGCAGCCGGACATATCTCTCAGGTCAACTGGTGTACTGGTTTTGATCTCCAGACCTTGCTTCGCGATGCTGATGGCCGGACTGGTCGCGGTGGCGATCGCACAGATCGATGCCGGCGCATCGCCGCCGACAGCGCGGGCGACGGGGACCATCCGCGGACGTGTCGAGCTCCGGCAGGCACCGTCGGATATTGCGCCGCGCGTGAGCGTCGCCGATCTCGGCATGAGCAACACGCACGAGCCGCCGGATCGGCGCAGCGTCGTCTATCTGGATCCTGCGCCGCGTGCAGCGTTCGAACGCTCCGACGAAACCCGCCCCCGAATGGATCAGAAAAGCGAAACCTTCGTGCCGCACGTGCTGCCGATTGTGGTCGGGACGACGGTCGATTTTCCCAACAACGATCACACGTATCACAACGTGTTTTCGCTCTCGAAGACCAAGTCCTTCGATCTTGGCCGCTACGCCGCGGGACGATCGAAGTCGGTTCGCTTCGATCGTCCCGGTATCGTGCGCGTGTTCTGTGACATTCATTCCCACATGAGTGCGTTCATCATCGTGTTCGCACATCGATATTTTTCTCTCTCCGACAGCGACGGGTTGTATCGCCTGGAAAACGTGCCGCCCGGGACCTACACCGTTGTCGCCTGGAATGAGTCCGCGCCGCTCGAGTCCCGACGCGTCGTCGTACCGGATGCGGGGGGTGAAGTCGAAGTGAATTTCGCGCTCGGCCGGCGATGAACCTCTTTGCTTCGCTCACCAATCGGATCTTTTTCGCCAGCGCGATTCTCACCGTCGTCGCCATCGCAGTCGCCGTGTATCGAGTAAACGTTGCGGTGACGACGCAGGCGGAGAATGAACTTCGCCGCGGCATTGACGAGGCAGGAACCCTCCTGGAGGAATACCGGACAAGGCTGTTCGAGCAGTACGCGCGCGACGGAGCCCTGGTGGCCGATCTGTCGAATATGAAAGCGGCGATGACGACGCTGGATCCGCCGACCGTCGAACCGATTGCCGCGCGGTATCAAAAACAGATTGACTGTGATGTGCTCCTCGTCACCGATCCGTCTGGGGCTGTCCTGGCGGAAAGCGGCCGGCTCAAGATTGATGATCCATCGACTGTGCTGCGCGACGCGGTCGCCGAGGCGAAACGCGGCAAGGAGACCGTGTCCCTGTGGCCGCATCCGGGCGGCGTGATTCAGATTGTCACGGTCCCCAGCTTTATCGTTCAGCCGGCAGGGCCTGAGTTTGTCGGCACTGTCAGCGTAGGATTCAGCCTTGATGCCGAGACCGCACAACGTTTCAAGCGGCTCACCAACAGCGAAATTGCGTTTGCGGTAAACGGCGAAATTGAGGCATCGACACTTCCGGACCAATACAGCTCGCAGCTCGAGACGCTCATCCGCACACAGGATGTTCACGCTATTCGTCTCGGCGAGGGGGAATACGTCGCGGTCAGTAGGGTCCTTCCTCTGCAAGCCAGCGTCGGACCGACGTCGTCCGCAAAGGGCCCCGTCGCGACGGCTGTCATTCTCCGATCCCGGACCGAACGGCTGCGCTTTCTCAATGCCGTACACCGTGAACTCGCCGTCACGGCATTTCTCGCCGTCATGGCTGCCACCCTCCTCAGCTACGCGGTCGCACGGACGGTGACACGGCCGCTCGGCGCGATCACCGCGACGATGCGCGAGATGGCAACGACCGGAGACCTGACGAGGAAGATCGCGCTCTCGCCGAACGCGCGCTGGGAAGATGAAGATGCGACCCTGCTCGCCAACACATTCAACACGATGACCGACTCAATCGCGCGCTTTCAGCGGGAGGCCGCGCAGCGCGAACGGTTGTCTTCACTGGGCCGGCTCTCGACGGTCGTCGCGCACGAAATCCGGAATCCTCTGATGATCATCCGCACGGCGCTTCGCACGCTGAAACAGGGGACCGGCCATTCACCGGAGGTGGATGGAGCGATTGCGGACATCGACGAGGAGGTCACGCGGCTCAATCGCATTGTCGCCGAAGTGCTCGACTTTGCCCGGCCGATCAAGTTCGATCTGGAAGCGGTCAACGTGAACGCGCTGTGCGAGGATGCGGCGCGCGCCGTAGGCAGCGAGGAGCCGGGTATCACCGCACATCTCGACCTCGATCGTCAGATCGGAGAGATCGTCACCGACGGAGAGCGGGTGCGCCTCGCGCTCGTCAACGTACTGACCAATGCGCGACACGCGGTGCTGGCACGGACCGATCGGCCTGGATATCCCGCACGCGCGATCGAACTCGTCACCCGCAACGCGACACCGGGACGCGTTTCGATCGAAGTTCGCGATCGCGGCGTTGGGATCGCTGCCGATGATTTGTCCCGCGTGTTCGATCCATTCTTTACCACCCGCCGAACAGGCACCGGCCTTGGACTGGCGATCACCCGCCGCATCATCGAAGGACTTGGAGGTACCATTACAGTGACGAGCCGTCCAGGACAGGGCACGGATGTCCGGATTGAACTGCCCGTCAGCGCGTAATGAAACTCGTCACCGGTCCTTTATGTGTAGGGCGCGGTCTTCAGACCCCGCCGACGGAAAAGCATGAGTGGCTCGATTCTTCTCGTAGATGACGAAGCAAAGATCCTGAATGCGCTGGCCTCAGCGCTCCGGAAAGAAGGATACGAGGTCGTCGCAACCGGCAGCGCGCGTGAAGCGCAGCGGCTCTTGAGCCAGCGCCTTTTCGACGTTCTGGTCGTCGACAACCTGATGCCCGAACTGACGGGCACCGACTTGATCCGGGAACTCGTCTCGACGACCGCCGTCGGCGACCGGCCGCAGATCCTGATGATGACAGCACACGCCACGGTCGAAAGCGCGATCGAGGCGATGAAGCTCGGCGCGCTCGATTACCTGCAGAAGCCGTTCGAGGTCGATGAACTGCTTGTCGTCGTCAACCGCGCGCTGGAACATCAGCGGCTCAGTACCGAACACCGGTATCTGATCAGCGAGCGTGACGCCGAGTTCAATCATTACGGGATCGTCGGTCGCAGCCGTCGCATGCAGGAAGTGATTAACACGGCGCAGCTTGTCGCCAAATCAAAGAGCACGATCCTGATTACCGGCGAGACAGGCACGGGCAAAGAAATGGTCGCCCGCGCGGTTCACTTTCACAGCGCGCAGCGGGAAATGCCCCTCATCAAGGTGAACTGCGCCGCCATCCCCGAGACGCTCCTCGAATCAGAGCTCTTCGGTCACGTGCGCGGGGCGTTCACCGGCGCCACGACCAACAAGAAAGGCAAGTTCGCGCTCGCCGATGGCGGCACGATTTTCCTGGATGAGATCGGCACCATGAGCCCGGCGCTGCAGGCGAAGCTCCTCCGCGTCCTGCAGGAACGCGAGTTCGAGCCGCTGGGTTCGGAGCGCACCCAACGCGTCGACGTGCGTGTGATCGCGGCGACCAACCGCGACCTTCGACAAATGGTTGCTGATGGACGGTTCCAGGAAGATCTCTACTACCGCCTCAACGTCATTCCGATTCACATCCCGCCGCTGCGTGAACGGCGCGAGGATATTGCGGTGCTCGTCGATCATTTCATTGCCAAGCATGCGCAGCGGGCAGGCAAGCGCATCGACGGCATGGAGCCGGGCGTGCTCGAGGCGCTGCAGTCGGCCGACTGGCCAGGAAACGTCCGCGAACTGGAGAACACTGTAGAACGCGCCGTCGTCCTTTCCCCTTCGCCGGTCGTCGGCCCGGACGTCGTGCGAATCCTTGGCGTCAACACGACGACACCGGCAAGTCTCCCGTCGTTGAATCTTCGTCAGAACCTTGACTGGGCCGAGCGCGAAACCGTGAGACGAGCGCTCAGCAGCTCAGGCGGGGTGAAGAAGGATGCGGCCGAGGTCATGGGAATCAGCCAGCGAGCGCTCAGTTATTACCTGGCGAAGCACAGGGTTGAATAAAAGTTGCCAGTCGCCAGTTACCAGTTTCCAGTCGGATGGAAAAACGCCTGGGAACTGGAGACTGGGAACTGGAAACTGGGAACTGGAAACTCCCCTTACGCCCCATGTAACAGCTTACGACTCGGGTAATAAGAGCTGCCGCTAAGTGTTGGGTTTTGCGGGACTTCCACCAAAATAAGCGGCATTGGCCTTGCGACAGGAGGTCGCCAAGATGACGTGTCTCCGATCGATGTTCCTGGCCATGGTGTGCGCATTGGCGCCACTGACGGCCGCCGCACAGACTCCGGCGCCTGGCGCGCCACCGGCCGAAACGCCTGCAGCCGCACAAACGCCGCCGGCACAAACACCACCGCCGGATCAACCGGATCAATCGGATCCCGACGCTCGCGTCGATCCGCTGCAGCCGGACTTCAATCTGGCTGCGCTGCCGACGACATTGCGCATGCCGCTGCACAAACTAGCGTTCCGGGTAACGCACAGGTTTACGCGTTCGCTCGGTCAGGGAGACTTCGGTGATCTCGTGTCGGACTTGTTCGGATTCGACTCGGGCGCGCAGATCGGTCTCGAGCTTCGGTATGGGTTGATGCGTGGAACCCAGGTCGGTGTTCATCGAACCAGCGATCGCACGATACAAATCTTCGGACAGCACTCGTTCTGGAACGAGCGCGATAACAAACCGATCGGTCTGGATGGCATCGCCACGTTCGAAGGAGGCAATAACCTCCAGGAGCATCACAAGAGCACGCTGGGAGCGGTCGTTTCGCGCAGTGTCGCCGGGCACGCGGCGGTGTACGCAGAGCCGATGGTGGTGATCAACTCGAGTCCGTTCGAGACCGGTGACCAGAACACGCTCATGCTCGGCCTCGGCACGCGGCTTCGCGTGCGACCGTCGCTGTATCTGGTCGGTGAGATCACGCCGCGGCTGGCGGGTTTCGATCCGGGCTCAAGCCAGGTGAGCTTTGGAGTCGAAGGGCGCGCGGGCGGCCATCTCTTTCAGCTGAATTTCTCGAACGGCTTCGGCACAACGCTCGGTCAGGTCGCAACCGGCGCGTTCAACTACGACAACTGGTATATCGGCTTCAACATTTCCCGAAAATTCTTCTAAACGATCTCTCAGGCACATCCTGCGAGTGGGGAGCATAAACAGTGACGTTCGGTAATCGGATTCTGGCAGCACAGGCCGCATGCGTTGTGGCATTGATTGTGACCTCGGCGTGCGGTGGGAGTTCTCCAACCTCACCGGGAGGCGGAGGCGGCGGATCGTCGGTGGTGGTGAACTCGACGGGTTCGGTGGGAACTGTCGGTGCGACGATCACGATCGGCGCGAATGGCAGTGTGAGCCCATCGCAAGTGACGGTTGCGGTCGGCCAGAGCGTGACCTTCGTCAACAGCAGCAGTGGACCGCACCAGATGGAATCGAATCCGCATCCGGCGCACACCGATTGCCCGTCGATTGCCAACGTCGGCCTCTTGCAGCCGGGTCAATCAAAGACGACATTCGGTTTCGCTAACGCCGGCACATGCGGATACCACGATCACAACGACTCGAATAACACTGGCCTGCAGGGTCGAATCGTCGTGCAGTAACAAGAAGGCGCGCTCACGCGCGGACGGTCTTGACCGCGTTAAACTTGGCTCCATGAGTTCTTGCGGGTCAAGACCTCTCGTCCTGATACTCGCGCTGCTTCTTGCGTCGTGTGGAGGTGGCAACTCCACGCCGACGAATCCTACTCCGCCATCCAATCCCTACACGTTCACCCTCACGGCGGGTGGTGTCTCGCCGAAGCAGTTGACCGTTCCGCTCGGAACGCGCGTGCTCTTCGTCAATCAGGATTCACGACGTCATGACATCGCGTCAGATCCACACCCGGATCACACCGACTGTACCGAGATCAACTCAGTTGGTGTGTTGACGACAGGTCAGGGTCGCGAGACTGGAAATCTCGTGACCGCGAAGACGTGCGGATTTCACGATCACGACAATCCTCCACCGACGACGGCAGCGGGAAATCAGTGGACCGGGACGATAGTAATCCGATGATGGCCGACTAAAGACACCCAATCGAATCCTCAGAAATGTAGTCCTTGATCCGTTGTCCGATAAGCCGGACGCTCGGTTCGAACTTGAACTCGAAATCGGATCCCGGATCCCGGAAAACGGATCCCGGATTCGTCCAGCGTCAGACCTTTACATATTCAAATCCACCCAAACACTCTTCACCTGCGTGTAGTGCTCGAGCGCATGAGCGCTCATCTCGCGGCCGAAGCCGCTCTGCTTGTACCCGCCGAACGGGGCAGCGGTGTCGTAGACGTTATAGGTATTAATCCAGACCGTACCGGCCTGAAGCCTGCGCGCGACGTAATGGGCTCTCTTGATATCGCGTGTCCAGACACCGGCTGCCAGCCCGTACTGCGTATCGTTCGCGCGGGCGATCGCTTCGTCGATATCCGAAAACTCGATCGCTGCGAGGACGGGACCAAAGATCTCTTCGCGCGCGATTTTCATCTCGGACCGAACATCGGCAAACACCGTCGGCTGCACGAAGTAGCCTTTACCGGTGCCGATGTCCGTGCGCGCGCCGCCAGCGACCAGCGTCGCACCTTCCTGCTTCCCCGAATCAATGTATCCGAGCACGGTCTCCAGTTGCTTCCTCGACGAGAGCGCGCCGAATCGAGTCTTCGGATCCATCGGATCGCCGGCGTTCATTTTCTTGGTGCGCGCCGCGAGCTTGTCGATGAACTCCGATTTGATGGAGCGATCGACCAGCAAACGCGACCCGGCGGCGCAGACTTCTCCCTTCCCATAAAAGATGCCGATCGTGGCCCCCCGTATCGCCGCCTCGATATCCGCATCGGCGAGCACAATGTTGGGGGATTTGCCGCCGAGTTCGAGGGTAATGCGCTTGAGCGTGCCCGCGGCGCCCCGCATGATTCCCTTGCCGGTGCTGGTGTCGCCAGTGAAGGCGATCTTGTCAATTCCCGGGTGCTCGACAATCGCCTGCCCCAGTTCAGCCCCAGGGCCGGTCAGCACGTTCAACACACCTGGCGGAATGCCCACTTCAATTGCGATCTCACCCAGCGCGAGCGCCGTCAGTGGCGTCTGGCTTGCCGGCTTGAGAATGACGGTATTGCCGCAGGCAAGTGCCGGCGCAACCTTCCACGATGCGAGCAGTAGTGGAAAATTCCACGGAACAATCGCCGCGACGACGCCGATCGGTTCGCGCAGAGAGTAGGCGAGGTAATTCCCTTTTACGGGAATCGTCTCACCCATCACCTTGTCGGACCAGCCACCGTAGTATTCGAAGCATTCCGCCGCCGCGGGGATCTCGATGTGCCGCGATTCGCTGATTGGTTTGCCGTTGTGCAGCGTCTCCAACCGCGCAATTTCATCAGCGCGCTCCAGCAGTCGCTCGCCGAGCTTACGAACCAGCCGTCCACGCTCCCGGGCCGACAGCTTTGTCCACGGTCCCTCGAGCGCCGCGCGTGCCGCGCCGACCGCCGCATCGAGATCCGATGCCGCCGCGGACGGAACCGTCGCGATCACCTCCTCGGTCGCCGGATTGACGACATCCATCGTCTTTCCCGACGCCGAAGCGCGCCATTCGTTGTTGATTAGGAGTTGGTGCTGCATCTCTGTCAATGTTCAATGATCAATGATCAATGTACAATGCTGCACGCTTTCTATTCACATTGAGCATTGAACATTGGACATTGAACATTGACCTATGCTTCCGTTCTCACGTATTCAAAGTTGACAGGCTGGCGATTGATGCCGCGGAGCGGCGGCGCGATGTAGTTGGCGAATTTTCCCGGCTCGTAGACCGGGCGGTCCATGATGCTCAACAGATATTCGCGGTCTGATACTGAGGGAAGCCATTCCAGTTTCCGTCGCGCCCACTCGTCGTTCGACAACGGCGCGCCCGAGGGATCGTAGTGCAACGATGAGAACATCCCGATTCCGCGATTGAACTTCCGATCCGGAAGCCGGAGACGCTCGGACATCCCATGGCGTTCGAAGATCTTGTTCCAACGTTGCACGCCGGCTTCGCAATCACCCACGTACCAATCCCGCAGCACTTCGTTCATCGCCGTCCGCATCGGAACCGCTTTGCGCTCGAGACCGCCGTTTGACGGCAACTCGAGCTCGTAGATGGCTTCGAGCGCATGGTGATCATCCCACTTCTCCTCTTGCGCGCGTCCCTTGAGGCCGTTGCTGAAGTACGACGCGGCGTTCGTGGAAATCTCGTTGCCGTGGAGGTCGAGGCTCAGGCTGAACCAGAGATTGATGAATTTCTGGATCGTCGGAATGTCGATGCCTCCGAGTTTACGCACATCCTCGGAATACCCGGCGTTCTGCAGCAACTGGCACGCTCGCTCGATGATGCGCGCGACGCCGGTTTCGCCGACGAACATGTGGTGCGCCTCTTCGGTCAGCATGAATCGCGTCGTCCTCGACAACGGGTCGAGCGAGCTTTCCGACAATGACAGCAACTGCGACTTGCCGTCGCGATCCGTGAACATCGTGAACATGAAGAAGTCGAGCCAGTTCTCGATTGGCTCGTTGAATGCGTCGAGGATGCGGGGCTTGTCACGATTTCCACTCTGACGCGCCAGCAGTTCCTCCGCCTCGTCGCGGCCATCACGGCCAAAGTACGAATGGAGCAAATACACCATCGCCCACAGATGGCGCCCTTCTTCGACGTTCACCTGAAACAGATTTCTCAAGTCGTACAAACTGGGGCATCGCTGCCCGAGCCATCGCTGCTGCTCGACGCTCGCGGGCTCGGTGTCGCCTTGCGTGACGATCAGGCGGCGAAGCTGATTGCGGAACTCGCCCGGCACTTCCTGCCACACCGGCTGTCCGGCGAGGTCGCCGAATCCGATGCGCCGATCGTGCACGGGATCGGCGAGAAAAATGCCCCACCGGTATTCGGGAAGCTTCACGTACTCGAAGTGCGCCCATCCAGAGGGATCAACGCTCACTGCGGTACGAACGTAGACCTGGTGGTAGTCCTGGAATCCCTGAGGGCCCATATCCTTCCACCACTGGATGTACTTCGGCTGCCAGTGTTCAAGTGCTCGCTGCAGTCGTTTATTGCTGGAGAGTCCGACGTTGTTAGGGATTTTCTCGGCAGAAATCATGGAGCCTCGATGCTAACTACGTCCTTTTAAAATCGAACTCCGGCCGCGATTGCGTTCCGTACGCCGTCAACGCGCCTTTCTCGCCAACGGCATTCGGACGCTGGAAAATCCAGTTCTGCCAGGCAGTCAAGCGGCCGAAGATTTTTGTCTCCATCGTTTCCGGCCCGGCAAAGCGGAGGTTCGCTTCCATCCCGGTCAGCGCGTCGGGCGACAACGCCGCTCGACCTTCAATCGCGAGCCTGACTTCGTCGTCCCAATCGAGCTCGTCCGGCGCGAACGACACGAGCCCGGCATCGTGCGCCGCGCGCGCATCGAACGGTTCCTGCTCCGCAAGCACCTCCTGAACCCGTTCCGGTTGCGCGAGAAACCGCGTCTCGAGCCGTGTCAGGCCGTTGCTCATTTTGAGCGGACCCCCATTCATCGGCGACAACGCGATCGTGTTCGGCCGATCCGGATCGTCGAGCATGTACGACCGATCCGACGCAAGCGCCAGCTCGAAAAGAGTGCCGGCAAAGGCGCTGCCGGGTTCGATGAGGGCGAAGAAACTTCGTGACGTCAGGTCCATGCGCTTCAGGGTGCGCTTGATCAGCAGCGTGACCTCGCGGACCAACCAGTGGTTGGCAAGTTCCACGAGCGTCTGATCGATCGCGATGACCTGCGCCGGGCCGCCCTCGGTCTTGACTACGATTGTTCCGATCAACGGCTCGTTGATTCTGAGGTGCAGCAGCGCATCGTCCAACTCGCGAAACGCGCGGAGCGGCCAGAATTGATCGCCCGCCGACAGAATGTCATTCGGCGTCGAGGGCTCCGGGCCTTCGGGTGCGCGAACGACGAGTGTCGCGACCCGACGCTGCCGATCGAGGTCAAGCCGCACGCTGGAATAGTGAACCGCGTCGTCGGTGACTTTTGGCGTCAGAGGTCCGAGGCGAATGCCCTGGCCTGCGGCCGGACGATCGGACTGCTGTCCGAGCTCCTGGAGGCGGCGAGCGATGCGCTCTTTGAACTGGCTCGTCGGATAGACCGCGTCGACCAGTCGCCACTCGACGGCGCGTTTACCTTTGATGCCTTCAGCGACGGTGCTGAACACGTCGGCGAGGTCTCGACGAACCTTGCGTTTGTCAACGACGCGCGTCAGACCGCCGGTGCCGGGAAGCACGCCAAGCAACGGCGTCTCGGGAAGGCTGACCGCGGAGTTTCCATCGTCCACGAGAACGATTTCATCGCATGCGAGTGCCAGCTCGTAGCCGCCGCCGGCACAGATGCCGTTCAACGCCGCAAGAAACTTGATGCCGGAGTTCTGGCTTGCATCTTCGATGGCGAGCCGCGTTTCATTCGTGAACTTGCAGAAGTTCACTTTGGCCGCGTGCGACGACCCGCGGAGCATGAAGATGTTCGCGCCGGCACAAAAGACACGCTCTTTCAGGCTCGTGATGACAACCGCGTGGACTTCAGGATGTTCGAACCGAAGACGCTGAATAGCGTCGGCAAGCTCGATGTCGACCGCGAGATCGTACGAGTTGAGCTTCAGCCGATAATCGGATGACAGACCGCCGTCTTCCTGGACATCCATCGACAAGGTCGCAACGGGACCATCGATGCTGAGCTTCCAGTGACGATATTGATCAGGTGAGGTTTCGAAGGAGATCCGCGAGCCGGGCGTGATTGCGGCGTCCATCACGCCAAGCGTACTTGGCGGCTTGGAGAACTGTCAAAGACAGTCGCCAGTCCCAGTTCCAGTCAGACAATCCAAAACCGGGAACTGGAAACTTCACCCTGTCAGTATTCGTCCTCGTTCCCCCACCAGGACTCAGCCGTTGATGTGGCGCTCGGATTCGACCATGGAATGCCAGACGTCGCGAGTCGATTCTGAATCTGCGCCCGCAGCCAACCAATCGCGTCCGGCTCCGCCTCGCGCAGCGCTTTCCAGTCCGCCTCCGGGAGAACGAGAGTCAACGTTCGTGTGGGATTCGCCTCGGGATTCATGATGCTTGCATCATAGGAAACCCGGCTGCCATGTGTCGCGCATAACTTTCTGATGGAATCGATGCCCGGGGCAGATGACCATCCCATCTCATTCACGTATGGAACTGATGCCTCACGGGAATTGTAAAAACGGTTACTGCGCGGTTTCACCCGGTTTTAGGGCCAGAACGTCGATGCCGTGGGGTTCGACGAGCTTCTTCAGCTGATCGGGAGTTCCGGTGAGGACGGGGAACGTGCCGTAATGCATCGGCACAATTTGACGGGCGCCGAGCAGACGTGATGCCACCGCCGCCCCGACGGGACTCATCGTAAAGTGATCGCCGATTGGCAGGAATGCAATCTTCGGCGAGTGCATTTCCGCGATCAGGCGCATGTCACCGAAGACGTCGGTGTCGCCGGCGAAATAGAACGACTCCTCATTCTCCATACGCACGACAAATCCTGCCGGCTGGCCGAGATAAACGGTCGTTTCGTTTTCGACGACGCTGCTCGAGTGAATCGCCGGCACCATCGAAATCTCGAGCCCCGCCACACGGACGGTGCCACCGATGCTCATCCCCTGGACGTTGGAGAGTCCTTTGCGTTCGAGCCACAACGCGAGTTCGTAAACAGCGACGATGGGAGCATTGGTCGCGCGCGACACGGCCGGGACGTCGCTCGTATGATCCGAGTGGCCGTGCGACACGAGGATAACGTCCGCCGCGGTAATCTTCTTCATGTTCGGCGGACACACGGGATTCTGCTCGAGAAACGGATCGGTCACGATCCGCTTGCCTCCTGGCGTCGTAATCACGAACGTCGAGTGTCCGTACCAAGTAATGGCCAGCTTTTGCATTTTGATGCCTATTCTAATTGCTGACTGCCGATTGAAGACTGCCGATTTTAAGACTGCGGATTTTAAGACTGATGATTGCGGATTGAGATTGATGATTGCAAATTGAGATTGACGATCGCCGAACGAGATTGACGATCTGCATCAATCTGCCCGCGGTGTCACGAGCGCGGTACACCTCGGCCATCCCGCCCGCACCGACAGCAGTGGGCCCACCGCCCCTGAGCCTCAAGCCTTATAATTAAGGTTCATGCAGGTTATTCCCATGAACCTCATTCGCGGCCGGAAGAAGCGCGCCGACGAACTTCCACGCGTGCCAAAGCCCGAGTGGCTCAAGGTGCGTGCCCCGGGTTCGGAGAACTATCACCGCCTGAAGGGATTGATGCGAACGCTCGGCCTCCATACCGTCTGCGAGGAGGCGAACTGTCCCAACATCGGCGAGTGCTGGCATCATGGAACCGCGACGTTCATGATTCTCGGCGACACGTGCACGAGATCCTGCGGCTACTGCAATGTGATCCACGGCACGCCGGCGGCGCCGGATCCGAACGAACCCGCACACGTTGCCAGCGCGATCGAGGCCATGAGCCTCGCGCACGTGGTGATCACGTCAGTCGATCGAGACGATCTCGCGGACTACGGTGCCGACCACTTCGCGCAGACGATCAGCGAAACACGCGCGCGAATTCCGGATTGCAGCGTCGAGGTGCTCATTCCCGATTTCAAAGGGGACGAAACCGCGCTGCGTACCGTCCTTGATGCCGGCCCCGACATCCTGAATCACAACATTGAGACCGTGCCGCGGATGTATCGTCTCGCGCGTCCGGGCGGCCGCTACGATCGCGCGCTCCAGCTGCTCGATCGGTCGCATCGGTACGCACCGGCCATTCCAACCAAGTCCGGCATCATGGTCGGTCTCGGCGAGGAATGGGACGAAGTGGTGTCGACCCTGCGCGATTTGAAGGAGGCCGGCTGCCAGATCGTCACGATTGGACAATATCTCCGTCCATCGATCGCGAACCTGCCGATGTCGCGCTATTACACGCCAGCGGAATTCGCTGAATTGAAACGCATCGGGCTTGATCTCGGCTTCGGCCACGTCGAATCCGGACCGCTCGTGCGGTCGTCGTATCACGCGCACGAGCAGGTGCAATCGCTCGCCGCTGCCCGATAAAATCTTCCGGCCGATGCCTCGGTCTCCACTGGCCGCGATCACACGCGACATCGTCAGCTGCAATCGCTGTGCGCGGCTGCGCACGTATTGCCACCAGATCGCCCGGGAAAAGAAAGCCGCGCATCGGGACGACACGTACTGGGGACGGCCAGTGCCCGGCTTCGGAGATCCGCTCGCACGAGTGCTCGTTCTCGGTCTGGCACCGGCCGCTCACGGCGCGAACCGGACCGGACGTGTTTTCACGGGGGATGGATCAGGCGATTTTCTCATGCGGGCGATGCACGCGGCTGGGTTCGCCAATATCGGGTCGTCACAGCGTGCCGACGACGGGCTCGTGCTACAGGATGCCTACATTCTGGCAGCGGTGCGGTGCGCGCCTCCTGGCAACAAGCCAACACCGCGCGAGATCGCGGCCTGCCATCCGCACCTCGTTGCCGAAGCGGCGGCATTACGACAGATGAAAGTGATTGTCGCGCTGGGTCGAATTGCGTTTGACGCGGCGTGGCGACTGCTCGGCGATCGCGGAATCGCAGTCCGTCCGAGGCCGCTCTTCGGACACGGCCTCGTCTACCATCCCGCCGGCGGTCCGGTCGTGATTGCGTCGTACCATCCCAGCCGCCAGAACACCAATACACGCAAGCTCACACCTGAGATGCTGAATTCCATTTTTGAAAGCGCCGCGCGATTTGCCAGATCGGGCGCTTGACAAAAGCGGATCTCACGACTTCTCATCCTTCTTCACCGAATCCTCACGACGCGGATGGACTCCGTCGCGTACGCTGTCTACGCGTAAAGGAGCAAAGCGGGATGCGAATCGCGCTGGTGTCACCGAAGGGACCGCTGTATCGCCATCGCGGCGGCATTTTCCGGCGCTCTTTGCGTTACGCGCCGCTGACGCTCACCACGCTCGCGTCGCTCGTTCCGCCTGAACTCGATCCGGAATTCGTCCTGATCGACGAAGGCATCGAGGATATCGATCTGAACCTTGCTGCCGACGTGATCGGCATGACGGTCATTACCGGCACAGCCCCTCGCGCGTACGAACTCGCCGCGCACTTCCGATCGCGCGGCATCCCGGTTGTTCTCGGCGGTCCGCACGTCACGCTGGTGCCAGACGACGCGCAGCCGCACGCCGATAGCATCGTCGTTGGTTATGCCGAGGACACGTGGCCTGAGTTGCTTCGCGATTTGCAGGCGGGCACACTGCGCCCTCGATATCTCCAAGCCTCCGGTCTCTCCCTCGCGGCGCGACCGTTTCCTCGACGCGATCTGCTGCCGCGAGGGCGATTCCTTACCAACAACGTATTCGAAGCGACGCGCGGCTGTATTCACAACTGCGACTTCTGCACGGTACCCGCGGCGTGGGGACGTAAGCCGTATCAAAAGCCGGTGGAGGACGTTATTGCGGACATCCGTCAGCATCACGCGCGCAAGCTGATCTTTGTCGATCTCAATCTGATCGCCGACCGCGAGTACGCCGCCCGGCTCTTTGAAGCGCTGATACCGCTTCGCGTGCAGTGGTATGGACTGTCGACAGTGTTGCTCGCTGACGATTTGCCACTGCTCGAGCTGGCTGCGCGTAGCGGCTGTCGCGGCCTCCTTCTCGGATTCGAGTCAATCGTCGCGGGCAATTTGCGCGACTCGAGCAAAGTCTTCAACAAGCCTGCACACTTCGCTCGTGTCGTCGACCTTCTCCACTCACACGGGATCGCCGTATACGGTTGCTTCGTGTTCGGGATGGATCACGACACGCCGGATGTCTTCTTGCGCACGGCCCGTTTCGCCGTCGAAACCGGAATCGACCTGCCGCGGTTCGCCATTGTGACGCCGTTTCCGGGCACGTCGCTGTATCACCGTCTCGATCGCGAACGACGAATACTCACGCACAACTGGGAGCTGTACGACGGCCAGCATGTCGTTTTTCAACCGTCGCGCATGACCGTCCGCGAATTGCAGGAAGGCACGGAGGAGGCGTGGCGCTACACGTATTCCATTCCGTCGATCGCGCGCCGGCTAAGACGGTCGCCAGCGTCAAAGTGGATTGGTCTCAGCGCGAATGTCGGCTATCGGCACTACGCCCACAATCTCGAACGGTTTTACAACTGTGACTGGATCATTGGAGCGGCACGCGCTCGGTCAATGCCGAAGGCATCCTGATGAAGCCCATGCGATTGACGCTGATCCATCCGTGCATCGGCCGGCAGCCGGGGCAACGCTACATTCGATCGTGGCAGATGGAGCCGCTGCCGCCGGCGACGATCGCGGGGCTGACGCCGCCCGATGTCACCATCCAGTTCTACGACGATCGGATGGAAATCATTCCCTACGATGAGCCCACCGATCTCGTCGCGATCAGCGTCGAGACGTATACCGCAAAACGCTCGTATCAGATCGCCAGCGAATACAGGCGCCGCGGTATCCCGGTCGTCATGGGCGGCTTCCACCCGACCCTCTGTCCGGATGAAGTGCAGGAGTACGCCGAAGCCATTGTCATCGGCGAGGCTGAGGGCGTGTGGCCCGAGCTTCTGGACGACTTCCGTCATGGCCGGATGAAACGCGTCTACCGGTCAGTGTCCCGTCCGTCGTTGAAAGGCCTCCGTCCCGATCGACGCATCTTTCGAGGCAAGCGCTATCTTCCGCTCGGTCTCGTCGAAGCCGGACGAGGTTGTCATTTCAAGTGCGACTTCTGCGCAGTTCAGGCGATGTTCGGTTCGACGCAAACACGACGCCCGCCGGATGAAGTGATTGCCGAGATTGCCTCCATTCGCAACACGAAGAAGCTGTTCTTTTTCGTTGACGACAACATCACGTCCAATCTGTCGCAGGCCAAGGATTTTCTTCGCGCTCTGGTACCACTGGGAATCAGGTGGGTCAGCCAGTCCAGTATCAACGCGGCGCATGACGAGGAATTCCTCTCGCTGCTGGCGCAGAGTGGGTGCCAGGGCGTGCTCATTGGCTTCGAAAGCCTCGACCCGGCTGCCCTCGCCGCAATGAACAAGAGCTTCAATGCCATGCGTGGTGGCTATGAAGTCGCTCTCGGAAATCTCCGGCGACATCAGCTCCGTTTGTACGGCACGTTCATCTTCGGCTATGACGCCGATACGCCAGAGAGTTTCCGCCGCTCGGCAGAATTTGCCGCAGCGCATCGCCTCTACATTGCCGCGTTCAACCATCTGACCCCGTTTCCTGGCACACCGCTGTACGCGAGACTCGCGGCTGAGCAACGGCTTCTCTTCGAGCGCTGGTGGCTTGACGATGGCTACCGATACAACATGGTGCCGTTTCGTCCGGCGACGATGAGCGCCGATTCGCTGCAGCGGCACTGCCTGGAAGCGCGCCGTTCCTTTTACTCGTGGTCGAGCATCACCCGGCGCGCGTTCGATCCGATAAATCGATCCGACTTTTTCATGTTCAGGAATTTTTTTCCCATCAACGGCATGCTTCGTGTCGATACGAATCGGCGCGACGGCTTTCCTCTTGGTGACGAGGCATGGGGCGGACAACTGCTGCGCGCACACTGACGGGGCGTAATGTTTCAGCGGCGCCACGATTCGATATCCGGCTGGCTGAAGCCGCTGATGACGTCGAGATCCGCTGTCTGCTTCGCGAGCATGCATTGCCCGGAGAAGTCAGACTGACTCTCGAGCGTGAACCGGACAGCACAATTGCGGCCGCGATAGAAGGCGACGTGCAACACACACTGATCGCTCGCGAGCGTGTCACCGGCCGAATCGCGGGCATCGCAAGCCGTTCGGAACGGTCGGTATTCGTCAACGGCCGGGTCACACGTATCGGCTACCTCGGGCAGCTTCGAACCAATCTTCGCGGCCACCGAGTGCCGTCGCTGCTCGACGAAGGTTTCGCATTCTGTCGATCGCTGCACGACCGCGGCACGGTGAGTGCGTACTTGACAGTTATTGTCGAGGGCAATCACCGAGCGCATCGCATGTTGTCCGGGCTTCACTCGCCCGTCGCCCCGAGTTTCACGCGCGTCGGAACCTTGACGACGCTCGCGATCCCGCGCGGTCATCAGCGCGGCCGATCCCGCACCGGGATCGAGATTCGAACCGGGTCGGTCGAATTGCTCGACGACATCGTGACCTGTCTGAATCGCAATGGACGACGCCACCAGTTTGTGCCGTTGTGGAGTGTTGACGACCTGATCTCGACGGTACGAACCTCGGGTCTTGCAGTTGACAACTTCCTCGTCGCAACACGCGGCTCGCGTGTTGTCGGCTGTGCAGCGCTGTGGGACCAGCGTGCGTTCAAACAGGCTGTGGTCCGTGGCTATTCACCGCAGTTGGCCAAATGGCGCCGTCTCATCAACCTTGCCGCACCGCTATTCAGGATCCCGGCGCTGCCGCCGATTGGATCGCCGCTCGAGTTTGTTTATCTGTCCCACGTTGCGGTTGACGACGATCGCGCTGAGGTCATCGCGGCGCTTGTAACTGAAGCTCGCAGGACACTGGACCCAGGCGTCCGTTACATCGTGACGGCCTTCTCGGACGGGAGTCCGGCGCTGGCCGTCGCCGCCCGTGTCGCCCCACATCGCAAGTATCGGAGCGGGCTGTATCTGGCGTTCTGGCCAGATGGCCGCCAACTCGTTGGATCAATTGACAACCGTCTTCCTCATCCGGAGGTGGCGATTCTATGACTCCTCTCACCGGCGCTCCGCCGGCCGCGCGGCTGCACGGACGCGGCGTCAAGGTTTGCACGCTCAGCGCCAGCATGCGCGATGCGATGTTTACGTTGCTTGCCTCGCACTTCATGGGCGTCGATCGGGCAACGTTCGAGCAGGATCTTGACGAGAAAAGCACCGCGATTCTGTTAGAAGACGATGGCGGCCACTTGCGCGGCTTCTCGACGATGGTCGTCTATGAAAGCTACGCCGCCGGCCGGTTGATATGGGTTGTGTATTCGGGTGACACGATTGTCGATCGGGACGCGTGGGGAACCCCGGCCCTTGCGCGAGCCTGGGTACGTGCGGTTCGCCAGCTCGCGCCCCCCAATGCTCGCGAGGTGTACTGGCTGCTCCTCACGTCAGGATTTCGGACCTACCGATTTCTGCCAGTGTTCTTCCGCGACTTTTGTCCACGCTACGACCGAGCAGCCTCTCTCGACGAGGGACTCCTGTCGACGCTCGCATGTGAGCGGTTTGGGTCGCAATACGATGACGCGACGGGAATCGTGCGGCTGGCGAAGCCGCAGGTGCTGGCACCCGATCTGATCACACTTCCTTCCGGACGGTTGACCGATCCACACATCGCGTTTTTTCTGGCTCGAAACGCCGGGTTCGTCGACGGCGACGAACTCGCATGCCTTGCGCGCATTGACGATTCGAACCTGACGCCGGCCGCGCGGCGGATGACACGCGCATCGTTGACGGCAGACTGACATGACGCTGACGTCTGCGGCCGTCAATGCGTTCTGGGGCGCCACGGGATCGTCAACGTGGCTCCGATTTCGCAGCGCGCTCCGAACGCCGGCGACGATCCAGGAGCGCGTACTCCTCGCGTGCATTCGGCGGAACGCGGACACGGTTTTCGGACGAGCACACGGGTTCGGCAGCATTCGAACAATCGCTGAGTACCAGCAACGGGTTGCGCCAGCGTCGTACGACGATTTCGCGCCCCTGGTCGATCGCGCCGCGCGAGGCGAATCAAACGTACTCACGAAATCATCAATCGAACGGCTTGTGCCGTCGTCTGGATCTACAACCGCTGCCAAGTTCATTCCACTCACGGCCGAACTCCGCGCAGAGTTCACATCCGCGATTGACGCATGGCTCGTCGACCTTTTCAAACGCGACCGATCTTTGATGGGGGGGCCGTCCTACTGGGCGATCTCCCCGGCCGTCACCAACCACCCCTCGATACCTGGCGGTGTCATTCCGATCGGATTCGACAGCGACAGCCGTTATCTCGGTGGTGCACGACAGGCGCTGGCGCGATGCATTCTCGCAGTGCCTGACGCAGTGGCGCGCATCTCGGACGTAAGCGCATTTCAGTACACGACCGCCTTATTCCTTCTGCACGCACGAAATCTCCGTCTCGTCTCTGTCTGGCATCCGTCGTTTTTCGAAAGACTGCTCGATGGCATCGCAATCAATCACGATCGACTGATTCACGACATCGAGCATGGAACCTTGTCGGTGTCACCGCCGCTTGCCAACCAGATCACGGCAGCCGTGCTTCCATTGCTTCGACCGAATCGCAGCCGTGCTCGAGAGCTGCGCAAGGTCGGCGGACATCCGCCCCTGGTCTGGCCGCACTTGTCGTTGATCAGCTGCTGGGGTGACGGACCATCGACTGCGGCGGCCATACAACTCGCAAACCGATGCGGCGGAATCACTGTTCAACCGAAGGGGCTTCTGGCGAGCGAAGCAGTCGTGACGATTCCGTTCGCAGGGCGTCATCCGCTCGCTGTCCGCTCCCACTTCTTCGAGTTTGCCGACGCCGGCGGCGAGATCCGACTGGCGCACGAACTGCAGCGCGGCCTCGAGTACTCCGTCCTTCTGACAACGGGCGGCGGGCTCTATCGCTATCGGCTCGGCGATCGCGTGCGGGTTGACGACATCGTGTACAACACGCCGTCGTTACGTTTTGTCGGGAGGGACGACCGGGTGTCGGATCTCTTCGGCGAAAAGCTCAGCGACGGATTCGTCTCCAATGTGCTCGAGCAGCTTTTTGCCGACAGGCGCCCGCATTTCGCGTTGCTGGCGCCGCATCGGACCGGGACACAATTCGCTTACGCGTTATTCGTATCCCCTGATGCTGCAGTGTCCCCCAATCTGGCCGCACGCCTCGAGGATGCTCTGCGAGAAAACCCCCACTACGCGTGGTGTGTTGACCTCGGTCAACTCGCACCCGCCCGAATCATCCGTGTCGGATCCGGCGCAGCGTACGCATTCGTTGATGCATGCGTCGCTAGTGGACAACGACTCGGTGACGTCAAGGTCGCCTCGCTCTCGACCGCCAGCAATTGGCATGAGCGTCTTCCCCCGCTCACAGAGGCCGCATGCTGACCCCGACCGGCGGCGTCGCACGACGCCCCAGCACACTCGATCGTCTCGCCGGTGCACCGGCGCGATCGCGCGAAAGGGCGATCGACTGGCGTACGCCAATCGATCGATCGCGGTGGTTCTTTTGTGAGACGCTGACGCCCCTCTACTACACGCCGATTTACCGTGATCTCGATTACTCGCATAAACAACGGTACAACCAACTGACCGCGATGATGGCCAACGAAATCATCGCTTTCATGGAGTCAGAGTTTCTCGTTGCGACGTTGACGGCGGTGACAAAGAGCCTGGAACGCGACGACAGCGGCCTTCGTGCGGCGGTGGTACGGTTCGCCGACGACGAGCGTCGCCATGCGGGCATCTGGTGCGATTTGAATCGTCTCAGTGAACCGGCGTGGTATGAGAACGCGAGATGGCGATTGATCAACATTCCTGCAGGTGTTCTGGCCGCCGCACGCTTCGTCGCGCGCCACCCGGCCGCGTTTCCGCTGGTCTTCTGGCTGCAACTGGTGCAGGAAGAGCGGTCGCTTGACATTTCGCGGCGGTGCATGCGCCTCCCCGCGGCGTCGATCGAACCCAGATATCTCGCCTCCTACGGAGCACATCTGCCCGACGAAGCGCGGCACGTGCAAATCGATCGGTACCTCATCGACCGCTACTACCGTGGACGAAGCGCGGTCGTTCGACACGCGTCGGCGTGGCTGATGAAAACGATCGTTCGCGCACTACTCGTGACGCCGGTCCATTCGACGGCGCGCGTCGTCGGCGTTCTTGCAACGGAGTATCCGGAGCTTGCGCCGCTCGTGCCACGAATGCTTCGTGAGCTCGACGCGCTGCGCTGCAGTCGTGAGTATCACGAGATGATGTACTCGCGCGCTACAACGCCAGTCACGTTCGCACTGTTTGACGAGCACCCGGAATTTCATGCCATGCGCGAGGTGCTGCTGGCGTACGAACCGCGTCTCAATTGGTGAATTGGTGAATTAGTGATGATGGCGCGCCGCTACCGAATCCCCGATGCGCTGAACCTTGTCGTCATTGCGCTGCAATGCACTGGGATCGCCACGTGTATGTGGACGCTGCGTTCGGTGCACGGCGCTCCACGTCTGTTGATGGTTGTCGTCGCG
>JBKPSH010000075.1:0-40456 GCA_046734955.1 Acidobacteriota bacterium
CGAAGGAGGAATCGAACACTTCTTTCATCGCAGCTCGGTGCGCGGCGCGGTGTTCGAGCTGCTTCGCGAAGGCCAGCGCGTCGAATTCACCCCGGAAGAATCCGGCAAAGGACCTCGCGCCGGCGAAGTGCGACTGATCGAGAGCTGAGACCCACCTCTTCGGCCAACCCGGGCGGCGGGGCATGGCGCCCCGCCCGATCGGGATCTCTTCTTTACAAATTGATTCGTTTGGCTCGCCAACCGTACCTCGTTCGCGCGCACGACGGCCACCTTCGCCAAAGCTCCGGTGGGCGACCTTCGCGTGTATTCATGAGCGAAGGTTGGCGGAAGCGCCTGGGAGTCGAACCCAGCCCGCCCACGTGAACGTAGGCAGCGACCGGTTTTGAAGACCGGGAGGGCCACCGGGCCCCGTTCACTTCCGTGACTCGTATTTTACTCTTCGATAAGTGTCAAGAACGGCGCCGCGTCCGCGAGGTTCTCGTAGACGATGCCGGCTCCGCTGTCGCGGAGTTGATCGGAAGTGAACCCACCGGTCGCCACGCCAACCGGCACGGCTCCGACTGCTCGTGCGCATGCTATGTCGTGCGGCGTGTCGCCCACCACAAAAATGCGAGACGGCTCGATCTCATCGAGACCGCATTGCCGCGCCCGTTCAACGGCGAACGGAACGAGGTCGTTGCGATCGGCGGAATCATCGCCAAACGCGCCGCAGTGGAAATAGCGCCACAGATCAAAATGCTCGAGCTTGATGCGCGCCCCCTCCTGAAAATTGCCGGTGAGGAGACCAAGGAGGACGTCAGCACGACGGTTCAGGACATCGAGCAACTCGCGGACACCCGGCATCACAGCTTTGATGCCGCTACGAGGTCCTAACGACTCGAACGATTGCAGGCGGCCGGGGCGCTCGATTTCACTGCGGAGGTATTCAATGTACCGATCGCGGAGTTGGTCGAGCAAACCATCGTCCAGTGAATGTCCTGCGCGCGTCACGACGTCGCTGAGGATGATCCGATCCGTCCGCCCCGCAACCGGAATTCCTTCGAGCGCATGCGGATGACCTACAAGTTCTTCACATGCGCGATTCATCGCGCGGATGCCAGCACCTCCGGTGAGGACCAGCGTGCCATCAATATCGAACAGTACGAGTTTGCGCATTGTGTTCATGAGCCGATCTACAATCGCCGTTCAGGAGGCTGATGAAATGAGATTCTCAAACGTCCCGGTCCTTGCTGCATCGTTGGCGGTTGCGGGCGCCGCAGTCCTGGCGCAAACACCGCAACCGGCGGCGAAACCCGCCGCAACGACTCCCCTGCACGCACACGCCGCGATCAAGGGCGAGGGCATCTCGGGAAGCGCGGATTTTACCGAGCGCAGCATGGGGACAGGGAAAATCGTCGACATCACGGTAACGGTCTCCGGTCTCAAGCCCGGCATGCACGGCGTCCATCTGCACGCCGTCGGCAAATGTGAGCCGGACTTCACCGCCGCCGGCGGCCACTTCGATCCGGGCCCGGCAGGCAACATGGATCCCGACGCTAATCACCCGTTCCATATGGGCGACATCCCGAACCTCGACGCCGGCGCGACCGGTAGCGGCACGATGAAAATCTCGACTACGCGCGTGACGCTGTCGGACGGCCCGCTGTCGCTGTTTGACGCCGACGGAAGCGCGATCATCATTCACGGCAATCCCGATCAGGGCATTACCGGCGAACCGAAGTCGGGTGTGAGCGGCGGGCCAAGAGTCGCGTGTGGGGTCATTAACAAGAAATAAGATCAATGCTCAATGTTCAATGCTCAATGTTCAATGACGCTGTCGTTCTCATACATTGAGCATTGAGCATTCAACATTGAACATTGAGCATTCAACATTGAACATTGAGCATTGAACATTGAACATTGATTACCTACGCCACCATGACCGCCGGGCGGCGACGAGTCGTCCGGTGGCTGCTTGCAATGTCAGCGTTTCGTGCGCCGCGGCTGATGCGAACTCGAGGTCCTGCGTCACCGCGAGCATCGTGAGCGTTCGCTGATCGCATACCCCGGCGACCACTCCACCAAACGCCGCGCGTTCGGGTTCGTCCAGCGTTGCGGTCGGATGTTCCATCAGCAGCAAACGCGGATCGAGCGCGATCGCCCGTGCAAGGTGGATACGCGCGCGGACGCCCGCGGGAATGTCTCCAGCCCGCGAGGATAACTGTCCGCGAGCAATTCCGCATTCATCGGCCAGCGCCTCGACACGCGCGACCGTTTCCGGTGGAACCGGATCGATCTCGAGCGCGAACGGCAGGGCCAGGTTCTGCATCAGCGTCGCGCCTTCCAGGAGGACGGCTCGCTCGCTCACGATGCCAAACCGATCGAGCGAGGCGAGCCACTCATTGCCGTCGGTGACATCCGAGGTCGGCCGGCCGAACACTCGGACCTCGCCCTGGTCTGGCAGCGATGCGCCGGTCACCAGGTTCAACATCACTTCGGCGCCGGCCGCGTCAATACCTGCGAGGGCGACACGCGCGCCCGGGGCGATCGACAATTCAGCAATCCGCAACGGGCGAAGCGCGTTGTAGCTCTTGACGATCCCGCGCATTTCGAGAGCCGGTCCGCCTGTCATGGACGCCGCGCCTCGAGTGCCGCGAGTTCTTCGGCGGTCAGCGTGACACGGCCGAGCAACGCGGCACGATGACCGATATCGCCGTGATAATCGGATCCACCAGAAACGGCGAGGTTGTGTTCGGCAGCGATCTGGCGATAACGATCTTCGGTCGCACGATCGTGATCGCTGTGGCGCACTTCGAGCGCCTGCAATCCCGCGGCGGCGAGTCGGGGGATGAGATGATCCATCGCCGTCAATCCGGGATGCGCCATGGACACGAGTCCGCGGGCCTCGCGCGCCACCTTGATTACCGCTTCCGGAACCGGACCGCGTCGCGGCACGAACGCCGGTCGGCCGGCACCCAGCAGCCGCGCGAACGCGTCGTCGCGATCGCACGCGTGCCCCGCAGTCACAAGCGCATCAGCGATTTGTGGGCGGCCGATGCTGCGACCGGCCGTGGCCGCCAGCGTCTCGACATTGATGGCGTAGCCGAGTTCCGCAAGACGCTCCGCAATGTGTCGAACGCGTTCCACGCGTTGCGTCCGCTGGGAGCGTAACAATTCAACCAGAGCGGCACTCTCGGGATCGACGAAGTAGGCCAGCATATGGACGTCGCGGCCATCCTCCACGGAGGTAATCTCGACGCCAGAAATGAGGCGGAGCCCGAGCCGCCGCGCCGCCTCGTCGGCTTCCGCGAATCCTGCACAGGTGTCGTGATCGGTGACGCTGATCGTGCGCAGTCCACACGCCGCCGCGCGCGCCACGAGCTCAGAGGGCGGCAGGAGCCCGTCTGAGGCAGTCGTATGAAGGTGGAGATCGATCAAGAGAGAGCGAGCGGCTGCCGTCGTGAGCGTCTCTTGGTCGCGCGGCGAGCACGGCGCTGCCGATCGACGAGCGACCGATATTCGCGGATCAGGAGCTCGAGATGTGCGCGCTCTTCGTCAGCGAACTCGAGAAAGATCTTCTTGCCCTCGGAATCATCGAACTTGTCGCCGTATCGCTTGAAGAAACGATACGACCCGCGTTCACACTTGATCCCGATCATCAGCGCCTGGCGGTCGTCGACACCATTCGCCAGGCGATCGGTCGCCGCGGCAAACAGGCCGTTTGCCGCGCCTTTGAAGAAAAGAAACGTCGGTCTTGATTCGAGCTGCGGATCCTGCTGCAGCAGATCGCGGTACCGCTTCTCGAGCGTCGCCAGGTGCTCCTGTTCCTCCGTGGCAAGCTTCTCGAAGACGCGACGTCCGCGGGTATCGCGGGTCAGCGATGCTGCGCGCGTATAGAATTCCAGGCCGCTGCGCTCGGTCGCGATCGCGATTCTCAACGCATCCCGCGCGAAGACGAGCTCGGTCGTGCCGCCTTCAATCGTCGATGCGCGACCGGTCCGGCATGATTCGCACGTGCCATGAATCTGCAGCACGCTCTGGCGCGCGGTGAAGTTGCGGGCCGCCGCAACTTCCTCGAGCAGCGATTCGATGTCCGAGCTGAGAAACTCGAACGATCGGTTGCACGATTTGCAGATGAGATGGAAGTGGCGCGGATGGCGGTACGAATGCTCGAACCGGAATCGTCCTTCGCCGAAATCAACCTTGCGCGCGATCCCGGCGTCGACCATCCACTGCAGCGTTCTATACACGGTTGCGCGACTCATCGCCGGCGACGCGGCTGACGAATCCGATCGCGACGACTCCTCTCGTCGAATCAGTTCGACGAGATCGTCCGCGGTCAGGTGTCCTTCCTGGCGGAGGAACACATTGACGATGAGATCGCGTTTGCTGGAGCGCTTACTGCCGGCGGGGCGAAGACTGTCGAGATAGGCGGCTGGTTCCATGGGGCGCGAACCGTTCACCGCCTGTCCTTGACTTTCTACACGCTGAACGAGGAACCGCAACCGCAGGTGGATTTCGCGTTCGGGTTCTTGATCGTGAATCCGCCGCCAGTCACGTTATCCACGAAGTCGACTTCGGCGCCGCGCAGATAGCGGGCGCTAATCGGATCAACCAGGAGTTTCACGCCGTTCGATTCGATGACGGCATCGGTCGACGCATCGCCTTCGCCCTCGTCAATCATGAGTCCGTACTGGAACCCCGAGCACCCGCCGCCTTGGACGAACACCCGCAGGCCTGCCTCAAGCTTGTTTTCCTCGGTCAGCAACTCGGTGATCTTCGACGCTGCTGCCGGAGTGACATTAATCATGTGATGGGTTCTCCCGATCAAAATACCTCTTTGATTATACCGGCCGGCCGTGTCCCCTTCAACGCACTCCTGCTCGCAGGGCAAACGCCCGCACGCCTAAACTGGGCTGATTCTTATACTTAGACGCTTCCACCAACGCTCTTGTCTCCAGCCGCTCACCGACCGATACTGAGCGGATTACGTAACAGAACTGAGCCTTTCTGCGGACCTCAACCATGAAAATTCATTACCCGGCCGCCATCGACACGGCCGATCAGCTCAATCAGGCGCAAGTCGTCCGTCGTATATGGGACCGCGACATCAGTGTGTGGAGCGCCGCAACGGGCAGCGCGGATGCGAAATCGATTCAAACACGTCTCGGCTGGCTCGATGTCGCCCACACGACGGCGCCCGAACTCACCCGCGTGCTCACGTTCGCCAACGCAATCAAGGTCGAGGGGATTCGGCACGTCTATCTACTGGGCATGGGTGGAAGCAGCTTGTGCGCCGAAGTGATCGCGTCTGTGTTTGGCACGGCGAAGGATTACCCGCGCCTCACTGTGCTCGACACGACCGACGAGAAAACCATTACGACAGCTGCCCGCCAGTCCTCTCCCCGCGAAACCCTCTTTATCGTTGCGAGCAAGAGCGGCGGAACGGTTGAAGTCGCGTCGATGGAAGGATTCTTCTGGTCGCGGATGACGGCAGCGCTCGGTTCCGAGGCGGGTCGCCATTTCATTGCGATCACCGACCCGGGAACCGCGCTGCAACGGCTTGGACAATCTCGCGGATATCGGGAAGTTTTTCTGAATCCCCCCGACATCGGCGGCCGGTTCTCTGCGCTGTCGCTGTTTGGACTCGTCCCGGCGGCTGTGATCGGCGCGCCTGTGACGAAGCTGGCCGGCGCGGGCAAAGTGATGGCCGACGGATGCCACCAGGAGAACCAGACCAATGCCGGCCTCGAGCTTGGCGCGTTTATCGGTGCCGCGGCAAAGCAAAGGCGCAACAAACTGACCGTTGTGTTATCGCCGCGTCTGGCATCACTGGGACTGTGGATCGAGCAACTGATCGCAGAGAGCACCGGCAAACACGGCACGGGAACGCTACCCGTCGTCGACGAGACGCTCGCGGACCCGGGCGACTACGGAAACGACCGTGCATTCGTGGCGCTTGCAACAGAAGTGGATGAACCCGACCCGCACAAGCTGCGGGCGTTAGAGGTCGCCGGCCATCCGCTGCTTCGTCTGACGACGAGAATCGAAGATCTCGGGTCCGAGTTCTTTCGCTGGGAATTTGCGACGGCGGTCGCCGGCGCGGTGCTCGGAATCAACCCGTTCGATGAACCAAACGTCGCCGAAGCAAAGGAGAAAACGAAGTCACTTCTCGCGGCTTATGCAGCGAACGGCCAACTGTCACAGCCACACGCGGCGGCGGAGAACGATGACGCGGCGGTGTTCAGCAGGACGTTCTCCGGTCATACGCCGGGCGAGGTGGTTCGCGCCGCCATCGCGTCCCTCGGGCCAAGCGATTACGTCGCGTTTCTCTCGTACCTGCCCGGCGATAGCAAGGCGCAGTCAGCAATCGCTGCTATCCGTCTCCTCATCCGCTCCCGTACGCGGGTCGCGAGCACGTTCGGGATTGGCCCGCGGTATTTGCATTCGACTGGTCAGTTCCACAAAGGCGGGCCAAACATGCTCGTCGCGTTCGTCATTACCGCCGACGACGAGACGAACACTGAAATCCCCGAGGCAGGTTATACGTTTTCAGTGTTGAAGCGTGCCCAGGCTCTGGGCGACACGGAGACACTCGAGGCGCACGATCGACGGACCGTGCGCATTCACATCAAAGATGCAAGCGACGCGGCACGGACGCTCGGCGATTTGTTCGGAGAAGCGCTCAGGTGATTGACTCACCTCAGCGTCTCAAGTACGGCACCTGATTCCTGCTCAACATCCTTGTGCAAGCTGTTGCCATGTGAGTCCATGGTCACGATCGCGGGAAAGTCGCGGACCTCGAGATGCCACATGGCCTCAGGCGTTCCGAACTGCATGAGTGATACGCCGGTGACGCGATCGATGGAGCGCGCGTAGAACTGCGCCGCGCCGCCGATTGCGTTGAGGTAAACACCTCCGGATTCCTTGAGACCGGCGAGCGTTTTCGCGCCCATTCCGCCCTTCCCCACCACCGCACGCACGCCGTATCGCCTCAGGATCTCCGCCTGATACGGCTCCTCGCGAATGCTTGTCGTCGGCCCGGCGGCGGTGACCTTCCATCCTCCTTGCGCATCCTTCACGACGACCGGACCACAGTGATACAGGACCGAGCCGCGCAGGTCGACGGGGGGATTGTTTTTCATCAGGTACGCGTGCACCTGGTCACGGCCGGTGAACACAGGTCCGGAGATGAGCACAACGTCGCCAACCTTCAACGCACGGATTTGCTCTTCGCTGATCGGTGCACGCAGCGGAATCTCGCGGCCGGTCCGTGGGAATCCGGCCGCGACGGCCTCTGGCGGCAGCATCGGTTGCGATGGTGTCGTTCCCTCGCGGTACAGCCACCCTGTGATCGCCCCTGTTTGCGCGTCTACTTTGATCCCGAGGCGACGGAATGCCCAGCAGTCGTACGCCACGGAAACGAAAAAGCTGGCAGGAAGACGATTCAGCGCGCCGATTTTGCACCCGATCAGTGAGGTGTTTCCCCTGAACCCCATCGGACCGACCGACAACTTGTTCGCCTCACTCATCACCGCAGACTCGATCTCGGCGAGCCGGGGATCCGGATTCGTATCGTCGAGGGTCCGAAACAGTTGTTCTTTCGCGTGGAGATAGCCGGAGGTGCGATCGCCACCAACGCACACGCCCACTGCGCCTGGACTGCAGCCTTTACCCTGCGCTTTCCACACCGCGTGGAGAATACATTTCCGCACGCCCTCTAACGTGCGATCCGCCCGCCCGAGATGATCGAGATCAGTTGGAAGGGCGTACTGCGCGTTGGTATTTTCGCAGCCGCCCCCCTTCAGGATGAGTTTGATCTCGATGTCAGGCGCCTCCCACTGCTCGAAGTGGATGATCGGCGTGCCGGGGCCGAGATTGTCGCCGGAGTTCTCGCCGGTGATCGAGTCAACCGAATTGGGTCGAAGTTTGCCGCGACGAGTGGCTTCCGCGACGGCTCCCCGGATCTGATGGCGAAGCCAAATCTGATTGGCGCCAACCGGAACCTTGACTTCGAACGTCGGCATCCCGGTGTCTTGACAGATCGGCCCTTCACACGAGGCAGCCTGGTCGATGTTTTGCGCAATGATCGTCAGCGCCTGTCCCGCCCGCGTATCGGCCTGCTCGTTGCGCACGGCGATTCCCATCGCTGCGCGGACATCGGGCGGCAAGTCCGTCGACGTACGCGTGATCAGCTGGACGACGCTCTCGGAAAAGGCGGGAAGCATGCAGAGAAGTATAATCCGCGAGAGGTATGAAGTTCCGCATCGAGCGAGATCCTCTCGGCGATGTGCAGGTTCCGGCCGACGCGTATTACGGCGCGCAAACCCGGCGCGCGGTCGAGAACTTTCCAATCAGCGGCCTGACCGCCCCGGCCGAACTCATTGTCGCGACCGTCCAAATCAAGAAGGCCGCCGCCGAGGCCAACGCCGCGTTGGGACGGCTGCCGCGCGACATTTCCAACGCGATCGTGCGTGCCGCGGACGAGGTCCTCAGCGGCAAGCTGCGTGATCAGTTCGTCGTTGACGTGTATCAGGCCGGCGCCGGCACGTCGCACAACATGAACACGAACGAAGTGCTGGCAAATCGCGCCGCGGAACTGCTCGGGGAAAAACGTGGCCAGTACAGTCGCGTGCACCCGAACGATCACGTCAATATGAGCCAGTCAACCAATGACGTGTTTCCCACCGCCACCAGAATGGCGCTGCTGTCGATGGTCGGACCGCTGGTAGAAGCGGCCGGGCATCTCGCGAGAGGACTGTCGAACAAGAGCCGGTCCTTCGCTGATGTGCTGAAGACCGGCCGCACCCACCTCCAGGATGCCGTTCCGATCACATTGGGACAGGAATTCGGCGGGTATGCCGCAAACGTCGAGCATGCAACCGACCAGTTGAAGGGCGTCGCCGAACAGCTTCTCGAACTGAACCTTGGAGCGACCGCCCTCGGGACCGGACTCAATGCCGGCGACGACTACACCGAGCGCGCGATCGATCGCTTGAAGGCTTACACGGACCAGCCGGTACGACCTGCAGGAAACAAATTCCGAGTGACGCAGAGCATGGGAGATGTGCTCGCGTTTTCGTCAGCCCTGCGCCGGCTCGCCGTCGAGGTGAACAAGATCGCGTCAGACCTGCGGCTTCTCAGCAGCGGTCCGCGCGCGGGACTCGCCGAAATCCAGTTGCCGCCAGTGCAGCCTGGTTCGTCAATCATGCCCGGCAAGGTCAATCCGTCGGTGCCGGAGATGGTGAATCAGGTGTGCTTTCAGGTGTACGGGTGCGATGCCGCCGTTCTTGCGGCATCCGACGCCGGGCAGCTCGAACTCAACGTGATGATGCCGGTGATCGCGTGGAACACAATTCATGCGACGCGGATCCTTACTAACGCGATGCGAGTACTGCACGACCGTTGTGTTGCCGAGATCCGCGCTGACGAGGACCAAAGTCGGGTGTTACTCGATCGCAGCACCGCAGTGGCAACGGCGCTGAGCACGTACCTCGGCTACGCGGCGACGGCGGAGATCGCAAAGATATCGGTGAAAACCGGCCGGCCGATTGGCGAGCTCGTTCGCGAGCGGAAGCTGCTGCCAGATCGTCAGCTCGACGAAATTCTTTCTCCCGAGGCGATGACATCGCCGGGAATCCCTGGTCAAAAGAAGCCAGCGTCGGAGCGGCCGCGCTCGAGGACACGGGGAGCGAAAAGAAAGCAATGAAGCGCATTTCAATGCTCGCCACCGTTGCCCTTGTGCTCGCGGTCACCGCCACGGCACCGCTCGCGCAGCACACGAGACTTTTCAAGCCCGAAGACCTCAGTGAGCTCGAAGCTCCCGATCGCGATGAGTGGCAACAGCCCGGCAAGATCATGGATGTCCTGGGAATTGGCGAGGCCAGCGTCGTCGCCGACCTCGGCGCCGGAAGCGGCTGGTTCACGATCCAACTCGCGAATCGCGTCGGACCAAACGGACTGGTCTACGCCGAGGACGTTCAGAGGCAGATGATCCAGGCGATTAAAATTCGTGTCGATCGCTTGGGCCTGAAAAATGTGACAACCGTGCTGGGCACCCAGAGCGATCCGCGTCTTCCCGCCCCCATCGATGCGGTCCTTATCTGTGATGCGTACCATGAAATGGAACAACCGGTCGCGTTGTTGAGGAATCTCGTCAAGTCCCTCAAACCCTTGGCGCGCATCGGCATCGTGGACTTCCGGAAAGACGGCGGAGGGCCGGGACCGGCAATGGAAGAGCGCGTGGATCCCGACGCAGTGATCCGTGACGTGGAGGCCGCCGGCCTCGTGCTGCGTGCACGCGAAACATTCCTCAAGTATCAATACATGCTGGTGTTCGAGAAGCCGCGCTCATGATCGCGGCGCCGCCGTTTTTTGCCGCTTATCAGACGCTGGTCAACGCGGAGCTCGATCGGCTGATTCCTGATGATGGATCGATGGTGTCGCGGTCGATGGCGTACACCGTCCGCACACCATCAAAACGGGTGCGGCCTGTGTTGACGCTCCTGGCTGCTGAACTATGCGGCGGAGCGACCAGCCGCGCCGTTACCGCCGCGGCGGTCATGGAACTGGTCCACGCCTCGTCGCTCATCCTCGACGATCTTCCGTCGATGGACGACGCGCCTCTTCGCCGCGGACAGAAAGCCAATCACCTGGAGTTCGGGGAAGCGATCGCGATCCTTGCGGCGTTCGGCCTGTTGAATCTCGCGTACGGCACGCTCGCGCGAACCTACGAACCGCCAGTCAGTGCTCGTTTGACGACGATTCTTTCAGATGCGGTCGGTGGCGATGGATTGATTGGCGGTCAGGCGACGGATCTTCTGGCAACCGATCAGCAAATCAGTTTCGAAACGCTGGAGCGGATCCATCGCGGCAAGACGGGCGCGCTATTCAGCGCGGCGGCCACGACCGGCGCCGTCGTGTCCGGCGCGACGGCCGACATCATTCGATCGCTGTCCGCGTACGCGAAAAATCTCGGCCTCGCATTTCAAATCATCGACGATCTACTGGATGTCGAAGGCGATCCCAGGGAAACAGGCAAGGCAGTTCGCGAGGATCTCAAGAAGACAACGTTTGTCTCGTTCAGCGGAATTCACGGTGCGCGGCAACTGGCCCTGGAACTCTGCCAGACCGCCGATCGGGCGCTCGGGCCATTCGGCAAACGCGCCGACCGCCTGCGTGAGCTCTCGCAATTCGTGGCCGGCCGAAGCTGGTGACGTTCGCGTGAACCAGCCATCCGAAGAACTCCACGTCGACGAGCTGCGGCAGCGGCTACGAACGATGGGCTACCTCGACGCCGGCGTCAACCGCTTCGTGCTCGGCCCGGCGACGGACCGTCGCCGGCCATCGACTATCGCTCTTCTCGCCGCGGTTCGGGTCGGCGCTTTGGCCGCGCTCCTGCTGGGGCCCGCAGCAGCAATTGGACTGAATGGGCGCGTCCCTGGGCTGGTCACGGGGCCACGCGACGCCTTCGTCATTGCGATTTATTTGGGCGTATTTTTCGGCGCTGCAGTCTGGTCGGCGACGTTCGCGATCAGTCTTGCCGTCGCCGCGCTTGCGGCCAATCGTGTCGCTGAACGCGCACGAGGGCTCTCGCGGGCAGCCGGCGCGGTCATGGCCATTGCCTGCCTCGCCTACCTGACGCTCTGGTGGCGGAGCGCCAACGCCGGATTTGGATGGACCGCGCCTGTGTGGACCGCATTCGCACTGGCAGTTGCGGTTGGCATCAGCCTGTTGCTCGGTCACCTCACTTCGTCTGCCACGTTCGCCGTGACGATTGCACGCCGCGGCCATGAAGAGTCGCTTCAAGGCAGACCGGCCTCACCAAAGCCGTCGTGGGTGCCAACCGTTCTCGCCGCGCTCGTCGCATTTGCCGGCGCGGCGGCGCTCCTGGTCATTACCGCTCCGCGCGAACCTCTCTCCGCCACAAGATCACCTCTGGCCGTCGTCTCCAGCGGCTCTCGAGTCAAAGTCATTGCCATTGACGGCATCGACCCGCACATCGTCGACGAATTGGCGGCAACGGGGCGGTTGCCTGCCTTGTCGCCATCGCTTCGCGGAGCGCGGGCGCAACTCGCTCTCGACGAAACGAACTCGTCGCGCGATCCGGCTCGGGTATGGACGACGATTGCGACTGGTCAGCCTCCTGCCGTTCACGGTGTGACAGAGCTCGAAACACGACGGGTCGCAGGTGTCCAGGGCACGATGTCCGGTGGAAGCGAGTCTCCGCTGGCGCGCTCGATCCGCGGCGCCACCGATCTCCTGCGACTCACGCGTCCATCGATCGCCAGCGGACATGAACGGAAGGCGAAAACCCTGTGGGAAGTCGCCGCCGACGCAGGCCTGCGGACAGCGGTGGTCAACTGGTGGGCAACATGGCCGGCGACCGCCGGCGGCGACGGCAGCGTAATTCTCAGCGACCGCGCGGTGCTGCGACTCGATCGCGGTGACGCGCTCGACGCCGAGATTGCGCCGACGTCAATCTACGATCGGCTCAAACCGCAATGGCCGGCGATACGTGAGAAGGCGCTGGCGCGGGCACATGAAGCGGCGGCATCGCTGGAATGGGGGGCCGGTGACACACGTGCGGTCCTCATGCGATCGGCGGAGCTGGATGCCATGCAGATCGAGTTGCTGCGGCAAGTCTCCAATCCCGCTCCGGATCTGAGTGCCGTGTACCTGCCTGGCCTCGACATTGCGCAGAATGCGCTGCTCGGTCCGCGCGAAACCGCACTCGCTCCGTCCGACACGTCCGTTCGCATTCAGGCACTGCGCGATTACAACGTGTTCCTCGATCGTCTCGTCGCCGACCTCATCACGGCGAAGGACTCAGAGATCGTTATGGTCCTCACGCAGCCGGGCCGCGTTGCCGCAACGGCGGCCGGTCTACTGGGCGCCAGTGGAAGCGCCGCCGCTACACGGGTCGACGTGCAGGCACGAGCCGTCGACGCCGCTCCGACTATCCTGCATGCGCTTGGGATTCCAATCAGCCGCGAGCTCCCCGGCGCGCCACTACTCGCGCTCTTTTCTTCCGATTTCGTGCGCCGTTATCCCATCAGGCAGGTTGCAACGTACGGAGCACCGTCCATTCAAACGACAGGCAGATCGGGGCAGCCACTCGATCAGGAGATGATCGATCGGCTGAGAAGTCTCGGATATGTGAAGTGAGTTTGAATCGCTAATCACTGATCACTGATCGCGAATCACTCATCGCGAATCACTCATCGTTGAATCCTTGCATCCCTGATCGCGAATCACTCATCGTTGAATCCTTGCATCCCTGATCCTCGAACCGACGAATCGTGATTGAAGATCAAAGATTCGTGGACCAGGGATTCGAAGATTCGAGGATCAGTGATTCGCGATCAGTGATCAGTGATGAGTGATTGCGCGCCACAGCGAGGGCGTGATCCCGGCGGCGACCACAAGCTTGAAGATATCCAGTGGAAGGAACGGATAAAGGCCTGCGCGGAGCGCAGCGTCCAGGCCGATGGCGCCGCGCGCAAACAGCGCGAGCCACGTGACGCCACCAAGAAAGATCATCGCCAGCCCGCAGGTCATTGCAAACAATGATGTGACGTAGCGGCGATCGAGTCCGCGCTCGGCGAGCCATCCAGCAATGAACGCCGCAAATGGATACGACATGAGATAGCCGCCGGTCGGCCCGATCAGGCGGAGCGCGCCTTGCGGAAGCACTGGCGACGCAGCGAAGATGGGCAATCCGGCAATCCCGAGAAGGAGATACAAAATCTGCGCGGACATGCCGAGCCGTGCGCCAAGGACGGCGCCTCCGAGGAGAACGACCATCGGCTGCAACGTCAGCGGTACCGGCGTAAACGGCAGCGGGATGCTGACCTGCGCCGCCGTCGCGGTGAGCGCGACAAATAACGCTACCGAGGCGGCGCGGATCGCCCGCTCCATTCGCACGCCAGCGATGGTGTGTGTCAGCAGTGTCCCTGGGAGCCCAACCGAATTCTGCATAGCGCGAAATTGTACTATTGGTGTGCCGTCGGGTTGTAGGGCGGGTTCTGAAGACCCCGCCCTCCACCTGCGGCCAGGCCGACATATGAAGACAGCACTGACGATCGCCGGAAGCGATTCCGGTGGCGGTGCGGGAATTCAGGCAGACCTGAAGACGTTCGCCGCGCACGGAGTGTTCGGCACCACGGCGATCACCGCCGTTACGGCCCAGAACACGCGGGGGGTCGAAGTGTGGCAAGCACTACCTGCGGATCTGGTCACGGCACAAATCGAAGCCGTGGTCGGCGATCTTGGTGCTGATGCCGTCAAGATCGGAATGTTGGCAAATGCCGCGATCGTCGAGGCGGTCGTCGCGGCTGTGCGCGCGCTGGATCTGCCGCAGGTGGTCGTCGACCCGGTCATGATCGCGAAAGGTGGCGATCGATTGCTCGACATCGATGCAGTGGTCGCAATGAAATCCGAGCTCCTCCGGATCGCACATGTCGTGACCCCGAACATCCCCGAAGCGGAGGTCCTGGCAGACATGACGATTCGCTCGCCTGCTGACATGCGGCGAGCAGGCGAACGGATCCTTCGCACCGGTTCGCGCGTCGTACTCGTAAAGGGCGGACATCTCGACGGTCCGGATTCGATCGATGTCGCCTGTACGCACGCGGGCGACTTCGAACTCCGCCGGCGAAGAATCATCACGCAGCATACCCACGGCACTGGCTGCACGCTGGCGTCAGCCATTGCCGCCAACCTCGCGCGCGGGTTGTCGGATCGAGACGCGATTGAGGCAGCCCGCGAGTATCTCGACGGAGCGATCCGTCATGCGCCGGGACTTGGTGCCGGCCATGGACCGCTGAACCATTTCTGGCGCGGGGTATACTGAAACGCGATGTCGGACCCCCGGTTCCGGGTCACGTCGGATCCGCTCGACGTCACCGCCGTTTCGGCGATCGTGTCGTCGGCAGATTGCGGCGCCGTCGCGACATTCGTTGGCCTGGTCCGCAACGAGAACGGCGGCCGGCGCGTCCTGTGGCTCGAGTATGAAGCGTACGAACCACTGGCGGTGAAGGCATTCGCCCGGATCGACGAGGAAGCCGGTGAGCGATGGCCGTCAATCGGCCTGGCGATTCATCACCGCATCGGGCGTCTTGAAATCGGCGAGGCCAGCGTGGTCATTGCTGCCGCATCGCCGCATCGCGCCGAAGCATTCGCGGCGTGCCGGTACGCGATCGAGCGCATCAAACAGATCGCACCTATCTGGAAGCACGAACACTTCGAAGGTGGTGAGACCTGGATTGAAGGGGCGACAGCCGATCCGATGGACGAGGATGCGCGCCGGATGGCGTTCGAGCAATGCACGTAACAATCCGGTTGTTCGCGCGTTTGCGCGAAATGGCTGGCGTGCCGGAAATCAGCCGTACGCTGCCAGATGGATCGAGCGTACGGACCGCGTGGGACTCGCTCGTTGGTGAGTTCCCCGGCTTCGATGATTACAGCCGTGCCGTCTCGTGCGCCGTCAACGAAGAATACGCGCGCATGACGACGCTGTTGACTGACGGTGACGACGTGGCGTTTCTGCCGCCCGTCTCAGGTGGACAGTCTTGAAGGGACAAGGGAAAAGGGAAAAGGCACAAGAAAGGGCCAAAGGTAAACCCGCTGCTACGCCGAGGCAAGGCGGCGCGAAAGACGACGCGAGCGAGCGCAGCGAAGCGAGCCAGGCGAACGGAGCGAGCCGACGAAGCGGCTCGCGAGAGAGCCTGTAGGGGAGTCCGAGGGGCGAAGCCCCTCGGAATGATTGATGTTTGACAAGTTAAACGCCGTCGAGGCGCAGTACGAACGGCTGATGACAGAAATGGCCGACCCGAGCGTGCAGGGGGACACGGCAAAGTATCGCGCGCATTCGAAAACACTGGCGGAGCTCCAGCCGCTCGTTGACCGCTTCCGCGAGTACAAGGACGTGATCTCCCAGCTCACGGCAACGGAAGAACTGTTGAAAGATCCGGACATGCGCGAACTCGCGCAGGCGGAGCTGGCAACGCTCGAAGCGCGCCGTGATCAGTTGCTCGCGGACCTCAAGCTCCTCCTCGTGCCGAAGGATCCAAACGACTTGAAAAACGTCGTCCTGGAAATCCGCGCCGGTGCGGGCGGCGACGAGGCGGCGCTCTTCGCGTCCGACTTGTTCCGCATGTATTCGCGATACGCCGAGCGGCAGGGGTGGCGGGTCGAAGTGTTGAACCTGAGTGAGAGCGGCGCCGGAGGAACCAAGGAAGTCACCGCGACGATCGAAGGACGTGGGGTTTACAGCCGTCTCAAGTACGAGAGTGGCGTCCATCGAGTACAGCGCGTGCCGACGACCGAAGCGAGCGGCCGGATCCACACCTCCACGGCGACCGTGGCCGTCTTGCCGGAAGCCGAAGAAGTCGACATCCAGATCGATCCGAAGGACCTGCGCATTGACACGTTCTGCTCGAGCGGGCCAGGCGGCCAGAGCGTAAACACCACCTATTCAGCGGTTCGCATCACCCACCTGCCGACCAACATGGTCGTCTCGCAGCAGGACGAGAAGTCGCAGGTCAAGAACCGCGCGAAGGCGATGAAGGTGCTGCGCTCCCGACTGTATGAAATGGAGATGCGCAAGCAGCAGGAGGCGATCGCGAAAGATCGGCGGAGCCAGGTCGGCACCGGCGATCGTTCGGAAAAGATTCGCACCTATAACTTCCGCGAGAACCGAATCACCGATCATCGCATCGGTTTCACGATGCACCAGCTGACCGACGCACTCGATGGCAGTCTTGATGACCTCATTGATGCGGCGGTCGCCCACTTCACCGCGGAAAAGCTGAAAGAAGCCACCGAAAACGATTCCAACGGCGACGGCAACTCGGGTCCAACCGTGCATTAATGTCGCCGCTGCACGAGCGCCTGGCCGATGCGCGCGACCGATTCGTAGGCGCCGGCATTGGCCGCGAGGAGGCTGCGCTCGATGCCGAAGTGATCGCGCGACACGTGCTCGATTGCGATCGCGCGACGCTGCTGATCAGGGCGCGCGATCCGCTGCCTTCGGCATTCGATCGGTTGTTCGAGGATCTCGTCCAGCGGCGTCTCGCACGCGAGCCGGTCGCGTACATCACCGGACATAAGGAATTCTGGGGCCTCGAGTTCGAGGTGACGCCGGCCGTCCTCATCCCTCGCCCGGAGACCGAACTCATCATCGAGGAGTCACTTGCCGCCGTGCCCGCGCGCGACACAGTCGGCCGAATCATTGATATAGGCACTGGCAGCGGCTGCCTGGCCATCGCCCTCGCCATCGAGTTTTCGAACGCGAAGGTGGTCGCAACCGACTCATCCGAGACAGCAATCGAGGTCGCGCGTCGCAACTGCTCTCGCCACAATGTGACGAGTCGAGTCTGTCTGATCCACGCGAATCTGCTGGAAGGTCTTCTGGAACGAGCCGATCTGATCGTGTCCAATCCACCGTATGTTCCACAGACGGACGCGCCACAGCTGCAGCCTGAAGTCGTGCGCTACGAGCCACACTCAGCGCTGTTCGCCGGCGCCGATGGTCTCGCGATCATTCGCCGATTGTTTGCGGACAGTTCCGACCGGCTTGCGGATGGCGGCCGCCTGATTATTGAATTCGGTCTCGGGCAGGAAGCGGCATTGCGTGACGCTGCCCATCATGCTGGCTGGACGGTTGACCGTGTCAGGCGGGATCTGCAGGGCATTCCCCGTGTCGTCGTCTTGAGGAGGTAATGTGAGCGACTGCCTTTTTTGCAAACTTATCGCCGGACAGATTCCCGCCACCATCGTGTATCAGAACGATCACGTTGTCGCTTTCAAAGACATCACACCCCAGGCTCCCACGCATGTCCTCGTCGTTCCGCGACGGCACATCCCGAGCCTGAACGACCTCGCGCCGGATGACGATGCGCTGGTCGGAGAGATGGTACGCAGCGCCGCAGCGATCGCCAAGGACAACGGACACGCCGGCGGCGGATATCGAACGGTATTCAACTGCAACGCCGATGCGGGACAGACAGTGTTTCACCTGCATCTCCACCTGCTGGGCGGACGAAAGATGACCTGGCCGCCCGGTTAACCTTACTCCTATTGACATTCGATATGAACGTCCGTTAGGTTCATATCGTCTTTCTATAGGAGTCAGCGTGGCAGCATCGAAAGCGGGGCTTCTCCAGGGCACTCTCGACCTGCTCATTCTGCGTGCGCTGTCGCTGGGACCGAACCACGGGCTCGGGATCGCGCGACGCGTCGCGCAAATCACGCGCGGAACGTTCGACGTCAAACCGGGGTCGCTCTTTCCTGCGTTGCATCGCCTCGAGGAGCAAGGATGGCTCGAAGCGGAGTGGGGTGAATCCGAAAACCGGCGCAAGGCGAAGTATTACCGCCTCACCAGATCCGGCCGAAAACATCTCGACACCGAAACCGAGAGCTGGAAGCGTATTGCGTCCGCAATCGCCTCCGCGATCGCGGCGACGTCGTAAATCAACGCACGGCAGGGCCGTGAGCTTGCAGCCCAGGGGCACATCATGTCGGTGTCCTCGTATCTCTCGAGCTTGGTTCGAAATATCTTCCGCAGGCGGCGCGTCGATCAGGACCTCGACGACGAAGTACGCGCGTATCTCGATCTCGTGATCGAGGAGAACCGCGCGGCCGGCTTCCCAGACGACGAAGCGCGAAGAGCGGCGCTCATCGAGCTGCAGGGTGTCGAGCAGGTCAAGGAGCGCGTCAGAGAAGTGCGCGCCGGAACAGCGGTCGAACAGCTCTGCCGCGACGTCGCATATGGCGTCAGGGTTCTGATCAAATACCCTGCCTTCACGTCCGCCGCCGTGGCGACGCTTGCTCTCGGTATCGGCGCCAACACCGCAATCTTCACCATCGTCGACACGATCGTGTTCCGGCCGCTGCCGTACGCCGAGCCGGGACGACTGGTGAAAATCTGGGGCACGGCATCCGGCACACAACGCACCGACGTCTCGTGGGCGGATTTCATCGACCTTCAGTCACAGACCGGCGTTTTCGAGCGAGTAGCAGCGGACGACGGAATGGGTTTCACCGTTGTTTACGGCAACGGTTCGCGCGAAATGGTGTCCGGTGCGATGGTCACAACGGAGTGGCTCGCGACCTTGGGGGTGCGGCCGCTAATCGGCCGAACGTTTGTTTCGGAAGAAGCCCAGCAGGGACGCGATCATGTGATCATGCTGACGCACAGCTACTGGCGACGGAAGTTTGCCTCGGATCCCAATGTCATCGGGCAAGTAGTGTCGATTGATGGTGAGCCGTGCACGATTGTCGGCATCCTTCCACCGAACGTGCTTCGCTATGGGTCGGATTTTCTGAAGCCGCTGACCCCTTCCGATTATCAAACGGAGCGTGGGCATCGCGACCTGGACGTCTTTGCGCGCCTGCGCCCAGGTGTGACGTTGGCTCAGGCGCGTGCGGAAGTAGAGACGGTCGGTGGTCGCCTCGCCCGTGCGTATCCGGCAACCAACAAAGAGAGAGGACTCACTGTCGTTCCGCTCGACAAGTACTACCTCTCGATCGATCCGAAGACGAGTAGCGGTCTCGTGCTGGTCTTCGGAGCCGTCGCGTGCGTGTTTCTCATTGCCTGCGTGAACGTCGTCAACCTGTTGCTGGCACGCGGCGTCACGCGGGGCCGGGAATGTGTGATTCGCACTGCGCTGGGCGCGAGCCGCAGCCGTCTCGTTCGACAGCTCCTGGTTGAGAATATGCTCCTGTTCGTTACCGGCGGCGTGCTCGGAATCGTCGTCGCACAATGGTCGGTGGACTCGTTGATCGCGTTGGCGGTGGCGACCGGCTACGTTCCGGAACGATTGGTCATCACCGTGGACGCGCGCGTGTTCGCATTTAGTCTGGTTCTGTCGGTCGTGGCCGGGTTCCTCTCTGGCCTCGCGCCAGCGTTGCAAGCGTCACGCGTCGACGTGAACAGCGGTCTGCGCGAGTCGGCACCAACTTTGTACGGCGGACGGCAGCGAACACGGGTGCGCCGTGTGCTGATCGTATCGGAGCTGATGTTGTCGCTCGTGCTGCTCGTCGGCTTCGGCCTGTTGATTCGCAGCTTCGTTCGAGTGCAGGCGAACGCGAGATCGCTCGCCACCGACAGCGTGCTCGAGACGAGCGCGGAAGGCGGCCGATCGTTCGCATCCGCAGTCACTTTCTGGAGCACAGTCCTCGACAATGTCCGTGGCATTCCTGGCATCAAGTACGTCGCGGTCACGTCGCGTCCGCCAATTCATGGCGCGCGACAGCTCGGCATTGTGGCCGCCGGTCGCCCGCCGACAGCGTCGACGACCAATGAGGTCGGCGACATTCTCGTCAGCGCTGACTATTTCCGGACGCTCGGTATCGGGCTGAAAGACGGACGCGTCTTCACCGATAAGGACACGGGCACGAGCCCCCCAGTCGCCGTTATCAGTCAGACTTTGGCGCGCCGGTATTTTCCCAATGAGAGTCCGATTGGCCAGCGCCTCCGCGTGATGGAGGAGGATCCGATGACGTGTTGTTCCGCAGCGGGACCTGTCGCCGGCGTGTGGCGTGAGATCATCGGGGTCGTCGACGACGTCCGCCAGGCCAATCTCGACGATCAGCCAGCCGCGACCCTCTACCGTCCGTACTCGCAAATCGTCGAGCACGATATGTACCTGATGGTTCGGATCGAATCCGCAAAAGATGCAACTCGTGTCGCACAGGATCTTCGTGCGAGGCTCACGGTGGCCTCCCCTGGCACGGAATGGGCGGACGTTGTTCCGCTCGATCGAGTGATCGCCGGTTCAGAATCGATTCGATTGCGCCGGTTCGTCTTGATCCTGCTGGGCAGTTTTGCGGTACTGGCCGTCGTGCTGGCGTCGATTGGCCTGTACGGTGTTATGGCTTACTTCGTGGCCGAGCGCAGACGCGAGATTGGGATTCGCGTCGCCCTCGGCGCAACCGAGCAAAGCATCCTCACCGGCGTGCTCGTCGAGGCGCTACGACTCGCAGCGATCGCGCTCGTTCTTGGAGCGGTCGCAGCACAGATTCTCACGCGGCTAATCTCGGCGATGCTATTTGGCGTCAGCGGCGCCGACGGGATCACCTATGGAGTGGTTTGTACGTTGCTGGTCGGCGTGACGTTGCTCGCGAGTTATCTCCCGGCACGTGCTGCGGCTCACGTCGACCCAATCATTGCATTACGCGAGCAGTAGACAGCGCGACGCTGATTGTCGACGGTCTAAAGACCGCCCCTACACGTGTACGGCGGGGTCTTAAGCTCCGCCTGCTGAATTACTCCTCAGGTCGCAGCGCCAGCAAATACTGGCCGCGTCGTGCTTCGCGCGACAGGAAGAAATCGACGACGCGGTAGCGGCGGCGGAGATACGTTTCAAAAATTGAGCGCGTCACCAATCTCCATTCCATTGCAAGCTCGGGTGCTCGACGCTGCATTTCGGTAAAGTCGGCGGGGATCTCGACCAACAAGCGGCGATCCGAAGCATCGAGCATTGGCGGCGAGGGCTCGAGCCATTCACCCTTTTGCTGCGCGCGATTCACGGGCACCGCCGCCATCACCGAGCTGTCGCGAATCAGCGAGGCAACCGGCATCGAAATCCTTCGCTCCACGTGTGGAGCGGTCAGGCGCCATTCAGCAACGAAGCGGTCCGTCGGCGTGCCGAGGTGCAGCGGGCTGGTCGAGCGGCCGTAAACGTCCTCTTCGTATTCTTCGACAACGACGCCCAGCCGTACGAAGTTGAGATGCGCGTTCAGGGCCTGAAGCGGATCGAAGGTCCATTCGATGAGGTCGACGCCGCTGCGCAGGACGTACTCGCGCTGCGCAAGTTTGAGCCGCAACCCGAGCCCGCTCCCCTGGGCTGCAGGCACCACACCCAGCATGTGCGACCAATGCGTAAGGCGCCTGTCTTTCACCGCCGGCATCGAGTAGACAAACCCCTGCAAGGCCCCTGCATCATCAAATGCGCCGAGCAGCAAGCCGCCGCGTTTGATTGAAACGATCAGCAGCGAAGGAGGGACGACCTCTTCGGCATCCGCGAATTCCCAAATTGCCTTCTCGAGGGCCGCCACCTGGCGACACTCTTCCAGAGTAGTCAACGGGCGGATCCCGGCACCCATCACAAAAGGGGAAGTAATTCGTGAAGCGAATGGATGACGGGAACGTCGGGCGGGGCCGACACAGGTCCGGTTCGCGAGACGAGCACGCCGCGCATGCCGAGACGGCGTGCACCGTCGACGTCGTGGGTGAGGCTGTCGCCGACCATCACTGAGTCGGCAGCGATGACATCCGCGCCGCGCAAAGCGGCTTCGAAGATGCTCGGATGAGGCTTCATGTAGCCATGCTCGACCGATGACACCGCAACCGTGAAGAGACCGCGAAGCTCAAAATGCGTTTCAAATGACGCCAGGCACCGATGAGAATTTGATATCAGTCCGATCTTTACGCCTGACGCGTGCAACGACCGAAGCACATCCGCCACATCGTCGTATAGCGTGAAATGACGACAGGCGGCCCACTCGTCATAGATCTCGCGCGCCGCGACTTCGACCGCGGCGCCGCTACCACCCATGCCTTCGATGATGCGTTTCGTGTAGTCCACGTAAAGCTGCGCATCGTAGGTGTCGTCGCCAGTGTCGAGCCCTGAAGCGGCGCCCGCCACAGCGCTGTCGAACAACTCAGGATCTATTTCGATGCCGTGACGCGTGCAGAAATCGTGGTAACCCGAGGCTTGAAATCGTGGACCGGGATAAATCAACGTGAAGTCGACGTCGAAGAAAACCGCCCGGGTCACGCCCCCACTCCCGCCGTTTCGGGCCCGGCAATAGCGATCGCAGCCCGTTCCGGATGGAGGATGTCCCCAGCGGCGGCGCGTACCTCATCGATCCCTATCGCTTCGAGCAGTTCAGGCAGGCGGCGATCGTAATCGAGACCGAGGTCGAAACGCTCGCACTCCTGGAGAAACCGGGCGATGGTCTCGTTCGTTTCCAGCAATCGCGGGATTGATCCGATGAGATAGGAGCGGCTTTCGTCCATCTCCACAGCCGTCGGACCATGCAAACCGAGATCGCGAACTTCAGCGTCAATTGCCTCGAGTGTCCGAGCGACGTTCTTCGGATCCACACCCGCGCGCACGACAAGCGGACTCTCTCCGAAGTTCGCGTTGAAGTCGCTGAAAGCGTAGTACGCCATTCCCTGCCGCTCACGGATATTGTCGGCCAACCGTCCGCCCAGGCCGAATTGCCCGAGGACATTGTTCAGAATCCAATACGCGTGATAGCGAGGATCGAGGCGGCTGATGGTTGTGAAGCCATACGCAATGTCGGTCTGCGATTTCCCCGGCATCGGGATCTCACGAACACGCCGGCCGGTCCGGGCAGGTGGAGGTGGTACAACGATTGGGCGCTCAGGCGCGCCGTTCCAACCCTCGAGAAGCTCGGACGCGCGGTCGATCGTCCGGGTTGCACGCACATCGCCAACGATGACCAGTGTCAGGACCGCAGGTCGAATCTCATTGGCGTGGAACGTGACCACTGCGTCGCGCTCGATCCGTTCAAGTGTCTCCACGGTCCCCTTCGCGCGGCGCCCGTATGGATGCTTGGGTCCATACAGCAGCTCGGAAAGGGTCTCGCCGGCGCGAACCGCCGGGTTGTCTTCGTCCTGCCGAAGCGTGGTGATCGATTCAGCCCGCCGCTTGGCGAGCTCGGCGTCAGGAAAGGTCGGCCGGCGCGCCACTTCGATCACGAGATCAAGGACATCGTCGAAGTCTTCCGCCAGACAGGTGCTCGAAAACGTCATGGTGTGGCGAGCCGTTCCGATTCGCAGCGCCACTCCGCGCTTGTCGAGCTCCTCGGCGATGGCGTCGGCGTCTTTGTCGGTCGTGCCCCGATCGATCACGCGCGCCGTAAGGTAAGCAACTCCAGGTAGATCGGCGGGATCGTAAAGACTCCCGGCGAGAAAAGTTGCGTTGATTGAAACGGAAGGCGTTGCGGACGTTTCCTGAACGATGACGGTGGCGCCGTTCGCAAGTGTTTGCCGGACTGGCGAGAGACCGGCAGCAAGGCTCGAAGACATTACGAGCGGCCCGTCGGACGAAACCAGCCAACGGTTCGATTCACCGGAGTGAGTCGACGTCGGGCGACATCCCAGAGCTGGTCCGGTGTGACACCGTCAATTCGCTGCTGGACCGAGGACAAAAAGCCCGGCCCTGCAACCGTCTCGAAGTAGCCGAGCTGATGAGCGATGTTCGTGACACCATCATTATCGAACACTAACCGGGCGCGAAGTTGATGCCTCGCACGCTCAACCTCTGACGACTCGATACCAGCCTTTTGCACACGCTCAATTTCATCGAAGGCCGCCGCTTCGACTGCAGCCAGCGGAACGCCATCGTTGACCGTAAATGACAACGTATACAGATAGGGCTGAGCCGTCGGGAGGAGCGCGCCCGACACCATCGACGCGAGTCCACGCTCGACGAGTGCCGTGTAGAGCCGCGCTTTGCGCTGCGGCGGAACCCCACGAAAGCTCGACCAGAGGTTCACGCCCTTAGCGCCGGTCAGCACCGTGTCAAGAACGAGCATTGGAAAAAAGTCAGGCTCACTCACCGCGGGGGCGCGGAAGACCACCTTCACGTATCCGGTCGTTCCTTCCCGCTCGATCACGACGCGGCGCTCCCCAACCTGTTCGGGTTCGATCGCGTGGATCCGCTCCGGGATTTTGCCTTCCGGAATGGACGCGAAGTGCCGTTCGGCGCGGCGCATCACGTCGGTTGCATCCACATCACCGACCACGACGAGCGTCGCGTTGCTGGGAATGTAGAAGCGGCGGTAGAACTCATAGAGATCATCGCGGCTGATCGAGCGAAGATCTTCTATCCAGCCAATTGTCGGGTGTCCGTATGGATGCGCTCGGAAGGCGCTCGCGGTGACTTCGGTTTCCAGGAGTTGGTCGGGGTCGTTTTCCCCGCCCTGAAGTTCGGAGATGATCACCGTCCGCTCCGATTCGCATTCGGCGGCGTCATAGAGCCCGTAGGCCATGCGTTCGGCCTCGATGAACAACATCTGATCGAGGGCGGCGCGCCCTGCGGTTTCGAGAAACGTTGTCTGATCGATCCAGGTGTAGCCGTTCCACATCCCGCCGAAGCGCTCGACGATCCCTTTCATCTCCTCGCGAGGGATGTTCACCGTGCCCTTGAAATTCATGTGCTCGACCCAGTGCGATGCACCGGTGAGCCCTGGTCCTTCGTCACCCGATCCAACTCGATACCAGCACCACACCGACACGAGAGGCGAAGTGTGAACCTCCTTGACCACGACCTTTAGACCGTTTGGAAGGTGGTCGGCAAGGAAGCGCGATTCGATAGAAGTGGTCGCCGGGAGGTGCATACTGTCCATTATATAAGGCCGGTTTTCCTCGAAAATTTGCGATTTTAGGCCTAAAAATGGCCGAGTCGGTGGGCCCTTGGCAGTGGCCTTCCCCTTGCACTCAACCCTCACAAGGACATTTCAGCTCCGCCACGGACGGCTGAGCTTAGGCGTAAAGAAAGCAAATTGAGGAGGCTACAGCGATGTTGAAGCGTACGATTCTCGCGCTGGCGATCGCAGCCCTGCCGCTCTCGGCTCTGGCGCAGGAGAGCGCGACGCTCACGCTCAAGTCGGGGGAAAAGGTAACTGGACAGCTGCAGGATCTCGGCGGGGTCGGCTTTACAGTCCTCGTCAACGGGGCGGAACGCCGGATTCCTCAGAACGACGTCGCGGTCATTGATTTCGCTGGCAGCTCAATGACCGACGCGGACTGGGCCAAGGTTCCCGAGGGCGAGCAGCGGGTGATCTTGAAGAGTGGCGAGTCCATCAACGGACAGCTGGCCGACATTGGCGGGAGTTCTCCGCTGAGACTCACGATTCGCACACCCTCGGGGGACCGCGACATCACCTCGAGCGAAGTGAATCACATCGTTCTCGCGCGTCCATCCCGTGCGGTGGCGACGAGCGGAACGAATCCGAACCTGCAGGCACCATCGGGCAGCGGCATCACCGTGTCGGCGAAACAGGCCTGGACGGCGACTGGCTTGACGGTACGTAAAGGAGAAGTGCTCAGCATCAACGCAACAGGCGAGGTACAGTTGAGCACCGATTCAAACGACGTCGCGACACCATTCGGGTCCAAGTCGGGACGTAAGGCCACGAACGCGCCGCTCCCGAACGTTCCCGCGGGTGCGTTGATTGGTCGCGTCGGTAGCAACGGCCAGCCGTTCGGCATTGGCAGCGGCGTGCAGGTCCCGATGCCGGAAGCGGGCCAGCTGTTCCTCGGAATCAATGACGATGGCTTCGAAGACAACCAGGGCGAGTACCGCGTCGACGTCCAGCGGACAAATCGGCGGTAACTTCTGAAATTGCTGAATTTTGATTGCTGATTGATTCAATTGCACATTGCGGATCGAGATTGCTGAATGCCGGTTGAGACATCAATCAGCATTCAGCAATCAGAATTTTCAGCGCCTTGCGTGAAAGACCGCGCGGTCCTGCCGAAACGCCTCTGCTAGGTTGTTCTTCCCGCGTACTCGGTGATACACCGCACGTGCCGCGCGGTACGCCGCGTTCGGAATCGTCGTCGGAACCGTGACTTCTCTGAATCCGAGACTCTCCAGCATCGCCGTTACTGCAGGCAGATTCGGTCCCCACCAGTTGGTTGGATCGTTGTTGAGCTCACGTCCGGGATAAAACGCCATCGCCGGTCGCCGGAATCCAACCAGGTCGACGACAGTCTCGACGATTAAATAGTCGCGCGTCACGGAGGCGACGCGCTCCAGCGCGAGGAACGGGTGGCGTAGGTGATACAGGACGCCAAGGAACAATACGACGTCAAATGTACCGACACGCTCGGGGGCAAGATCCATGACATCGATGTCGACGTCCTCGACCCGCGAACCGAGCGCTTCACGCGCAAGCGTGAAACCTGCTTTGGTGCCCCAGCCCGTTCCGTGCCAGGAAAAATAATCCGCGGCTACGACGCGTGCGGCGCCGCGACGTTCGCATTCGAAGGAAAAAAACCCATCCCACGCACCGATGTCGAGGACGGTTTTGCCGCGGAGAGACTCGGGAAGCTGCACGCGCGCAAGCCGCAGGGGTGAGTCGTCGACACCGCGTGTAACCACGCCTCCGCCAAGGTCGATCGTGTGATACCACCGGATCGCGTCGACACGCGATTGCAGATCTGCCGCTGTCATTTCGGCCATTTTGTCATGCGCGCCTTCGCCACAGGCTTCGGCGGGGCGATGCTTTAGAATAAATAGATCAAATGGCCGACTGGAAAGACACCCTGAACCTGCCCCGCACGGGCTTTCCGATGAAGGCGAATCTGCAGGCGGCTGAGCCGCAAGCCCTGGCCCGCTGGGGCGAAATGCGCCTCTATGAGCGAATTCGCCAGGCGCGCGAAGGCCGCAAGAAATTCGTGCTTCACGATGGCCCTCCTTACGCGAATGGCCGAATCCACCTCGGCACGGCGATGAACAAAATTCTCAAGGATTTTGTCGTCAAGTCCCGGACGATGATGGGGTTCGATGCGCCATACGTGCTCGGGTACGACTGCCACGGTCTGCCGATTGAGCTCAAGGTCGATCGCGAACTTGGACCGAAGAAGCGCGATATGTCCATGGCCGACTTTCGCCGCGCGTGCCGTGACTATGCGACGCGGTTCATCGACGTGATGAGCGTCGAGTTCCAGCGGCTCGGCGTGTTCGGAGACTGGGATCATCTGTATCTAACGATGGACTTCCGTTATCAGGCGGCGATTGCACGCGCGCTTGGAAAGTTCGTTGAACGCGGACTCGTCTACAAGGGCAAGAAGCCTGTTCACTGGTGTATCCACTGCCGCACAGCTCTTGCCGAAGCGGAGGTCGAGTACTCCGATCATTCGTCGCCGTCCATTTACGTCGAGTTCCCGCTTGCCGATGCCAGCGCGCAGGAACTTCGAGCACGCGTGCCGGCGCTAGGCAATCGATCCGTCTCAGTGCTCATCTGGACGACGACACCATGGACGATTCCATCGAACCTGGCGATCGCGTTTCATCCTGAATTTGACTACGCCGCCTACGACGTCGACGGGACGGCTGTGATCGTCGCCGAAGCGCTTGCCGAACAGGTCGCCAAGGCGGTCGGCCGGGATTTTGGCGCGCCGGTCGCGCGCATGAAAGGGGCGGAGCTCGAACACATCCGCTTCCGTCACCCGCTCTATGCGCGCGACTCTGTCGGCGTCCTGGCAGAGTACGTCACGCTTGATGCCGGCACCGGCGCCGTGCACACGGCACCAGGTCACGGCAGCGACGACTTCATGACCGGCGTGAAATACGGGCTCGAGATCTATGCGCCGGTCGGACCAGGCGGTCACTTTCTCGATAGCGTCGAACTCTTCAACGGCCAGCGTGTCTTTGATGCGAATCCCGCGGTCGAGCAAGCTCTGAACGACCGCGGTAAGCTCTGGCATCGTGAGACGTTCGAGCACTCGTATCCTCATTGCTGGCGCTGTCACAACCCGGTCATCTTCCTGGCTACATCGCAGTGGTTCATCGCGATGGAGACGCCAATGGAGGGTCCGGACACGCCGACGCTTCGGCGCGCGGCGCTCAACTCTATCGACACCGCCGTGCGCTGGGTTCCCGCGTGGGGACACGATCGCATCTACAACATGGTTGCGAACCGACCTGACTGGTGCATCTCGCGTCAGCGTGCGTGGGGCGTGCCGATCCCGGCGGTCGATTGCATCAAGTGCGGCGAGGCATTGCTGACGACAGAACTCGTCGATCGCGCCGCGGCCGTATTCGATACCTACGGTGCCGATGCGTGGTACGAGCGGCCGGTGGCGGAGTTCATTCCCGAGGGTCTCACCTGTCCGACATGCGGCGGCACGGAGTTCGAACGTGAGCGCGACATTCTCGACGTCTGGTTCGACTCTGGCTCGAGCCACGAAGCCGTTCTTCCATTTCGGCATGAACTAACATGGCCGGCAGATGTCTATCTTGAAGGCAGCGATCAGCATCGCGGCTGGTTCCAGAGTTCACTGCTCGTTGGTCTCGGCACGCGCGGACGGCCGCCGTTCCGAGAGGTCGTGACTCACGGCTTCATCGTCGCCGAAGACGGCAAGAAGATGTCGAAGTCGCTGGGGAACTCGATCGAGCCGCAGGAAATCATCAAGGACAGCGGAGCGGAGATCATCCGGCTCTGGGTGTCGATGGTTGATTTCCGGGAAGAGGTGCGCGTCGGCAAACAGATCCTCGCCCGCGTCGTCGAAGCGTATCGGAAGATCCGGAACACGATGCGCTATCTGGTCTCGAACCTGTACGATTTCGACCCTGCAGTCGATCGCGTGCCGCTCGACCGGATGCAGGAGGTCGACCGGTTCGCGCTGTCGCGATACAGCGAGATGGCGTCAGCCGTGATCCGCGCCTATGAGACCTACGACTATCCATCGGTGTTCCACGCAATCAACCAGTTCACGACGGTTGATCTCAGTGCGTTTTACGCCGACGTATTGAAGGATCGGCTATATACGTTCGCGGCGGAATCACCCGAGCGCCGATCGGCACAGACGGCTTTGTACATCATCGCTGATGGTCTGGTTCGGCTTCTGGCGCCGGTGCTGCCGATGACGAGCGACGAGCTGTGGGCGCACCTGCCGGGACGGCAGGAAGAGTCCGTTCACCTGGCAGAGTTCCCACATGCCGTGGAGTCGATGCACGACGCGGCTCTGGCGGAACGCTGGGAGCGTCTGCTCCGCGTTCGCGACGAAGTCAACCGTGCGCTCGAAACGGAACGTCAGGCGAAGACGATCGGCAATTCACTTGGCGCGAAAGTCATCCTCAAAGCACGGGGCGAGCACGCTCAGTTGTTGGGCCGGTACCGCGACGAGGAGCTCGCGTCGCTGTTTATTGTGTCGCAGGCCGAGTTCGTCCCAGTCGACGGCGACGGCTCGGGCGTCGAGGTTGGCGTGAGCCGCGCCGAAGGCAGCAAGTGTCCGCGCTGCTGGCGCGTCGTGCCGTCGGTCTCGACCGCATCAGGCATGGAAGGCTTGTGCGATCGGTGTGTCGACGCGCTTCAGGGCGCGAGCGGCACGGTTGCCGGATGAACACGCCGATGACGCTCCCACCCGAGATGCCTGAGCCGGCTGTTCCTGCCGCGCCGCCCGCCAACGGCGCGGCCGTCCGGTATGCGCATCCGCTCGAACTTGGAACGATGGCGGTCATTGTCGCGCTCGACCAGCTGACAAAGGCGACAGTCCGGATGATCTTGCCGGTCGGCGAGAGCCGCCGGATCATTCCGCAGTTTCTCGACCTGACGCACGTGCACAATACGGGTGCCGCGTTCGGACTGCTGAACGCCGCCGACTTTCCGTATAAGCCTGTGGTCATGATTGCGATCGCCGCGATCGCACTGGTGGCGATCGCCGCGTACGCAACCCAGCTCGGGTTTCACGAACGGATGGCACGTTTCGGTCTCGCGTTGATTCTGGGTGGCGCGTTTGGCAATCTTATCGACCGGGCAATCGCCGGATACGTCGTCGACTTTGTTGACGTGTACTGGGGCAGCACACATTTCTGGGCTTTCAATGTGGCGGACTCGGCGATCACGATCGGGGCTATTCTGGTCCTGCTCGATATGATCGGAGTCGGGCGGCGACATGCATCCAATCCTGTTTGAAATCGGACGGTTTCCTGTTTATACCTACGGTGTCCTGCTGGCTGCCGCATACCTGCTCGGCCTGCAGTTCGCGCTGGTCCGCGCGCGCAAGCGGGGACTCGATCCGAACCGGGTCATGGACCTCGGCATCTGGATCATCATCAGCGCACTCGCCGGGGCGAAACTGCTTCTCCTCATCGTCGAGTTCGACACCTTCGGACGGAATCCGAGGGAACTGCTGACGCTGCTTCGATCGGGCGGCGTGTTTTACGGCGGCCTGATCGCCGCCGTCGTCGTCGCGCTGTGGTACTTGCGGCGCCATCGCATGCCGATGTGGACGGTGACCGACGTTTTTGCGCCGGGCATCGCGTTGGGGCACGTCATCGGCCGGATGGGATGTTTCTTCGCCGGCTGCTGCTTCGGCAGCCCGACAGAGGTCCCCTGGGCCATCACCTTTCGCAACCCATATGCCGCGGAGAATGTCGGGACGCCGCTGAACGTGCCGCTCCATCCCACCCAGTTGTACGAGGCGGGTGCCGAACTGTTGATTCTTGTTTTCCTGCTGGCAACCGAGAAGAAGGGCCGCCCGTTTCCCGGCCGCACGTTCTGGGCCTACATGTTCCTCTACGGCATCTCGCGTTTCATCATCGAGTTCTACCGCGGAGATCCGAGAGGTTCAATTCTCATGTTCTCGACCTCTCAATTCCTTTCGCTCATCATCGTGCCGCTTGCCGTCGTGATGATGATCGTGCTGGGCCGCCGTGCGCGAGGTCCGGCACCGGAAGCGCACGCACGTCGCGCTCGCGCGGCGTAGCCGCGCTCGCGCAATGTTCAGTGTGTTGTGTTGATGCTTGTCGGGATCCGGGATGCGGTATCCGTTTTCCGGATCCCGGACAACGGATCCCGCCATCATTTGAACATCGAGCATTGACGTGCCACATCACCATCTTATCGTCGAGCCGGAACATGATGGCGAGCGGCTCGACGCTTTTCTCACCACATTGCTTCCGACCCACTCACGCTCGAGTGTGCAGCGCCTCATCAAGGATGGGCACGTCAGCGGAGCAGTCAGCGCCTTACGACCGAGCACTGTCGTGCGCACGGGCCAGCAGTTCGACGTCGAGATTCCGGCACCCGCCGCGGCGGCCCCGGAACCGGAAGCGCTTCCGATCCGGATCGTGTTCGAGGATCGCGATGTCGTCGTCCTCGACAAACCGGCCGGCATGGTCGTTCACCCCGGTGCCGGACATTCAGGCGGAACGCTGGTAAACGCGCTGCTCCATCACGTCAAGGACCTGAGCGGCGTCGGCGGTGAACTGCGGCCCGGCATCGTCCATCGGCTCGATCGCGGTACGTCGGGTCTGATGGTAGTGGCGAAGAACGATCGCGCTCACCAGGAACTGGCGCGGCAATTCGCCGATCGAGAGGTGGAAAAAGAGTACGTCGCGCTCGTGTGGGGCGTGGTCCATTCAGGACGACGGATCGATGCGCCGATTGGGCGCGATCCGAGCGATCGGCAGAGAATGTCAACAAGGGCGCGCCGCGCGCGGAATGCTGTCACGCGGGTCACCTTCTCCCGCGACCTCGACGGTGTTTCACTACTCCACGTCGCGATCGCGACCGGCCGCACGCATCAGATCCGCGTCCACCTGAGCGCGATTGGTCATCCGATCGTCGGTGATCCGACCTATGGTGGCTTGCGGCGCCGGACCGCCGGGCACTTGCGCGCTGTCCAGCGCCTCGAACGACCGTTTCTTCACTCCGCGCGTCTGGCATTTACACATCCGAGCGATGGAAGGCGGGTTGAGTTCGATTCGCCGCTGCCGCTGGATCTGCAAGGTGTGCTCGATGAGATTGAGACTCGCAATGAGTAGTTACCAGTTCCCAGTTACCAGTTGCCAGTGAGATCAAACCAGTTGCCAGTGAGATCAAACTGACTGGAAACTGGAGACTGGAAACTGGAAACTACTCATCGAGGGAACAATTCATGCTCGATACAGAACGATTCAGCCACGAACGTGTCTACGACGGCAAGGTGTTCGACGTCGACCGCGACAAGGTGCGAATGCCGAACGGCCGCACGGTGACTGTCGATGTCGTCCGCCATTCGAAGTCCGTCGTACTCATCCCGGTTCCCGAGCCCGCGCACGTCATCCTGATCAAACAGTACCGGTACGCGGTGAACGCGTTTCTCTGGGAATTTCCGGCGGGGAGCGTCGACGAGGGGGAATCACCGGAACAGGCGGCGCGACGCGAATGCCACGAAGAGATCGGCAAAATCCCGCGCACGATTGTCCGGCTTGCCGCGATGTACCCGACACCCGGTTATTGCGACGAAGAAATGGTGTTCTTCCGCGTCTCTAGTCTCGAGGAGCCCAGCGAAGCGGCCGCACTCGACGAAGACGAGGACATCGAAGCGAAAACCTTCGAGCTTCGGGAAGCGCGCGAAATGGTCCGGCGCGGAGAGATTGTGGATATGAAGACAGTGGTGGGGCTTACTCTTATCTAGCTTCGCTGCTCGCTACTCGCTGCTCGCTACTCGGACGACAGGAGCGAGGAGCGAGAAGCGAGTCATTGAACGGTTTGTCGCACTTCCTCTTCCACCGGCAGCCCCGTGTGCGTCTGGGCGGCGGAAGGCAACAGCGCAATTGACGTCACTTCCTCGATGTGCGTGACGTAGTGAATGGTGAGTTCTGCGCGCAGCTCTTCGGTCAAGTCTTCTTTGATGTTCTTCTCGTTCTGCCGCGGCAAAATGACCTCGCGGATGCCATGACGACGAGCGGCAAGGACTTTTTCTTTGATGCCGCCGACGGGGAGCACACGACCGGAGAGTGTGATCTCTCCAGTCATCGCGACATCGCCGCGCACCGGCCTTCCAGACAATTGCGACGCCAGTGCCGTCACCATCGTGACGCCAGCAGACGGACCGTCTTTGGGAATGGCCCCCGAGGGCACATGCAAATGCACTTCGGCATCCTTGTAGAACTCCGGATCGACGCCGTAACGTGGCGCGTGCGAACGGAACCACGACAACGCGGTGCGCGCGGATTCCTTCATCACGTCGCCGAGATGGCCGGTCAGCGTGAGGCTGCCGCCTCCCTGCATGCGTGATGCTTCAACGAACAGCACTTCCCCGCCCGCGGGGGTCCACGCGAGCCCGACGGCGACGCCAGGATCCTTCGTGCGATTTTCAATCTCTTCGTCGAGGAACGTCGGCGCGCCCAGCATCTCGACCACCGTGTCGTCGGTGATCACGATGCGCGCCTCGTCGCCTTCGGCACGCCGGCGTGCAATCTTCCGGCACAGCGCGCCGATTTCCCGTTCGAGATTGCGTACACCTGCTTCGCGCGTGTATCCGCGAATCACCGCCCGAATCGCTTTTTCGGTGAACTCGACGTTGTCCGGGGAGAGTCCGTGGTTCTTAATTTGCTTTGCGATCAGATGTTCGACCGCAATTTTGAGCTTCTCTTCCTCGGTGTATCCCGCGAGCTCGAGCACTTCCATGCGATCGCGCAGCGCCGGCGGAATCGGATCGAGGACGTTCGCGGTCGTCAGAAACAGCACTTCTGAAAGGTCGAACGGGACATCGAGGTAATGATCGCGGAACGTATTGTTCTGTTCCGGGTCGAGAACCTCGAGGAGCGCGGATGCCGGATCACCCCTGAAGTCGGAACCGAGTTTGTCGATCTCGTCGAGGATAAAGACCGGGTTCTTGGATTCCGCGCGGCGCAGGCCCTGGATGATTTGACCTGGAAGCGCACCGATGTAGGTGCGCCGATGGCCGCGGATCTCCGCTTCGTCGCGCATGCCGCCTAGGGACACGCGTACGAACTTGCGGCCGAGGGAATTGGCGATTGACTTGGCGAGCGATGTCTTGCCCACTCCCGGAGGACCGAGAAAACACAGGATCGGTCCCTTGACGTCGGGATTCAACTTTCGCACCGCCAGATACTCGAGGACGCGGTCCTTCACTTTCTCGAGCCCGGAGTGATCCGCATCGAGGATGTCCTTGGTCTTTCGCAGATCGATCGAGTCCTCTGTCCGCTTCGACCACGGCAGCGCGACAATCCAATCCATGTAGGTGCGCGAAACCGTGTACTCGGCCGCTGCGACCGGCATCTTCGACAGGCGATCGAGCTCGCGCAGCGCTTCCTTCTTCACCGACTCCGGCATGCCGGCGGCGTCGACCTTGCCGCGCAGTTCGTCAATCTCCCGCGCCTGGTCGTCTCCTTCGCCCAGCTCTTTCTGAATCGCCTTCAACTGCTCGCGCAGGAAATACTCCCGCTGGTTCTTGCCAACCTCGGACTGCACCTGCGACTGGATCTTCGAGCCGAGCTCGAGGACCTCGAGCTCCTTGATCAGAATGCGATTGAGCGTGTCCATCCGCGCGCGAATGTCGAGGGTATCCAGCACCTCTTGCTTGACCGGCGTGCCGATGGTGGTCAGGCTCGAGGCGATGAAGTCGGCCAACTTTCCCGGATCCGTGATGTTGGCGGAAAGCGCCTGGAGATCATCCGACAACACGGGCGACAGCGACACCACGTGTTGAAAGTTGCCCTTGATGTTTCGCTGCAGCGCGTCGATCTCCAGGTGATCCTCGTCGCGCAGGATTTCTTCGGCGTTGCTCACTGCGCCGCGCAGATACGGACGGGTCTGGACGATTCGTTCCAGCCGCACGCGCGCCAATCCCTGCACGATCAGCCGAAGGCTGCCGTCGGGCAGTTTGAACATCTTGTGAATGTGGGTGGCCGTGCCGATCGGATACAGATCATCGAGCAACGGCTCTTCGACCGACGCTTCACGTTGCGTGAACACGCCAATCATGCGGCCGGACGCCGTCGCCTCGTCGATCAGGCGGACCGAGGCTTCACGGGCGACCGCGAGCGGCATGAATGAATTCGGGAAGAGCACCGTGTCGCGCAGCGGCAGCACCGGCAACTCGCCCGGGATCGACAACGGCCGTTCACCGGAAACCAGCAGGTCTTCGTCCAGACGATTGGCCTGATCGGACTTCTCGGACTGATCGCTCATTCGCGATCCTCCCATCGGCATTACGTTCGGCTGAATGATACGCGGAAACTGGCGGGGGCGGGCGCCCTGGGGGCAGCGACCGGCTCACCCGATTGCGGTGAGCCGGTGGCCGGTCAAACGATTTATCCCTGCATGTCGATGAAGAGCGACGCATTTCCGCGGCGCTGCTGCATCAACCGCTCACGCTGCTGCAAGGTCTCCCGCTGTTCCTCGCAATCCTTGCAGCGCACTGCGAACGGCAGCGCGCGAAGCCGCCGCTCCGAGATCTCTTCGCCACACTCGAAGCAGTACCCGTAGGTCCCCTCTCCCAGGCGACGCAGGGCTTCCTCGATCTTGTTCAGCGTCTCCGCCTTCATCTGGATCAGGGCAAACTCGATCTCATCCTGAATATCCGCTTCGGAGCTCTCGGCGGCGTCCAGCACCCCCTGAGTCGGGCTGTTGGGGCTCTCGGTCCGCACGTCCCGAATCTTCTCCTGAACCTGATCCATGATTTCGCGCCGGCGCTCTTCGAGAATGCGAGTCAGCTCGGCATACCGATCCGGCGTCATGCCCGCCGGGTGCTTATGAACGTCCATATGAGTGCGCTCCTTTCCTCTCTACTTCGGCCTCTTATTGTTGCTGGCCGTTATGCAATTAAATTGCCAATTTGTTAGCCGAACAGTTTACTGCAAAATCGGCCAATTTGTGAAGTGCTGGGAACACGGGGCGGGAATGTCTTACGGAAAAACTGACACAGTTGGTGCGCTGCTGCATGGCAGTCACGCCCCCCGGTCCCGTCCGACCGCTTTCACCATGTACTTCATCATCAACGCTTTACAAAGGCCGTCGCTCCATTTCTGGCAGTGGTGGCGCTTAATGACCTTTTAGACGCCAGACCCCCCGGTCGCGGTTCGGCCTGTCCTCGAAATGTCACAAAGGCTTTCGCAGAGTGCAAGAACGTCGGCTCTTCCTGCGAACCGCGGCGTCCGGCCCGACAGCTCGACTCCGGCAAATCGTGGGCACCACGAATTGGCGCGAGGGGGGATTGGCAGCAGGTGCCGGCGGGTGGGCAGAATGCCTATCGGTCGGCACTGCCGATAGCAAGGCTCAATGTTCAATGCTCAATGTTCAATGTTCAATGGAGAGGCCATTGAACATGCGACTCGAACATTGGCGCGGTTCACTGAACAAAGCGCTTCCCGATCGAGGCGTTCGGGACGATGCCGCGGTCGACGAGCTTTTTGCCGTCGCGCGAGCTTCCCGTCCTGAGCCACTTCTCATAGAGGCGCAGGAGATCGGCGCTCGACGTCAGCGCGGTCCGTTCGCTGACGTCTGCCAGCACGTCCATGTAGCCGACAAATTTGCGGGCCAGCTCGCCGAACACCTCCGCAAATGTATCCTCGTCGCGGCGGCTCAAAGACCCGTACGCATACTCGCCCATCGACACGTAGTAGTCGACGTCGACCGGCCGTCGGCGAAGGCTATCGGAAAAGAACCCTGATGTGAAAAGCGAGAAGTCGCCGAGCGTGCGCAGTCGCAGGCGCTGTTCGGAGCCGCCCGTCTGCAACGCGCGCGTCAGTTGAATCGCGAGCGGTTCATCCTCGAGACCGCCAGCCCGCGCATCCGGGCGCACGTATTGACACAGGAGATTGACGAGATAGTAGGCCGTGAGCTGACCAGCCTCCATATGCTGACGGGCAAGCGCCTGGTCGACGAGTTCCTTGAAGTACTCGGCGGGCGCCAGATCGTGCACAAGCGGACGGTCCATAAACCTCCACTTTCCGCGCGCGGGAACCGCGTGCGGACCTCCAATCGACAACTGTGCAACTCGTATTCCGTGCGCGAACGCTGGGAAACGCTCGCAAATTCGGGCGGGATGCAGCCGATTATACGGACCGTCTTACAATTTTCAACCCTAGGGTCGCCTAAAGGCAGCGGTGCTGATGGGTTTCTAAGCCCTCATGGTATAATTCAGAGTTTGTGCCGCTGCAAATGGCGGCAAACGTACGGGTTAATCAGCCTCTTATCGCACGCAGGGTCAGTTATGGCAAAACGTTGTGAACTTTGCGGAAAAGGGCCGGTCGTCGGGCGTAATGTCAGCCACGCGCACAACGTGACGCCGCGCCGCTTTGAACCGAATCTTCAGCGCGTCCGCGCGATGGTGAACGGCGGGGTCCGTCGTCTGCGCGTGTGCACGCGGTGTCTGCGTTCAGGCAAGGTCGTCAAGGCTGCCTGACGTGCGTCAGGCGGTCGCCACTCCCGCCGCGCCGGCCGCGATCGGGCCGTATTCGCAGGCGATTCGTGCCGGGTCCTTGCTCTTCGTCTCGGGTCAAGTCCCGATCGATCCGGCGACCGGTCAGATCGTGGACGGCGACATCGCGGCGCAGACCCATCGCGTCTTCCGCAACATCTCGGAGATCCTCAAAGCAGGCGGAGCGTCGCTCGACCACGTCGTCCGGACGACTGTGTTCCTCGCCGACATGAACGACTTCGGTGCGATGAACGAGGTCTATGCCGGCTACTTCACGTCACCGGCACCAGCTCGCGCCACAGTGCAGGTCTCAAGGCTGCCGAAGGACGCGCGGATTGAGATCGACGTCATCGCGGCGCTCTGAAATTTCAGCCATCACCGCGCAGCTCTCTCGACATCCACTACTCCCGCAATGCTGCGCAACGACTTGATCACCTTCTGCAGGTGCTTGACGTCGTTGATCTCGACGGTCATGTCGATGCGACCGATTTGATCGTCGACCGTCGCTTCAACATTGCGGATGTTCGTGTTGATCCCGGCAATCTTTGAGCTGACGTCGGCAAGAATGCCCTTGCGATCTTCGACCTGGATCGTGAGCCGCACGGTGTACGGAGTACCATCGGTCCCTTTTGCCCACTCGACCGCGATTCGCCGCTCGGGATCGTAGAGCAGGTTCAGGACGTTTGAACACGTCGCGGAGTGGACCGAGACGCCCTTGCCGCGGGTGATGTAGCCGACGATTTTTTCGCCGCGAATCGGGTTGCAGCATCGCGCGCGAAACACCATCAGGTCGTCGATCCCGTGCACCGTAATCTTGTCATCGTCCGTTCCACCGAGTACGCGGCGGACGACTGACGCGATGCCGCCTTCGGGTGGCGCTTCCTTGAGCTCGCCTTGCGGAACCAGCTTCGCCAGGACGTTTTTTGGCGACAGCTTGCCGTATCCGAGCGCGATGTACAGCTCGTCGGCTTTGCCCATCCCGTATTCGGTGAGCACGCGGCTCATGGCCTCGGGCTCCGTGAGCTGCTTCAAGTTCAGCCCGTATCGCTTCGCTTCCTTGTCGAACAGCTTGCGGCCAAGCTCGAGGCTTCGCTCTTTTTCTTCGGCATGAATGAAATGCTTGATCTTGTTGCGGGCGCGTGACGTGACGACAAAATTGAGCCAGTCGCGGCTTGGTTTGTGCCCGGGCGTCGTGACGATTTCAACGATGTCGCCGTTGCGCAGCCGGGCGCGGAGCGGGACCATCTTACCGTTGACACGCGCACCGACGCACTGATGTCCGACATCGGTATGGATCGCGTAGGCGAAATCCACCGGCGTCGCGTCGCGCGGCAGCGCCTTCACTTCCCCGCGCGGCGTAAAGATGTAGACCTCTTCAGGATACAGCTCGATCTTGAGGTTCTGCAGGAATTCCTGCGGGTCGCGAACCTCCTGCTGCCACTCGAGCAACTGCCGCAGCCACACGAAATACTGCTCGTCGCGGCCGGCGCCGACGCGCCCTTCCTTGTACTTCCAGTGAGCCGCGATCCCTTCTTCCGCGGTCCGGTGCATGTCCGCCGTGCGGATCTGCACTTCGAAGGGCATGCCGCGATCGCTGATCACCGACGTGTGGAGCGATTGATAGCCGTTCGGGCGCGGCATCGCGATGAAGTCTTTGATCCGGCCCGGCACCGGCGACCACGTCTGATGGATGATCCCCAGGGCACCGTAGCAGTCCTTGACCGACTGCGTCACGATTCGCAGCGCCATCATGTCGTACACCTGATCGAGCTCAATCTTCTGCCGCTTCAGTTTCTGGTGGATGCTGAAGAGCCGCTTGATTCGGCCGTCGATCTCGATCACTGGAATCTGCGCTTCCGAGAGCTTCGCCGTGACCGTCTTCTTCAAGTCCTCGATCATGCCTTCGGTTGCGCGGCGGCGGCGTTCGACCTGGATTCGCAGCGCTTCGTATGCCGCCGGTTCCAGGAACTTGAACGCGAGCTCTTCGAGCTCATTCTTGATTTTGCTCATCCCGAGCCGGTTGGCGATCGGCGCGTAGATGTCGCGCGTCTCCTGCGCGATCTTGATGCGCCGCTCTTCAGGAAGGTGATGGAGCGTCCGCATGTTGTGAAGACGATCGGCGAGCTTGACGAGGATGACGCGGATGTCGTCCACCATCGCGAGCAGCATCTTGCGGAAGTTCTCCGCCTGCCGCTCTTCGCTCGATGAAAACGGGATCGCTCCCAGTTTCGTGACGCCTTCGACGACGTGCGCGACATCGGCGCCGAACAGCTCGCGGATCCGCTCGATCGGGGTCTGCGTATCCTCGACGATGTCGTGCAGCAGGCCAGCGGCGATGGCGACGACATCGAGCTTCATGTCGGCGAGTTGATCGGCGACTTCCAGCGGATGAACGAGATAGGGTTCACCCGAGTGACGCACTTGTCCCTTGTGCTCGTAGGCGGAGAACACGTACGCCCGCCTCAGCAGGTCAATGTCGGCATCGGGATTGATGCCCCGCACCTTTTCGACGAGGTCCTCGAACCGAATCATGAAGACTGGTGTCTAAATCCG
>JBKPSH010000076.1:0-42968 GCA_046734955.1 Acidobacteriota bacterium
ACTCGTGCATCTTGACGGGCGGATGGATCTTCCACCGCAGCAAATCGTCGGGGTAGTGGAGGACATGCGGCAGTCGCGTCTCGACGCTGAGCCGACGCCGCAGATGTTCATGGACTACCGGCAGGTGCTAGCACTCGCCGAGTCGCGCAAGATGGCAAAGGCCGTTCAGGAGCGTTTGGCGTTCGGCTTCCTGTCGTTCTTCGTGCGCACCGATCGCGATCCGGCAACGCTGATGCCGACGGTGCGGTCGCTCGTCAACCGCGTCGACGCCGCCGCGGGCATCGACGTGATGCTGCCGATGGAACAGCTCGTCGCCTCGTCACTGACGCGGCAGCGCTTCTACGCGATCCTGCTCGGGATCTTCGCCGCCATCGCGGCGGTGCTCGGCGCAGTCGGCATTTACGGTGTGCTCGCCTACGTTGTCGGCCAGCGCACGCAGGAGATCGGCATTCGCATGGCGCTCGGCGCCGAGCGCCGCGCGGTGCTCGGCCTGATCCTGCGGCGCGGCATCGTGCTCATGACCATCGGCATCACGCTGGGACTCGCCGGCGCCGCGGGGCTGAATCGCTACCTGTCGGGCATGCTGTTCGACCTCACGCCACTCGATCCGGCCACCTACGCCACAGTGGCGATGCTGTTCGGCGCGGTGGGGATGGCGGCGTCGTATCTGCCGGCCCGGCGCGCCACGCAGGTCGACCCCATTGTGGCGCTCAGATGCGACTAGCCTGTCGGCATGCCGCGATTTCGCAGCGTCATGCGAGTGCCCAGCCAGATGGCAATCGTCGCAAGCGTGGTAACCGTAAACACCGGAGCGGATCGCAAGTGACGAAAGGCGAGGCGAAGATCGTTCATCACGGGTCCTATATCTGCGTTGCTTGGGTGACGGCTCGCTACGGACCAAGCGGTCGCGATCGGCTAACCAGTTCCCTTCATTCACGTGAGCGATCAATGCAACTCTTGTCCGATACGTCTTTTGCCCGGACCTTTCCATTCAACGTTCCGAGCGCTCCATCGATATAGGCGCCGACCTCGCACTGAATGCCAAATTGACCGTTTGGGACGGACGTCGTATTTGGATGCACAAACAAGAGCATCGCGGAGTCTGCGAGGTTCACTCCAGAATTGCCGACCACGCGAATCCCAGTGGCCGCGTTTGCATCGAAGATATTTCCAGCCACGTCGGCATGCGAGGCTTGTAGAACGGTGAGTCCGTTGCGTCCGTTCCGACTGATCGTGTTGCCGATGATGCGCGCAGTAGCGGCTCGCAATATCTGGATGCCGTCCAGTTTGTTGTCACGCACCTGATTCGGGCCTGGCACCTTATCATCGGTGGCGACAATGCCGATGTGTACTGACGCACTTCCCAGAACGAGAATGCCGTGCTGCTGATTGTGTTCTGACGTGTTATTGACGATTCGGGCGAAGCTGTTGTGCGACACTTCAAATCCGCTGTTCATCGCATTCCGGACGAGGTTGTGATCGAGTGTCGCTGTGGCGCCTCTGTTGATCGCGATCCCGAACGTGCCGCCGACGACCGTGAAGTTTCTGATCGTGATCTCTCGACCCAGAACCTGCACCGCAGGGCGCCCAGCGTCGAGCGCTTCAATCGTGGTTTTGTCCTGACCATCGAAGACGATGCGCTGAACCTCTGATTGAATCAGCACATTCTCTCGACACCTACCCTGCACGAGGACGACGTCGCCGGGTTTCAGCTCACTGAGGACGGACGCAATTGCTGCTCCGGCGCTGCAATCGATCTTTTTTGTGGCCGCACGCACCTGCGCGGTTGCCGTGAGGCAGACGGCCACGATGCCCGCGGTCACAAGCTGATGCCAGCGCAGATGTGACTGCCGCAATGGTGCTCCCTCGCTGCTACGCGTTTTGCCCTCACACGCGTGATTGCGAACCGCGCGACCGCGTTGCGCATTATCCCGCGCACTGGGCCGATTGCGGAAACCGCTCAGTACCCCCAACCGAAAGGCGGCGGTGAACCGGCAACCCACGACAAAGGCCTCGAGATGGCGGTCAACGCTGCTGTCCCGAGGTCGCATCATCCTGTCCAACTGACACATACGGCCGCGCCTACGGACGGGGAAGGCCTATCTGATCAAGGTTCCGGCGTAGCGCGACGGCACGTTCGCCGTGAGCTACAGGTTGAACGGGCTTCACGAAGACGTGCAACGGCGCGGCCCGAGCGCGATGAGCGGTATGCTCTCGCCATGAGCAAATTGTGGATAGCGTTGCTGGCGGCGGTTCCGCTCGTGCCTCAGGCGCCGATTCCCAAGTACGAAGTCAAACGCGCGACCGCGCCCGTCACGGTCGATGGAAAACTGGACGAAGCGGCGTGGGCCGGCGCCTCGGCGCCCGTGGCGCTCCAGTTTCTCTGGGATAACCAGACGGGTGCAAAGCAGAAGACGTCTGTGCGCATGGTCTGGGACGCCCAGGCGCTCTACCTCGGCTACGAGGCCGACGACGCCGATATCACCGCGCGATTTCTGCAGCGCGATGATCCGACCTACCAGGATGATGCGGTGGAGTTCTTCGTCAATCCCGATCCGAAACAGGAGGTCCTGTATTACGGCTTCGAGATGAACGTGCGCGGCGCGCTCTACGACTATCTGAATTACAACAGCCGCACGCTGTTCAAGCGCTGGGACGCGACCGGAATGAAGATCGCGACGACAATGCGAGGCACGATGAACGAACGGACGGACACCGATACGGGCTGGACGCTGGAAGCGTCGATTCCCTGGGCGAATTTCGAGGAACTGTCACGGCGCCCACCCGTGCCAGGCACGGTATGGAAAGCGAACTTCAACCGCTGGGACGGCGTTCAGCCGGCCCGCCGCATGAGCATCTGGTCTGATCCGCAAAACGCCGAGTCGTGGCCGCACGTGCCGTCGCGGTTCGGCCAACTGATCTTCGTGGAATAGGTGAGGAACACACAATGAACCGAATCCTTCGCGTGCTCCCGGCGACGGCGCTCGCCACGCTCGTCGCGGCATCCGTCCAGGCTCAGATCAATAACAATCCGCCGGGGGGCAGCGGCCCGGGCCGCGGGCGCGGTGTCGAGGCCAGTGTTGTTACCAACGCCCGCTCCCCCGAGGTGAACGCGGACCAGACCATCACCTTCCGGCTGCCTGCGCCCAATGCCAAGAAGGTGCGCGTGTATACCGACATGCCCAAGCTTGGCGACACGCCGGTCAACGGCTCCGCCGGTTTCGACATGACGCAGGGTGCCAATGGCGTGTGGTCGTTTACCACGCCGAAGCTCGCGCCCAGCTACTACCAGTACTGGTTCGAAGTGGACGGATTGACGACGCCCGATCCTCAGAACACGTTCGTTCGTCCTGCTTCCGGCGTCTACAAGAGTGTCGTCGCGCTGCCGGGGAAGGAAGCGGACTTCATGATGTTCCGCGACGTGCCGCACGGCAACCTGATCGAGCATCAGTACCTCAACCAGCTGACCAAGATAGCCCGTCGTGTGGTCGTGTATACGCCGCCCGATTACAACACCAGCAACAAGAAATATCCGGTGGTGTATCTGCTGCATGGCGCCAACGACTACGAGCGCGGTTGGACGCAAACCGGAATGGCCAACCTCATCATGGACAATGTGATCGCAGAGAAGAAGGCCGTTCCCGCGATCATCGTCATGCCTTTCGGCCATGAGAAGACGGGCTCAGCCGGCAGACAGCCGGAGATTCTCGCCCTGCAGCAAGCATTGGGATACACCCCGCCACCGCCGGCCGCGCGGGGCGCGGCGCCGCGGGGCGCTGGTCCGGGGGGCCCCGGTTTCGGGGGAGGTGTCTCGCCGAGCGGCTGGAGCATGGAAAAGGAAATGCTCGACTACGTCATTCCGTATGTCGAGAAGGAGTTCCGCGTCATCAAGGACAAGGATCACCGCGCCATCATGGGCTACTCGATGGGCGGTGGCCACGCCACCTCGATCGGCTTCGGCCATCCGGAACTGTTCGCCAACGTCGGCGCGTTCAGCGGATTCGGTTCGACGAATCTGCTCATCGCCGACCCGGCGAAGACGAACAAGAACTACAAGATGATCTTCATCGGCGCGGGCAACGAGGACACGGCGGTGAATGGCGGCCGCACAATGCACGACGCGCTGACGAAGGCCGGCGTGAAGCACGTATGGAGTGAGGATGCCGGCTACGGCCACGACTACCAGATCTGGCGGCAGTACTTTTTCCGGTTGATGCAGCAGACGTTCCGCGACTGAAGCGACCTCGGGAGTCGTTTGTGAGCTGTGACTAGATCACTGATGTCTTCAGCTGCAACTGGGCCAGCGCGAGAGCGCCGAGCACGCCAGCGTTCTCGGCCAGCCAGGGCGGGACGATGTAGCCGTCGATCTCGTTCAGGATGCGCGGCGCCCGCACGTAGTTGTTGAGCAGCTGGGTCACGTGCTCGCGCACGAGCGGATAGAGCTGACTCTTCGCCATCACCCCGCCGCCGATGACGATTCGCTGCGGCGACAACGTGCAGATGAAGTTGACCAGCGCCAGCGCCAGGTAGCGCGCCTCGAGCGCCCAGGCCGCGTGATCGTCGGCCAGCTGTTCGGCCGGCTGCAGCCATCGCGCGTTGATCGCCGGGCCGCTCGCCAGTCCCTCGAGACAATCGCCGTGAAACGGGCACACGCCCGCGAACGGATCCGCGGCCAGATCGTGGGGGATGCGCACGTGGCCCATCTCCGGGTGCACGAGCCCGTGCATCAACCGGCCGTTCACCAGTCCGCCACCGCCGATCCCGGTGCCAATGGTCAGGTAGATGAACGTGTCGAGGCCCTGCGCCGCACCCCAGCGCTGTTCGCCGAGCGCCGCCGCGTTGACGTCGGTGTCGAAGCCGACCGGAACCTCGAACACGGACTTCACCGCACCGACGACCTCGACGTTCGACCAGCCGGGTTTCGGCGTCGAGGTTATGTAGCCGTAGGTGTCCGACCTGGGATCCAGATCGACCGGACCGAAGGACGCGATGCCGATCGCCGCAAGGCTGCCGTGCCGCAGTTCCGACGCACGGAAGAAGTCGACGGCCTGGCGCAGCGTGCTCTCAGGAGTCGTCGTGGGAAAACGAATCTGTTCGCGCATGTCGCCCGGGCCCGTACCGACCATGCACACGAACTTGGTTCCACCCGCTTCGACGGCGCCGCAGAGCGGCTGCTTCTCCGTCATCGTCCTCCCCATGTGGACTGAAGCGACCAGGACCGCGCCGACGTGGACGACGATCCCGCAGGTAACAGCTCGAGCCGATCCAGCGGCTGCGTCGGGTAGACGCGGTCCGTGATCGACGTCTCGCCGTCGTTGGCAAACACCTCGACCACCGATCGATCGAACAGCACGCGCATCGTCACCTTGCCGTCGCGCCACCGGACCGGCCCGCTGTGACGGCCCGGATAGTCCTTGTGGAACGCGGTCGCGCGGGAACGCTGACGATCGACGAACACTTCGAGCGGCTGGCGATTGACGCCGATGATCACTTCCTCGCCGGCCGCGTTGAACAGACGAACCCCGGCCTGCGGCCAGTCACCAGTCGAAACATCAATCACGATCTCGGTCGATCCGGACAGTGGCATGCTGTTCTTCACTGCGACCGGTCCCTTGTCGCGCAGCTTGGTCAGCTCCTGGACCGGCGTCTGGACGAGGCGAATCCCGTCCGGCAGGCGGCGCAGCGAGAGCTGCCGTGGCACCGACTGCGCGCCGCGCCAGATTTCCGTCGGCTCCTCGTTGGCGTACAGCCAGTTGCTGATCCAGGCCATCCAGACCCGCCGCCCGTCGGACTGCGGCATATCTGAAAAAGACAGCGTCGCGTAGAAGTCCTTGCCGTAATCAGCCCATAGAGTCAGGCCCGGCGCGTTGTCGTTGGCGAACGTTTTTCCGTCGAACGTGCCAATGAAGTACTGACCGCCAGATCCACCGGCGATCGCTCCGGGATTGATATCCACGTCGAGCACCCATCGAGTGTTCGCCGGCTCTCCTTCGACAGTCAGGGGGAAGAGATCGGGACATTCCCACACGCCTCCGGTCGCGCCCGCGGGACCGAAGTCGCTCAGCGTCTCCCACTTCTTCAAATCGGGCGAGCCGAAGAAGCGGACCTTGTGCTGATCGGGGATGACCGTGACCATGATCCAGCGCGCGGTCGGCTCGTGCCAGAAGACCTTGGGATCGCGGAAGTCCTTCAGACCGAGATCGACGACGGGGTTGCCCGGATACTTCGTCCAGGTTCTCCCGCGGTCGTTGCTGTACGCGAGATTCTGGGTCTGCCGGTCCTTGGTGTGTCCGGCGTAGATTGCGACCAGGCACGAAGGATCGCCGTCACTCGGCCGGCAGAAGCCGCTGGAGTTGTTGCGATCGACGACGGCGCTGCCGGAGAAGATCATGATGCCGTTCTCCTCCGAGAGCGCCACGGGCAGGTGCTCCCAGTGCAGGAGATCGCGACTCACGGCATGTCCCCAACTCATGTGCCCCCACTTCGGGCCCTGAGGGTTGTGCTGATAGAAGAGGTGGTATTCCCCTTTGTAGTAAACGAGCCCGTTGGGATCGTTCATGAAGTTCTGAGCGGGCGTGAAGTGGAACTGCGGGCGGAGTGCTTCCTTGTAGTCCTGCGGCGGGCCCGATGCCGGCAGCGCCGTCATGGCCACGGCGAAGGCACAGACAATCGCGCACGGAATGCAGGTGGTTGAATTCGGCGCCGGTGTGCTCATCGCCGCTCCTTCAATCAATCCCGAGTGTGCGCTGGATTCGTTCGAGCGAGGCGCCCTTGGTCTCGGGCAGGAACATCCAGACCAGAACGAACTGAAGCACCATCATCGCCGCGAAGAATCCGAACGCGGAGGCGCCAGACGCCTCGGCCACGACGGGGAAACTCCAGCTGACGATCGCCGCCCAGACCCAGTGGGTGAAGCTGCCGAGCGCCTGCCCGCGGGCGCGCACGCGGTTGGGGAAGATCTCGCTGATATAGACCCAGATCACCGCGCCCTGCGAGAAGGCGAAGAAGGCGATGTAAGCAATCAGGCTGGCGAGCACGACCGTACCGTGCGAACCGGCGTGGAACGCCCACGCCGTCAGGCTCAGGCAGACCGCGAGACCAACCGCTCCAATCAACAGCAGCAGCCGGCGTCCGAGCCGATCGATCACCGTCATCGCCGCCATGGTGAACACGAGGTTCGTGAAGCCGATGATCACCGACTGCAGCAATGCGCTGGTGCGCTCCGCGCCGGCCATCCTGAAGATGTCGGCGGTGTAGTAGATCAGCGCGTTGATCCCCGAGAGCTGATTGAACGACGCGACCATCACCGCGAGCAGAATCGGCTTCAGGTATTTGCGCTGGAAGAACGGCTCGTTCGCGGCAACCGTCTCTTCGTGGAGCGAATCGGCGATCTCCTGGACGAGCGCCTCGGGACGATCGCTGCCCATGGTGCGGAGGACGGTAGCCGCCTCTTCACGACGGTGCGCCTTGACCAGCCAGCGCGGACTCTCGGGAATGCGAAGGACCAGCACGAAGAACAGCAGCGACGGCAGCGCCGCGATGCCCAGCATCCAGCGCCACGCGGCGGTCTCGGGTCCGCCGACCAGCGCGGCGATCAGATAGTTGGAGAAGTACGCGACGAGGATGCCGGCGACGACGTTGAACTGGCTGAGCGCGACGAGACGGCCGCGAACCGCGGCCGGCGAGATCTCCGCGATGTACATCGGCGCCACCACCGACGAGGCGCCGATGGCGAGGCCGCCGACGAAACGGAACATCACCAGCGACAGCCAGTTCCACGCCAGGCCGCAGCCGACGGCGGTGATCAGATAGAGCACCGCCAGGGCGCGAAGCACCGGCCCGCGCCCAAAGCGCTCGGCCGGCGGCCCGGCGCCGATCGACCCGAAGATGGTGCCGATCAACGCGCTGGCTACGGTGAATCCGAGCTGATTGCTGTCGAGCACGAACCGCAGCCGCAGCGCGTCGGTGGCGCCGGAGATGACCGCGGTGTCGAAGCCAAAGAGGAATCCACCGAGCGCAGCCACGGCAGCGCTGCGCAGGAGTTGCGGAGTCACGCGGGCCGGCGTCTTATCGGAATCGCTTGCGGGCGAAAGCTGCATGCCGATGCATCCTTACTTATAAGCGGTGGGGATTCTACACGGGTTGCCCGACCCTGGCTTCGCGGTCCATGGGTGCCTTCCGGCGTTAGCCGGAAGTCTGCGCACGGCATCGGCGGAACGACGGCGATGTTCACGCTGGTCCAGCTGGTGATGCTGCAGCGGCTCGCGGTCGCGAACCCGCACGCTCCCGCCGTTCGTGGCGGGTATACTTGATTCAGCGAGGAAACCGGGTCACTCTTTGACGACTTATCACAATCGTTGGCCGCTCGGCGGTGTGAGCACCGCAAGTCGTTGATTCGAAAATCGGAGAGATGTCCGAGTGGTTGAAGGAGCACGCTTGGAAAGCGTCGGCGGTCAAATCAGTGGTCTCAGGCGGCCTTGCCATCACGGGTTTTTCCTATAAGTGTTTCGACCGCGGCAGCCTTGTGCTCCGGAGCAAGGTGCGCGTACCGCAGCGTCATGGCGAGTGATTTGTGGCCGAGCAACTCGCGGACGGTATTGAGGTCGACGCCAGCCATCACGAGCTTGCTCGCGAACGTATGTCGCAGATCGTGAAATCGGAACGACGTGACCTTTCCGGCTTTCAGCACTCCGCGCCACGCCTTCTTGACCGCGACAAGCGGCGTCGATGCCGTGGACCCGCCAAACACACACCAAACCGATTCGACAACCTTTGGCCGCCACGCCTTCAACACGCGCGAGGCTTCGCTGTTCAATGGTACGTGCCGCGTCTGGCCGCTCTTCGCACCCTCTCCGCAAACAGTGAGCATGCGTCGGTGGAGATCCACATGGCACCACTTCAATTGCAGCAACTCGCCGCGGCGAAGGCCCGTATTGATTGCGAGTAGAACCAAGGGCGTGAGGTAGTCAGTGTACGGGTCGTGAACGGTCCACTCCTTGTACCGGCGTTTGCGTCGCCATTCATTCGCGGACTGACGTGCCGCGCGCCGGGCGTTGTCGCGCGCGACGAGCGCGCTCCTCAAGCGCGCCTCCTCCTCCTGAGACAAGTAACGGATGACCGCGTTCTCGTCCTCAGCACGGAACGCGATCTTGCCGAGCGGCATCGCCGAGAGAACGCCCCACTCCGTCGCTCTGTTCAAGGCCGCACGCAACGCGGCGATGTTGCGGTGGATGGTCGATCGCTTCACCTCGCGCGCTCGACGCTTGGCGGGCGCACCCTTGGTGGCGTGATGAAACGTGCGGGTGACGCGCCACCGCTCGATGCGCGCCGTCGTGAACTCGGAGAGCTTGAGATCCAGCAGATCGCGAAAGGCTGAACGGATCTGAACGACTTGAGTCGTTCGTTTCCCGTACGTGCTTTTCATCCATGGCTCGTACGGGTCGTCCAGAAACGCTCGCAGCGTGACCTCTGAGGTCGGGCGTCGTGTCGGGATATCGTGGCCCAGTGCGGCCTGCGCGCGACGCGTCTGGGCGGTCTCGCGCGCGTCACTCAATGCCACTTCGTCGATGCGCCCAATCGTCAGCCATCGTCGGTTTGGCAGCTGCACGCGCCACGAGTGAACGCCGGTGGGCCGCGCACGAAGGACGAATCCAGGAAGCCGTGGATCTCGATAGTCCGTCACGTGCGTCGGTGCGTGTTGACGCAGGTGCCGAACGAGTTCCGTGGTGATCGTCACGTGCGACATGACCTGCTCCCGTCCAGAAATCTGTCTTGAACCGAGGACCCTGCAAATATCGCGCACCCCTGGACCGATCGCCGGGGGTGCATTAGGGGTGCGGCGCTGGGCGGCGCTCACGGGATACGGTCTGCGCTGGCAGATACTCGACTGGTCAATTGAGGCCCGGATTTGTTAATAAAATCCGATGGTCACGGCGACCCAAGGTGCCCAGCATCGCTACACGACTATGGCAGAATGCGACTTCTAAGCCGGGGGTCGCAGGTTCGAATCCTGCCGGGCGCGCCATCTCGCATCGGCTGCTTATGTCATCCATCAGATTCCAGGCAACACTCACCGCCATTGGCGCCCAGACCATAGTCAAACTGCCGAAGGCCGCCAGCGGCAAACTTCCCTCACGAGGTATGACGGTGGTGGAAGGCACGTTTGACGGCCATGCGTTTCAGGCACCGCTCGAGCCTGACGGAAACGGAAGCCACTGGTTCAGCGTCAGCGACTCGATGCTGAAGACCGCGAAACTCGGCGCGGGTGATCGTGTCGCCATTGTGATGGCACCGATGGCCGTCTGGCCGGAACCCGATGTGCCTGCGGATTTGGCGAAAGCCCTTGCGTCGGATCCGCCGGCACGCAGCGTATGGACGGACATCACGCCGTTGGCGCGGTGGGATTGGATCCGATGGATTCGATCGACCAGAAACCCTGGTACCCGGGCGATCCGCATAGAAAAGGCGCTTTCGAAACTCAGGTCAGGAAAGCGGGCAGCGTGCTGCTTCGATCGCAGCCAGTGCACCGATCCTTCTGTGTCCCGCAGCGGCGTCCTTCTCGAGCCAACCCGGCCAAGGCACCGATCCTGAGCACGGACATCCGCTCGCCTGACGTCGTGGTGGTCGGCGGATTGAATACGGATTTCAGCGTTCGAGTCCCCGAACTCCCGAAACCTGATCAACCAGTCAGCACTGGCGAATTCCTCACATTCGACTATTTGTTACATGCTGGATGCCCGCAAGTGCAGCGCGGCTCGGCGTGCTGTCCTTCCTTCTGACAGTGTTCGCTGCAGTAGTTACCCCAGCGGTTGTTGTCGGCTGCATTGCACTTACAGCCGGGGTGTGCGCATCTCATAATCGCCTCCTGACGGACCTTGAGCATTGCCCGTACCGCCTTGGCTGGTCAGGATTCGAGGCTGATCCATTTGGCTTGGCGTGTCGCTTGAAGCGATTTGTTCAATGGGCCACACATGCGCACGTCCTGCCCATCCGTGGCTTGTTCCGATCGCCACAATGGAGGTGATGTCATGAGAGCGCTGCTTGCGACTGCGACCGTATGCGATGGACTGCTGGCGGGCGCGAGCGTCGATCAGTCCGTCGAGCAGCTGCCGGCCAGGCATCGCATCGGCGTTCGCGCGTACCACCAATACAGTCAGGCATCGCACATGGCGAACGGCCGGTTCTGGCTGATTCCGCTCGGCATTGGCGCGCCGCTCCTGCGAATCGTCGCGGCGTCGCGGGCAGGCGCCCGCGAACGGCCAGACACGCCGATCTTCCCTTTGTACTTTGCCGCCGGGTTGGGAATTGCGCATCTGGTGTCGACCATCAAAGCGGCTCGTATCAACTGGACACTCGCTCCATGGCAACCACCTGAACGGCAGATCACCGACGAGGTTTCGCTCACCCGGATTCTGTCTCGGTTCGAGAGATGGCAGGCGCTCAGAGCGAGCCTGCAGTTTGCGACATTCGCCGCGGGAGTGTGGGCGCTTGCGCGCTGGCGCGACGAACCAACGCCGTCACCCGAGTTGTAGTCATGTGGTCCATCATCGGCCTTCTCACGCTGGTCTGCGCGGTCACGATCGCGATTGCTACGCCCGTACAGCCTCGCGACGCGCTGCACGCCGCAGCTCACGTTCTCGACGTCGCTGCCGTGCGGACGCTGGAATTCACGGCGAATGGCGCGAGCTTCACGGTCGGCCAGAACTTCAGGCCGGAAGAGCCCTGGCCGCACGTGGCGATCAAGCGCTTCACGGCGACCGTCGACTACGACGCGCTCACTATGCGTCTGGACCTCGTGCGCGACATGGGCGCCACGATGCCGCGCGGCGGAGGCGTGCCCTTCTTTGGCGAACGACGTCAGCTCCAGATCGTTCGCAACGACGGTGCGTGGGACGTGCCGGTGCCACCCGATCCGTCGGCAGGCTCGCTACCGACCGGCCCGTGCACGCCTCCCGAAGCTGGTGGCACAGCGCCGATGACCGCGGCGTCGCCGCAGAGTGTGGTGCCGTGCCGCCTGATGCTGTGGTCCACACCTCACGGTTTCGTGAAGGCGGCGCTCGCGAACCACGCAACCGCGGAACCGACCGAGGGTGGAACGCGCATCGCGTTCACCATTGACGGCAAGGACCGCATGGCCGGAACCATCGATGGCGCCGGCGACGTCGTGCAGGTGCGAACCTGGATTGCTCAGTCCATCGTCGGTGACATGCTCGTCGAGACCGACTACCACGACTACCGTGATTTCGGAGGCGTCCGGTTCCCATCGCATATCGTCCAGAAGACCGACGGGTTCCCGTCGCTCGACTTGATGGTGACCGATGTCACCGTCAATCATGCGGCCGAGATCACAGTTCCAGACGCGCCGAAACCACCAAGTGAGCCGCCGACCGTGACGTCGCAGGTCGTGGCGGAGGGCGTGTTCTGGTTGACCGGAGGCACGCACCACAGCCTGACAATCGCAATGCGCGATCACATTGTGCTGGTGGATACGCCCAATGGAGAGGCGCGCGCCTTGGCACTGATCGCCAAAGTCAAGGAACTCATTCCCGGCAAGCCGATTCGCTACGTGGTCGCGATGCATCACCATTGGGATCATCTGGGTGGCATCCGCACCGCGATCGACGAAGGCGCCGTCATCGTGTCGCACGAAAGCAACGCGACGTTCTTCGAACGGCTGGCCATCGGTCCGCACACGATCAATCCGGACGGCCTGGCCCGTTCACAGAAGCGTCTGATGTTTCAGGGCGTCGGCGACCGTGGCACGCTCAGCGACGGCAGCCGGACGGTCGAGCTCTATGCGATGAAGGACTTCGATCACACCGCCGACATGCTGTTGGTGTATCTACCGCAGGAGAAGATCCTGGCCGAGGCAGACGCCTATTCACCGCCAGCGACACCGACCACGCCCCTCATCGCTCCCAAGGTTCCATACGCGGCAGCGCTCTACGGCAACATTCGGCGCCTGAAACTCGACGTGCGGACGATCGTTCCCTTCCACGGTGCACGCACCGCCGACATGGCCGAACTCGCGGAGCAGGCAAAACGGCAGTGACAGAAATCGTTACGCTGTGCGTTGGTGGCATGAGCGGGTCTATGTCCGACTTCTTCCATGATGCGCTCGCGCCGGCGGCGTTCGTCGAACTGGTACGCTCCTTCATCACGTCATTGGAGGCTTCGTCAGGAATGGAGCGAGCAGGCCAACGAGATCCTGCGGCGACTCCTCCATGAGGAAGTGCCCGGCCGATAGCGCCCGACCCTCCACGTTGTCCGCCCACGTGCGCCACGTTGCCAGTGGATCCCCGAACTCTTCCGTCAACCCTGCCTGCGCCCACACGGCAAGCACAGGGCACCGGATCCGGCGACCCGCCGTGCGATCCGCGCGGTCGTGAGCAAGGTCGAGTAGATCGGCGCGGTACTCGGCTCCCATGGCGCGTCGCACTGCCGGCTTGCGCATGCACCGGACGTACTCGTCGACCGCCTCGCGCTCGATGACGTGCGACCCACCCCATTGCTCAATAATGTGACGCACGTACAGATCGGGGTCGTGGCCGATCAACGTCTCCGGTGTCGTCGATGATTCTGAGACCCAAAACCAGTGTCCCATCTGGCGCGCGGCCTCGTAGGTCATTCGCTCCGCCATGTCCACGATCGGAACGACGTCAAGCACCGCGATCCTCGAGACTCGGTCCGGGTGATCGAGCGCCAGACGATAGGCGACGCGCGCGCCACGATCGTGTCCGACCACGGCGAACCTCGAGATGCCGAGCGCGGTCATCGCGTCGGCAAGTATGGTCGCCATCGTTCGTTTGCTGACCCGCCCCTCGGCCAGCACGTCAACGGACAGCGTCGAGTCACCGTAACCGGGCAGGTCTGCCGCAATCACGGCGAAGGTCTGCGCCAGGTCAGGAGCCACGTGACGCCACCCGAGGTTCGTCTCCGGAAACCCGTGCAGCAATAGCACGGCGGGTCCCCTGCCAGCGCGGCGCACGAACACCGTTCCCCCGTCGGTGGCGACGCACTCACGTGAGAATGTTTCGAAAGTCATGGTTCAGGCACCGACGGATGCGGGGTGATGGCGGCGTCATTCGAACCAGTAATCCAGCCTTCCCCGCGAGCCTTTTCCGAACTGTCCTTCAGACCCTCCTTCGCCGCGTAGTCCGCATAGATCACTGGTCCCCCACCCGGGAACGACAAACCATGTTGCCTTGATCGTGCCGCTCTCGACGGTCTGTGACCCCTGCAGCACGAAGGTGCCCTGAATTCCCCCGAGTGTTCCGCAGAATCGCTGCATGCTGACGAGGCGGGCAGAACGATTGTCGTGTTGACATGCAACCCGTGGCCCAGCGAGATCGCGGATCCCAACCGTCACTCGAACCACCTCAGCCGCACTATTAGCACCTCGAAAAATCGCGCGCGACACATCGTTGGCTCCCCAATCACACGGTCCTGATCGATCGGCATGGCGTCGAGCGCCCGATCGCGGATAAGCCGTCCCGATTCGCGACGCGAACGGCCACGTCCTCGGAGTGGTCCTCGTCTTTCGCGATGTCACGGAGGAACATCGAGCCGAAGACGCCTTCCGCCGAACCTCCACTCCCAACACCCTCGGATTACGGATTTGGCCGTTGACGACTGTCTCGCAGAGGCGCGACCATACCGCATGCGTTCCAGCTCACGCTGCTTAATTATCGTGACCACGCTCGGTTGGTGGACGATGACGTCTCTGAGCGCTCAGTCGTTGCGCGACCTTGTGCACATGTACGGCAGCGCCACGATGACGGTGGATTCTTGCGGGCCTCTCACAGGACTGAAGGAGATCATCGAGCTAGCGCCAGTCACGGTCGAAGGGACGATCACGCTGGCGGAGAGCAAGCTGACCGCCGAAGAAGACGACGTCTATAGCGAATACGAGATGGACGTGATCCGCATGGCACACCCGAGCGGGCCGACGCTTTCGGTGGGCCAGCACATCATCGTTTCTGCGTATTTCGATCAATCCAAGGGATGGTGGTCGCCGTTCGGCTTCTTCGAGGTCCAAGACGGACGTGTGGTCAACATCGACAATCGTGTACAGACAACGGCCTACAACTCGGTGGAGGAATTCGCCGCCGCGCTGGCCAACCCGCCACCCACGACCCTTCCTTCAACTCGATAGGGCAGACTCAAGCAGCGATCGCCGAGAATTCCTATTGGATACCCACAAGAAGTGTGCGATGCTCTTGTGGGTATCCAATAGGAAAGAATCGGATGGCGCAAAAACAGGATGTCTGGCTGGGCACACTGGCGCTGATGGTGTTGCGGACTCTGGATGTCCTGGGACCGCAGCACGGGTACGGCATTGCCCGTCGAATTGAGCAGATCAGCGACGAGCTCCTGGCCGTGAACCACGGAACCTTGTATCCCGTGTTGCTCAAATTGGAAGAAGAGGGAGCGATCGCTTCCGAATGGGGAACGTCAGCAAACAATCGAAAAGCAAAGTTTTATCGGATCACCAGAGCGGGCCGGAAACAGCTTGAGTCGGAGCGCCGTCACTGGCAGCAAACGGCGGACATCATTGCCCGATTCTTTGCCATAAAAGGAGAGACGTCGTGAGGTGGCTCCGGCGACTCTGGTACCGCGTACGCGACGTCGTCGAGAATCGCGCCGGCCGCGGGGATGTGGAGTTCGCGGCGGAGATCGAATCGCATCTCCGTATGCAAACGGAGGACAACCTGCGGCTCGGCATGCCTCCAGAAGAGGCTCGCCGGGCAGCGATCTTGAAGTTCGGCGGCGTCGAGTCGACGAAAGAAGCATACAGGGATCGTCGTGGAGCACCGTTGCTGGAGCAAGGAATCCAGGATCTGCGGACTGGCGTGCGTCAGATGGTAAAGAACCCGGTAGTTACCGCGGTTGCTGTGGCCACACTCGGCATCGGTATCGGCGCCAACACGGCGGTCTTCAGCGTCATCAACGCAGTGCTGCTTGCAGACCTGCCATACGCCGACCCTGCCCGACTCGTCGCGGTGACCCAGAGCTTTCCCGCCATCGGAGTGGCCGGGTATGGCGTATCGCCACCGGAATATCTCGACTACCGCGATCGGACCCGGGTCTTTGCGTCCGTTGCCGGCTACGCCCGCACGACATTCGATGTCACCGGTGACGGCGAGTCGGAGCCGATTGATGCCGTGCAAGCGTCGGCCAGCCTGTTCGCAACGCTCGGCATCTCGCCGCGGATCGGTCGCACCTTCACGACGGCTGACGAGTCCGTTGGTGCGCCGAAGGTCGTCGTCCTCAACTTCGATTTCTGGCAGCGGCGCTACGGCGGGGATCCGGCGGTGCTGGGTCGAGCGATCCGGTTGAACGAGCAGCTCTACACGATCATCGGCGTGATGCCGGAGCGCTTCGAGTTTCCTGTCGACAACACCACGGTGCAGCCGCCTCCCGCTCTGTGGGTTCCATTTACGTACACGCCACAACAACTCGCCAACCGCCACGACAATTCCGGAACGAACGTCGTCGCTCGACTCGCGCCTGGTGTATCCCTCGAACAAGCGAACGACGATGTCGCACGTGTTGCCGCTGAGTTTCAGCGGGAGCATCCCGACATCTATATGGGCAACACAGGTCTTCGAGCGGCAGTCGATCCGCTGGGCGCATTGCCTTCGCCGAGAGCAAAGCCCGCCCTGATGCTGCTCGGTGCGGCCGTCGCGCTCGTGCTCCTGATCGCCTGCGCGAATGTCGCGAACCTGCTGCTGGTGCGTTCGAGCGCCCGTCAAAAGGAGATAGCTGTTCGGCGCGCGTTGGGGGCTCGGCAGAGCCGAATCATTCGTCAGCTCTTGACCGAGGCTTTGTTGATGAGTGGACTCAGCGGCCTCCTCGGCTGCCTTCTGTCAATCGGCCTGATGAGGGCGGCGGCCTCACTCTGGCATGGTCAGATCTTCAATTTTCGAGGCGTGCGCGTCGACGTCACAGTCCTTGCCTTTGTTGGGACGATATCGATCCTTACGGGATTGTTGTGCGGACTCGCACCGGCGTTCGAGTGCCGCCGATCGAGTGTGAGCCAGGTGCTGAACCGCGCCGGCCGCCAGTCGGGCGCTGGTCGCGACCGCCGCCGTCTTCGGAATGTGCTTGTCGTGTTCGAAGCGGCGTGTGCGCTCGTGCTGCTTGTAGGGGCGGCGTTGCTCGCCCATAGCTTCGTGAAGGTACTGGGCGTTCCTCTGGGTTTCAATCCCAAAGGCGCGCTCATCGTGCGCACCACCTTCAATCGGCAGCGATACCCCGGTGCGGACCAGCGTCACAGGACGCAGCAATTGATCGTTGAACGTCTGGCAGCGCTACCGAGCATCACGGCTGTCGGCCTGACGACACACGTCCCTCTGGCTGACCAGAGAACGATCGGCTTCGCTTTGGAGCGAGAGGGGCCAGCCAAGATCCAATTCGCGGCGAACGCACTCGTGAGCCCCGAGTACTTTGCCGCGATGGGGATACCGATTCTGCGCGGGCGCTCGTTCAACGATGCCGACGTCGCTGATGCGCCGCTGGTGGCGGTGATCAACGAGACCTTGGCCCGCCGCTACTGGCCGGCTCGGGATCCGATCGGCGATTACGTGCTGTGGGGCGGCAGGCGCCTCATGATCGTCGGGGTCTCAGGCGACGTTCACCTTGCGGCGCTCGATACTGACGTCGAGCCGACGATGTATTGCTCGGTGTATCAGGTCGAGAGCGGAGCGACGACAAGCGCCGTCTTTATTGTCAGAACGAACGGAGATGCCGGTGCGGCAGCATCCGCCGCCCGTGCCGTTATTCAGTCTGTCGATTCCGGGCTGCCCGTCTTCGACATTCGTCCCCTGACCCAGGTTGTCGGGCGGTCCTTGGCGCAGCGCCGCTTCGCCGTCGCAGTGATAACTGTTTTTGCGGGCTTCGCACTGGTATTGGCGGTCATCGGACTGTATGCCGTACTCTCGCAAGCCGTCGCCCGGCGCAAACAGGAACTTGGCATCCGGTTGGCGATCGGCGCCAGCCCCAGCGAGTTGATCCTGATGGTCATGAGAGACGGCGTTCGGCTGGTAGTGGCCGGACTCGTCATCGGCGGCGTCGCCGCTGTGAGTGCGGTGAAGAGCATGTCCGCGCTGCTGTTTGGCGTCAACGCAATCGATCCTCTTGCGTTTGCGGTTGCCGCGTGCACGCTCCTGCTGATGTCTGTGTTGGCCACCTACAGCGTTGCGCGTCGGGCGGCGACGCTCGATCCCGTTACAGCGTTGCGTGCCGAATAAAGTGGACGGTCAATGAGATGTTCGCACGAGGAGTATCGGCGATGTCCGTCCGGTTTCTGACACTGTTGGCTGTCGCAACGGCTGCGGTGGTTTTCAATATCGACATTGGCGCTCAGCCTGGTCCGGTCGCTCCGGCGCCACCCGGTAGACTCGTCGACATCGGCGGCCGGCTGCACTTGAACTGCACCGGCGCCGGTCGTCCAACCGTGGTTGCCGAGAACGGCGGCGGTGCGTTCTCAATTGACTGGGCGCTGGTCCAGCCTGCAGTGTCTCAATTCACCCGAATCTGCACGTACGACCTCAAACGTTGAAATCGTCTTACTCGGCGCGAAGTGCGGTCACTGGATCGATGCGAATCGCGCGACGCCGTGGAACGAGGCACGCCGAGATGGACACGATTGTCACGAGCGCGACAATCCAGGCGAGCATGACCGGATGGGTGGGACCGATGTCTGGCAGTCCGAAGCGAAGGACCCGGTTTAACCCGAGTGTCCCGCCCAGGCCCACAGCCACCCCCCAAATAAGGTGCGCGAGACCGCGCTTCAGGATCAGCCAGCAAACCTGCCGCGGCTGCGCGCCGACGGCCATGCGGAGGCCGATTTCCTGGGTGCGCTGCGTGACCGCATACGCGAGCACGGCGTACAGCCCGACGGTCGACAGCAGCACTGCCACGGCAGCAAGGATCCCGAACAGCCCTCCCCACGTGCGATACCACCATCGATCGCGGGAGAGCAATTGCGCGAGAGTCTGAATCGTGAGGACCGGTTGGTCCGCGTCGATGCGCTGCACTTCACGCCGAACGGCGTCCATGACGTCGGCCGGCGGCAGCGCACTGCGCACCAGCAGCGATGCGGCCGCCGGTGCCTCCTCGCGCAAAGGGATGTAAAGATGAGAGTGGAGGCACGGCCTCAGCGCGACGGGCGATTTGTCATCCGGATGCGGATGTCGTCGATGCGCCGCTGCAGCGCGGCATATTGGTGGGCGGCATCGCGGACGCTGCCGCGCCGGTTGTGCTCCGGAGCCCACAGGCCGTCCTTGAGCCAATTGCTGAAGCCGCTGCCGCGAAACCAGGATTGAAACATCGCGTTGTCGACCGGCTGTGCGTTCGACAGATACCTCAGGACCTTCTCGTCCTTGTAGGCCTCGTCCGCCATCCAGCGACTCACTATATCGATCTCGTCGAGCACATGCAGCAGCTCGTGCTCCATGATGATGGCAAAGAGTTGACGACTCAGGTCGTCGCCCGGTTGAGGGCGATCGCCCTCGAGCACGTAGACGGTGATGGTCGTGTCAAAGAAGACATCTCCCCCCTGAAACTGCCAGGACGGAACGGCGGCACCGGTGCGAACCTGCCGCCACTGCTGCGCGGGGTTCGCGAAGGTGACCGCAAACTCGGACGTCGTCAATCCGTGGGTCACGCCGAGACCTCGGCCATGGCCGCCGCTTGCCGACCGGAGCAGAGACACCATGGTCGTGGGATCGATGAAATTCGGTGCCGGCACGCTCGTCGAAGACAGTCCGGCGGGGGCGCGGATGCCGTACATCGCGGCGGGCAGTAGCAGATCATTTCCGAAGGAGATGCGAGGCTTGAACTGATAAACGGGACAGCCACTCAGCTGCTGCAGCACCATCACTCCCTCCGTTCTGCTGCGTCACCGGCTCGCCAGAGGTAGCATAATGCCATGCGCACTTCGAGCAGCCTACTTGTCGCGTGCTCCACCAAGTGCCTTCGCCGAACGGTCAGTTAGTCGCCGTCTGTCAGGAAGTTCCCGTCTTTGGTCGTCGCATAAGAGATTAGTGGCGTGGCTTTTTTGCGATAGGACAGGTGGCGTCCCCCGAGTACCGTGTCGAACGCGTGCGATCGTCGACACTTCTCGCTTGAGCGGACGCTTCATCTTCATGCGTGACCCAACGTCACTGTCACGTGTGCACAATAGCAATCTGTGAAACCCGATGGACTCAAGAAGGTCGTTTTGTTTTCGGACGGAGCCTGTCTCGGCAATCCAGGGCCAGGCGGCTACGGCGTGATCCTCGCGTATGGAGAGCATCGGCGGGAACTGTCTGGCGGTTTTCGCAGAACGACAAACAATCGAATGGAGCTGACGGCGGCAATCACCGGGCTCCAGACCCTGAAGGAGCGCTGCGCCGTGCGGCTCGTCAGCGATTCAGAGTATTTGCTGAACGCTATCGCGAAACGATGGGCGTTTGGCTGGCGGGCGCGCGGATGGCGGCGTGCCGCAGGAAAGATCGTTCCGAACGCCGACCTGTGGGATCAAATCCTGAAGTTGATTGAGTTCCACGACGTATCGGTCGAATGGGTTGAGGGCCACGCCGGACATCCTGAAAATGAGCGATGTGATCGTCTAGCCCGCGAAGCAGCGAGCGGCACGGATCTGCCGCCGGACATTGGCTACGAAACGAGCCGCGTTCCGCCTGAGTAGAATGTGCAGCGACCCATCTGGATGATCGGCGACAAGCATATCGACAGCTCGGGCGCGGTACTTGGACGGTGGTCGAGTCCAAACGCTTGCGACGCGCCTGGCGAACGAGCGCGCGAGTGATTACTGACCTGCGATTCCGTCCGAGGCCGGACGTACGCGTCCCGTAGCCGGTCATCGCGCGCGGCTCGGATCAATGGGTCTTCAAGGAAATCCGGCCGATACCAATAGGGCTTCTCTGGCCATGTACTTGCCCGGCGATTCTCGCGGAGCGTGCCATGAGCGTACTGTGGTTCGATTTGCGATTTGCTGTCCGGGGACTGCTGAAGGCGCGCGGATTGTCCGCGGCTGCCATTGCCGCGCTGGTGCTCGGCATTGGTCCGAATACGGCCATCTTCAGCGTCGTGTACGCGACGCTGTTGGCGCCGCTGCCCTACCCTGATCCCGGGCAGCTCGTGATGGTGTGGTCGAAGACACCATCCGGCGACCGAAGCAGCGTCTCGCCCGGGGACTATCTCCAATGGAAAGAATCGGCGACGTCGTTCCAGTACCTCGAGCCGTTCTCGCCACGCCCCTTCAACCTGTCAACCATCGACGAGCCTCTGCGCATACGAGCGCGTCGCGTCACACCCGATGGTCATCGAATGCTCGGCGAAGGTATCGCCCTCGGTCGCGATTTCCAAGCGGGAGACGATCAACCGGGAAAGAACCAGATCGTGCTGCTCAGCAACCGGCTGTGGCGGCGAGGCTACGCTGCCGATCCGGGCATCATTGGGCGCGACATTCGAATGGACGACCGGCCCTACACCGTCGTCGGCGTACTGCCGCCCGGGCCATCCGATCGACTGCCTGCGGATCTCTGGATGCCGCTCACCTTCGAGCCGGCGGAGTCAATGAACCACACAGCTCGCAGATTGCTGATCATGGGACGGCTGAAACAGGGCGTCAGCATCGAGCAAGCGCAACATGAAATGACCAGTATCGCTGCCGAGCTCGCGCGGCGCGTGCCGAAGTCGAACAAAGACTGGAACGTCTCGATCGAACCGCTGCAGAATAATTTCCTCAGTTCGGACACGCGGACAACGCTCTGGCTGTTGCTGGCAGCGGTGGGATTCGTCGTCGCGATCGCGTGTGTCAACGTCGCCAACCTGCTCCTCGCGCGCGGGTCGGTGCGCGAGCGCGAGATGGCCATTCGCGCATCGCTGGGCGCCAGCCGCTCGCGCTTGTTTGGTCAGGCGCTCACCGAAAGCCTCGTGCTCGCCGCTGCGGGCGGAGCCCTGGGCGTCCTGTCAAGCGCGTGGCTCCTTCAAGCTCTTCTGGCCGTCATCCCGCGGGGCATGCTGCCGTCCGAGGCCGATCCGCGTCTGAGTATGCCCGTGCTTTTATTCGCACTGATTACCACGACCCTGTGCGGACTGTTGTTCGGAATGGCACCGGCGTGGCAAGCAAACCGGATGGATTTAAACGAGACACTCAAGCAAAGCGGCCGCACGACGGCGGGTAGCGAGGGGCGCCGCCTGCGTCAAGCGCTCGTCGTCGTCGAACTCGCGCTGGCGCTCACCTCACTTGCAGGCGGCGGCCTGGCCATCCACAGCTTCTGGAATCGCACACACGTCGATCTCGGCGTTCGGACCGATCGAACTCTGACCTTCACGCTCCCCGTCACCAGGGAGCGATTGAACACGCGAGAACGGATCGAGGCGTTTTATCGAGATCTGGTCGAACGGCTGCGCACGCTGCCTCGCGTCACGCACGCCAGCGTCAGTACCGGCCTGCCACTCCAAGGCCTGCCGTTCGGCGGACCGTTCCATCTCGTCGGCTCACCGGCATGCAGTGTGCCGTCGTGCCCGACGACGGGCGTGCGAATCGTCACGCCGGACTTCCTGCAGACGTTTGACGGAACGATCGTACGCGGACGCAGCTTCACCGACAACGACAGGGCAGGCAGCGTCCGAGTGGCGCTGGTGAGCCGGCAGTTCGCAGATCGGTACCTCCGCGATGTCGATCCGCTGACTCAGCGCATCGAGCTGAACGAGCCGGGCACGCCAGCGACGCTGGCGCCCCAGTTCGAATGGCAAATCGTCGGCGTCTTCGCGACGATCAACAACAGTGACCAGCTCGGTGACGTCAGTCGACCCGAGGTGATGCTGCCCTTCTGGCAGAGTCCGTGGCTGGACGCCGCGATCGCAGTGCGGACCGCCGGAAACCCCGACGCGGTGCGGCAGGACGTCGCGGCGGCCGTGCGCACCATCGATCCGAATTTGCCGCTCGTCAGCGTTCGGACGATGACCGACATCGTCCGCGAGCGCCTCGCGGCGGACCGACTCAACGTCGCGCTCTATGGCGCACTTGGAGCGGTCGCGCTGCTGCTCGCGGCTGTTGGCGTTTATGGGGTGATGGCGTTCGGCATTGTGCAGCGCACGCCGGAAATCGGCGTGCGAATGGCGCTCGGTGCAGGACAGACGCATGTCCGTCGACAAGTCATGCAAGAAGGCGCGACGCTGTGCGCCGCGGGCCTCCTTGCGGGTGTCGCCGGGGCCTATGCGTTGGGCCGGGCGATGCAGAGTACGCTCTTCGGCACCGGCGCGATGAACGCGCCGGTTCTGCTTGCGGTCAGCACGGTGCTCTTGGCCTCGGCGCTGCTCGCGTGCTACGTGCCCGCACGCCGCGCGAGTGCTGTGGATCCGATAATCGCGCTCCGAGCAGAATGACAGCTCGATTCAGTCGACCGCGCGAGCAGACGTCGCCGCCGAGAGCCTGTTTCAGTGGCCTTCGTTCTTTGGCACGTACGCGTACGGGTTGTCGTCGAACTCCATCTTGCAGACCTGGGAGCAGAAGTAATAGGTCTCGTCAAGATGATGCGACCGGCCCGCGGCGGCCGATTCTTCGACGATGGTGCCGCAAACCGGATCCGTCAATGGCGCCTTCCGCGACAATGCGGCTACAGGCGCGCGCAATGAGACGTCGGTAATGGTCGGTTGCGCGAGACGCTCGAATTCCGAGTAGAGCATACGCAGCGCGTCGTGATGTGATCCGCCGCTGCATGTCACTTCCGGATCCGCTGTGAGTCGCTTATCCACGTACACGCGCTGACCAAACAGCGGACCGAACGGCGGGATCGCTCCGACTTCACAGTCCCCGTACCAGCGCGGCAGCTCGCTCTCCGAAGCCAGTCGAAGCGACCGCGCTCCGGACGCGCGCTGCAGCCGCTGCAGATCGACGGCAAACGGCGCCGGCAGAACGGCAAGAATCGGCTCGCCGTCGGCCACGCACACCACCGTCTTGGCCCACTCGTCAGCGGGGACGTGAGCGGCGGCGGCCTCGTCCTGAGCGGTGTACGCCGTCGCGTGCGACAGGAGCGAAAAGCGCGCGTGGTTCAGTTCGAGATAATTCCGGACTGACGAAGGGATCATGGCCAGGACCTCTATTTGCTGATCGGCGTACACGATCCGGCGCCCGGCTTGAATGAATCAATCACGATCTCGGGCGTGTTGTCGGGTGTAAGGTCGCCGGTCCGACCGGTCGTGCCGATCGAGCTGAGCTCGTCCTTGGTTTTGTCTTTGTCCTTGAAGCGGCCCACGATTTCGACTCGCTGGCTGACGTAACCCTTGAGATCCTTCTCTTGATCGCCGGTCAAGCGATACACTTTGCCGAATCCCGTCGACCCTGCCGCGCCCGTGGACGGGGGCGGCGTCTGAACGTCCGGTTTCGGCATGTCCGTTCCGGCCCCTGGATTCAACGTCGCAAAAGTCACGACGTACTCGTCACCCATGCCGATGTTTCCCGCAACCGGTGTGCGCTTCAGTACAGCCGTTTCAGGCTGCACGCACCCGGTCACAGTCACTGTCTGAGCGTCTCCGCTCGGTTTCTGATCAGGTGCTGTTGACGGCTGCTGTGCCCTAACAATCGCGACCGTGCTGCTCATGATCACGACCGCCAGCGCCCTCGTTATTGTGTGCACGCTCATGAGTCACCTCCGGATACACAGCTATGTGGTTATCGCCGAAGGGAAGCCCTCGCAGTCGACTACGAATGGACCAACGACGCGCGACGGCGGGGACTCGCGAATCTTCTAGAATCAAGATGGGCTGCAGAAGCGATTCCGTCAATCTCAACCAGACACAATTGTTTCGGCACAGATAGCCAGGACGTATCGTAACGGCTCAGCCGCGCACAAACCCAGACAGGTGCTCAATCAACTCGCGCGCGTCGTCTTCGACACCGCAGATGAAGCTCGACTTGCGCCGGCGTAACACTGGCAGGCCCAGCACGTACATTCCCGGCGAGTCGACGATGCCTCCATCGTGGCGCAGGTATCCTTTCTCGTCCACGACCGGCACGTGCAGCCAACGGTAGTCCGGTCGAAACCCCGTCGCCCACACGATCGATCGGATTTCGCCGTTCCGGAGATCGAGTTGAAGCCGTGAAGAGGACGGTACCCGGGTCGGTTCGAAGCGCTCGGGTTTGTCGACGTCGGTGTTACGGGCGTTGAGACGTGCCCACTCATCGAACGTGTCCAGCAAACGCTCCATCTTCAGATCGGCGAGCGAAAACATATTGCGAAGACCGCCAGAGAACAGGGCTCGTCCGTCGCGCACGGCGGCCAGCCGGCCGACAAGCTCGATGCCGATCGCGCTGAGCGCGTTCAGATCGAGTGTCGTTCGATCGGGTGTGCCAACCAGCTGTGGCGATGGCAGGCGGCGTGCTCGGGCCAGATCATCAATCTCGTCGAACCGCTGGTTCCATACACCGGAGACGTCCATCCACCAGAGCACGTCGCGTCCGCGATAGGTACGCGGCACGCGAACGTGTTCGCCGACCGATAACGTCACCCGCCGGCCGGAGTGGTGAATCTCCGCCGCCAGTTGTATACCCGTCGCCGATGCGCCAACGACGAGAACGCCGCCTTGCGGCAGCGAATCAGGATTGCGATATTCGAATGGGGTGAACTGTTCGATCGCGGTGGGAATAGACGAGCGAATCGCTGGAACGCTCGGAAGATTGCACGCGCCGCTCGCGACGACCAGCGACCGGCAACGGATGTCGCCGTTGCTCGTCGCGACGTGATACGCGGCGTCGACACGCGTCACCGACGTGACGGCGGTGTTGGTGCGAACCGGGGCCGCCGAGACGCTGGCGAACTGGGAGAGGAACGCAATCACCTCCCCCATCGTCATGTAACCGTCGGGATCCGGGCCGGCGTACTTGTGACCCGGCAGACGCGTCTGCCAATTAGGCGTGAGCAGCCGGAGAGAGTCCCATCGCTCGCGTCGCCAGGAATTCGCGACGTCGCCACGCTCGAGCACGATGTGATCGATCGAGCGGTCGGTCAGGAATCGGCTCGCGGCGAGGCCGGCATGGCCGGCGCCGATCACGACCGTGGTCACGCGTTCGATGGCCGCCCTCTCCGGTTGGAACTTCCGTCTACACGACCTCGACGGTGACGTTGACCGGGTTCGTGATCACGTCATAGACGGCCGACCGCTTCTGCGACTGCGCCACGATCGCTTCGATGTCTTTCTTCGGGGCGTCCGCATCGATCTTGAACGTCACCTTGATGTCGTCGTAGCCGTTGCGCACATCGCTGTCGATGCCGAGAATGCCGCGGATGTCCATCTTCCCTTCGAGCTTCGACTCGACCGACCGAAGCTGGATGCCGCGATTCTGCGCGACGGCGGCGACGCCGGCGGTCAGACAGCTGGCAAGACCGACGAGCACGTACTCGATCGGCGTGATGCCGTTATCCTCTGATGCGAAAATCTCTGGATGATCGGCGTCAAAAGAAGTTTCGGTTTTATGTTTCTGCTCCTCACCGAGGCCGAAGAAGCCGCCTACGTTCGTCTTGCTGTGCGTGCCGTTCTTCCATTTGCAGGACGCACGCCACGTGAACTTCGCCGCTTCCGGCGCGCCTTTCAACACTTCCCGCGCATCGAGCAGCGCCTGCACGTTGACCCCGTTGTTACACGTCGTCATAGCCATCGTAAAGCCCCCTTGGCCGATGTTCGAATAAGCCCGAAGTGACCGATCATACAACGGACGTGACCTGCCGGACAGAGGCGATATGATCTCGCGGATGGCCTCGACAGGTTCCAAGTCCGAGCCCGGATCCGTGGGTACTGTTGAAACCCGGTTCCTGAGTCTGCCACGTCCGCTTCGATTGGACTGCGGCCGGGAATTATTTCCGATCCAGATTGCCTACGAAACATACGGCACGTTATCGCCGGCGCGCGACAACGTCATTCTCGTGTGTCACGCCTTGAGCGGCGACGCGCATGCGGCCGGCTTTGCGAAGACGGCGGCGGCGGGCACACGGGACGGATTCGCAGCCGACGATCGCGACGGCGCGAGTGGAAAGTCGCTGGGATGGTGGGATGGCATGATCGGTCCGGGCAAGGCATTCGACACCGATCGTTTTTTCGTCGTGTCGACCAATCTGCTCGGCGGCTGCCGCGGTACTACCGGCCCTTCGTCCACCAATCCGGCGACAGGTCGGCCATATGGATCCGACTTTCCGGTGATCACCGTTGCTGACATGGTACGCACCGAGCGCGCATTCCTCGACGAGCTTGGCATCGATCGGCTTGCCGCCGTCGCCGGCGGATCGCTCGGCGGTATGCAGGCATTCGAATGGGCGGTTCTTTATCCAGACCAGGTCGATTCGATCGTCGCGATTGCGAGCACGCACGCCATCCAGCCACAGGGCATCGCCTGGAACGCAATCGCCCGAAATGCGATCATGGCCGATCCGAACTGGCAGGGCGGACTTTACTACGGCAGCGGAAAAAAGCCGGATGCCGGAATGGGCATCGCGCGGATGGTTGGCCACATTACGTATCTGTCGGCACAATCGTTGAGCACAAAGTTCGGACGGCATCTGCAGTTCAGCGACGACATCCGCTACACACTCAGCGAACCGGAGTTCCAGGTCGAAAACTATCTGCGCTACCAGGCGGACTCGTTCGTGAAGCGATTCGACGCGAACACGTATCTGTATACGTCGCGCGCGTTGACCTATTTCGACCTCGCGCGACAATACGGTAATGGCAGTCTCGTCGATGCGCTGCGGAACGTGTCAGCACGCACGCTGCTGATCGCATTCAGTTCCGATTGGCTGTATCCACCGGCCGGCTCGGAAGAACTGGCCGCAGCCCTTCGAACGCTCGGGAAAGACGTGGAGCTTCACATCATCGACGCGCCGTACGGCCACGACTGCTTCCTGCTGGAGGAGGCCCGGCAGACACCGATGGTGCAACAGTTTCTTGCCAGGCAGACCGTCGTATAGACGGGAAACTTGGCGAACGAGCGCGCGAGTGAGCCCACGCGAGCGGAGGGGGGATCGCGGGGCCCCCGCGCGCAAGCGTGTTGGGGAGTCCGAGGGGCGATAGCCCCTCGGAGTGAGCATGGTGCAGCAGTTTCTCGCCAGGCAAACCGTCTAGCAGGCACGTCACGCGGCAGGAGATCATGGATAGCATTCGTCGTACAGAACAACGTCGTCAGTTTGGATTCGAAACCCGTCAGGTGCACGCAGGACAGCGGCCCGACCCGAACACCGGCGCTCGCGCGGTACCGATCTACCAGACGACAAGCTACGTCTTCGAAGATCCGGAGTCCGCGGCGGCGTACTTCAATCTCCAGGAGTTCGGCAATACCTACTCGCGAATCATGAACCCTACGGTTGCCGCATTCGAGGAACGCATGGCGAACCTCGAGGGTGGCTGCGGGGCGGTCGCATTCGCCAGCGGCATCGCGGCACAGGCGGCAGCGCTCTTCACGCTGCTGCAACCCGGCGATCACGTGGTGTCATCGTCAGCCCTCTACGGCGGGACGGTGAATCAGTTCAAGCACCTGCTGCGGAAGATGAAAGTCGACCTGACGTGGGTGGATCCTGACGATCTTTCGGCATGGCGCGGAGCGATTCGTGAGAACACGAAGGTGCTGTATGCAGAAACGATCGGCAACCCCGCAGGCAATGTTCTCGACATCGAGGCGGTTGCGACGATTGCGCATGCGCATCAGATCCCGTTGATCGTCGACAACACGTTCGCGACGCCCTACCTTTGTCGTCCCATCGAGTGGGGAGCCGACATTGTTGTGCACTCCGCGACGAAATTCATCGGTGGCCACGGCACGAGCATCGGCGGCGTGGTCGTGGATTCCGGAGAATTCAACTGGTCCAATGGACGATTTCCTGTGATTGCCGATCCGTCTCCTGCCTATCACGGACTGCAGTTCCATGAAACGTTCGGCACATACGGCTACGTGATGAAGCTGCGCGCGGAAACGCTGCGGGATCTTGGGGCCGCGATGAGCCCGTTCAATGCGTTCCTGTTTCTCCAGGGACTCGAGACGTTGTCGCTGCGAATGGCGCGTCACGTCGAGAACAGCATCGCCGTCGCCAACTATCTCCGGGAGCATGCGCTCGCGTCGAACGTGACCTACCCCGGACTGCCAACGAGTCGCTATCGCCAGGTCGTTGACAAGTACTTGCCACGCGGCGCTGGTGCCGTGTTTTCGTTCGACTGCGTCGGCGGACGAGCCGGAGGACAGGATTTCATTCGTGGCGTCACACTCTGGTCGCACCTGGCCAATGTCGGCGACTCGAAGAGCCTCATTATTCACCCCGCGAGCACAACACATCGTCAGCTGAACGACGATGAGCTCAGGGCAGCAGGTGTCGGCCCGGGCACCATCCGTTTATCGGTCGGCACGGAGTCGATCGACGATTTGATCTGGGATCTCGAGGAGGGATTCGCCCGCGTGAGCGCGGGCGCAGCAAACGGAGTGGCCATCGCATGACACCGTCGACGACATTCGATCTCGCGCGTTATCAGGATCCGCTGACGATCCAACGCGTGCTGTACACCGCAAAGACAGTTGCAATCGTTGGGCTGTCGAAGAACGAGCTCCGCGCGAGCTATTTCGTCGGCTACTACTTACGCCGCCACGGCTATCACGTGATCCCGGTGAACCCGCGCGAGGCCGATATCCTCGGAGAGAAGAGCTTCAAGAGCCTCGTTGACGTGCCGGTGCCGATAGACGTCGTCAACGTCTTTCGTGCGCCGGATGCGCTTCCGTCGATTGCAGAGGAAGCGGTCAAGGTTCATGCCGGTAGCCTGTGGTGCCAGTTCGGCGTCATTAACGAGGAAGGCGCCCGAATCGCTGAAGCGGGCGGCCTGTCGGTAATCATGGACCGCTGCCTCAAGGTCGAGCACGCCCGCTACATCGGCCGCATGCATTGGCTCGGCTTCAATACCCAGCGGATTACGTCCGTTCGCGGCGGCTTACAGTAGGAACGGCAACAGGCGTATCATGAGCTCAGAGGAGCAACACCATTCGCCAGTGGCTTCACGTCGGCTGTCTGGTTACCACCCTCGCGCTCGCCGGCCAGAAGGCCGTCGGGCCTGACAATCCGATCTCTTCCTCGCTGAAGCCCGAGTCGGTCCCCAAGGCATCAAAGCCGGCGGACTACATTCGAGACGAACGAACGCTCGTCGCTCTCGGCAAGGCTCTCTTCTGGGATTTGCAGCTGTCGAGCGACAGCAGCGTTGCCTGTGCCTCCTGTCATTTTCACGCGGGTGCGGACCACCGACTGTTCAATCAAGGCTCCTCGATTAAGGTTCCCCTAACTTCTCCCAAGGTTCTCAAATCTGCGGACTTTCCGTTTGCTCGCGCAGCAATGAACTCTGGGTATCGGGTCGCGTCCGCCGGTATTCATGCGCGACGTTTTGTGGCGATTGGGCGAGAGGGTCTTCCCGACACTGGCGCGCCGCTTTCCCGCGAACGGGGCGCTCCGTCTCCAAGACCAGCGCGACAGGTCGCTTCGCGCAATGCCCCCAGCGTCATTAATGCCGTCCAGTACTACCGGCTGTTTTGGGACGGCCGCGCCAGCAATACCTTCAACGGCCGAACCGCATACGGTGAGGCCGACACGACGGCAATCATCCTGGTCGAAGATCGTGGACAGCTCACCGCAAGCACAGTGCGCATCGAACAAGCGAGCCTGGCGTCGCAAGCTGTGGACCCACCAATCAACTCGAAGGAGATGTCATACGAGGGGCGCTCGTGGCCGATTATCGGCAAGAGAATGTTGTCTGCCCGCCCTCTGGCCAAACAGCGGGTTGCTTCGGACGACAGTGTGTTGGGACCGTACGTCGGTGATGCCAGGCGCGGTTTGTCACCGGCATTGACGTATCTGGAAATGATCCAGGCCGCTTTCAAACCGGAGTACTGGCGCTCGAAAGAATCTGTGAGTGCCGGTGGGCGCGTGGTGGGGCGCGCGGGCTCCGCGGACGCCGAGTTCACCCAGGCCGAATTCAACTTCTCCCTTTTCTTCGGCCTGGCAGTTCAAGCGTACGAGTCAACGCTCGTCGCTGATGATTCACCGTATGACCGGTATGTGAGTGGCAACACCAGGGCGCTGACGTTCGTTCAACAAATTGGCTTGGGACTGTTCCGACAACACAGGTGTGCGTCGTGCCACGTGGAACCCGAATTGACGCTCGCCACGCCGGTTGCGGTTCGCGGGTCGAGAGATTATGCGGCCCTCGGGCCAGATGCTGGTTTTTTCCGCACAGGCGTGGAACCATCAGCCAACGACTTCGGTCTCGGAGCGCAGGATCCATTCGGCAACTTTCTGTCTACTACTGCTCGAAACCGTCCTCAAAGCGCAATCTGGATGCGCGGCATGTTCAAGACTCCAAATCTCCGGAATGTGGAGCTGACAGGTCCTTACTTTCACACTGGCAGCAAGGCCACACTGGAGCAGGTCATCGAGTTCTACACAATCGCTGGCGACTACTCGACACCCAGTTTGCAGGTGTGGGGACCAGACCGGATGGATCGAATCGCAATGCCAGCGCTGCTGAGGGCGTTGACCGACGAACGGGTCCGTTTCGAACGAGCGCCGTTCGATCATCCGGAGTTATGCGTCCCAGCCGAGGACGGCGATATTGCTGCGGCGCGGATCTCGCGATCTCGGAACGGAAGCACCAACGAACGCTGGGCAGACATCCCACCAGTCGGAGCACGCGGCAACCGTGTCCCGCTTCAGACCTTCGAAGAGTTGCTGCGTGGCATCGGCAAAGACGGCTCGCGTGCGCACAATTTAAGTGCCAGCTGTTCTATCCCGCAGTAGCGAGGCCGTATTCGTCCGGTCGAGTTGTTTCGTTGTGGAGGTGACTCATGCGCTTGCGGTTACTCCTGACGGTGCTTCTCCTGTCCTGTGCTTCAGTCGCGTACGCCCAATTCGACACTGGCCAGATCTCGGGCATCGTCCGTGACAGTTCCAACGCCGGCGTTCCCGGCGCGACCATCACCGTCGAAAACGAGGCGAACCGTGACAAGCGCGTCGCGGTGACCGACTCGAGCGGCTTCTACGCAGTGCCCGATCTGCCCGTCGGCACCTATACCGTGACCATCGAGCTCTCAGGCTTCAAGCGATTCCTCAAGACCGGCGTCAAGTTGAGCGCGGCCTCGCAGATCGGCGTCGACACACAACTCGAAGTCGGCCGGCTCGAAGAGACGGTGGAGGTCAAGGCGTCGACGAGCGCCGTGCAGAGCGCGACCGCGCAGGTGGCACGCACGGTCGATGCGCGTCAGATCCAGGAGATGACACTCAACGGCCGTAATCCCGTTTTTCTGGCGCAGCTCAAGCCGGGAGTTCGCGGCGGGTTGATGAGCACGTTCAGTCCGGACAGCGTCACGAATGGCAGCTTCAGCATCAACGGCGCGCGAGAAGACGAGTACGTGGTGACGGTCGACGGCGCAATCGCCACGCGCACGCGATCGTCGGGATCGATGCTCGGCGCGCAGGACGTCGAGACCGTCGAGGAAGTCCAGATCCTCACCGCCAATTACAGAGCCGAGTACGGCCGTTCGTCGGCCGGGCAGATTCGGTTCGTCACCAAGAGCGGCAGCCGAGACTTTCACGGTGACGTGCTGGAGAACTATCGCGACGAGTCGCTCGACGCCAACAGCTGGACGCGCAATCGAAGCGGCGATCCGAGGCTGTCGAATGGGCCGGATCCGTTCACGTTTCATCAGTTCGGGTTCCATGCCGGCGGCCCGGTGCTGTTGCCGGGCGGCTTCAACGCGAATCGCAGCCGCATGTTCTTCTTCTGGGGCGAAGAATGGATCTACCGACGGGATACGTCGACGAGCACTGGCACCGTGCCCACCGCCGCGATGCGCCGCGGCGACTTCAGTGAACTGCTGAATCCGTCGAATCCGTTCTTCGGTCGCGCAAGAACCGTTATCGATCCGACGACGGGCCAGCCGTTTCCGGGAAACATCATTCCAACGGAGCGCCTCAGCACAAACGGAATCGCACTGTTGAACGCTTACCCACTTCCAACCGCGGGTTTCCAGCAGGGCACGTCAAACTGGATCGGCACCCAGTCGACCTGGTCGGATTTGCGCAAGGACACGCTCAAAGTCGACTACCTGATCACGCCGAACCAGCGCCTGACGTTTAGAGGCACGCACATCCCGTGGCACTTCAACGAACCTTTCGTTGGCAACTTCGATCGCGCGCAATGGAAGTGGTCGCGCCCAAACCGCACGGCCGCGGTCAGCCTGAACAGCGTGCTCTCCTCGACGTTGCTGAACGAGTTCACGTTCTCGATGAACTCGGACGGCAAGGGCGATATCGCCATGAATCCCGATTGCGTGGAACAGGTCTGCGACCGCACGACTTACGGCATCAAATTCCCGTTCCTCTTCCCAGGGACCAAAGAATTCGAGAACAAGGTTCCGACCATTCGCATCACGGGACTGTCGACGATCGATGGCGGGCCGTATCCGGGTTACTGGTCAGGCTACGTGTTTGCGTGGGCCAACAACCTGACGAAGATCCTCGGCCGTCACACGACGAAGTACGGTGTGTTCATCGAGTACTCGGGCCAGGACGACTACATCCAGTTCACGACCGCCAGCCAGGGCGCAACGAACAATCAGAACGGCGAAGTGCGGTTCCTCGATACGGGGCATCCACAGTCCACGGGACTTGCGATGGGCAACGCGGCGCTCGGCAGCTTCAGCGACTACACCGAAATGGGCAAGAAGGCGCTGACGCCGTGGGCTGCAACCGCGCTGGATTGGTACGCGCAGGACAACTGGAAGGCGAACTCGAAACTCACGATCGAAGCGGGCGTGCGGTACTCGTTGTGGCCGCCATGGCACAGCAAATGGGGCAACATCGCGATGTTCCATCCCGACTTCTACAATCCGGCAGTGGCGGCAGTAGTTGATCGTTCGGGCGGATTCATCACCGGCGGCGACCGATACAACGGCATCGTGCTGCCTGGCAACAGCCCGCCTTCAGGCGCTGCCGATCACGTACCCGAGCTGGCGAGCGGTGAGTTCAACCGGCTGTATCACGGTCTGCCGGACGGGTTCTCCCAGACGCACAAGAACCTGTTCCAGCCGCGACTTGGATTCGCCTACGCGATCAACAGTCGCACGGCGCTCCGGAGTGGCGTCGGGCTGTTCTACAACCGGACGATGATCAACCGCGACACGGCGCTCGGCGGCAATCCGCCGTTTCAGCCACAACAGACGGTCATCAACGGCAACATCGACTCGCCAGGAGGAGCCGGCGCGGTCCGCCGCGAGTTCCCGTTCGTCATGACGATGCAGGATCCGGTGTTCAAGGTCCCCGCCGCCTGGAACTGGAACGTGACGTTCGAACGCGAGCTGCCCTGGTCGGTCACCGCCGAGGTTGCCTACGTCGGACGTACCGGCGTGAACAATCAGCGCAAGCGCAACATCAATCAGCTCCAGGCAGGAACCGTTCAAGCGAACCCTGGAGTCAATCCGAATGCACTGCGGCCCTATTCCGGATTCGCGGTCATCGGTTTGGCAGAGAATTCCGGACGATCGGAGTACAACGGTCTGCAGGTCAGCGTCGAGCGCCGCGTCGCCAGAGGGCTTCACGCGGGCCTCGCATATACGTATTCGCGCGCCTACGACGATTCGTCGAACCTGACTGACGTGCTTCCCAATTCGTATGACGACAGCGCGTACTGGGGCATTTCTGACAACGATCGTCCGCACGTGCTGATCGTGAACTACATCTACGAATTGCCATTCGGTCGCGGCACTGGTTGGGTGGACAAGCTGGTCGGTAATTGGGATGTGTCGGGCGTCTACCAGTACCAGTCCGGCTCGCCCTTCTCCGTGCGAAGCAGCGACGACTTCGCCGGTGTCGGACCTGGCAGCGGCGCACAGTTCTGGAACCAGATTGCCGATCCGAACGTCACCCCGTCGGGCGACTTCACGACCGGCGTCGTCTGGTTCGACAAGAACGCGTTTGCGCGGCCGGCCGCCGGCACGTTCGGCGTGCAGCCGCGAAACGGGCTTCGCAATCCGCCGTTCTGGGCGGTTGACTTCGGTCTTCGGAAGACTGTGCCGCTCGCAGCATCGCACCGGCTGCAGTTCAGGCTCGAAGCGTTCAACATCCTGAACCATCCGAACTGGAATGGACCGAGCAGCAATCCAACCAGCGGTTCGTTCGGCTTGATTACGGGGAAGAACGGCGAGCGCAAACTTCAACTCGCCGCGAAATACATGTTCTAAACGACCGCGGTGCGCGACAGGGCCGATCAAGCGATGGGCCTGTCGCGCACCGTGAATGGCCATCGACTTCCAACTCCGTAATCCGCACGTCCCATTCCGGATCGCCCGCCGTGCATGGCTGCAACAAGCCGCATTCGTCTCAGATAGTTATCCTCACGGCGGGATGGCATCGCGGTTGCTCAACCCGGGCCGGATCTTTCATGCAGCCGACGGGCCCGGAACGCAATCGTGTGCCTTTTGCAATAGCTCTCGTCGCACTCGCTGTGGTGCTGCTGGCGAGCAGTGCATCCGCGCGCGCTGCCTGGGACCAGATCGCGAGAATCCTGAGACTCGACGGCAAGCCCGAACCGGCGAGCGCGAACGTGTTATCGGCGCACCACCTCGAAGCGCTCGACTCGATGACGCCCCAGGAGCAGGCCGAGTTCCTGCTCGAACGGGCGATGAATCATTACGAGGGAGCAACCAGGCAAATCGAGTCGCGGCTGCCGGCGTGGCGCGGCCGGATTGAGCCTGACGAGCGGTTCGAAAATCTCTTTCGCATGGCGATCAATTCCGACGATCTCCGCGTCCGCGCCGCGGCCGTCGAGAGCGACATCCTGGCGCGCAAGCTGAAGAAAAATACCGAAACCGTCGACCGTCTCGAGCCGATCGCCCGCACCGGCGAACAGGGACCGCGGGCGAACGCGCTATGGGATCTCGGTCTCATCGGCGGACGCGGCGTCGAACAGGCGCGGATCGCGTCCATCATCCTCTCCTCGGTTCACGACGAGAACGTGAACATCCGCTATTGGGCGATCGAAGGGCTTGCGTATCTGGCGACCGACGATGTGATCGACCCGCTGCTCGACATCTTCCACGACGATCCGTCGCCGATGATCCGCGAACGCGCGGCGTGCAGCCTGGCACAGTCGGGCATGCTCAATCGCGAGCAGCGAATGCGCGCCGTGCCGCGTTTACTCGACTTTGCCGGTGATGGTGCGCTCGACGATCAGACCCGCAGCTGGGTCTTCCAGGCGCTCCGCGACATCACCGGGCAGAGCCTCCCTCCCGATGCCGCCGCGTGGCGTGCCTGGTATGACAATCTGCGGTGATACGGCTCGTTTGACGCCCCACCCGAATCGCTCATCACTCATCGCTCATCGCGAATCGCTGATCCTTGAATCCGCGAATCCATGAATCATAGCCACCGACTCAGCGATTCGACGATTAGCGATTCAACGATTCGACGATTAGCGATTCAACGATTCGACGATTAGAGATTCGCGATCAGTGATCAGTGATTAGCGATTCCGATCTCCTGTTTCGCCAGCCGCTCGATTTCCGCTGCACGCCTCTAGAACTTCGTCGCGCCGCTGCGGAATCCCTCATCACGAATCGTCATCGCGAATCGCTGATCCTTGAATCCGCGAATCCATGAATCATAGCCACCGACTCAGCGATTCGACGATCCAACGATCAGTGATTCGACGATCAGCGATTCAGGGCTGAGAGATCAGTGATGAGCGATTCCGACATCGCGAATCCATGAATCACAGCCACCGACTCAGCGACTCGACGATCCAACGATCAGTGATTCGACGATTCGACGATCAGTGATTCGACGATCAGCGATTCAGGATGAGAGATCAGTGATGAGCGATTCCGATCTACTGTTTCGCGTGCCGCTCGATTTCCGCTGCAGGCCCCGCTGGGTTGGCTTCTTATCTGGATAGAACACGCCGACCCCGCTGATCATCGACCCGCGAGGAACGCTATTCGGTGCGAAGAGCCGTCAGCGGATCCTGCTTCGTCGCGCGCCTCGCGGGAACATAACAGGCAATCAATGTGACCGCGATTAGTAGCAATGAGACGGACGCGTATGTCATCAGATCTGTTGCCGCAACCGCAAACAGGACGGCGCGCATGAGACGCGCAAGCAGAGCGGCACTGACAACGCCGGCCGCAATGCCGCAGGCAGCCAGCCAAAGACCGGGGCGCACGATTAACCGCTCGATATCCCGGCGTTGTGCTCCGAGCGCCATGCGAATCCCGATTTCACGCACGCGCTGGTTCGCGGCGACGCTCATCACGCCGTAGGTGCCAATTGCCGCAAGCAGCAGTGCGACGACCGCAAACGCGGCCATGAGTGACAGCACAACCTGACGGCGCACCATCGAATCCGCGAGCAAGTCGTTCATCGTGCTCTGTCCGAACACCGGCAGTGTCGGATCGACGATGTGAATGGCGCGCTCGATTGACGTGTTCAGCGATGCTGGATCTGTGGTCGATCGATAGAAAAGCGTCAGCGCGTTGTTCGAGCGCTGCAGCAGCGGGAAATAGATGCGTGACGCGACCGGCACGTCGAGGCCATCGTCGTGAATGTCGGCGACGACGCCGATGATGCGGGCTGACTGATTGCCGAGTGCGATGCTGCGGCCGACGGCATCTTTGCCTGCAGACTGCGTCTTTGCGAGTGTTTCGTTGACGATGACGACGGGCTCGCTGCGAACTGTGTCGCTGGGAGTGAACGCGCGCCCGCTCAGGATTGGAGATTTCAGTGTCGCGAAATAATCAGGGCTCGCGAATTGAAACTGCGCGCGGCGGACGTCCGCCGGCGCTGTCGATTCACCAACGAAGGTGAAGCGGCGAGTGACGCCCGATCCGCTGAACGGCGTCTGGTTGCTGGCGGCCATCGCGACCGATTCGACCCCCGGCAGTTCGCCGACACGGCGCATCACTTCGGTGACGTACGCAGTACGCTGCGCGGGCGTGGCATACGGATTCTTCGTCGGATCGTTCGGAACCGGAATCCAGATCTGCGCGAAACCGACGCGCGATGGATCGAGACCGGGATTGACCTGCAGCATGCTCCAGAAGCTGCGGACCAACAGACCGGCCCCGACGAGGAGCACAAGCGAGATCGCGATCTCTGCTGCGACCAGTGTGCTCCGGAACCGGCGTTCACGTCGTCCTTCGCCGAGTCCGCGGCCGGCCTCCTTCAGGTTGTCGCCGGGGTTGACACCCGACACCTGGATCGCCGGCACGATGCCGAACACCACACCCGCCGCAAGCGACAGCCCGAGGCCGATCGCAATCATGCCAGCGTCGAAGCGCACCTCGGTGAGGCGCGGCAGATCGTTTGGCATCATGCGGACGATCCAATCCTTCGACCACGCGAGCGCCGCGAGTGCCGCGGCGCCGCCAGCCACCGCGACGACGAGACTCTCGACCAGCAACTGGCGGACAAGCCGCCCGCGTGTCGCGCCAAGCGCGCGCCGCACGGCGATCTCGCGCAAACGGCTCGACGATCGCGCAAGCGTGAGGTTGGCAACGTTCACGCACGCGAGGGTCAGCAGAAGCCCCACGGCGCCCATCAGCACGGTGAGCGTGGGTCGAATGCGGTTCGTCAGCTCGTTCTGAACCCCTTCGAGGCGCAGGCCCCACTGTACATTTTCCGGATAGTTGGTCGGATACGCCCTCCGCAATTCTGCGGCGAGCGCCTCGAGACGCTCCTGCGCCTGCTCGAGCGAAATGCCTGGCTTCAGCCGGCCCATCACGCCAGGAATGAAGTTCTGCTGACGCTGTGGCGGACTGGTGAATGGCGCCGCCGCGAAGCCGCACGCGCTCCACATGTCGACATCGCCGTGCACCGTCTCGCCTGGATGACGGAAGTCACGCGCCATGACGCCAACGATCGTGTACGCGTCAGTATCCATGATGACCTTACGTCCGACGATGTCCGGCGCGGCGCCGAACGCGCGGCGCCACAGCCCCTCGCTGATCACGACGGGGTCGGAGAAACCGGGCGCCGCATCGGTGGATCCGTAGACACGACCGAGCGCCGCGTTGGCGCCGAGCAACTGAAAATAGTTAGGACTGGTGACGAGGACCTCGACGCGTTCGGGTCGATCGCCGCCGAGCAAGGACGCGCTGACCGGCCACAACGCCGTGACGCCGTCGAAGACGCCCGCGCGGACGCCGAGGTCGTCGAGCTCGGGCTGCGAAATGCCGATGTTCCGGCCATTGGTCGCGCGCGCGTCGGCGGCGATGCGCACCAGGCGATCGGAATCAGGAAACGGCAGCGGCCGAATCAGGACCGCGTTGACGACGGTGAAGATCGCGACGTTCGCGCCAATACCGAGCGCGAGCGTGAGAATCGCAATCGCAGTGAATCCGGGCGCGGCGACGATTCGTCTCAGCCCATGCCGCAGGTCGCGCAGAAGTGAATCCATGTGCGCGATCCTACGCCAACGCCTGCGCGCCGGAAACTGTTCGATATCGCGAACGCTGGGACACTTGTGTGCCTCGCCGCTCGGTGGTAGGTTGAAGCGGGCGTGCAGGGCGCCTCCCGTCCGCGGACAGGACTGAGTCCACCTGACTAGATTTCCAGACGTTCGGACGTGATCGCCGAACCTCCTTTGCCCGACGCCAGCGGACCCCGGGCTTGTTCAAGGAGGCTCGTCATGCCCGCGCGCCGCTTGCCAGTGCGGCCTAATCTGGAACAGCTTCAGCGTCAGGCCAAAGAATTCCTCAACACCCTCCATAGCGGCGATGCGAATGCGATCGCCGAGTTACACGAGCGTCATCCGGAATCGATCGAACCCTCTGCGGCAAAGTTGGCCGACGCGCAGCTCGTGCTCGCACGCAGCTACGGTGTTTCAAGCTGGACACGGCTTGTCCAGGCGGTGCAGCTCGCGGAGGCAATCTGGCGGGATGATCCGGACGCGGTCGAGAAGCTGATAACTCAAAACCCGGAGCTCATTCGTGAGCATGTCCTGATTCGTACCGACAGCAACTGGGGACCACCAATGACGTACGCCGCGAATCTTGGCCGCGACCGAATCATTCGTCTCCTTCATCGCCACGGTGCCAGAGACTTGGGGTCAGCCGCGGGAAGGGCCGCGCTGCAGGGGCAGATCGATACCTTGCACATGATCTACGACCTCGCGGGGCGGCCGCCGCTCGACAAGTTGACGCTTGCCGGTCCTGCCTACACGCTGAGCGTCGAAGGGACCGCTGCCCTGCTCGCGCTCGGTGCGCGCGCTGTCGGTCCCAACGGTGTGGACGCAAACACTATGGAGCATCTCCTCGGGACTGACAGCCGAAACCCTCCGGCTAAACACCGCATCCTGGAGCTGTACGTCGAACACGGCTTCGACCCTCCCGACACTCCAGTGATGGCGCTCCATCGCGGACGCATCGATCTACTCGAAGCACACCTCGATCGCGATCCGGATCTCCTCACACGTACGTTCGACATCACCGACATCTTCCCTCTTGCTCCGGCCTGCGCCCGCGAACCGTACACCGCGCAGGGGACGCCGATTCACGCGACGACGCTCTTGCACATCGCCGCTTACTTCGACGAGGTGGAGATCGCAGAGTGGTTGCTCGACCGCGGCATGGATCCAGACGCGCGGGCCGCGCTCGAGGCCGACGGCTTCGGCGGTTACACCGCTCTCTTCTCGACGGTCGTCTCGCAGCGCAATTTCTGGGTGAACTATGGGAGACAACAACCGAGCCGCCGGAGCGGAGCGGGGCGTTGGGCCCGCGCGAGCGACGGCGCCAGTCGGGGTGCAGGGGTCCCCGACGATCAAGAAGACGAAGCGCGCTTTACGCGCCTGCTGCTGGAACGCGGCGCCGATCCCAACGTGCGGGCATCGTTGCGTGCACGCCTCGAAGAGGGCCACGGCGGCGGTCCTCTGCGCGAATATCGAAACGTCACGCCGCTGGGGTGGGGCGAGCAGTACCACGCGAGGATCTTTGTCAGCAAAGAATCGCTTCGTTTGATCGAGGCTCGCGGCGGTCGGCGTTAATTCATCGAGAGGCTTCGTCCCTCGTCTCCTTCACAGTGTTGAACCGCCGCGGTCACTTACGCCGCCTGGATTCCGCCACAATCGCCTTCGTGATTCGTCGTCGTTCCGGCACTCGTCCCGCTCAAGGGTTTCGTACATACCGCTTCTCGATTCCTGGGCTCACGTTTTTGCTGTTCGTCGGAGACAAGCTGCCGCGAGTTGCCGAATCGTACTGTGCGTCGCGCACCGGGACTTTGTTGATGTCGAACCATGCCGACGCCGTTAAGTTACAGCACTTCGCAACACTCGCGAACCAAGCGCCCCGACGTGGGAAGCGCCACAGTCTTCGGAAGAAAATCGTGACTAGCTCACAGCCTGCAAGGAAGTTCTCGACTGAAAATTTCCATTGACCGTCGAATTTGCTTGACACGTTTCCACGATGCCAATCGAAAAGGGTCGAGACGCGCACGGGGATACGCCCGCAAACGCATCAGAACCGCTACCGCGGCGCATTGCTATCAGCATCCAATGGGCGTGGATCTCTCGCGCGAAGTCGTGCCTGAACGCATCGTCGCGTGCCAGAAATGTCGATGCTACAACGGAGTTATGAACATCAACTCCATTCGCTCGCTCTCAGATGAACAACTGCTCCATGGCATCGAAGCAGCCGCCGCGAACGAGCGCGAAGCGACGGCTCGCCTGATCGCGCTCCTCGCTGAAATGGATGCGCGCGGTTTGTATCTACAGCAAGGTTATTCATCGCTGTTTGTCTACTGCACCAGGTGTCTGCGCCTTTCGCAGCATGCCGCGTACGGGCGCATCGAAGCCGCGCGAGCCGCGAGGAAGTTTCCACGTTCTTGATCGATTGTCCGACGGCTCAATCACCCTAACCACGATTTGCCTGCTCTCCAATCACCTGACCAGTGACAATTGCCAGCAACTTCTCGACGCCACGATCCACAAGAGCAGGCGCGAAGTTGAAGAGCAGGTTGCGACCCTTCGGCCGATGCCTCCTGTGCGATCTGCCATGCGTAAGCTGCCTCAGGCGAAACCGGAATCGGCTCCGGGCGTCGTAGGTGAATTCCTCGCTGCGCCGGCCTCTGCGCTTGGCGCGATTTCACCAACTCCTTCAATGCAGGTAACGACCACCGGACCGCCCGCCTGCGCCGCCAGTCGTCCGACCGCTGGCACCGGAACGGTATAAGGTGCAGTTCACGATTGGCCCGGACACGCACCGAAAGCTTCGCGCGCTTCAGGACCTCATGCGACACACGGTCCCGGACGGCGACATCGCTGAAATCTTCGATCGGGCGATTACATTGCTGCTTCGTGACGTCGAGCGCCGTACGTTCGGGAACGTTCCGCGGCCGCGCTCAACGAACATTGGGAACTTGACAGGTCGTCACGCCAGCCAGCGCCGGAGTCGCAATCTGTTACCCAAGTCGCCGGCCGGATTTGTTTCAGTCGCCTTGTTCGCACGGCCACTGCAGCGGCATCGGCGTGCACAAACCACGACCACGCCCTTTCACCGTTCGCACAACTCGAAGTGACGGCGTTGTCGTTCGCTCAGCTAACGCAGCCGCATCGGCTTGCCCCCTGTCTCCTTACTGCGCTGCGCCGCATCCAAGAACGCGATCAGTTCCAGCGTCTCGTCATTAGGAACCGGAGGCACCTTCGTCTGGAAGAACTTGACGATCTCCTCGTCGAGGCGCCGGGCAACAGGAGTGATCGTCTTCATCTCGAATTCGTGACGCTTGGCGTTCTTGCGAAAGATGACGGCGCCGTATTCCGAGGACGGCCGCAATGCGCGCATCGTTCCAATTCGCCCGTCACTCCAGCGGCACGTCACCACGTCAGCATCGGCTGACGCGGTGCGTGTGACTTCCTCGCACCCACGGCCGAGAATCGTGAACAGCATTTCCGCTTCGTGA
>JBKPSH010000077.1:0-54497 GCA_046734955.1 Acidobacteriota bacterium
GCACCTTCGGTGCCCCTGGACACCGCGTCCACCACGTGGTCGGAGGCGCCTATGCGAGCAAGCTGACGCCTGCTCGCCAACGGTCAAGCCACCAGCGAACGATCGTGGCTTGACAAGGGGTCATTCCATATCAGCGATTCAAGCGTTTCATCATCGCGCGAAGCGTCCCACCGGGATCGCGGGCAACTCCGCGCCCAACTTCTCCTAACAGGCGCGCCGCTTGCGCCGCGTTGCCACCGGATCGTTTCAAGGCTTCCTCGATCGCGACTCGCTGCAGCGCCGCCACTTCGTCTTTCAGGCTCATGGCTCCGCGGTCGATCTTTTTCGCCACGTCGACGCGGCTCACAATCGGATCCCATTCGGCTCCTGCGCCGCGCGTCAGTACCCGCTTTGGCAGATCCGACAGGAGCACTTCGCCGCCGCTCCTCTTGTACACGAGCGTTTCGTAGATCACGTTGCGAAGCTCTCGAACATTTCCCGGCCAGGGATATGCCATCAGCGCCGCGAGCGCGTCCGGTGCAATTCCAGCGATCTCCGACCGCTTCTCTTCACGCGCGAAGCGACGCATGAAGTGAAGCGCGAGCGGCGGCAGATCTTCGAGGCGTTCGCGAAGAGGAAGCAGTTGAATCGTGACAATGGCGAGACGCTCATACAAGTCGGCGCCAAAGAGGCCGGCCTCGATCAAGCGAGTGAGATCGCGATTGGTCGCCGCAAGCAGGCGGAAGTCGACCTCGTGCCACGCGTTCTCGCCGAGGCGGCTGACCACGCGATCCTCGAGCACGCGAAGAAGCTTTGTTTGCAGTTCAAGCGGAGTGTCGTCGATTTCGTCGAGGAAGACCGTGCCGCCGGCTGCGGCCATGAGCTGGCCATCGTAGCGCTGCACCGCTCCGGAAAACGCGCCTCGCGCGTAGCCGAAAAGCTCTGCCTCCATCAGGTCATTGGGAATCGCGCCACAGTTGATGGCGACGAAGCGCTTCGACGCGCGCGGCGACCACGCATGCAGCAGCTGTGCGATCACTTCCTTGCCCGTGCCGGTTTCCCCGGTGATCAGCACGGGCATGGATGTCGGCGCCACCCTCGCGGCCTGTGCGACAACCGCGCGCGTGGCCGCGCTTTCGGCCAGGATATGTGCGGGCGCCGGTGGCAGTTCATCCGCCACTGACAGTTCCCGCAGTCGCTCGACCAGTTGTTCCGCCGCATCCTCCGCCGACAGTGAAATGACGGCGTAGGCTCCCTGCGTCACGGCTCTCACAGCCTGCTCGGTCGTGACCCTTGATCGCGCGACCCAAATCCATCGCGTGTCGGAGTCACGAACATTTGGCACACGGGCGCTGGGCGTGGACACAATCAGCGGCGAGATCGCTCGCCGCACGAGGGTGAATCCTGCGTCGCGAAGCACCCGTACCAGCGGTGAAGGAAGGGATGTGCCACGCCAGCCGACCTGCAACATGGCATTATTTTAATGATGAAATATCATTAATAGAATCATGTATTTGAAGCACTACCTGCGGAATCCGGGCACATTTCGATGATCTCTGACGGCCACTGCCGTGCACCATCTCTACTTCGGCCGACCCGAACGCATCGGCGGTCAGCGCCTGCGGCCGCGGCGAGCGAGCGGAGCGAGTCGAGGCGCGCGAGCGGGGGTGGGGCCCCGCGAGCAGTGAGATGGAGGAGAAGCGCACATGACATTCAATTACGTGTTCGCCCTGGAGCTTGCGGCCGCGTGGCTGGCAGTAATCGTTTTACTGTCGGTGCTGGCGAGCATCCGCGTGATCCGGGAGGACGAATCGGGACTGGTGATTAAACGTTTCGGCCACGCGCTGCCGTCCGGGCGCATCATTGCGCTCGACGGTGAAGCCGGCTATCAAGCGCGGCTTCTCTCCCCCGGCTGGCACTTCGGAGTCTGGCGCTGGCGCTACAAGGTAGAACGTGTGCCTCTCGTCGTCGTCGAACCGGGTGAGATTGCACTCGTCGTGGCGGCTGACGGCGCCGCGATTCCGCCGGAGCGAGTGCTGGCGCGTGCCGTGGACTGCAATCACTTCCAGGACGCCGAAGCGTTTCTGCGCAATCACGGCGAGCGCGGTCGTCAAATCTCCGTATTGACGGCAGGCTCGTACCGTATCAACCCGGCGCTCTTTGAAGTCGTGACCGCGGACTCGGCGAAGCAGCATGACATGGTGCCGGCGCAGCTGCACGTGTACCAGATGCCGCCGGACCGCGTCGGCATCGTCACCATGCTCGATGGGCGCCCGATTACCGCCGGCGATCTCGCTGGTCCTGTCGTCGCCGGCCACGAGAGTTTCCAGAGGGGCCAGACGTTCATTGACGCTGCGGGGTGTCGCGGCCTGCAAGAGGAGGTGCTGCTTTCCGGGTCGTGGAACCTGAATCCGTGGCTCGTCCAGGTGGAACAGGTGCCATTGACGGAGATTCCGATCGGCTACGTCGGCGTCGTGGTGAGTTACGTCGGACGTGAGCACCTCGACGTCTCCGGTGACGCGTTCACGCATGGCGATCTCGTGGAGCGGGGACGAAAAGGCGTGTGGGTCGACCCGCTGCTGCCGGGCAAGCATCCGATCAACGTCCGCGTGATGAAGGTCGAGCTGATACCGACGACAAACATCGTCCTGAACTGGGCGCAACGGACCGAGGCGCATCATTATGACGAACGGTTATCGTCTATCCTCGTGCGTTCGAAGGACGGTTTTTCTTTCAGCCTGGATGTGTCGCAGATCATTCACATCGGCATGAAGAACGCGCCGCGCGTGATTTCACGAGTCGGATCGATGCAGAACCTCGTCGATCACGTGCTTCAGCCGACCGTCGGCAACTATTTCCGCAACTCGGCGCAGGAGGTCACCGTGCTCGATTTTCTGTGGGCGCGATCGGAGCGCCAGCGCGAAGCGTTCCAGAACATTCGCAAGGCGGTCGAGGCGTACGACGTGGAATGCATCGACACGCTGATCGGTGATATTGCGCCGCCGGCGGACCTGATGAAGACACAGACGGACAGGAAAATCGCAGCGGAGCTGCAGCGGACCTACGACGCGCAGCGTGAGGCGGAAGTTCAGCGCCAGACGCTCGAGCGCGAGACCGCCGTCGCCAATCTGCAGAGCGAGGTGGTGAGATCGGAGCAGATGGTGCGCATCGCGCAGCAGAACGCCCTCGCCGTTGCCGAGAGTGCGAAAGGTGAGGCCAATGCAACCCGCTTGCGCGCTGAGGGCGCGGCCGCCGCGGTTCGCATGGCGGGTGAAGGCGAAGCCGCGTCGGTGCGCGCAGTCGGTGCCGCGAAGGCGGAAGCGTATCGCCAGGGTATCGAAGCCGTCGGCGCCACAGGTTATACCGCGATGCAGATGGCCTCGATTCTTGGCGAGAACAAGGTCAAGCTCGTTCCCGATATCGCGGTCAGCGGTGATGGCGGAGGTCTTGCGAATGCGATGATTGCAAGGCTCCTCGCTGACAAATGAATCACTCTAATCATCGATCGTGAATCCCTGATCCGCGAATCCTCGAATCGCGGTCCAGATTCGAGGATTCAAGGATTCAGGGATTCGACGAGTAGCGTCGGTCCAGCAACTACTTCGCGCCAGACTGTTTCCGTTTCAGTTCGTCGAACCAGTTGACCACCACCTCGATATGCGGCGAGGCCGCGCTTCCGGTCTGGTTCGCGATGCCGACTGCGACGAAACGGCGATCCGGCAGGATGTCGTACGGCCGCGCGTTGCCTGGTGGCGCCATGCCGAACAGCCGCGGCACCGGGATGGGAGTGGAAACGGCGAATGTCGGCTGCGTTCGTATCGAGACAGCCATGAACTGAGACGGCGTAGGGACGAAGAAAAGTTCGCGCCCATCGGGAGACCACATCGGCCGGCCGCCGCGGACGATCTCGTACTTGGTCCCTGTCGGCGGAAAGGGTTGGACATACAGGGACGCCTCACCGAAGCGCGCCCGCTCACCGACTTGGTACGCTATCCAGCGGCCATCCGGCGAGAAGACGGCGTTGGTCGGCACGCCGACGGAGATCACGTCGCCAAAACGTGATGTTGTGCGATCGCGAAGCGAGAAGATCCAGAGTTTCGTCTCGGCATCCCTGGTGACGCTATAGAGCAACACGTCGTCAACCGGAGACCAGGACTCGGGCAAATGAAACGTCCCTGGCTCGGCTCGCGTCAGCCGTTCGGGAATGCCACCATCAGCCGGCTGCCAGAAGATCCCTTGATCGCCCTCGCGATCGGATTGGAACGCGACGCGCTTGCCGTCCCGGGACCAGACGGGCACACGATTGTTGCCGCCAAAGGTCAGGCGGCGGATCGCGCTCGCGCCCGACAGATCGTAGATCGAGATGATGGACTGCTTTCCGTCGGACGTCTGGACCGCCAACTGCTTCCCGCCGGGAGACACGCGCGGGTTCGAATACCAGCCGCGCGATAACGGCAGCGGTGTGACGGCACCCTTGCGGTCGTAGAGGAACACGTCATACTGTCCGGCGCGCGCCGGGCCGGGAATGTAGGCGAGAACTCCGGTGTCGGACACGGCGTAATGAGCGCTGCCGGCGCGGTTCACACCTTCCACCGCCGGCGCAGAGCCTGCGGTGACCCGCAAGTGAGCGGCATCGAAGGGAACGCGCATCAGCGTTCCCTCTACCATGTACACGAGATGTCCCGTGGGCAGATATCGAGGGAAGACGCCTTCGATGATCCGCTTTCGCTCGCCGGTTCTGATCGACTGGATGAAGACATTCCCCCGCCACACGTTGGAGTCCGACGCGTCGAAGCTGCCGAGGCCGAACAGGACCGTATCGCCGTCCGGCAGCAGCTGCGCACCCAGGACAACACCATCCTTGTCGGTCAGCCGCACGAGTGGTTCAGGCGTGCCGCCGTCCGGTGACACGCGGACGATTCCTACGTCTCTCAGTCCGAAGATGATTCCGCTGCCGTTCCAGTCGAGACCGAACAGCGCGGGCGCCCCACAGATCGTGACCGGCACCCCGCCGGATAACGAGATCCGTTTCAACGCCCCGTTCTCCCAGAACGCGATCGATTGGCCGTCGGGGGAAAAGGTGGGCATGAGCCCTGACTCGGTACCGGCGATCGGCCTCGCGTCGGACTCGGCGACAGCCCGGACGAATATCCGTCCACCCGCCGAATACGCGATGTGCGAGCCGTCGGGCGAAACCGCAACCGCGCGGCGGACCGTCGTGAGCTGCCCGTTCGGCGCCAACTCGAAGCGCACGACCTGCATATCGCGCCCGGAAGCACGCGGCCAGAACACGACTGCCGTGGCAGCACCGATAGCAAGACTGCCGGCGACGGCCGCGGCTAGCGGCCACGCTCGTTTCGTCGCGGAGCCCGAGGCGTACGCTGGCACATCTACCGCACGCGATGGGTCTTGCTTGAGCACGAACAGCGCCGTCGACATGTCGCTGATGCGCTCGCGGTGATTCTTCTCGAGACAGCCTTTCAACAGAGTGCGAATAGACACGGGGAGCGAGGGCGGCAACGCGTCCCACGGCGGATCGCTCCTGAGCACCGCTGCGAGCGTATCGCTGACATCGTCGCCGTCGAAGGCGCGCCTGCCGGTGAGCATCTCGAACAGCACGCAACCGAACGCCCAAACGTCGCTGCGCTTGTCGGCAACGCGTCCTCTCGTCTGCTCCGGACTCATATACGCGGCAGTGCCGAGAATCACGCCGACGCGTGTGAGCATGGCGGGTGACGTGATGGTCGGCGAGTTCAGCGCAGAGATGGAGTCAACGGCACCGGAAGCATCGGCAGCTTTCGCCAGTCCGAAATCGAGGACCTTGACGCTATCCGCTGAGGTGAGCGCGATATTGGCTGGTTTCAGATCGCGATGGACGATTCCTTTTTCGTGCGCAGACTCGAGCGCTTCCGCAATCTCCCTCGCAATGGCGATCGCCTCGTCGAGCGGCAAAGCGCCTCGTTGAATGCGCGCCGCCAGCGTTTCGCCGTCGACCAGTTCGAGGACGAGGAATCGATGCCGATCCGCTTCCTCGAGACCGTAGATGCTGGCGATATGTTGATGATTCAACGCGGCGAGCACGTGTGCCTCCCTGCGGAAGCGCGCCAGCCGCTCGGGGTCCTGGGTCACGCTGTCCGGCAGCGTTTTCAGCGCGACGTCGCGGCCGAGGCGTGTATCTTTCGCGCGATACACCTCGCCCATGCCGCCCGCGCCGAGCAGGCTCACGATCTCGTACGAACCGAGTTGGGTTCCTGGCGTGAGCGACATGGCTTACCGGCCCTTCAGCCTCAGTTCTTCAATCCCGCCGTCCAGTTCCTGATGACGTGAATCGGCGGCGTGGTGGTGTCGAGCGCCATGTTGACGAGGAACCGCTGGCCATCGGGACTGGGAATGTAGCTGTTCCGGATGCGCAGCACCTCCGCGTGCAAGTCAAAGAGCGGCTGCGGTGTCCCGAACGTCGGTCCCGGTGTGACCGCGACCGCATAGAGTCTGGTCTCCGGGACGAGACCGGCGAAGTACAGCTCCTTGCCATCCTGCCGCCATCGAGGCTGCCGTCCGCCGCTGGTCGAGATCGGCCACTTTTCGCCAGCCGGAAATTCCTGCACGTAGACCTCAGACTGTCCGGTTCCGCCATGGACATAGGCGACCAACTTGCCATCGGGTGAGAGCTGCGGCTCGACATCCGAGTAGGGAGACTGGACGATCCGTCGAGGTTTCCGGTCGCCCGTCATTGGAAGGGCGTAAATATCCCCGAGGGACTCCCCTTCCGGAGTCGCAAAATAGAGCAGCCATTTGCCGTCCCATGAGATCTGGTTGGGCCCCCCCGTCGTGGGACCGTCGAAGAAGACCTCCTCGTTGAGCCCGCCGCGGGCGCTCTTCTTCATGACAACCGTACGGTTGCGGGACGGCCCGGGTCCGTCCATCGACGAGCCCTCCGCCACCTGGCCATAGAACACCGCATCGCCGTCTGGAGACCAGACGGGTGAGATCTTTTGTCCGGGACCGCTCGTGAACGCCGACGGGATTCGCCGGCGCATGTCCAGAATCCAGAGGTTGCCGTCGCCACGGTTGGTGTAGACGAGGCGGCTTCCGTCGCGCGACAGGTCGGGATTCAGGTAACGCCCAGGGGGGCCGACGGTTTCCAGCAGTCGGCCGCCGCGATCGAGCCACGCGAATTGCGACTCCTGACCGATCGTCGGCTGGAATACGAGGACGCCGTTGGCCGACACGGAAAACGCGCTGCCCACGCGTTCCGCAACCTGCGCCGTTTCGCCGCTGACCTCGAGCCGCGAGGGATCGAAGGCCTGCCGCAGCAGCACGCCTCCTCTCGTGAACAGCAGGAACCCGGATCGATCGTAGGCGGCACCGGGCGTGCTCGAGACCAGCCTCTTCGACGCGCTACCCGCCGCCATCGAGGTGACGTAAATGCCGCCGCCCTGGGTCGATTCCTGAGCCCAGTACAGGAACGTCCGTCCGTCGGGCAGGAAGTAAGGAAAGCGCGCATCTGCCGGCGTTCCCGGCGCTCCACGCGGTCTCAGCGGCATGGGGACGCCGCCCTCCTCCGACACGCGATACACTGTCGCCGGATTGCCGCTGCTGAAGAGGATGTCACCGCGCGAGCCCCAGGTGCCGCCCCAGCGGAGAGTCTCGACGTCGCAGAGCGATTGAGCCGAGCCGCCTTCCGCCCGGATCTTCATCAGCTTGTTCCCGACGAAAAAGCCCACCCAGCGCGAGTCTGCTTTCCAGAATGGCATGATCGCGTCGTCAGTCCCGGCGAGCGGGACCGCGTCGAACGAATCGAACGCCCGGATCCAGAGCTGTGATTTGCCGGCGCGATCCGTGGCGACAAACGCCAACCGCGTCCCGTCGGGAGAAACGGCCGCGTTGTTGGTCAATCCGGCGGACCGCCCGATCAGAAAGAATTCAGTGCCAGGTGGCGGATATACCTCGAACCGAGCGACCTCGGCGACCGGCGCAGGCTTGAGCACCACTTGCGCGGCGAGTACACCGAGCAGCACGACGGACACGGCCAGGAGCGTCCACGCGACGCGCTCGCGCGCCGGAGTCGATGCGCGTGCCTCGCGCACGACGACGGGCGCGGCATTCTGAGCGGGAGGCTCTTCCATTTCGAACCGCACGTCAGCGATGTCGCGGATCCGCGTCCGGGGATCCTTCTCCACACATCGTCGGAGCACCCGGCGAAGGGACGCGGGCGTGTCGGCGGGCAGCGCGTTCCAGTCCGGATCGCTCTTGAGGATGCTGGCAAGCGTGTCGGAGACCTCGGTGCCCTCGAATGCTCTTTTCCCGCTGAGCATCTCGTAGAGCACACAGCCGAAGGCCCAGATATCGCTGCGCTTGTCAGCCTCCTTGCCGCGCGCCTGTTCGGGGCTCATGTACGCGGCCGTCCCGAGAATCACACCGAGGCGTGTGAGCGCCGGGCTCGTGATCGTCGCCAAGGTTTCCGGCGTCGCCGCGTCGTTCGCGAGCGCCTTCGCCAGGCCAAAGTCCAGCACCTTCACCGTGCCATCCGAGCGAACCTTTATGTTCGCCGGCTTCAGATCGCGATGCACGATTCCGCGCTCGTGCGCTGCTTCGAGGGCGTCGGCGATCTGTGTGGCGATCGGCAGCGCCTCGTCCAGCGGGATGGGGCCCTGCGCGATCCGATCTGCGAGCGTGGGGCCGTCGACCAGTTCGAGGATCAGCGCCTGCACGCCGGCCGATTCCTCGAAGCCGTAAATGGATCCGATGTTAGAGTGGTTCAGCGACGCGAGGACCTGAGATTCGCGTCTGAACCGCGCCAACCGATCGGGATCGGCGGCCAGGTGCGACGGAAGAATCTTGACGGCGACATCGCGATTCAGTCGCGCGTCGCGGGCGCGATAGACTTCGCCCATCCCGCCCATGCCAATAAGTTCGAGAACCTCGTAGATTCCGAGCCGGACGCCGGCGAGGAGGGGCATGGGTGTAGCGGGGATTATAACCACACGATATTCCCAGCCGTGCTACCTCTGTGAGTAGGGTCGAAGAGCGACACGGCGTACCTCAAGACCCCTTGATCACTTCGAAGTCAATCGTCTGGGTTGCGCGCGAGTGCTTCTTCGCCAATCTGTCGGTCACTTCGACTTCGAGAACGTAGGTTCCTGGCGTCATTTCCTGCCCCACCTTTAGCACGCCACCCGCGAACAGCTCTTGTGCATTGGAGACCGGCGTGCTCACTGGACCGGGTCCGTTACGGAGGAGTTCCGTGCCATCTCGATAGAGACGCACCCGGGATTCGAGCTGCGCCTGGCCCGACGAGCCGATATGCGCGTTGTAGACGTAACAGCCGTAGCTCACCTCGGTACCCTGGCGAAACGTACGTAGGGTGATGCTTGCCAGCGGATCAACGTCGTCGACTCCGTCTTCGGTTGCGTCACTCCCTACGGCAGGTTGCGCATAAGCCCTGCCTTCGACGATGACGCTGGACAATGTGAGACGGCCTTTCTTCAGGTCCGGCACCTCAATGAACTGCGTGGCGGATCCCAGGCGATCGCTGTTCACGTCCCGCAGCGCGATTCGTAACTGATAGGGACCAGCGCGTTTGACCGGTACTCGCAACGTGTAGATGAACCCATTCTGCAAAGCTTTCGCATAACGCTCGGGCGAGAGCGTGACGGTATACCGTTGCCCTTTTTGATCCGCAACCTCACCGTTGTCACCAAACGTCACGGCCAACAATTCGATGTTCGCCGAGCGAGTCCCATCTGGCTCGTCAGAGAACTGAAGGTCGCGCGCGTCAAGATGCATATACGACTGCACGACAGGCCCGACCGTCTCGATTTGAGCGAAGAGCGAGCTGAGGCGAAGCCGAATGTCGCCACCTGAGAATGGCGACGTGACCGCTGACATCAGCCGGTTGGCGGCGGTTGGCAGTTGCCGTGCCTCGTCCTGGCGTCCAAAAAAGCCGCGGCGTGACCTGACCCGAAGCCCCGGCCGCGTGACGCGCACGCGCAGGGAATGGAAACGTGGCGTCAATCCGGAGAAGGTGGCACGATCGGGCACGTATCCGATCAGGTAGTACGCGCGTTGATCCTCGAGCGTCCGATGCAGAGCGCCCTCGAGATCATTCGCGTTGTGCAGGAAGAACCCGCCGGTGTCGGCGGCGAGCACATCCAACCCGTCCTGCGTCGCCCGGAGATCCACAAGTGTCTCCATCGGCGACCCCGAACGGGCGTCTTCTGCTGCAGGTCCGGCCGCGACCAACCCGCGCGCGTCGATCGTATAGATCACGACGCCCGCACGGTTCGCCGAATCGACGAGAGAACGCAGCGCTTCCCACACGCGTCCATAACGTCGGTCGGCGTCCGTCAGCCGGAATCCGTCCGACAGTACGACGACTGATTTCCGGCCGGGCAGCTCCGACACTCCGCGCACGATGTACTGAATTGCCCCGAGCGTGCCCGCCGTGAACACCTCGTTGCGAAACGCATCGGCACTGTCCACCGGCTGGAACGCGGGAACACGGGCCATCATGTTCCATCGCACATGTTCCACTGCCGCGTGCAGCATCCCGCGGTCCGTGGTGAACTGCTGAAGCGCACCCATGCCCGCGCCCGTTCGCAGAATTGCGACGAGATCCCCCGGCTGCACTTCGCGATCGACGAACGTTCGCAGCGCTTCGCGGACGCGGTATGTACTCTCGAATGAAAGACCGAGGTCGTCGACGACGATGGCGATCGTGCGTCGAACTTGATCCGCTGAAGGGGTTGGTGCGATTCCCCGCGGTGGGGCGCCGGCGCTCGTGAAAGACGACGAGTCGCCAGCTGCCACATAGGCGACCGTCGAGATCGTCTGACGGCGACCATCCTGCAGCACTTCGAAATCGCGGATGCCGAGATCCGGCACGTGCCGTCCGCGTTCGTCGGTGACAGTCGCGTCGATCCGCACGAGATCGACGCCTACGCGTATCGTCGGTCTGGACTGAGCCGGAAGTTGCCGTGTCAATGGCGGGCCCAGGGTCGACGACGACGTGGCGATCACGCTGATGGTCGTCGCACAGACCACAGCGGCGACTGGGAGCACTGGTGGTTTCATATGCGCTTCGGCTATCGCGGCTCAGTGATCGCTCGCGTCTTCTTCGCAGGCTCGACCTTGTAGTGTCCGTACATGCCCAGCGCCAGATGCCCTTCAAAATGGCAATGGATCATCCATGTGCCGGGACTCTGCGCGATCATGTCCGTTGTGTGCATCTCGGCGGGCAGGAGCGGGACGACGTCGACGGAGCTGGTGCCGAGCAGGACCGTGTTCGCATGCCAGTGGACGATGTGTGGGCCGGCCATGCCCGCCGCATACCACCGCACCCGTTCCCCTTCGGTCATCGTCAGACCCGGCGTGTTCCCGAACTGGTAGCCGTTGATGGTTTCGCGGAAGTTCGTGAGCGGAAACCCGACGTTCACGGGCTGCCCGTTGATGTCGACGAACACCGGCAGCGTCTTCTTCAGCGTCTCCGGTGACGCGATGTACTGCGCGATGTTGGCGTCGAGGTACGGACTCTGCTGCTCGTCGAGGGTATAGAGGATCACGACGAACTCGCGATCGACATCCCTGGGCGTGCCGTCAGGTCTAAGGGTACCCTTGGCGCTGATCAGCATCGGTCCAAGCAACCCCGCGGCGACGTCGCGTTGCTCGTTGACGTGCGAGTGATACAGCCACAGCTTCGAGCTGGGCTCACCGGGCTGCGGCCCGGCGCGCGGATCGACGTCCCAGGTGTATGTAAACGTCGCGCCTGGCTGGACCGGGTCGACACCTGCCGACCGTTCGTCGTACTTGACGCCGTGCGCGTGCACGCTGAAGGGGAACCGCGCGTTGTTCTTGAAGACGACCTTGATGGTGTCGCCGACCTCGCCGCGGATTACCGGCCCGAGCACGCCGAGATGTTCCCAGGCGGCGGGCCGCGGTTTGCGCGTCGTGAACGACGCGTCGGTGTACTCGCGGTACACGGCCTTGCGATAGATCGGGCCGATCCGGTCCGGCCCGTTCTCGGTGTAGTACCGTGCCCACTCGCTGTACGGCTTGCCGGTCATGTGATCGTGATCCGCCGGCGCGTAGTTCCAGTCGACTTCGTCGGCCGCGATGTAATACGTGCGGGTTGTACCGTTACTCGCCGTGCCCGTCACGGGAAGCAGCGTGAATAACGCGAACGCCAGAACGCCAGTGCGCATAAGCCCTCCGTCGCCAAGAAACTACGCGCCCCTCGGGAGGAAGTCTTTGGGAAAAGTTGTGGGAGGGCTTGGATTTCCTTGATCCGTTAAGATACGCAGCCACAGGACTGCGCAAATGAGGCACGGACCGAGTTTTCAGTTCGGCGACTTCACAATGCAGATTCCCGCCCGGCAGCTCGTGGACCATGACCGGGTCATTCACCTGTCCCCAAGAGCCTTCGATCTGCTGCATATCCTCATTGCCCATCGCCCCGGCGTGGTTTCAAAGGACGAATTGAATCATCGCCTGTGGCCAGACACATTCGTGTCGGAAATAAACCTGGCGACCCTCGTGGCTGAGTTGCGCCGCGCGCTCGGCGAGGATGCGGGCAACCCGCGTTTTATCCGGACGGTACATCGCCGCGGATATGCGTTCGCGGGCACGGCGATTGAGGAGTCGCCGCATTCAGAAACGTCGGTCGATTCAGTCGCGTCGCATTGGGTGGTGTGGGAAGCGGGCCAGGTGCGGCTTGCAAAAGGTGACAACCTGCTGGGGCGTGGCCGTCGGGTCACCGTCTGGCTGGACAGTCAGACGATCTCGCGACGACACGCAAAGATTGTCGTTAAGGGCCTGCAGGCGACGGTCGAGGATCTCGGCAGCCGGAACGGTACGTTCGTTCGCGGTGAGAAAGTCACGTCGCCTGTCCCGCTCAACGATGGCGACGAAATCCGACTGGGTTCGATCGTCTTGTGCTATCGCCTCAACTCAGGGCAGGCTACGACCATTGCGTCCGACGACTGAGGCGGCATTGACGTGATTTGATGCCCGCTATTCCGGGGTTTGCGCAGGATCGGTGTCCTGCGCGCGCGCACGCCACGACCCACTCCACCAGAGAAGAAGAGCCAGCGGTAACAATGCCGCGGTGCCGAAAGCGAAGGCGATGTGCGCCGGACTGTCGAAACCCTTGGTGAGAGCCTCGATGGGTCTGAGCGCGACTTCGACGTCCTGTTCGAGGATCAACGTCCAGTCCGGCAGCGGGTCGAGCGACCAGGCCACCGCCAGCGCCGGTTTCGCCGCAACCCCATTTCCCGACCGCAGCGGATCAAGGAAGTTGACGCTTCTCCGGCCGCTGGCCTTGAGAAGGGCATCGACCGCGGGTTCACGTGAAAATCCGTTGACCGGCAACTCGGCAGCCGTTGCACGCGGACACGGATGACGAATGAGCTGCGTGCGATGCAGCAACAGCACGAACCGATCGGGGCAGCCACCGTCCTGTGGCAGATTCTCCGCGATCCCCAACCACCGGTTGAAAGTCGGCAGCTGGATGCCCGCGTCCAACACACCGATGATCCGTCGATCAGGGTCACCGGAAGAGATCGCATAGATCGGCGACGCAAGACCAATCATCAAGGGCCGGTTGAGCGCCGTCGCTCTGAACGCCAACGAGAACCCGGTCACGGCGCGCGGCCGCGCCGGAGTCTGGGTGTCGCTGGGTAATTCCACGCTCCCGTTGAACCATTCGCGGTATCGGTAGTTTTGGCCGACAATTGCTGGATCGGCTGGCGCACGCGCCCACAAGTACGCGTTCCTGTCTGTGAGCGCCCAGCTCTGGATGCTCGATTCTTCGCGGGCGTGAATTTGATCGATGTGCCGCTGCAGCGCATCGCGTGCTGCGGCGTGCGACTTTTCGGTTCGCGCCGAAGCCAGTTGCTCGAGCAACGCGCGAAGCGAGGGGTTGGACGCCTCCTCTTCGACACGGCGCATGGCACCCTGGAGCTTGTCGGAAAGTGCCGCCGCGGCCAGTCGCACCATCGCTTCGTCGCTGAGGAGCGCCTGATCGATATGCATTTGCCGCGCGGAGCTTTCGGCGCGTTCGAATGCCACACCGAGTCCGATGCTGACCAGCACCAAGGCCGCGAGGACCGCCATCGCCCAGTTCCGCCGCCGGCGCATTGCCTCCACGGCGGCACGGGCCCGCTCGCGGTTCCTGAACTCCGCTTCACGGGCTCGCGCGCGTTGCGGCAGGTGCTGCAACCGCTGCGCAATCTGAGCCGCGCTCAGCCGTCGCTCTGGATCACCGTCTGCGGTTGCCGCGATGTCCTCGCGGACGAGATCATCCGGAACGTCGCGGTCCCATCCCGGCGCCAGCGCCTTGGTAAACTCGCCGATGACGATCTGATAGAGCATGACGCCGAGCGCATACACGTCTGCGCTCGTCGTCGCTGCCTTCCCTTCGACGACCTCCGGGGCCATGTAGAGCCGAGTGCCCGAATCCGGCGACGGCATATCCGGGCTGGCGGTCAATCCGGCCGCCGTGACACCCGCGGAACGAAGCCGGGTTTCATCGGTCAGCACGCTGATGCCGAAATCACAGAGCCGAACTCGGACCGCACCATCCGGGTCACGGGCCACCAGAACGTTCGCGGGCTTGACGTCTTTATGGAGCACCCCGACGGAGTGTGCGGCGGCGAGTGCCACAGCCGTTTTTCTGATGACTTCCACGCGATCGTCGACCGACACCTTGCCGTGCCCGCCCTCTTTCTGGAACCAGTCGACGAGGTTGACGCTTGTTGAGAACTGCGACTCGATGAAGTAAGGAGGTTCATCAAGCTGCCAGTCGATCAGCGCGACGATGTCGTCGCGTCCGCCGAGCGTTTCGCGCAGGAAACGAAACAACGTGATCTCGCGTTGAAACGCCTTGAGCTTTGCCGGGTCATTACAGAATTTAAAGACTCGGCGATCGTGGGTCTTGGCGTGTTCGGCCAGCCATGTTTCGCCGAATCCGCCCTGGCCCAGTCTGTCGCGGAGCACCCAATGTTTGCGATGCGGGATGCGAACGCCTTCAGAAGGCCGCCACGGCGGCAGCGCCAGCCTGGCAAGTGCGACAGAGACCGCACCGACAGACGAAGGCCGAAGCCCAGGATCACGCTCCAGACAATGCAGGATGATGCGCTCGACGACGGGGTCCAGGGCTCCAAGCATGTTCGAGATCGGTGAACCGGCGGTCGAATCCGTAATCTCGAGATCACGACTTGCCCTTCGGCCGGTGAAAAGCTCATAGAAGACAAGTCCCAGCGCGTACATATCTGTCTGGACCGAAGACGGCTCACCACGCCGCTGCTCCGGCGCCATGTAGTCGGGGGTGCCTGCGACCTCCCGATAACCCGAACGCCTGCTGAAGTTCGCAAGACCGAAGTCCATGATCTTCGCGCGCCCTCGCGCGTCGATCATCAGGTTGGACGGCTTGAGGTCACCATGAACAATCTCGCGATCGTGCGCCGCTTCGAGACCATGGCAGATCTCTATCGCGATACTGAGTGCTTTGTCGTTCGGGAGTTTGCCGATGCGTCGGAGCAGGGATGCGAGATCTTCACCCTCGACAAGCTCCATCGAGATGAAGTGACGGCCGTCAACCTCTCCGACATCGAAGATACGACAGACATTTGCGTGCGTAATCTGCCGGGCCAGCCGCACTTCGTTCAGGAACAGTTCGAGACGGCGATGATTCCCCGCTTCCTCGCGGCCCAAAAATTTGAGTGCGACAGGGACGTGGAGTTTGAGGTCGTCCGCGTGGTAGACGACGCCCATGCCGCCGCTGCCGAGGTGACGAACAATACGGTATCTTCCCGCCAGAAGCGTGCCCGACGGCAGTCGGGGTGGGGTAGGACTGCGCCGTATCAGCGCCGATAGACCGAGAGGAGGATCGACCTCGCCGGCTGCCGTCGGCGAGGACAGCAGCGCCAGGCATCACGCACAGAGACTACCCGATTCGATATCGACGTTACAGCCGGTGCATCTCATCTCGACGCTCGAATCGGCTTGGTGGACAGCCCCTGAACTCAGCGCGCTAGTCTCTACTCACTCAGCGCCGGTGTCATCGCGTTGCAGCCGCCAGCGCCATCGCTGCCCAATTGCTCGCCGCCATTGATACCCACTGGTCGGGACCGTGCGGAAATCCGCTGTCGAAGTACGGCTGAAACGCCACCGCGCGGGATTTGACGTACCACGACCCATCCGCGAGCTGTGAGCCGAGCAGATATTCGACGCCGCGGCGATAGGCGGGATCGGAAGGCTGAACGGCGCCCGCCTGCAGCAACGCGATGAGCGCCTGGCCGGTGGCGTAGGCGTCGCTGGTCAGCGTCGGAAGCTGGGCCCAACCCCCGTCGGGACGCTGCTCGGCCAAAAGCGCGCGCGCTCCCGACCGGATGCGCTCGTGTTGCGGGCTGATTCCAGCCCACACGATGCCGAGCAGCTGGAATGCCCGCTCGTCTGTCGTCCGCGTATTCACGGTCATGAGCCACTCCGCCCCGCGTCGAATCGCGTGTTCGTACTCAGGCCGCCGCTGCACCGGCGCATACGCGCGGAGCGCGCGGATCACGTTGGCGGTGACGCCGATGTCGGTGTGCTGAATGGGCGGGCGATGGTCGATGACGAAGTTCCGCCAGCGTCCGTCGGCGCCTTGTCGCCCCTTGAGGAAATAGGCGAGGACGTCGGTGGTCGTGTCGGGCGCGTACTGCTCGGCCGCGAGACCGGCGAGGACGTTGCTCGCCGTATCTGTCACCTCGTTGCCGAGCGCCGACCGATCGAGTCTATCCTCGGTAATCGACGCAACGACCTTTCGTTGCGCGTCCGCGGTCGCCTCATCGATCGGCAGTCGCTGCGCCCGCGCGGCAGCGACCGTCATCGCGGTCATCGTGTTGTGGTGGCACGAAACGCAGCCCGTCTTCTGCGTGAAGATGGCGTCGCTTCGCTGAAGCGCCGGCATCACTCGCTCGAGGGCCTCGCGTGCCGTGGCTGCCGGACGTGCCGTCGACATGTCGGCCGGATATCCGCGACCGGCTTGTGCGCTGGCCTGTATCAGCACGCGCACGACCTCCGTTTCGCCGTGGCGCCTTGCAAGGTCGAGCGCCGTTTCCCCCTCTGGCCCGACCGCGTTGACGTCGGCGCCGCGCGCGATCAGCATCCGGACGGCGGCCGTCGGAATGAAGTCCGAGCTGGCCGCGAGCATGAGCGGTGTCCGATCTTTGACGTCGCGCCGCACCACCGCCACACGCCCGTTGACGTCGGCTCCGCGATCGAGCAGCCGCGTCAATATCGGCGCCTCTCCATAGCGCGCGAGCCAGACGAGAGCAACGGTCAAATCGCGTGCATCGAGCGACCGCATTAACGCGTCGACACACGTGGCGCATTTCGCTTGCGTCGCCAGAGCGAGCGCGAAGCCGCCGGCTTTCTTGAGGTCCGCGCCCCGCTGAACGAGCATCCGGAACGCGGCCGCGTTGCCCGCACCCGCGGCCTGTACCAATGGCACTGCGAGCGGTTGCGGGCGCTTCACGGCGACCTGGGGGGAGGGGCTCGCGCCTCGATCCAGCAGAAGCTTCACGACGCTCGTGCCTCCGAGCCGGCCCGCCGCGACGCTCAGGGCACTGAAACCTTCCGACGAGATCGCGTTTACCTGCGCTCCATGATCCAGCAGCAATCCCGCAATCCTCGCGTCGTCCCCAGACCACATGAGCGCGGTGGCCCCGGCCTCGTTCGAGATGTTGGGATCGGCGCCGTGATCGAGCAGCAGCCTGACGGCGCCCTCGTCGTCGTACAGCGCGGCGTACATCAGCGGCGTGGAACCGCCCGCGGCCGTTCGGTTGATGGCCTGCCGGTGGTCGCGGACGAGCCGCGTCAGCGCGCCGTGATCGGCACCGCGGAGCGCGGCGATCATCTGCCTCGCGACAGGATCGGGGGGCGCCGGCGCAGGTTCGTCACCGGCGAGGTCGTCCGGCCATTCGGCCCCCTGATCGATCCATGCCTTGATCAGCGCGATTTGTTCCGGGCTCAGTGGGTCGGAGTCCCGCGGCATCTGGACACCGAAGTCGCTGTTTACGAGCCTGAGATACACGCGGCTGGTCGCGCTGCTGCCGGGCTGCAGGCGCCCCGCCGCCTTGCGAACCGAGCGTCGCTTGTCGAAGCGGAACCCGCCGGCCTGCTCGTCTGGCCCGTGGCACTCGACGCAGTGCTCCTGCAACAGCGGCTGAATATCGCGCCGGAAGTCTACCTTCGTGATTTCCTGCGCCGAGGCCGCCGTTGATGCGCCGCCCATACACACGAAGATGCCGACAACACCAAGTGCGAGCAAACCACACAGGGCGGAAGCCAGCCAGAGCCTGGTTCGAGCCATGACGATCTCCATGGGAGTTAGAGGCGCAATTATCTCCGAGCAGAAGGAAAGATGTAACTACCTCTGCGGGTAGGAGGTACTAGAGGCTCGGGGCGGTGTGATCAGCCCCTGCCATCTGATGCATGTCGTGCTCTTACTAAAACATCGATTTCGACTGATCACGTCTGGACGAAAGGACCTCGGGAGGAACTCGCATCACGGCAATACTCGTGTGGCCTGCGCGAGCAGCGTCGGTGAAAGTGTGAGACCGATCTTCGCAGCCGCGGACAGGTTGACGGTCAGCTCGGGCGCAGAAGAGCCGACGTAACTACCTCTGCGTGTAGGGTGGAAGGCGACTAAACGAGCCGCTCGCGCAGTGCCTTGGCGACAGCTTCGGTCTTGGAGTGCACCTGCAGCTTTTCGTAAATGTGTTTCAGGTGAAAGGAAACCGTGTTCACGCTGATACCCATCTCGTGCGCGGCGGTCTTCTTGTGATGTCCGTCGGCGAGCAGCTTCAGCAGCTCGTTCTCCTGCGCAGTGAGGTGGTACGTCGCTTCCCTGGCGGGCCGAAACTCGCGGAACAGACGGACGACGCGCCGTGCGACCTCGGGCGACATCGGTGCACCGCCGGCGGCGACTTCCTGCAATGACTCGAGCAGGCGCGCAGGCGGGGTATTCTTCAAGAGATATCCGGATGCGCCGGCACAAAGCGCGTTGAAGACCTTGTCGTCGCTGTCGTAGACCGTGAGCGCCAGGATCGGCAGTTCGGTGAACTGCTTCCGCAGCGCCACGATGCCCTCAATCCCCGACATCCCCGGCAACCCGATGTCGGTCAGGATGACGTCGGGTCGATCGTCGCTCGTGACGGCCAACGCGCGCAGCGCTTCCTCCATCGTGCGAAAACTGCGCGTGCACCGGAATCCCGGCGTCCCATGGATCAGGACCGCAAGACCTTCGCGCACGTCGCGCTGGTCCTCGATGATCATCACATTCAACCATGGACGGAAACGAGCGGCGCTCGATTCGGGATGAGTAGCCATTCTTGGTTTCACACGCTACGCGCACGCATCGAACATGTCACCTACCCAGTGAGGTAGGGATCGGGGCAGCATCGTGCCATTAATGGACGCGATGGTAGGGGAGTTCGAGATGGACGGTCGTTCCGGTTCCGGGCCGCGAGATTATGTCGAACCTCGCTCCCAGGCGTTCCGCCCGTCTCCTCATGCTCGACAGCCCGTTGCCCTGATCCTCCGACGCGATATCGAATCCTGCTCCATCGTCCGCAACTGAAAGGACCAGCCCCCTGCCATCGGATTGGAGGCTGACGTGCGCGCGCGAACAGCCGGAATGACGAGCAGCGTTGTTGACGGCTTCCTTGAAAATGAGATAGACGTCGCGCCGCGTGTCGACGCTCAACCGCAGGTCCCGGGCGATCGGCGGCGCGGTGAAGGTCAGCTGCGCGCCATTCGCGGAGAACACTTCTTCGGCGTGCTCGCGCATCTTTCTCGTCAGATCGTTCAGGCCGTCACGGCCCGGACTGATTGCCCAGACGATGTCGCTCATCGCAGTCACGGATTCGCGAGCGACGGTCGCAATCGAGGAGAGATGATCGTCGGTGTCGGCGTGTCCTTTTCGCCGGACTACTTCGCTGAGCACAGCGATCCGCGTCAGGTTCGCGCCGATGTCATCGTGCAGGTCGGTGGCGATTCGTGTCCGCATTGCCGCGACCTCGAGGAGCCGCGAGACGCGATATCGATAGAAGCCGTACGCCAGGGCTGATATCAACAGGACGGCGGCGGTTCTGAACCACCAGCGCGCCCAGATCGGCGGCAGGATCCTGAAAGAGACGCTGGCGGCAGCGCTGCTGACAACGCCGTCACCGTTGACCGCCCGCGCCAGGAACCGGTAACGTCCGGCCGCCAGATTTGCGTATACGACTCTGCGCTGTTCCGAGGGGACGCTCCAGTCCAAGTCAGCGCCTTCCAGCTTGATCTGATAGCGGAGGCCTTCACCCGCACCGAAACCGGGCGCTGCAAAGTCGATCTCGACTGAATTCTGACTCCATGGAAGCTCGAAGTACTGCAGGCCCGGCTGTCCGAGGGCGGACATCTGCCGTGGCTCACCCGCGACGCTGACGCCGCTGATGAGTACCGCTGGCGGACTCGGGTGCAGGTCGTCCGCGGGAACGATTCGGATCAGACCAGCGGTGTAGCTGGCCCAGAGGACTCCCGCCCGATCCCGGATCGCCGCATTGATCTCGCCAATCGGCAGACTCTCACCCTTTCGATACGTTCTGATCCGCCCCGTCGCGGGATCCAGTCGATCGAGGCCGCGCCCCGTCGCTGCGTATATGTGTCCGACGGCATCTTCGACGAGTGCTGTCACTTCGTTGCTCGAAAGCCCCTCCGCTGTCGAGTATCGAGAGACCTCCGGGCGCTCGTCCGTCGGACGGTCGATACGTATCAGCCCAGCGCGATAGCTTGCCGCCCACAGGCGGCCGCGCGCGTCCGTGATCAGATTCCGAATCCCACCTGGAGGGATGCCGTTCTCGCTTCCGAAGCGCTCGAATTTTTCGTTTCGGTACCTGACGAGCCCGCCATCTCCGTTGAACCCGATCCAGACGTTCCCGTTTTGGTCCTGACCGAAGGAAGTCACAAAGAACCGATCGAAGGAGGGAAGCCCGTTTGATTGGTTTCGCTCGCTGTAGTGATGCAGTGCACGGCTCTTGCGGTCCCATCGCGAGAGACCATTGCGGGGTCCTTCGCCCACTGTTGCGATCCAGACGTCTCCGCGCGAGTCCTCGAATAGGCGAATCACAACGTCAGCTGTAAGCCCGTCACGCTTGGTGTAACGCGCGACAGGCGTCGCGCGAGCGAGCTGCTCGAGATGGCTGACGCCGTGGTACCGGAGCACGCCGCTGCGCGTGCCGATCCACCAGTCTCCCTCGCTGTCGACCAGAATCATTTGATTCCATCCCCAACTCGGGACCACAGAGAATGGAAGGTGCGTCACGATCGGCCGGCGGTCGGCACAGCGGAAGAACCGCCAGTCTCCCCTCAGTTCCATCGCGATCACGCCGTCGCTGGGAGTTTCGAACAGGGTACCGCTTCCGCGAATGCCATCGGCTTCGCCGTAGGCGGTAAATTTCGTCGTCGGAATTTTGACGACACCCTCAGTGGTTCCGGTCCACAGGTTACCGATTCGATCTTCAGCAATCGCCTGCACTGTCGGTACTGCGAGGCCGAGAGCTTCGCTGAATGTGCGGAAGCTATAGCGGAGCGGTTCCGCCGCCGGAACAATCTCCCCGAGGCCGCCATTCGTGGCAGCCCAGAGTCGGCCGTCGCGCGCTTCGAACAATTGGAAGATCCAATTCCCGGGAAGGCCGTTCAATATCGAGTACCTAGCGACGACGGTCGGACGTTCGTGCGTTCGACCGGCGGTTACGAGCGCCACTCCGGCCGATCGCGTACCGACCACGATGCGCCCCTGACGATCCACCAGGACGGCATTTACGTCGTTGGCGGGTACCCCGTCGTGGATGGTGAACCGCTCAATTCGCCCATCTGCGAACCGACGCAAGAGACCGATGTCGGTCCCTATCCAAAGCGCGGCGGCGCTGTCTTCCGCCAGGGAGTTGACTTGGCTTCCGACGTCGATCCGCGTAAACGTGATCGGGCCGGTCACGGCGATGTTCAGTTTGTACAGTCCCACTTGCGTGCCGACCCAGATCGTCCCAGCCTGGTCCTGCAGGAGCCTCCACACATCGTGCGTTCGCGGATCGGCCTCGGGAAGGAACGTGGTGAACATCCGTCGGCCGCCTTCCGCTGGCCGCCGGGTGCCGAGCGGGTCGAAGCGCACCAGTCCCCTGTTTGTCGCTATCCAATAGAGCCCCTCGTTCGTTTCAAGGAGATCGTTGATGTCGGCGCCAGGCAACCCATCGTCAATGCCGTAGGTGGTGAAGGTGTATCCGTCGAATCGGGATAATCCTTCTCGTGTACAGAACCAGAGATATCCGTGTGAGTCGCGGACGATGCGATTGACGACGTCGTTGGCGAGGCCGTCTGCGGTGGTGAAGATCTTCGTCGGCAGACGCTCGGCATCACTCAGCGCGGGAGTAGCGAGTAAAACCAGGACCGCCAACTGGACAACCCGTGGGCGCGTCACAATGGTGCAGATTGTACACGCCGTTTCACGATGAGTGATGAGTGATGCGCGATTCCCCGCTCACTCTTGTCTCAAAGCGATCATTGGATCGACTCCGGCGGCGCGGCGCGCAGGAATGTAGCAGGCGGCAAGCGCGACGAGAGACAGCAGCAGGGCAACCGCCACGTACGACAGGGGATCGGTTGGCTGCACGCCAAAGAGCTGACTGCGGAGCATGCGTGTCGCCCCCAGACTCACGGCGGTTCCGAGCGCGAGGCCAACGAGCACGAGCCTTCCACCCATCTTCAACATCAAGCCGAGCACATGCCGACGAGGGGCGCCAAGCGCCATGCGGACGCCGAGCTCGTGCGTACGGCTGAGCACGTGAAACGACAACACGCTGTAGATGCCAGCGGCCGCAAGCGCAAGACCAATGATCGCGAATGCGCTGAAGAGCGCCATCGTGAACCGCGGCTGGATAATCTCCTCTCCAAGAATCTCGCGCACCGATATCCCGCGTCCGAGCGGCTGATCGGAATCGATGGCACGTGCGGCCGCGCGGATGGAATTCAGTTGCAGATTCGGATCGGTAGCCGTACGAAACGCGATCATCCGCTGCACCGGAGCGATCACCGAATACGGCAGGATGATGGCCGGAGCGGGGTCGGACTTGAGTCCGGTGTTCCGTGTGTTTGCGATGATGCCAACGACCGTTACATCTGCGCCGCGAGTTCGATCGACTAAGGTCCGGGGAGGAGGATTCTCCAGGACGCCGAGCCGGATGTGCGCGCCGAGTGGATTGACGCCCTCCTGAAAGAGCTTTAGGGCCGCCTCGTTGATCAACGCGACCCGATCTCCACGCTGAACTTCTGCGCTATCAAACATTCGACCGCCTATCAGCCGGATGCCAAAGGCGCGCAGATGATCCGCGCCGACCAGATTGATCGTGATGCGTCTCGATTCGTCTGAGGGCTGGCCCACAATCGTGAATGGGGACTGCGGCCCGCCGAACGGATGTCCGACCGACGCTGCTTCGACGCCCGGCAGGTTCGCGATGCGTTCGACCAGTTGGTGCATGAATTGGTTGCGTTGATCCATCGAGGCGTACTTGGCGGGCGGCAAGGGCACACCAACGAGCAACACACGATCTGCACGGATGCCAGGGTCGGTGTTGTTCAAGACAAAGAAGGTCCGGATCATCAGACCCGCGCTGATGAGCAGCACGACCGACAACCCGACTTCAGCAACGACAAGCACGTGCCGGCTGCGCCCTCCGTCACTCTCGAACCCAGTGCTGCGCCCCGCTTTCAGCGCGTCGGCAACATCAGGTCTCGACAGACGAAGCGCGGGAATGAGACCAAACAGAACCCCGGTCAGAACCGATACGGTTACCGAGAAGGCAAGGACCGGGATGTTGATGGTCACTCGCGATTCGTTCGGGACGTAGAACTCCGGCATCAGGCTGACGATGGTGCGGATCGCGCCGAACGCAAACAGTACGCCGAGTACGCCGCCAATCAGTGAGAGAAAGACACTCTCGGTCAAGAGCTGGCGGAGCAAGCGCTGCCGGCCGGCACCGATCGACATGCGGACAGCAACCTCTCGCGTTCGAGCAGTCGCTCTCGCCAGTTGCAGATTCGCGACGTTGGCGCACGCGATCAGCAGCAGGAAACTGACCGCACCCAGCAACAGGCGCAGACTCGTCCGCATCTCACCGCTCGCGACCGTCACGTCCAGGTAATTTCGCAGTCGCGTCGTGAATCCTTGCGGAGGGAAGGTCGACGGCTTCTCTGCCGCGAGACGCTGAAGGAACGCTTTGAGCTGCTCTTCGGCAGCAGCGCTCGACACGCCCGGAGCCAACCGCATGATCGGATTGATGAACGACACGTCCGTTCGGGCCGGAGCCAGCGGAAGCCAGAACCCATCGTTGCCATACCATCCAAAGCGCGGCGGCATCACGCCGATGATCGTGTGCGGCCGACCGTTGAGCTGCAGCGTCCGACCGATAGCGGAAGGATTTCCTTCGAACAGCCGCATCCACAGCTTGGAACTCAACACGACGACCGGTTCCGCCGATCCGTCCGGACGGATATCCGATGGCTGGATTGTGCGCCCGATGACCGGCGGTACCCCGAGAAAGTTGAACCCATTCCCCGACAGCAGAACGCCGCCGAAACTCTCCGGCGTGAACTCACCCGTCATGAGCACGTTCTCCATCGAGGTTGCCATGACATCGGAAAAGGCAGGCATCTCGGAGAGTGAGCGCAGTTCCTCGAGCCGAAACGCTCGCCCGCCCCGGCCGTCAATCCCGCGAACCTCGGGCGCCCAAATCTCTCCTGGTTTTGCGTAGGGGTAGGGCGCGATGAGAACACCGTAAATGACGCTGAAGATTGCCGTCGTTGCACCGATACCAAGCGTCAGCGACAGCAGCGCGACGAGCGTGAAGGCGCGGCTGCGCCGAAACGAGCGGACGGCGTACTCGAGATCCTGACCGAGCGATTCCAACCAACGGAACATACAGTCTCCTTAATCGACAGCCACTTAGACGTCGCGAACGGCCGTTCCGTTTGGCTGATTAGTGACGCGTTGACGCTTTGCTCACGCGACCGGTATCATCGCCGGTCTCTTAGACGAGGATTGACATGACACTCGCACTGACGCGCTGGAGCCGGATGGCAGGATTGCTCGTCGCCATTGGCATGGTCGCTTCGACTCATTTCAAGGCCGCAGACAAACGTATCGTCCTCATCGCCGGTCGACCCAGCCACCCGCCGGGTATGCATGAGTTTCGTGCCGGATGCATGCTGCTGCAGAAGGCATTGTCAGGCGTGACGGGTGTGAAGGTTGACGTTTACACCAACGGCTGGCCAAGCAAAACCGTGAACGGCGAAGCGGTCGACGACAACGCCGCCCTCGATGGCGCCGACGCGGTGTTTATTTATGCGGATGGCGGCAAAGGACATCCTGCCATCCAGCGCGATCACATGAAGGTGCTCGATGCGCTGGCGATCAAGGGCGTGGGACTTGGCTTCGGCCATTACGGCGTTGAAGTTCCAGCGGGTGAACCGGGTGAAGCGATGCAGCGCTGGAACGCCGGCTACTACGAAACGAATTTCTCGGTGAACCCGATGTGGTCGCCGAACTACGAGTCGTTCCCGAACCACCCCGTCACACGCGGCGTCAAGCCGTTCAGCAATCGTGACGAGTGGTACTTCAACATGCGTTGGGCGTCCGACCCTTCCGTGATGAAACGTGTGACGCCAATTCTCACGGCAAAGCCGAGCGATGAGGTTCGCAAGGGTCCGTATGTCTCCCCGCCGGGACCGTATCCACACATCATTGCCGACAGCGGCAAGGTTGAAACCATGATGTGGGTCTATGAGCGGCCGGGTGGCGGGCGGAGCTTTGGTTTCACCGGTGGTCACACGCACACGAACTGGGGTGACGTGAGTCAGCGCAAGGTCGTGTTGAACGCGCTGCTCTGGATCGCGAAGGTCGAGGTTCCGGCGCACGGCGTGGAAAACGCGATCACCGAGGCCGACCTCGCTGTCAATCTCGATGACAAGGGTAGAAAGTGATCACTGGAAGTACGCGTCGATGGTTTCGATCGATCCATCGGGACGGTACTTCAACTCCGTGACCTTGATGTTGCGCAAGTGCGTCTGACCGCCCGAGAGCTGCGAGTCGTGGTAGAAGAGATACCACTTCCCCTTGAACTCAACGATCGAGTGATGATTCGTCCAGCCGAGGACCGGTTCCAGGACCTTCCCCTTCACGGTAAACGGACCGTACGGTGATTTGCCGGTCGCGTACATGATGAAGTGCGTGTCTCCGGTGGAATAAGAAAAATAGTACGTGCCGTTGTATTTATGCATCCAGCTCGCTTCGAAGAACCGGCGCCCGTTGTCACCCGAGAGGAGCGGCTTTCCCGTGTCGTCAAGCAACACGACATCTTTCGGTGCCTCAGCGAAGGTGGTCATGTCGTCGCCAAGGCGCGCGACCTTCGCTGACAGCGCAGGTTCATCCTTCGCCGGCTGCACATCGTCGGCGGCGTAGCTGCCGGTTTTCCATCGCTGCAGCTGACCGCCCCAGATCCCGCCGAAATACATGTAGTACTTGCCGTCGGTGTCTTTGAAGACCGCCGGGTCGATGCTGAAACTTCCCTTGATTGGCTCCGGCTGCGGCGTGAACGGACCGGCTGGCTTGTCGGCGACCGCGGCGCCAATCCGGAAGACGTCCTGCTTATCCTTCGCCGGAAAGTACAAGTAGTACTTGCCATTCTTTTCGGCCGCGTCGGGCGCCCACATCTGTCGTCCCGCCCACGGCACGTTCTTGATATCGAGCGCGATGCCGTGATCCGTGATCGATCCACCCACCGCATCCATCGAAAAGACGTGGTAGTCCCGCATCGCGAAGTGACTGCCAAGATCGTCTGCCGGAATGCCGGCATCGATGTCGTGCGACGGATACACGAAAATCTTTCCGTTGAAGACGTGGGCAGATGGATCGGCGGTGTAGATACCAGGAATCAGCGGCTGCGTCAGGAACTTCGCTGGATCCATCTTTGGCGTGGTTCCTCTCTGCTGAGCAACCAGCATCGCGCAGGCGAGGAGGGACCCAACGCAGACGATTGGAAATCGGTACATACTGAAGCACCCTGAAATTGCTGATTTTTGATGGCTGAATGCTGATTGACTTCAAGATCAATCAACATTCAGAAATCAGCAATCAGCAATACTTGATTCACCCCTGCGTCGCCATGCGCATGCGTTCGGTCTGCAGTTCATGCAGGAGTCGCATGATGTTGTACGCCGTGAGCTCGACGAGCACGTCCGTCACCTTCGCATGAGTCTCGTCGTTCAAGGACGGTTCGACGTTCTTCATCGCCGCGAGCAGCCGCTGCTCCTGCCCTGCAAGCTCCTGTTTCGTTACCATTCCATCCGCGAGCGCGTCCGTGAATGTTTGCAGCTGAGAAACGCGCTCCTGGATTGCCGGATGTTCTGCCTTTTCATCAAACCAGCTTGTTCGTGGCACGGAGTCCTCTTTTCTGACTTTGCCGGCGCTCGCTCGCTTCGCTCGCGCCGACCGATGGCAACATCCATCTGCTTAGAAATCTTTCACTAATTGTTTCAACGCAGTTAACCGCGCTTGCAGTGTCGCGCGTCCCCCCGGCGCGTTCGTCTTCTCCAGCATTCCAGGAGGCAGAAATTGTCTATCCGTGCACTCGAGAACTGCGGCCGTTTCCTGCAGCTCGCGCTCGAGTCCCTGCGTGGACGGCATGAACTCCGCCACGACGCCAGCGAGTGCCTCGCGCGTGACATGATCCGCACCGCCAAGAATCGACGCGCGCCAGGCGCGGCCCACCATGCCTTCGATGTCCGCGCCGGACAGATGGCCGAGTTGCGGGATCGGCGGCACGTCTTCCAGCGCGAGCGCCGATCCGAGTTTCTTCGCCATGATGACAAACATCTGGCGGATCTCCGCTTCGTCAGTCGGATAGAACAGCGGGATGTGGACCTCAGCGCGGCCTTGTCGCTTCAGGTCGATCGGCAGCAAATCGGGGCGCGCTGTCAGCAGCATCCACATGATCTGGCCGCGATATTTCGTATCCCCCATCTGCGCTGCGATCATCGCGAAAACGCGACCGGACGTGCCGGAATCGCCATCTGACTCTCGGCTGCCCAGGGCGGCGTCCGCTTCATCAACGACGACGACGACCGGTCCCATCGCGCGAAGCACGGACAACACTCGCTCGAGATTCCCTTCCGTTTCGCCGACGTACTTCGAGCGAAAGTTTTTGAGAATCACACAGGGCACGCCGATCTCGCCGCTGACGCATTGCGCCAGGAACGACTTGCCGGTTCCGACAGGGCCGCACAGTAGATACCCCATCGGCAGACTGTCCAGCGCGCCGCGTTTCAGCAGCGCTGCGTCTTCGCGCAGGCGTTTCTTCGCCGCCTCGTGTCCGACGACAGTATCCAGCGTCCAGCGCGGCTCGATGAACTCGAGCAAACCGTGACACTGGCGCTCGAGCAGGCGTTTCTTGAGCGACCGAAACGCCTTCGCGTCGAGCCGCTTCCCGCTCTCACGCGCCGATTGCACCAGGACGTTCAGATCGGTTTGCGAAATCCCGGCTGTCAACGTCGCCAGCTCGGTTGCGTTGAAGTCGGAGAAGTCGCCAATCGAACGATCCATCGTCGCGGCCGTGATGAACGCCTCGCGCGCGTCCTGATCAGGAAGCGGAACCTCGATGGTGGCGACGTGTGGATTACCGGTGAGGCGATCGCTGAGATCGGCAAGCTTCTCGTCGATCATCACGAACGCCATGTTCAGCCGCTTCACGTGCGGGCTCATCGCCCAGTTCAACATGGTCACCAGTTGAGACGAGGCCTGCATGTTCAAGCGACCTGGGTCGGCGGCGGGAAATACGTACGACGCCTGATCCATGATGAGCGCCAGGCTCTGACGATCGTCTTCCGGCGCCATGATGTTCGTGCGGACAAAGCGATCGAGTAGTGCAAACGTTGCCGCAGGATCTTTCGGCAGGGCGCTCAGATCGCCAAGCTTGCGATTGGCCAGCGTGACCATCTCCTTCAAGCGCTGCTCGTCGCGTCCGGCGAAAGGCCGCAGTCCGCGCCCGAGATCGTAATGAAGGACGAGCGACCAGCGTCCGAACAACTGCTCGGCGAGAAATTCCGCGAGCACGCCGTACCTCGTCGCATCGTCACCGCCGATGCGAAAGAGATCGTACGTATTCCCGTACAGCACGAACGCGGCCGTCGTGCCGGAGAAATACAGATCCGCTAGTTGCGATGCCCACGCGGGAAACCAGGACGGCAGCTCAGTCGGCCGGCGCGGCAATACGTCGGTCGTCATTGTCGAAGTACTCCGCGGAGATCGGATTCGAGAATCGGTGGTGGTTCTTCGAGCTGTTCACCGAGGCCAGTCAGATGCTGCAGCTCGCTGACCGCCTTCTCCGTCTGACGCATGCTTTCGGCCGCCGAATCCACCTGACTGCTGAGGAAATCCGGATCCTGACGGTTGACCGCCATCTCAGCGAGCGCCTGAATCTTCCCCTCGATTCGATCCAGTTCGACTGACACAAACTCCGCGTTCTTCTTTGCGCGACCGAAGTTGTCGAGACGAAGTTCACCCATCGCAATGCTGTCCTGGAGCGATCGGACGACGCGGTCGTCGCCTCCGGCTTGTGCAGCCGCGAGATTCTTCCGCAGCTCTTCGAGCCGGTTCGAAATCTCCTGACCGTCCATCGTCTTCAGAAAGCGATCGAGCGCTGCCTTCGACAGCAGCAGGCGAAGAAAGAGCCAGAGCAGACGATCCAACCCCGGCGTTCGAATATCCTCTGCCGATCCCGTCTGACTGCCCGCAGTTCCGCGCACGCCGGCGGCAATGCCCCGCATTTCGAGACATCGCTCGTGCAGCCGCTCGAATCTTGCCCTCGACTCCGACGGCAGGCTGTTCAGCATCATGCTCAGCGACGGGGCAGGTACAGAAGGTGCCGCGGTGGGCGTGCCCTGGCGCCGGGCGTGGGCCTTTGCATCAATCGCGGCCCGGAAACGTGGCACCGAGATCAGACCGGCAAGATAGGCGAGTTCCCCGGCACCGACGAGCGGCAGCAGCACCGGCGCTAACGGCGTGAGCGCCGCGGCGGCAGTGCCGCCGACAAAAAACAGCAGGTTCCACCGGAAGAAAAACGCTTCCTTCAAGTACTCGGACGTGGTGGCGCCCTGCGGGACTACGTCTGACGTTTTCTCAGGATCAGTCATCGCCGGCTCGCGTCGAGCTTGCCAGGTTATCGATGATGTCGCGAATCTCGAAGACATATTGCATGAACTCCGGCTGCCGCTGCATCTCCTTTGGCGGCCGGTCCGGTCCAGGCACTTGCATCTCCCGCAGGATCGTTCCCGGCGCCGAGGAAAACACATACACGCGGTCGCCGAGATAGACCGCCTCCTCGATCGAGTGCGTGACGAAGAACACCGTCGCCTGCGCTTCCCGCCACAGTTCTACGAGCAGCGCCTGCATGTGCAATCGGGTCGTCGGATCGAGGGCTCCGAACGGTTCATCCATCAGGATGATTCGCGGAGAAAGGATGAGCGTGCGCGCGATCGCGACACGCTGCCGCATTCCACCCGACAGTTCGCTCGGATATTTCAGGGCATCGCGTTTTACGTCGAGACCCACCTTCGCAATCCACTCGCGCGCCAGCTCGCGCCGCTCACGCGGCCCAATACCGCGGCATTCCAATCCGAACGCGACGTTGTCTTCAACCGTGCGGTTGTCGAACGACGTGTAGTCCTGGAACACCATGCTGCGATCGGCACCTGGATACTCGACCGGTTTGCCGGCAACGAGCACCGTGCCCTCTGTCGGCGGATGATGCGGACGAAGACCGGCGATGAGCCTGAGGACGGTTGACTTGCCGCAGCCAGACGGTCCGAGGATGGCGATGAATTCTCCCTTGTCCGCCAAATCCGGAACCGAGAATGTCACGTCGCGCACGACGGTGAGATTGCCAAAGCGCTTCGTGACGTTCGTGAAGTCGACGACGTTGGGACGCGGTGCCGGTGCGGCCGCAGGGTCGCTCACGGTTAGTCCTCGACCGGTCGATAGGGGAACAACCCGCGCTGGAACCAGAAGAGCACGCGATCGATTCCATACGCGAGCAGGCCGATGATGATGAGAATCAGGATGATGTGCTCGGACAGGCCGCGACGCTGGCTCGCCATCAGCAGGAACCCGAGGCCGTGTTCGGCGTTGATCAATTCCGCGAGCATGATGTACCCAAAGGCCAGGCCGAAGAGATGACGCAGGCTGTTGTAGATGTCGGGCAACGCCAGCGTGACCAGGACCTTCAAGACGACCTGATACGACTTCGCGCCGAGCGTCTGAGCCGTCTCGACGTAGCGGTCGGGCACGCCGACGACCGCCGCGACCGCGTCCGAGTAGACGAACGGCACACAGGCAATGAAGATGAACATCACCTTCTGCGTCTCGTCGATGCCGAACCACAGAATCGTGAGCGGGATGAGTGCGGCGACCGGGAGATTGCGCCCGAAGAGCGCCAGCGGCGCGCCGGCGGCCTCGAGCACGCGCCACGCGCCGGCAGCGATGCCAAGCGGCACCCCGACAATCACAGCGAGCCCGAACCCGATCAACACGCGTTTCAATGTCGCGGCAATGCTCTGCAGCAGCGCCCGCTCGTGAAGCAGGCTCGGGAAACTTCGAATGACCTCGCCTGGGCTGGGCAGGATGACCGGCGAGATCCATCGATCCTCGGATCCCAACCCGCTGGTCGCGATCCACCACAGCAGCACGATGAATCCGACCGAGAGCGCGCCGACGAGGCGCCGCGTCATTCGCGGCGGCGGAATGCGCAGCGCCAGCAGATCCTGTTTGGCGGCGACGGCCATCTACTTCGTGGATGGCGCCGCTTCTGCCGGGTAGACCTTCACCTCGACGCGCCGGTTCTTGGCGTTGTTGTCGGGATCGGAGGAGTCGGCCGGTCGATCCCAGCCAAGTCCCGCAGTCGAGAACTGATTCGGCTGCAGCGACGGGAATTTTCGCAGGATCGCTTCCTTCACGGAATTCGCTCGGTTCAGCGACAACTCCTGCACGAGGCTCTTTGGAACCGATGCCTTCATCGACGCATCGGTGTGCCCCTCGATGATGATTCGGGCGGCGCCGTACTGTCCGGCAAGCTTGCCGATTTCCTCGACGATAAACCCGACGTTCGGATCGTACAGCTCTTCGACATCCTTGCCGTTCACGTCACGCGTGATCTTCTTGTTGATATCCCAGGAGTTCGGGAAGAAGTGAATGACGACGGTCTTGGTCAGGATTTCGTCTTTTTCGCCCTGCACGGAGCCGGCGCTCGCCGGTGCGAACTGAATGTCGTACTCGTTCTTCTGGCTCGCGTACTTCTGTTCACTTGCGAGCTTCTGGATGACGCTGAAGTCCATGACCTGATCGAATGAAGTCTTGTCGGTGACGGCGTTAATCCGTTTGTAGAGGAAGTACGCCGTATCCCACGTTCGTTCGAAGCTGGTCGGGTTGTTCTGATTCAGGAAGAAGTCGCGGTTCTCCGCGTAATTCGTCGAGTGCGCATCGCCCAGCATACCGAGCGCATCGCTCTCGGGAATCGAGTAGCCCGCGGCCATCAGCTTCGCGACTTTCTGTTTCGCGTCCTGCGACTTGAGATCGATCATCGCATCAAAGATGCCCCGGGTGAGGCCTTCCATGATGTCCGGGTTGTCTTTGGCGAAGTCAGCGCGCGCGAACCAGACGTCGGCGATCAGCTTGTTGGCCGTCGCCGTGGTCACGAGCATGTGATTGCCCTTGACCTTCTCGAGGTTGTAGATGTCGGGCGCCCAGCTGACCGCGCCGGCCAGACGCTTGTCAGCATTGAACGCGGCGGCAGCCTGGAAGGCATCCTGGGTGAATTTGAACTGCACTTCCGCCGGCTGGACGCCGGCATTGATCAACGCATTGAGCACGAAAAAGTGCGACGGCGAGTTCTGCGCAAGCACGATGGTCTTGCCGCGCAGATCCGACATCGTCTTCACCGTGTCGCGGACGACGATGCCGTCGCCGCCGTTCGACCAGTCGACTTGTTGATACACGCGCGGCATGACGCGCGAGTCCTTCCGCAATCCCTCGAGGAAGAGCGGCAGCATGTCGAGTGTCGCCCATCCGACGTGAAGATTGCCGGCAGCATACGCGTCGCGCATCGCGATCGGATCGTCGATCAGCACGAGCTCGACCTTGAATTCCTTGCCGTTGGGCGCTTTCCACATCTTGCCCGGTTTGAATCCGTTGTTGGCGTAGATGATGGGACTCCAGCCCGCCCACACGTTGATGCCGAACCGCACCGTGCGATCCGCCATCGGCTTGTAGCTGGAGATGCCCTTTACTTCGGGCAGACGCGACGCCGCGACGTAGTTGTATTCCTTGACCGTCGTAATGCCGGCGCTATCTGGCGCCTCGGCACCACTTTGCATCTTCTTCAGTTCGTCGGCCGTGAATTGACCCGACTGCGACTTCGGCCCAATCGCTCCGTAGCGCCACAGCGCGAGGCCGACCAGGCCGAGCACCATGAGGAGGACGGCGACGTAAAACGCAGGTCTAGGCTGTCCATTGGCCATGTATTGATCGCTCCTTATTAATCCGAGGGGCTGCGCCGCTCGGACTCCCCTGCACCGTCGCTCGCGGGGCCCCGTCGCCCCGCACCGCTCCGGTGGCTCACTCGCTGCGCTCGTTCGCGTCTTTCTTCGATCTGCGGCGCGTGCACCGTACGGGCTTTAGCCCGTGCGTCAATTTGTTTGTTTCTCTGTTGCTTTCTCCGTTGCTGCTGGTCCGAGATCCTTCGCCGTCTGCGCCATCGGCGACGTCTCGGGCGACTTCAATCCAAGCTCGATCTCGAAGTCATTCAGCGCCTGCTCCGCGAGCTGACCCTGCATTCGCTCTTCTGCTTGGATCTCGGCAATCCCTTTCTGCGAGAGATCCGCCGCGACGCGCACCTTCCCGCGGTTCTGATCGATCTTCTGCTGAATGACACTCTCGATCTCGCCGAAGTCGGTCGTCAAATTCATGTCGAAGGTTTCCGAGAGCTTGGCGATCTCGGCTTCCGCCGCGCTCATCTTCAGTTCGGCGTCGTACTTCTGGATCCGTTCCCTGAGCTCGATCAGTTTTTCGTTCGCGTGCTGGATCTTCTTCAGGTTGTTGCCGTACGCCGTCTCGTGCATCTGCAACTGACCTTCATTCGTGGCCAGTTCCTCTTTCGCCTTCTGCAGCTCGAGGGCGAACTTTGCGGCCGTTGTGCGATCGCCGGCCTTGAGGTACGCCTTCGTTTCGGCTTCGAGCTTCTGCATGTGCGACTTGTTGGCTGAGACCTGCCGGGTGACGCGCTCGACCAGACCTCGGTACTGTTCCAGCCCGGTGCGCCCTTCCTTGAGCTGCTCGACCGAGCGGTCGTATTCGTACCTCATCTGAGCGATTGGATCGGCTTCCCAGAAAACGTTCGCGATTTTGTTGATCTGGGCCACGAACGCAGACCAGAACTTGTGAAGAATCACGGGGGCTCCTTTAAAACTACGAGTTACTTTTTGCCGGGTTCCCGTTCGCCGCCGACGGCCTCGGCCAGGATCTTGCCTTGATAAATACCGTCCAGTGCCGTGCGCAGTTCCCCGCCGTTTCCGGCGCCAATCACGTCGCCACCGGCCTCTTTGAGGAACGCAAACTTCTCCGGGCTGGTATCGAAGGCCACGAAGTAGGTCTGCACGCCTCCCTCGCTCTTGCGCCAGATGTCGCGCGCGACGTCCTCAGGATTTCGTCCATTCGTGTTCTGTCCATCGGTGACGACGAGCAGATATTTGCGGAACACGCCGGCGCGATAGAGATCCGGACGCGCCTCGCGCATCGCCTCACCAATGGCCGTGCCGCCGCCAGGCCGCGGCAGGCTGGCGAGCGTCGCGCGAATCGCCGCGCGATCGTACGGCTGTATCGGACGCTGCACGCGTACACCGCTCGAAAAGCTATAGACGCCAATCTTGATCGGGAAATCCGGCCGGCGCGCGATGAACGCGTCGGTCGCATCGAGCATCGCTTCGAGCGCCTCTTGCGCGACGACGAACTTCGGACGTGAATCGCCGGGCGCGGGCTCTTTCATGGATCCGGACGTGTCGACGAGAATCGCCACCGCCGCGCCCAGTCCCTCTTCCACTTCCGCCTGATACGGTGCGTCGGACTCGGGCGCACGCGAGTGCGCCGTGGTCGTTCGATCGCGCTGCGGGGCAGGCTGGCACGCGGCAACGAACGACGACGCGAGAACGGCTGCGGCCATTCTTCGGAACAGACGAGCGCACGACGAGACTCTCATTTGATCGTTCGGGAGTTTAGCGTCCGGTTCTGCCGCACGCAAGCAGACCTCACGCACGCGCCGGGCCAAGCTCGGACGTGCAATGCGGACATCGTTTCGCCTTCGACGAGATCCGCGAGATACAGAACGGACAATCGCGGGCCTCCTCCATCACCGAGGGGCGTCGCCCCTCGGACTCCCCAACACCGTCACTCGCGGGGACCCTGTGCCCCGCTCCGTTCCGGTGGCTCGCGGCGCTGCGCTTGCTCGCTCCTGCGTAAACTCGTCACGCTCGCAATCTGCCTAATTCCGAGGTGCAATGCGGACATCGTTTCGCCTTCGACGAGATCCGCGAGATACAGAACGGACAGTCGCGGGCCTCCTCCATCACCGACGGGCGTCGCCCCTCGGACTCCCCAACACCGTCACTCGCGGGGACCCCTGTGCCCCGCTCCGTTCCGGTGGCTCGCGGCGCTGCGCTTGCTCGCTCCTGCGTAAACTCGTCATGCTCGCAATCCGCCTAACTCCGAGGTGCAATGCGGACATCGTTTCGCCTTCGACGAGATCCGAGAGATACAGAACGGACAGTCGCGGGCCTCCTCCGTCGGCGGCGCGGGCGCCGGTGTTTTCAGTCGGTTGAGCTGACGCACCATGAGAAAAATGACAAACGCCACAATCAGGAACTCGAGAACGGTATTGAGGAACATGCCGTAGTTGATCGTCGGCGCGGCGGCTTTCTGCGCGTCCGCAAGCGACGCGTAGTGTTGCCCGTTGAGCGCGACGAACAGGTTCTTGAAATCGATGCGGCCGATCACCATGCCGATCGGCGGCATCACGATGTCGTTCACCAGAGACGTGACGATTTTGCCGAACGCCGCGCCGATGATGACGCCGACGGCGAGATCGACGACGTTGCCGCGCGCCGCAAATTCGCGAAACTCTTTCACCATGGCCATCGGCATCTTCCTCTAATTGACGGTTTCCACTCGCCGAGCGCCACATCGAAACGGCGAGTGGTGGATCTTAATCGGTGGATAGCTGCCGCTCCTCGCTGCTGGCTACTCGGTCCGGCTGAGGAGTCGAATAACCCGAGAAGCGAGAAGCGAAGAGCGAGAAGCGGCACGCGTTCACTTCTTATAACTAATCCGATAAATCACACCCGCGAAATCGTCGGATACGAGGACCGCACCGTCGGGCATCACGAACACATCCGATGGACGACCCCACGTCTGTCCTGTTGTCTTCGTGCCTTGCGAATTCCCGATACCCTGAAGCCATCCTTCGGCAAACGGCGTAAAGCTCGTGACCTTGTCGCCGTCGACCTTGGCCAGCATCACGCGGTATCCGATCGGGACCGAACGATTCCAGGAACCATGCTCGGCGATGAAAATCTGATTCCGATACTCCGCCGGAAACATCGTCCCGGTGTAGAAGCGCATGCCGATCGCAGCGCCGTGCGGATCAAGCTTGCGCGCCGGCGGTTGGAATTCACCGCACGCGTGCTTCTCGCCGAATTCAGGATCCTTGACTTCGCCGGCGTGGCAGTACGGAAATCCAAACGCGAGACCCTTCTTCGGGGCGTGATTCAGCTCGTCGGGTGGAATGTCATCGCCGAGGAGATCGCGGCCGTTGTCGGTGAACCACAGCTCTCGTGTCGCCGGGTGCCAGTCAAAGCCGACGCTGTTGCGCACGCCGCTGGCGAAGACCTCCGTCTCGGTGCCATCCGGCTTCATGCGGAGGATGGTTGCAAATCTCTGATCGTCGGGCCGCTCGCAGACGTTGCAGGGAGCGCCGACAGGAACATAGAGAAGTCCGTCGGGTCCGAATCGAATGAACTTTTGTCCGTGATGTGTCTCGGTCGGCAGATCGCTTTTCACGACAGCTGGCGTCGGCGGCTTCTCGAGGCTGGCCTCGATGTTGTCGTATCTACTGATGCGGCTGATTTCGGCAACGAACAGCGAACCATTTCGAAACGCGACGCCGCTCGGATCCTTCAAGCCCTCCGCGATGGTGTAGACCTGGTCGGCTTTCTGATCGTTGTTGCGATCGACGATCGCGTACACCTTGTCGTAGTCGCGGGTGCCGACAAACAAGGTTCCCTTCGATCCCATGACCATCTCGCGCGCGTGCGGAACACCGGTGGCGTAAAGATCGATGGTGAATCCAGGTGGCAACTTGATTTGATTCAGCGGCAACGGCGGCTGACTGGCCTGGCCCGCGAGCATCGCAAAAGACCAGGCGATGAGGAGGGACTTGTACATACGCAGGAGCATATGCCGAACCGAGGGTGGGTGGAAAAACGCGAAAAGTGCTATTTTTTTGCCGGTGTGCTATTTTCATAGCACCTTTTGTCGTTCAGAACCGTCCAATGCCCTAGAACGCGGTCAATGACCCTTCGCTGCTCGGCTTGCTCGCTGACAAAGGGATCCGAGGAGCGAGAAGCGAAAAGCGAAAAGCGAAAAGCGAGAAGCGAAACATGGACGGAGCTGGAGCTATTAATAAATGAATAAACGACCTCATGACGACCTCAGCCGACGGGAGCGTCAAATTATTGACATACTCTACACCAGTGGACGGGCTACCGCTGCCGAGGTGCAAATCGCGCTGCCCGACCCGCCCAGCTATTCGGCGGTTCGTGCAATGCTTCGAATTCTCGAGGAAAAAGGGCACGTCAGGCACGAACAGGACGGCCCCCGTTACGTATATCTTCCAACCGTGGCCCGCGACAACGCCAAGCGGTCCGCGCTGCGCCACATGTTGAAGACGTTCTTCGACGGATCAGCCGAGCAGGCGATTTCAGCCCTTCTCGATGAATCGTCGCAAAAACTTTCCGACGCTGAACTCGATCGTCTCGCGCGGCTGATCGATCAGGCGCGGAGTGCCGGAGCGTAGCCATGAGGATCCTCGATCTTTTTACCGCTGAATTCGGGACCTCGTGGATCCCTGTCGCGGACGCCATTGGCAAAGCGACGCTGCTGTTCCTCGCCGCTGGTCTCGCCTCGTTTGTGCTTCGTCGTCGATCGGCAGCGCTCCGCCACATGGTCTGGACGCTCGCGCTGGCGAGCGTCCTGGTGTTGCCAGTCCTCTCAATCGCGCTGCCCCATTGGGAATGGAATCTCGTCACGATCGAACGGGAATCGTCGTCGGTTGCCAGCTACGTGCTTCCAGCGATCCAGCCAGGAGCCGAGAGGCGAGAGCCAGCAGCCAACAGCCGCACACCAGCAGCCGTGAGCCCGGAGCCACGAGCCAGCAGCCAACCGCACGTCAATTTACAAATCTCAGAAACGCCGTCGCGCGCGTCCGACGCGCCGTCAGCATCCGCCCGCAAGCCGCTGTCATGGTCCGCGATTCTGCTCGGCGTGTGGATGATCGGCGCGCTGCTGATCGTGAGCCGGCTCATGGCCGGTGTGGTTGCGGTGCAATGGATGTCCCGCCGTACTGAGCACGTCACGGAGGCGCCATGGCTCGCACAAGCCAGATCGCTTGCGGCCGAACTCGGAATCTCACCTCGCATCGTGTTCCTTCGCAGCAAGGGCGCGGCGATGCCGATGGCGTGGGGACTTCTCCGGCCGGCCGTGTTGATGCCCGCCGATGCCGATGACTGGCCGGCTGATCGCCTGCGGATCGTGTTGTTGCACGAGCTCGCACACGTGAAGCGTCACGATTGCCTGACGCACATGCTGGCGCAGATGTCGTGTGCGCTGCACTGGTTCAATCCGCTCGCGTGGATCGCGGCCCGGCACGTGCGCACCGAACGTGAACGCGCCTGCGACGATCTGGTGCTCGCGGCCGGCACACGGGGATCTGACTACGCCGATCAACTGATCGAAATCGCGCGCGTGATGCGCGCCGGGCGCTTTCCCGCGGTTCTTGCCGGAGCCAGTCTCGCGATGGCTCACCGCTCCGAGCTCGAAGGCCGATTGATGGCCATTCTCGATCCCAGTGTTCCGCGCGCAGGTTTGTCGCGTTTTCGCACGAGTGCCGCCACGGCGATCTTCGCGCTCGGCGTGCTGCCGCTCGCATCGGTGCAGGCGTGGCAAGTCGCGACCCCCGACGAGCCGCAGCCAGCCCAGATCGCGACTCCGCAATCGACACCGGCGCCGAGTCCCCAAGCGACACCAGCGCCGACTCCGGCAGCGCCGCCACAATCGGAACCTGCGGCCATGTCGGCGGATCAGCAACGCGTGGGGCGCAACGCTCGGCGTGCGGGAGAAATCGCCTCAACCAGCGTCCAGTCAGCGGCCGAAAGTGCCGTCGCGTCCACGGTCCAGCCAAACGTTCAGACCCACATTCAGACTAACGTTCAGACCCACGTTGCACCGATCGTGAATACGACGGTTGGCGATCTCGACTTTGATCGCGTGCTGGAGTTCGCCGTCGGCGAGCACCCGAACTGGCAGAATGCGCAAGAAAACAACCCCGCGTCCAAGAGTGCGCAAGGAAAGGCCGATCCTCGAACCGTGGCGGCACTCACCGCCGCGTTGAAGGACACTGACAAAGACGTCCGCGAGACCGCTCTTCATGCACTCGTGCAGTTGCGCGATCCGAGCGTGTTGGATCCTCTCGTCCAGGCACTGTCCGACGCCTCGCCTGGTGTTCGCGAGCAGGCCGCGTTTGGTCTTGGACAGCTGCGCGATCGGCGCGCCGTCGACCCACTGATCAAGGCATTGAACGATCAGCATGCAGACGTCCGCCAGCAAGCGGCGTTCGCGCTTGGACAAATCAGGGATCGTGCGGCTGTGCCGGGGCTGAGCGGCGCATTGAAGGATCCCGACGACGACGTGCGCGAGCAGGCGGTGTTTGCGCTCGGCCAGATTCGCGATCCTTCTTCGGTCGACGCGATCACGCTGGCCGTTCGCGACGGCAAAGCGGATGTGAGACAGCAAGCGGTGTTCGCGCTCGGACAAATCCGCGATCGTCGCGCGGTCGAGCCGCTCATTTCCGCGCTCAAGGATTCAGCCGCGGACGTTCGCGAACAGGCAGCGTTTGCGCTGGGACAGATTCGTGACTCGCGCGCAGTCGAAGCGCTCGTCATTGCGCTGAAGGACAGCGCCTCGGATGTGCGCCAGCAGTCGGCGTTCGCGCTCGGGCAGATTCGCGATCCGCGCGCCATCGATGGCCTGACGGCGGCGTTGAAAGATGCCAGCGCCGATGTCCGGCAGCAGGCAGCGTTCGCGCTGGGGCAAATTGCTCGGTAATACAGGCGCGGTCTAAAGACCGCGCCCTACACCGTAGGTTTACAGCGCGCAGGTTTCGGGGGCGCACGTTTCGGGCGTAGCGCCAGGGCGGGTTGAAATGACCGCCGGCCCAGTGCTCTGTTTCGGAATGCTACGTTTTTAGCAGGAGAGGCGCATGAGTCCCATCACCGTTTTTGTTCGCACGTTGTTGAAAACGAGCGCGATTTTCATCGGCTTCGTGTCCGTCATGCTCCATCCGTCACTCGAGTGGACGTCGACGCCTCCCAGCGCGACCTCCAGGTCCATGGAGTTGCGGATGCCGCAGGTGAGCGCCGGTCAGAGCCCGCGCGAAGGCGCAGTCGATGCACTCGTTGGGGCACTGAAGGACTCCGACGCCGGTGTGAGACGTCAGGCGGCAGCGGCGCTCGGTGAACTTGGAAACGCGCGCGCCGTCACCGGACTGACCGAAGCGCTCAAGGATAGCGACGCTGATGTGCGCGCGCACGCGATCTCGGCACTTGCCGAAATCGGCGACCGGCGCGCGGCTGGCCCGATTGCGGGTCTGCTGAAAGACAACAGCCCATCGATCCGCAGCAGAGCCGCTTCAGCCCTGGGAGAGCTGGGTGACCGGACCGCCGTCGACGCGCTCATCGCCGCCGCTAAGGACGCGAACGCAGACGTGCGACGGCACGTGGTTTCTGCTCTCGGTGAGCTCTCCGATGAACGGGCGCTGCCGGTACTGACGGCGGCAATGAAGGACGAGGATGTATCGGTGCGGCGCGCCGCGATCGCGGCGATCGCCGAGATTGGTGGAGACGGCGGGGGCCACATCTCGCATCCACATCCACATCCACACCCACATCCGCGTCCAAATCCCAATCCGAACCCCAATCCCAATCCGAATCCAAACCCGCGCCTCGAGGAGCACTGAAGTGGTCCGCACCGCGATTGGTTCAGTTCTCGCTCTGTTGGCGCTGACCTCGCCGCTCGACGAGCATCGCGATGTGCGCGCCCAGGGGCGGAATGTCCGTGAATTGATCGCGGAACTCAACGCGTCAGATCCAGCCGCCCGCGCACGCGTCGCATGCGAGATCCGCGAACTGGGAGATTCAGCTGCCGAGGCGATCCAGCCGCTGGTCGCAATGCTTGGAGATGCTGCGCCAGTTGAGGCCCTGGTGTGCAATCGCAGCTGGTGGCGTGGCAACCCAAACGATTTGACGTCACCCGGTGAGCAGGCGGCGGCGGCACTCGTCGCCATCGGTTCGCGCGCCTTTGATCCAGTGCTCAACGCGCTCCGTAACACCACATGGCCAGCGCGGCGCAACGCGGCGTGGGCATTGGGCGCGTTCGATGATCAGCGTGCGGTGCCGGCACTCATCGAGGCGCTGAAGGATCGCGAGGCCGCGGTGCGCGAGCAGGTCGCATGGGCGCTCGGTGCGCTCGACGATAAGCGCGCCGTACAATCCTTGATCGCTGCATTGAAGGACACCGATCCCCGGGTGCGTCGTCAATCGGCGTGGGCGCTGGGTGCGATCGATGATTCGAGCGCCGTCGGCGCGCTGAGTGCCGCACTCGGAGACGCCGATGAGCGCACGCGCGAACAGGCGGCGTGGGCGCTGGGAGCGATTGACGATAAGACCGCCGTCCCGGCACTGATCACGTCGTTGAGCGATCCCGGTGAACGCGTCCGAAAACAGTCGGCGTGGGCGCTCGGCGCGATCGATGATTCCCGTGCGGTCGATGCGCTGATCCGCGCGCTATCCGATCAGAACAACGGCGTCCGGCAACAGGCGGCATGGGCGCTCGGCGCCATTGGGGATTCGCGCGCGCTCTCTGGACTCCTGCCGTGCCTCAAAGACACCGATGCGGGTGTGCGCAAGCAGGCGGCGTGGGCCATCGGCGCAATCGGCAGATGAGGACGAGCACATGTGGTCGGACCTTCGCCACGCGTTCCGGTCGTTTCAAAAAACGCCGGCACTCACCGTAATTCTGATCCTCACCCTGGCGCTCGGTATCGGCGCGAACACCGCGATCTTCAGCGTCATCGATGCGGTCCTGCTGCGGCCGACGCCGCTCAGGAATATCGATCGTCTCGCGATCGTATGGGAGACCGACCGCAATACCGGCACCACGCGCGAACCAGCGTCCGTTCCTGATTACCTCGACTTCAAAACGCGCGCGCGAACGTTCGACCACCTCGCGGCCATAGCGGCCGGCGAGGTCAACCTGACGCCCGAACATGGCGATCCGGTTCGCCTGCCGGTACTCAATGTATCCGCCGAAGCACTGCCCATGCTCGGTTTACAGCCGATTGCCGGGCGCACATTCACCGCGGAAGAGGATCGCCCTAACGGTCCTTCAGTCGTGTTGATTAGCGAGAGCTTGTGGGAACGCGCGTTTCAGCGTCGCGACACGGCGGTCGGGTCCACGCTTCGCCTCGACGATCACCCCTACACGATCGCCGGGATAATGCCCGCCGGTGCCGACTTCGGCGTGTTGCAGATTCTCTCCTCAGCAGCCTATTCGCGCGGCTTCGCGGATCGCGGATTCAAGACCGACATCGACATCTGGATGCCGCTGCAGGCCGATCCACAGCAGTTACCTCGCTCGACGCATCCGATCTTTGTCCTCGGACGTTTATCGTCAACGGCATCCGTCGATGCGGCGCAGAGCGAGCTGACGACCGTCGCCGCGGATCTCGAACGGGCATATCCGGAAAATGCCGCCCGCGGTGCCCATGTGGAAGCGCTCGATGCCGTCATCTTCGGTCCGGTTCGGCCGGCGTTATTCGTACTGCTCACCGCCGTGGCGCTGGTCCTCATCGTCTCGTGCGTCAACGTGGCGAATCTTCTGCTCGCCCGCGCCAACGCGCGCGCCCAGGACGCCGCGGTTCGCTGCGCGCTTGGCGCATCGCAGTCGCGCCTGCTTCGTGAGGCCTTTGCAGAAACATTCCTGCTCGCGGCGTGCGCCGCACTGGCAGGCATCGGCCTGGCATTTGTCGGCGTGCGCTTCCTCGTCTCAATCGCCCCCGCGGATGTTCCCCGACTCGTGCTCGCATCGGTCAACGTTCGCGTGTTGCTCACGACGCTCGCCATATCTCTTCTCATAAGCGTGGTGTTTGCCTTGCTGCCGACGCTGCGGGCACGGCGACTGAACCTTCAAGCGTCACTGGCGGATGGAGCCGGCCGTACGTCCGCAGGACCTGCGCGCAACCGTGTTCGCAGTGCCCTGGTGATCGCCGAGCTGGCATTGGCAGTTGTGCTCGTCTGTGGCGCGGCGCTCCTGATTCGAAGCTTCTGGACACTGCAGCAGGTGAATCCGGGTTTCGCGACCGAGGGCGTGCTCAAGGCCGAGTACCAGCTTCCGGCCTCCCGTTATCCGGCGAACTTCCGTGTCTGGCCGGACTTCAAGGAACAGCATGGATTCAACCGGTCGCTACTCGCGCGGGCCGCGACGCTTCCCGGTGTTCGCGCCGTCGCCATCGCCGGCAACCATCCGCTCGATCCAGGCTTTACCAATTCGTTCACGATCGCCGGACGTGAGGCGGAATCGAAGTCGTGGCCGGAGATTTCAATCCGCCGCGTCACTCCTGGTTATTTCGCCACGGTCGGCCTGCAGCTGGTTCGCGGCCGACTGCTGCTCGATAGCGATACGACGAGCAGTGCACCGGTTGCGCTTATCAATGCCGCTGCCGTCAAACGGTTCTTCGGTGACCGCGATCCACTCGGCGCACAGATTCGTTTCTGGGGCACGGCGCGAACGATTGTCGGAATCGTCGCGGACGAGAAGTTTCACGGGCTCGCCGAGGCTTCACCGATTGGCGCATACACACCGCTCTCGCAAACACCGTCCGCTAATGGTGCAGGAGTACTACTGGTACGCACCGAAGCGAACCCGTCCTCGCTGACTACGGCGGTCACGAATGTGATCCACGAAATAGATCCTGGTCTTGCCGTCTTTGCCGTCGAGCCGCTTCACGACACCGTGTCCCGATCGGTCGGGCAACGCCGCTTCACGATGCTGCTCCTGGCTCTTTTCGCGTTTGTCGCTCTGCTGCTTGCCGCGATTGGCATTCATGGTGTCCTCAGTTACGGTGTTTTGCAGCGGCGACGGGAGATCGGAATTCGCATGGCGCTTGGTGCGCGGCGGCCGGACCTCGTGGCGTTAGTCGTTCGCCAGGGGCTGACTCTGACGATCGTCGGCCTGGTCGTTGGATTCCTCGGTGCGAGCGCGTTCACGCGTCTGCTGAGTACTCAGCTGTTCGGGATCACCCCGAGTGATCCGCTGACCCTTGGTTCGGTTGCGATCCTGCTCGGCTTCGTCGCCCTTGCGGCGACGGTATCACCGGCACACCGGGCAGCATCGGTCGATCCGATCGTCACCCTTCGGAGCGAGTAAACCATGTTGCTTCAAGCATGGCAGGATCTCAGACACGGAGGTCGGCTGCTGCTCGCCTCACCCGCCTTCACAGTGGCCGCCCTGGGAGCGTTGGCGATCGGGATCGGCGCCAACACTGCGATTTTTGCGGTGATCAATACGCTGCTCATTCAGCCGCTGCCGTACAAAGATCCGGACCGTCTCGCGATCGTATGGGAACACAACCTGCCGCGCGATCGGCGCAACAACGTGGTCTCACCGGGCAATTACCTGCACTGGCGCGAGATGAATTCGGTCTTCAGTGAGATGTCGATCGTCAGCATGACGTTCCGCACTGCGTACACGGGGGATGGCGAACCTGAGGAACTGACGCAGCAGATCGTGAATGCCACGCTGTTCCCGATGCTCGGCGTGAATGCCGCACTGGGGCGTGTCTTTACACCGGAAGACGATCGGCCGAACTCAAATCGTTTTGTCCTGCTCAGCGATCGTTTGTGGCGCCGACGCTTCAGCGCGGATCCAAACGTCATCAATCGCTCGATTCGCCTGAGCGGCGATCTGTTCACGATCGTCGGCGTCATGCCGCCCGGATTCTCAATTCTGGATAAGAACGTTGACCTCTGGGTTCCTATCGGATTCTCGGCGGAGGCTCGGACGCCTCGGGGCCGCTGGACGATGGTGATCGCGCGGCTCAAGGACGGTGTGACGTTCAAGCAGGCGCAGGATGATATGACCAGTGTCGCGAGTCAGTTGACCGCGATGTTTCCCAATTTCGATACCGGATGGACGGCGCGAGTTGTGCCGCTGAAGGAGCAGCTCACGGGTGATGTCCGTCCCGCGTTGCTGGTTCTCGCCGGCGCTGTCGGGTTGGTTCTCTTGATCGCGTGTGCGAACGTTGCCAATCTTCTCCTCGCCCGCGCGAGCACTCGACACCGTGAACTCGCCGTTCGCGCCGCACTCGGCGCGGATCGCGGACGCTTGATTCGGCAGCTACTGTCGGAAAGCCTGTTGTTGTCAGTGGTCGGTGGGATCGCCGGTCTGGCGCTCGCCTGGTGGGCGCTGAGGTTTCTGCGCACCGTGGTGGCGACAAATCTCCCAATCCAGCGGCTGGAATTCGTTGGAATCAACGGATGGGTGCTGCTCTTTGCGTGCGCTGCAGCTGTGGCTAGCGGCGTACTATTTGGGATCATCCCGGCGTTCACCGCGGCCGGGGTCTCCCTCACCGATGCGCTCAGAGAAGGCGGACGGACCGGCACGGCGAACCGAGGGCGCCGCGTGCGGCAGGGACTTGTGATTTTTGAAATGGCGCTTGCGCTGGTGCTGCTTGTCGGCGCCGGACTGCTTGCCCGCAGCTTCCTGAGTCTGATGCGCGTGAATCCGGGCTTCGATCCTTCACAGACGATCACGATGAAGGTCACCTTGCCCGCGGCGAGCTATCAGAGTGACACCCAGATCGTCGGGTTCTTCGATCGAGTATTCCAACGGATCGACTCCCTGCCGGGTGTGCAGGCGGCTGGTGGCATCAGCTTTCTGCCGCTCAACGGGCTCGGCGCGGCAACAAGCTTTTCGATAGAGGGTCAAGAGAAGCCGCGCGCCGGCGAAGAGCCGGTCTCAGAAGTGAAGGTGGTCACGCACGATTTCTTCAAGGCCATGGGGATTCCGCTGCTGCGCGGCCGCTTGTTTGATGGACGCGATACGGCACCGAACACGCGTCGCGTGATCGTCAGTGACGGACTGGTCAAGAAATACTTTGGCGACAGAGATCCGATCGGACGGCGAATCGTGCTGAGCTGGAACAACCAGGGGCCGGACGAGATCATCGGCGTCGTCGGAGACATTCGCTCGGTAAGTCTCGAGAGCGAATCGCGCGGCGCGAGCTACCTGCCTCCGGCCCGCTTCGCGTATCCGTTCATGAGCGTCGCCGTCAGAACGTCCGCTCGCGGCATGGGCATCGTCCCATCCATCGTCAACGCGGTGCACGAGCTCGATCGGAACGTGCCGGTGTCGCAGATTCGGCCCATGTCGGAAGTGATCGCGGTGTCAACGACGGAGCGACGACTCACGATGGTGCTCTTGGTGGCTTTCTCGATCGTCGCGCTCGCGCTTGCATCGGTCGGAATCTACGGCGTTATCAGCTACTCCGTTACGCAGCGAACGCAGGAGATCGGCATCCGCATGGCTCTCGGCGCCCAACGGCGCGATCTCCTGCGGATGGTCGTCGGCAACGCGATGGTCCTGGCCGTCCTCGGCATAGGGCTTGGCGCCGCGGGCGCGTTCGTGTTGACTCGGCTCATGACCAAGCTGCTCTTCAACGTCGAGCCTCAGGATCCCATGACGTTCACCGCCGTCGCCGTCCTTCTTGGAGCGGTCGCCGCTCTCGCGAGCTACATCCCGGGCCGGCGCGCGACCCGCGTCGACCCGGTCGTCGCGCTACGGGCTGAATGAATCGCTAATCACTGATCACTGATCCTGAATCCCTCATCCTGAATCCCTGATCCTGAATCCCTGATCATTAAATCCGAATCGCTGATCTCTCAACCGCGTGTGGCAATGTCATTTCTCATTCGTCGGCGCTTTGACGATTGGAGATTCGATGATGCGGATTGAGATTCAATGATTCGAGATTAGGGATTCGACGATTCGTGGATCAGTGATTCACGATTAGTGATTAGTGATTCGTGATTAGAGTGATTGGGGATTCGAGCGTCGCGTTTTGCAGTACGATCCGGCTGCATGGTGGCGGCGTGGGTGATCATTGCCCTGCTCATTGTTTCAACCGGGTTTTACGTGGCTGCAGAGTTCGCCGCCGTGAGCGCGCGGCGCAGCCGCCTTCGCCGATTGGCGGAGGATGGGGACGCGCTGGCCGCCCGCCTTCTGCCGGTTCTTGAAGATCCGCGGGCGCTGGATCGCTATATCGCCGCGTCGCAGGTCGGGATCACGCTGTGCAGCCTCATTCTCGGTGCCTACGGCCAGGCGACCCTCGCGCCGCTTCTGATGCCGCTTCTCGGCAAGTTCGAGCGGTTCCAGCCGTCAACCGTCGAATCCGCATCGGCGGCAATCGTGCTGATTTTCCTGACGACTCTGGCAGTAATCCTGGGAGAGCTCGTCCCGAAATCTCTCGCGCTCCAGAATCCGACGCGCACGGCGCTGTTCACGGTTCTTCCGATGCAGTGGTCGATGCGTGTGTTTTCGTGGTCGATCGCGCTGCTCAATGGAAGCGGTGTGCTCCTGCTGCGCGCGCTCCGGCTGCCGTCAACCGGCCACCGCCACGTCCACTCACCTGAGGAGATCGCACTGCTCATCGCGGAAAGCCGGGACGGCGGTCTCCTCGAACCGCAAGAGCAGGTGCGCCTTCATCGCGCGCTTCGTCTTGGTTTGCGCAGCGCGCGTCAGTTGATGGTGCCGCGTTCGCGGCTTGCGGCGATCGACGCCGCCCTCCCCTTCGACGAAGTTCTTCGCCTGGTTGCGGTCAGCCCTTACAGCCGCCTGCCCGTCTTTCGCGGATCGATCGACAACATTGTCGGGATCCTGCACACCAAGGATGTGGTGATGCGATACGTGCGGGGTGGCGGGTTGTCCGTTGCGGCATTGATGCGGCCGATCGTCCGCGTGCCCGACACGATGCCTGCCGATCGGCTGCTGACCTTTCTCCGCGAGCGCCGCAGTCACCAGGCGCTCGTCGTCGACGTCAGCGGATCCGTTGTCGGCCTGATTACCCTCGAGGATGTCGTCGGCGAGCTTCTCGGCGGAGTTGCCGACGAGTTCAAATCCGTCCAGGCCCGCCCCATTCGCCTTTCTGACGGACGACTGCGGCTGCCTGGATCGATGCGGCTCGATCAGGCGGCGCCGCTCGTCGGGGCTCAGTGGCGCGGCCGTGAAGAAACCGTCGCCGATCGAGTGATCGCTGGGGTCGGACACGTACCGGAATCGGGGGAGGAAATCGATCTCGACGATTTGCACGTGGAGATCGAGGCGGTCGAGGGGGGCGCCGTCGCATCCGTTATCGTTGGCGACCGGCACGGCGCGGACGAGGACAGCAACTCATGACCGCGCTCCTCATCATTACCGCCCTCGTTCTTCTTAACGGCGTTTTCGTCGCCGCGGAATTTGCGATCGTCGGCGCGCCGCGAGCGGCCATCGATCGGAAAGCGCAGGACGGCAACCGCCTTGCGCAACTGGTTCAACGCGTCCTCGATGATCCGAAACAGCAGGATCGGTATATCGCGACGGCACAGCTCGGAATTACCGTCGCGAGCCTCGGCCTGGGCATGTATGGCGAACATGTCCTGGCCGACGGCCTTTACGCATTGCTCGGTGGACACGGCCTGCCGCAATGGCTGGCGTCGCATGGAATCGCCAGTACGGTTGCCGTCGCCATCCTGACGTACTTCCACATCGTCGTCGGCGAGATGGTGCCGAAGTCGCTCGCGTTGCAGCACGCCGAAACGCTGGCGCTCTGGATCACGCCGCCGATGTTGTGGATCCGGAACGCGCTGTTTCCGTTCGTAATCGCCTTGAACGGTATTGGCAACCGCGTTCTGCATCTTATCGGCGTCAACCGCCAGGCGCAGAATGCGGACCAGTACTACACGGCGGAAGAACTTCAACTGATCGTGCAGGAGAGCGAAGAGGTGGGTGCGATTCGGGGAGAGTCCGGCCGAATGCTGCAAGAACTCTTCGAGTTTGGCGACCTCACGGCCGGCGAAGTGATGGTTCCGCGCGTCCGCGTGGTCGGCATTCCACTTGGCACCAAGCCGCAACAGATCCGAGAGCTACTGAGCCGAAACGCTCACACGCGCTACCCGATTTACGAACGAGATCTCGACCACATCATCGGCATGGTTCACATAAAGGATCTGTTGCGCGTGCTGCGGACCGAGGAACCGATTCGCCGCACTCACGCCCGCCCCCTCCCGCTCGTTCCTGAAACCGCGCCACTCGATTCAGTGCTGTCGACGATGCGGCGGGAGCGGACGCAGATGGTGATTGTGCTCGACGAGCATGGTGGAACCTCGGGAGTCGTCACGCTTCAGGATCTCTTCGAGGAGGTCGTCGGCGAAATCGAGGAAGGACCTGGTGCCACGCCTCACGTGTATCGCGACGCGCTGAGCCGGCTACGCGTTCCGGGTACGATGCGGCTTGACGAGTTAGGACAGCACTTCGATCTGGACTTGGAGCACGAGGACGTCGACAGTGTCAGCGGTCTCGTGCTGACTCTGCTTGGCCGCCCGCCGGCTGTTGGAGACAGTGTCCGGTACGACCGTCTTCAGCTGGAGGTCACCGCGGTCAAAGGCCACGGCGTCGACGAATGCGCTGTTTGGCTCGCTGCCTAGCTTCATCCCACGTGAATCCTCGGGCGGCGCATCGGGTTAGGTTCCGCCTGACGAAGGACTTCGCGAGTCACGGGCGCCGTATCCCCTTCACCCAACGCCAGAAACTTCAGCAGATATGCGATCGGATTTCCCTCGGTCCATCCGAAGTAGGCGTGCGGAATCTTTCCGGTCTCATCGCGGCAATACAAAAGCAGCGCGGCAATTGCATTCGGAATCGCGGAACTCACGCACCGGAGAACCCGGTGACCTCCGATATCGATGCCTGTCACCTTTAATGTATCGGAGAACTGGGACACGTCTCCGAGACGTACTTCGACAAACAGGACACGCTCGTCGGGCGGAAGATGATGCGATTCGCGGGCCTCGCGGAGTTTGTACGCGTATTCCTCGACGTCACCGGCATCAGGCCGGTTCGCAATGATACGCACCGGCGCATCGGCTGCGGCATGAATGAACTGCTGTGCCATGGGATCCGCGTCGATGCCGTGCACACGCAGCTCCGTCGAGCGAAGCACACGCGACGTCATCGAGGTCACGATGATCGTGACGATGAAAATCGACGCGATCTTGATGCCTTCGGGGCGTTCCACGATGTTGACGAACGTCGTATAACCAAAGATGACGGTCAGGACCAGATAGCCGTGCCACCGCTGGTGAGAGCGGAGGCGAGCCAGCGTCACCGCGAGGGCCGCTGATCCCATCAGCATGAGAACACCGGTGGCGTACGCGCCCCCCTGAGAGTTCACGTCGGCATTGAACAACACGGTGACCAGGCATGTAATGAACGTGAAGATGACCACGAGCGGCCGATTGGCTTTCGCCCACTCAGGCGCCATGCCGTAACGTGGGAGGTATCGAGGGACGAGGTTCAGCAATCCGACCATCGCCGATGCACCGGCAAACCACAGAATCGCGACGGTGCTGAAGTCGTAGAGTGTTCCGAACACTTCACCCAGGTGCTCGTGTGCGATGTATGCGAGCGCACGGCCATACGCGGTGCCACCGGCCTGGAATTCCGCGGGCGGAATCAAGAGCGTCGTGACGAGACTGCTCGTAACCAGCAGGACGCTCATGATGACAGCGGCCGTCGTCAGCAACTTATGCGTATTGCGGATTCGGCCTTGCGGCTGAGCCTCGCTATCGCGCGGGCTGCCGGCGACGAGCGGCATCACCGCGACGCCCGTCTCGAATCCTGAGAGTCCGAGCGCGAGCTTCGGGAAGAGCACGAGTGCGACGACGATCATCCTGATCGCACTGCCGCCATGCTCCGTGAGTGCAGCGGTGTTCCAGTTGCTGAACACGTCCGGCCGGCCCAGCAGGTAGTGCGTCCCCCAGAGCACCACTGCCACGTTGAGCAACAGGTAAATTGCCACGATCGGTACGGCGACCCAGACGGCTTCCCGAAAGCCTTTGAGAAACACGGCACCGAGAGCACCGAGTAATACCAGCGTGATAAGAATCGGATGCTCCATCCACTCGGGTGCGAGCGGATTGTGAATGATGTGCTCGGTCGCGTCCGCGGCCGACATGGTGATCGTGATGATGAAGCCCGTCGCGGCGAAGCCAAGCAGGCACAACACGAGCGCCTTACCACGCCAGCGCGGTAGCAGTTCTTCGAGGATCGCGATGCTGCCTTGTCCGTGCGGGCTCAATTCGGCGACGCGCCTGTACATTGGCAGCGCGCCGAACAGCGTCAGCAGGACGAGCACCAGCGTCGCGAGCGGCGAAATCAGGCCGGCGGCCAGGAACGCAATACCTGGTTGATAGCCGAGCGTCGAGAAGTAGTCGACGCCCGTCAGGCACATGACTTTCCACCACGCCGATTGATGCGCGGAGTCTTCGCTGGTATGCGGACCCGGTTGTCGCCGGGCGCCTTCGAGAAACCAGCGTCGAAAGCGCCGACGCCGGCGACGCGTCAGGCCATACAACATCAGGTTCTCAGATTTCGCCGCGCGCCGCCGCGAGCTCCAGCTGTTGGTCACTGGCTTCGACGAATTCCCCTTCCCACTTGGCAATTACCACCGTCGCCAGGCAATTGCCAATCACATTCGTCATGGTTCGCGCCATATCCATCAGCTCGTCGACGCCAAGGATCAGCGTCACGCCTTCAAGTGGCAAGCCATAGCTCGCAAGCGTACCGGCGAGAATCACGAGCGATGCTCGGGGAACTCCGGCGACACCCTTGCTCGTCAACATCAGCGTGATCAGCATGGTGATCTGCTGACCCGCGGACAAATGCACTCCCGCCGCCTGCGCCACGAACACCGACGCCAGCGACAAATAAAGGGTTGTTCCATCGAGATTGAAGCTGTATCCGAGCGGCAGGACGAACGAAACGATGCGCCGAGGCACGCCCAGACGTTCGAGCACTTCCATGGCGCGCGGCAGCGCCGCCTCGCTCGATGTCGTCGAAAAGGCAATGACCGCTGGTTCCTTGACGGCGCGAATGAATTTTCGCAGCGGGACCTTGAAGATGATTGCAATCGGGAGAAAGACGAGAAGAATCAGCGCTGCGAGCGCGCCATACAGCGTTGCGACCAGCCAGGCGAGGTTGTAGAGAACACCGAGCCCGCCATGACCGACGGTATACGCAATCGCAGCACCAACTCCGATTGGCGCGTAATGCATGACGATGTTGGTGAACTTGAACATTGTCTCGGCAAGCACTTCGCACCAGACGATCACGGGACGTCCCTTTTCACCAATCATGCCGAGTGCAATGCCGAAGAAGATGCTGAACACCACGATTTGCAACACGTCCCCGCGCGCCATCGCGTCGATCACGGACTCGGGAACGACATGCAGCAGGATCTGATCCCAGGTCTGCGGCTTTGCCGTGATGTCTGAGTGCGTGCCGATCGGCAGATTCACACCGACACCCGGTTTCGTGAAGTTGACGGCCGCCAGGCCGATAATCAGCGCCAGCGTCGTCACCACCTCGAAATAGATCAGGGCGCGAAGGCCCATCCGTCCGACGACCTTGAAATGACCGGCGCCGGCAATTCCTGCCACGAGCGTGGCAAAAATCAGTGGCGCGATGACCATCTTGATCAGACGCAGGAACAACTGGCTGAACGGACGGAAATAGACCGCATATTCCGGGTGCGTCGCGTCGACGATCGCGCCGACAATGATGCCGAGAACCAGGCCAATGAAGATTTGTTGGGTGAGCGTGAGGCCGCGCCGCGGCGTCGTGGGAGCTGTGGCCTGTGCCATTCGATTCGTGTCCTCCCCGGAGGCCGGGCTGCTGGAATTCTATTTCAGCTTCTACATCCATAGCGAACGGGCAGTCAGCTCGCGAGCATCCAGGCCCGCAGCGCGCCCAAGCGTGCGCTGCCGCTCGGGGAGTTCGACTCGGAAGCGCCATTCGTCGCTCCGGCCGCCGGCGTCAACAAAGGTCTTCTCCCATTCGGACCACCAGGCAAGGGCGCGCTTGGCGATCGGCTCAATCACTAGGACGTGAGATCCTGTTTCTTTCGCTTCGATGAGCCGGGAGATGAGTCCAGTTCGGGTCTCGTCATCGAGCTCGTTGATCGAGTACGCAGCAAGGATTCCGTGCCCTTTGCGTCCACGAATCGGTGCGCGTACGATGCTCGCCTGACCTGCATACCCGGTGATGCCGAGCTGACGGTAAGTCCAATTCGCCTCGTCCACAGCCCACGGATGCTTGTCGATGGCGTTGAGGGTGCACCGTCCGCTCGCGAGGGCCCACGCCGCACCGGCGGCGCCGGTCCCGCAACCGAGATCGAGAATCTGTGCGACATATCGTGCGCGTTCAATCGCGATGATGATTTCGCGCGTCACGAGGAAGTGAAGCGGTCCGTAGAACAGCGCAAACGCGGCGCGCTTCCCCGCGGTGTTGAGCGCCGCACCTTCCGCGAGTTTCGAGCGGCGCTCGACGTAATACGACGACAGCGAGCGCAACGCGCGCGACACTTCGGAGGGCCGCAGGTTCGCGAGATGCCGAGCCTCGAGCGCCCGCAGCCAGTCGCTGAAGGTCGAATCACTCATCACTGATCACTCATCGTGAATCACTCATCGTGAATCACTCATCGTTAAATCGCTAATCGTTGAATCGCCGAATCGCCGCCGTGGACATTCGCACTATGCCTGGATTCGAGGATTCAAGGATTCAAGGATTCAGGGATTAGACAATATGGAATGACCGGCCCGCTATCGTAATGTCGTAGTGCTGTCGCACTCGACAAGGTGGTCTGTGCCACCGAAATCGCGGGTTAACGCCTCGCGGCGCCAGAGCCGCATCGATAGGAGCCGGTCATGAAACA